>CAZHTF010000028.1:0-35210 GCA_964535305.1 uncultured Planctomycetales bacterium | reverse complement strand
GCGCCGTTCTCGCGCGCGGCCCGCGCCGTCTCGGGCGGCGGCTGCGGATCGAATCGCGCCGCGGTACGCCGCACGTTCAGCCACAAGCCGCTCAAGACATACGCGTAGGCAACGACGACCAGCAGCACCTGCGGCGAAAACCAGGCCAGTACCAGCGCGATCACGATCCAGACCAGGTGAATCGGCGGGTGCTCGCGACGGACGTAGACATTGAAGACGTGTACGTAGTCGAGCCGGCTGACCATCAGCAATCCGAGTGCGAACGCGGCCAGCGCCATGCCCCAGCGCACCGCTTCCGCCCAGCTCGCCGCGCTCGCACCGCCGGCGGCAAGGTCTTCGTGCAGCACCAGCAGCGCGGTGAACGCAGCCGCCGCGCCCGGCGCCGGCAAGCCGCTGAAGCGCTGCTGCGCGGACTCGTCGCGCGTGTTTTCGGCGTTGTAGCGCGCCAGGCGGATCGCTGCGCAACTGACGTACACCATTACGCACAGCATGCTGACGCGCCACTGCAGCTCGCCGATCTGCAGGGCCGCGCTATCTTCGCTCAGCGGCCGCAGCAGAATCGTGATGAATAGCACCATCGGCGCCACGCCGAAGCTGACAACATCCGAGATCGAATCGAGCTGCGCGCCGAACTCGCTCGTGCGACGTGCGATCCGCGCCAGCCGCCCGTCGAGCGCGTCGAAGATCATCGCCAGCACGATCAGGTAAGCGGCGATCGCGACGTGCGTCGGCAGCAGCTCCGCCAGCGTCTGGTGCACGCGCGGATGCGAGTCGAAGGAGGCGGAATACTCGGAGCGGATCGAGAGCAGGCACAGCAGCACCGCCACCACGCCGCACAGCAGGTTTCCGAGCGTCGCGGCGCTGGGCAGCAGCGCGATGGCCCGCAGCGGGCCGCGCGGCTCCGCCTCGATCTCCGGGATTTCGATGCGATCGAGAGACATCGCGGGATCCAATCGGCGTCCTAGCGCCGCAACGTGCTACTTTGCCGCCAGCTCGGCCAGGACCGTACGCCCGCCGCGCACCCGCTGCCCGACGCGCACCGCGGCGCGCCAGCGCGGATCGGCCGGCAGGATCAACTCCGTGCGCGAGCCGAGCTTGATCATACCGAAGCGCTGCCCAGCCCGCAGTTGCGCGCCGGCCGCCGCGGCGCACACGATACGCCGCGCCAGCACGCCCGCAATCTGCCGAACCAGGATCGGCCCCGGCAGCGGCGGCAGTGGCTCGAGCGTCAGCGTATTGCTCTCGTTTCGCTCGGTCGAATCCGGCCGCAGCGCGTTCAAGAATAGCCCGGGCTTGTAGTCGATCCGCAGCACGCGCGCCGCGCACGGGCTGCGGTTCACATGCACATTGAGCACGCTCAGGAAAATCACGATCCGCAGCGGCTGGCCGTCGACGTCGGAGACGTGCGTCACCCTTCCATCCGCAGGCGCGAATACCGCCGCGGGCTGCGGCGGTGTCTTGCGCGGCGGATCGCGATAGAAGCTCAGTAGCGCCGCGCTCAGCGCCGCGGGAACCAGCGCCCACCCGCCGCCAAAATGAAGCGCGCCGAGCGTGGCCAGCAGCCCCAACCCGCCGATCAGCGCCACTTCGGTTTTGGCGTACGCGGCGAACACGCGCTAGCGCTCCGCGACCTGCGGAAAGACCGACTCGATCAACTCTGCCACACCGTCTTGGTCGTGCGCGGCAACGATCCGCGCCGCGACGCGCTTCACCGGCGGGTGCGCATTGCCCATCGCCACGCCCAGCCCGGCACGCCGCAGCATCTCGATATCGTTCACGTCGTCGCCAACGGCGACCGTGCGCGCCGGGTCGATTCCCCAGCGGCGGCACAGCCGCTCGACGCCGTGCCACTTGGTCACCGGTGCGCAGAAGATCTCCAACAGCGTGACTTCGTAGGTGGGGGCGCGCAGCACGTTCATCGTGAACTGCCCGGCGAATGTCGCCGCCAATTCCGCGGCCAGCGGCTCGAGCACACTGGATTCATCGACGATCGAGAGCCGCACCGGCTCGCATCCGTCGTGGGGCGCGGCGGTCGCGGCGCGCATGCGGCAGGGCGTGCGGCTGAGCCAGCGGTCAAAAGCCGCGTGTCGCCGAGGCCCGTCGATGGCGAAACCATCGAAGCCGGCCTGCTCGGCGTCGTACATCCAGAGGTAGGCCAGCCCGCGGGCCGCCAGCCAGGCCGCGGCCGCCTGGGCCGCCGCCAGCGGGATCGCGCTGCGCTCGAGCGTTCGACGGGTGCGGATGTCGGTGACGACGGCTCCGCCGCTGGTGACGGCCGCGTCGAGGTCGAGCCCGATGTCGTTGATCACGTCGAGCGTTTCGGTGAAGCAGCGGCCGGTGCAGATCAACACGCGCACGCCCAGTCCGTGCAGCGCGTGTAGTGCCTGGCGATTGCGGGCGGAGACGCGCGAGGTGCGGTCCAGCAGTGTGCCGTCCAGGTCGAGCGCCAGCAGGTCGTAGGCGCGCGATTTTTCAAGCGTGTCCATGCGCAGGCCGCACCTCCGACCAGATATACTACGGCACGGACGCGCTCTGCGCGTCACGCTCGGCGTCGCGCGTATGTGGCGCGCGGCGCGCGTCTTCGGGCGCCCATCGATCCGTTAGGCGTTTCACGCTGCGCGCCGACTTGCCCCAGGGATGATTGAACGCGTCGCGATCACCGGCACACCCGACAAGCCCGCCGCCGGCGAGGCGCTCGAGCGTGTTCGCCAGTGGGTGCAGCGGCATGCGCGGGTGGTGTTCGCCGAGCTGACCTACGACACGCGCCGCGCCACGCCCGCCGACCCGCAACTGCTGATCGTGCTGGGCGGCGACGGCACGCTGATCGCCGCAGTGCACGGCCTGGGCGCCCGGCAGATCCCAATCGTCGGGGTGAACTTCGGCAAGCTGGGCTACCTGGCTGAATTCACGGTCGAACAGCTCGAAACCGAAGGCGAATTCCTCTTTCGCGACACGCTGCCCATCACCAACCGCGCCATGCTTGACGTGCGGCTCGCCAACCACAGCGGCGGTGACGAACATCGCACCCTGGCCGTCAACGACTGCGTGATCCTCGCGGGGCCGCCGTATCGCATGATCGAGCTGTTCATTCGCGTCGATGGTGGACGCGTGGCGCAGATGCGCGGCGACGGTCTGATCGTCGCGACCGCGTCGGGGTCCACGGCCCACAACCTCTCGGCGGGCGGACCGATCCTCGAGCCAACGTCGGACTCCTTCATCCTTACGCCTATCTGCCCGCACGCGCTTACCTATCGTCCAGTGGTGATCAACGCGCAGCGCACGATCATGGTCGACGCGCTGCACGCCAACCACGGCAGCACGGTCGCGATCGACGGGCACCAGACGCTGCCCTATCGCCAGGGCGACACGCTCAGTGTCACGCGCTTTCCGGCGGATTTTCTGCTGGTGCGCAACCCACGCCGCTCGGTCTGGTTCGCACTGCGCCGCAAGCTGCGCTGGGGCGAAGGACCGGTGAATCACATCTGAACGGCGGATGTGCGCAACCCGCGTCGAAATGCGCCGCTGAGCCCCGACGCGGCGCGTTCGTTCCAGTCGGTTGACGGATCCGCAGAGGCTCACGACCATGAGTGCTCGCGGAACCACGTACCCAGGAGACTCGCATGCGCCGGCCGCTCATCGTCGGAAACTGGAAGATGAACCTCGATCTCGCCGGCGTGCGCAGCCTGATCAGCGGGCTGCGCGCCGGGCTCGACGCATTTCGCGGCGCAGACCTGGCCGTCTGTCCACCATTCGTTTACCTGCTGCCCACGGCCAAGGCGCTCGATGGCAGCCCGATGCGATTGGGCGCCCAGAATCTGTACCACGAGGCCAGCGGCGCGTTCACCGGCGAAGTTTCCGCCGCGATGCTGTCCGACGCCGGCTGCAACTACGTGATCATCGGGCACAGCGAACGCCGACACACCATCGGTCATCACGAAGATGACGCGATGGTGAATCAGAAGCTGCACGCGGCGCTGGCGGCCAAGCTCACGCCCATCGTCTGCGTGGGCGAAACGCTCGAGGAACGCAAAGCCAACAAGACCCACAGTGTGCTGGCGTTTCAGACGCTGGCCGCGCTGGTGGGCGTCGCCGCGGACGCCGCGCGCTCGATCGTCATCGCGTACGAACCGGTCTGGGCCATCGGCACCGGGCAGAACGCCACGCCCGAGCAGGCCCAAGACGCGCATCGGCATATCCGCGGACTGCTGCGAAGCTCGCTCGGCAGTGTCGCGGACGAAATTCGCATTCTCTATGGCGGCAGCGTCAAGCCCGACAACGCCGCGGCGATTGGGGCGCAGCCGGACGTCGACGGCGGGTTGATCGGCGGCGCGAGCTTGAAGGCGGATTCGTTCACAGCGATTGCGCAGGCGATGAGCGCGGCGCGCTGAAGAGCGCGGTGCGCTGAAGAGCGCGTCCAACGTAAGAGCGCGGCGCTCAGCCGATGACCGGCTGCAGATTCGGACCGGGCCGCGTCAGAATCGCCTTGGTATACGCCAACTGGAACCCGAAGCGCCGCGCGTTGCTTTCGGTCGCCATGCCCGGCGATCCGCTGATCGTGGCCAGGCGGGCGCCGCGCTCCGCGGCCAGTTTCAGCCTCGCCGCGAGCAAAGCCTGCTGGATTCCGCGGCGGCGGAATTCCGGGAGCACGCTCAGTCCCCAGAGCGCCGCCTGATCCTCGAAGAGTTCGAAACAGCCGCCTCCGACGCAGACACCATCGCCAGCACCGCCGTTTTTTGGATCGACCCAGTACGCCGCGATCGCGAAGGTCCGCGGGTGCTCCAGGCAGCGGGCCGTGAGGTCGATCGAGGCGACGGCTGCGGGTTGGCCATCGGCGAAGCCAGTCGCGACCGCGAGCGCGAACGCGCGGGCCGCCTGACGTTCACGCCCGTCGACCACGCGGATCTGCAGGTCGGCCGGCAACGCCTGCGGCGGCCGGAATTGCTCGCCGGCGTGCAATGCGCGGAAGAATACATTCTCGAAGCTGCGCAGCGTGAAACCGGTCGCGGCCAGGGCCTGCGTCAGTGACGCGTCCACGAACGGGCAGACTTCAACGCGCGGCTCGGCCGCGACCGCCTCGTACCACGCGCACAGCGCCAGGATCTCTTGCGGATTGACGGGCCCGCTCAGGCCCAATGCGACCGCGGTGTTGACCCACGTTCCGGCGGCGCCGCGCGACGCCAAGCCACCACCGCAGGCGATGTGCGCGTCGGCGACGTCGGCGATGCTGAGGGCGCAGCGGCGTTCTTCGCGTATGGCGATGTCGCGGAATTCGAGCATGCCCGCGGATGATACTGCCGGCCTGGGGAGCTCTGGGGCGCCGGCTCGAAAATATTAAACCATTTGGTTGCAAGTCTCGCGGGACGTGCTATACTAAACCGTATGGTAAGAGATCAATCAGGCACGTTGGATCGCGTCTTCCACGCGCTGGCGCACCCGGCGCGGCGCTCGATCGTCCGCCGCCTGGCTGGCGGCGAGCAGAACCTGAGCACGCTGGCTTCGCCGCTGAAAATGTCTTTCCCGGCCGCGTCGAAGCACGTGCGCGTGCTGGAGCGTGCCCGGCTTGTGAAACGCCGCAAGGCTGGCCGCGAGCAGGTCTGCCGCCTATGTGCCGACCCGCTGAAAGAGATTGCGGCGTGGACCGAGCAGTTCCGCCAACACTGGGAGGCGCGCTTCCAGATGCTCGATGGACTGCTGGCAGAGCTGCAGGACGCCCAGCGAATGAAGTAGCGCGCGATTGGTGGCGACCAGCGCGCCGCTCCAGATCTTTGAGCTGTAATTTGCGGCGCGGCCGACAATGGCCGATTTTGTTGCGGTTTTCTGGGGAACGTCTTTCTAATCGAGGGCCGAATCATGCAGAGCACTTCAAGTCTGAGTGTCAGCACGCCGTCGGATCGCGAGATCGTCATGACGCGCTCGTTTCGCGCGCCGCGGCGGCTGGTATGGGACGCGCTGACCAAGCCTGAGCTGGTACAGCGCTGGATGTTCGTGCCGCCGGGCTGGAGCTGGTCAGAGTGCAGGATGGACGTGCGCGTCGGCGGAAAATTCCGCTGGTCCTGGAACGGCGTCGAAGGACAACTGGCGCTCACCATCTCTGGCGAGCACAAGGAGGTCGTGCCGCCGAACCGCATCGTGCACACCGAGCTGATGGAAATGGGCCCGGGCGCTGGGCACGAGTGCGGCGGCTCGGGTGAGCCCTGGACACTACTCGCGACGATCGACCTCAGCGAGCACGCCGACGAGACCCTGCTCAAGATGACGCTGCTCTTCCCGAACCAGCCAGCGCGCGATGCGGCGCTGAAATCCGGCATGGAGCAGGGCGTCGCCGCTGGATACGACCAGCTCGACCTGCTGTTGGCGGCTTCCAACTAGACGGCCGACGACGCGCAGCGCCGAGTAATCGTGCTCGGCGCTTCCGCGCTTCGCGCGCCGCGGCATCGGCTTGGCCGGATGCACCTCCAAGGTTACTTCGCGCCCATCGTGCGAATGCGGGCGGCGGCGTCCTGAATCTCGCTGACGCGAATCCCGAACTTCTCGCCCACCTTGACGGCCTCGCCGCAGCCGATCGGGCGGTTGTGAATCCGCAGTGTGAGCGGCGATTCGATTGACTTGGAAAACTCGATGATCGTCCCGATCGAAAGCTTGCGGATCTCGCTGATCGGCAGCGTCCGGCGGGCCATCTCGACAATCACCGGCACGCGCAGCCGTAGCAGCCGCACCAGCTCGGCGCGGCCGGTCGAGGCGTCGGGATTCGCGGATGTCGCCGGGCGCGGCGGCGCAACGATTGCGCTCTTCGGCGCGACGCGAGCCGCGGCGGCGGCCGGCGGGCTGGCTGCCTGCTGTGTGAGCAGCGCGTCGATTTCTGCCTGGTCGACAATCATGCCGGCACTTGTCGAACTCTATCGGCAGGTTGGGGCCGGGCTTCAGCCCCAGCTGGGGGTCCAATGCTCGTTCCAGAGCTCCAGAATCAGCAGCGACCACAAACGATGCTCATGATTTGCGCGTTCGTCCAGGTGTTCCTGCAGCAGCCGCCGTAGCCAGGCCTCCTGAAAGATGCGGCGGCTGACGCTGGACGAAGCGAGCAGCCGCTCGCTCAACAGCGTGCGCAGCTCGCGGCGGAACCACTCGCCGATCGGCACGCCGAAGCCCATCTTCGCGCGGCTCAGGACGAATTCGGGCAGCAGCGGCCGCGCCCATTCCTTCAGGATCCGCTTGCCGATGCGCCACTCGATCGGCAGCGACAACGCGAACGTCAGCAGCTCGTGGTCCAGGAATGGCGAGCGGCATTCGAGCGAATGCGCCATCGCGGCGATGTCGACTTTCGTAAGCAGGTCGAACGGCAGGTAGCTGTGCAGATCCACCCAGGCCGCCGCGTGCGGGCCGCTCTGCCCGGCGGCGGCGAACAGCTCGTCAAACCAGCGCAGCGGCGCGTGTGCGTCGAGCCGCGTGCGGAAGTCGTCGCGATAGCCGGCGGCGAGCTGCGCCGGTGTAAAGACGTTCACCCACGACAAGTAGCGCCGCTCCGGCGGCAGCGCCAGTGGCGAGAGCAGCCGATGCAGCCGGCTGCCCAGCGATTTGGGGCGCGCATGCGGCAGCCAGCCCGAAGCGGCGGCCAGCCCGCGGCGCAGCGGCGCGGGTAAGCGCTCCAGCCGCGCGAGGCAGTGCAGCGCGCGGTAGCGATCGTAACCCGCGAAGCACTCGTCGCCGCCGTCGCCGGTCAGTGCCACGGTGACCTGCGAGCGCGTGTGCCGCGCGACGTAGAGCGTCGGGATCGCGGACGAGTCCGCAAAGGGCTCGTCGTAGTAGTGCACCAGCTGCGCGAGCATTTCCTGCGCCTGCGGCGTGACACACTGCTCGCTGTGCTGCGTCTGAAAATGGGCCGCCACGCGGCGGGCGTACTGAGATTCATCGTAGCGCGGGTCGGCAAAGCCAACCGAGAACGTCCGCAGCGGCGCGACACCCAGCTCGCGCATCAGGCCGACCACGATCGACGAATCCACGCCGCCGGACAGAAACGCGCCCAGCGCTACGTCGGCGATCAGCCGTTTCTCGACCGCGGCGCGCAGCAACTCGCCCAGCCGCTGCTGCGCTTCGATGTACGTGCCGGCGAAGCGCGTCGGTGTGGGCACACGCCAGAAAGCCCGCGGCGTCGTATCCGCTTGGCCGAAGGCCTCGAACTCGACGAACGTGCCGGGTGGCAGCTTCTGATATCCGTGGTAGATCGAGTGCGGCGCGCGGACGTATTGAAACAGCAGGTACCCGTGTAGGGCGTCGTGATCCACCTGCCGCGGCGCGCCGCGCAGCGCCAAAATCGCCTTGAGCTCGCTGGCGAACGCGAGTCGATCCCCCAACCGCGCGAAGCACAGCGGCTTCTTGCCGAGCCGATCCCGCGCCAGCAGCAGCCGCGCGCGGGGCTGGTCCCAGAGCGCGATCGCGAACATGCCCGCGAGGCGCGGCAGGAACTCCGCGCCCCATTGCTCATAGGCGTGCACGATCACTTCGCTGTCGGCCTGCGAGCTGAAGCGATGCCCGCGCGCGATCAGCTCATCGCGCAGCTCGCGGTAGTTGTAGATCTCGCCGTTGAAGATCACCCAGATCGAGCGATCCTCGTTGGGCATGGGTTGCTGGCCGGTGTGCAAGTCGATAATCGCCAGTCGTCGAAAGGCGAGCCCGCAACGCCGCAGCGGGTCGAGATAGAGGCACTGCTGATCCGGACCACGGTGCTGCAGCGGCGCGGCCATCTGCTCCAGCTCGCCTGCCTCGACGCGCGCTGCTTCCGCGAGGCTGAGGAGTCCGGCGATTCCGCACATCGAAAGGGGTATCCCGACAGGCCCTGTAGATTTGATACGTCAGAGTGCCGCGAGTGTTCGCGCGGATGCAAGCCGGGCGCTCACGTTATCTGCGCGGCTGCCGCGTCGCGGCCCGCGGGCCGTCGCAGCGGTTGACCGCCCGCTCGCGCTGGCGGCTGCGATGAAAGCCGTGCTGCCGCTAACGCAGCATTTTCCGCAGCACGGTCTGGAGCACGCCGCCGTTGCGCAGATATTCCAGCTCCACCGGTGTATCGACGCGGCAGCGGACGACGAATTCCAGCGACTTGCCGCTCTCTTGGTTTGTTGCGCGGACGCGCAGGTCCTGCTGCGGCCGCAGCCGATCATCGAGGTCGATGAAATCGAAGTGCTCGTGGCCGGTGAGCCCGAGTGACTCGCGCGTCTGGCCATCCTTAAACACGCAGGGCAGCACACCCATGCCCACCAGGTTGCTGCGGTGGATGCGCTCGAAGCTGACGGCGATCGCCGCCCGCACGCCCAGCAACATCGTGCCCTTGGCGGCCCAGTCGCGCGAGCTGCCCATGCCGTAGTCCTTACCTGCCAGGACAATCAGCGGCACGTTGGCGGCCTTGTACCGCATGGCCGCGTCGTAGATCGGCAGCGTCGGCGGCGGGCTGTTCTCCAGGTAGAGCGTCACGCCGCCTTCGGTGCCGGGCGCGAGCAGGTTGCGCAGCCGCACGTTGGCGAATGTGCCGCGGGTCATGACGCGGTCGTTGCCGCGGCGCGACCCGTAGCTGTTGAAATCTGTCTTCGCGACGCCCAGCGACTTCAAGTATGCACCCGCGGGCGATTTCTCGGCGATGTCGCCCGCCGGGCTGATGTGATCGGTGGTGACGCTGTCTCCCACCATCACCAGGCAGCGAGCGCCGCGGATGCCAGCAAGGGGCGGCGCCTCGCGCGTCAGCTCTTCAAAGTAGGGCGGGTGCTGGATGTACGTGCTCTGCTCGCTCCAGGCATACTCCGCACCACTGGCCACGCGAATGCCGCGCCATTCGCTGCTTCCCGCAAAAACGTCGGCGTATTGTTTCTTGAACTGCTCGGGCGTGACGAAGCGCGCCACGGCGTCGTTGATCTCCTGCTGTGTCGGCCAGATCTCACGCAGGTACACCGGCCTGCCGTCGCGCCCTTCGCCCAGCGGCTCGCTGCTCAAATCGACATCCGTCGAACCGGCCAGGGCGTAGGCAACCACCAACGGCGGCGACGCCAGGTAGTTGGCCTTCACGTGCGGATTGACGCGGCCCTCGAAGTTGCGATTGCCGCTTAGCACGCTGGAGACCACAAGATCGCCGGCCAGCACCGCGTCGCGGATCGCATCTGGCAGCGGCCCGCTGTTGCCGATGCACGTCGTGCAGCCGTAGCCGACGGTGTGGAACCCGAGCGCTTCCAGATACTGCGTGTAGCCGCCGCGATCGAGATAGTCGGTCACGACGCGCGAGCCGGGTGCCAGGCTTGATTTGACCCAGGGCTTACGCGCCAGACCGCGCTCCACCGCCTTGCGCGCCAGCAGCCCGGCCGCGAGCATCACGCTCGGGTTGCTGGTGTTTGTGCAACTGGTGATGGCGGCGATGACGACGCTGCCGTGCCGCAGCTCGAAGCTGCGCCCGTTGTCGCGATAGGTCGCGGTGCGCGCGAGATCACTGTCTGTCAGCTCGAATCCCTGCTTCTTGAGCGGCGCACGCAGCGCCTCGTTGAAGCTAGCTTTCATGCGCGAAAGCGGCACCCGATCCTGCGGGCGCTTCGGTCCGGCCAGGCTGGGCTCGACGCTGGCCAGGTCCAGCTCGAGCGTCTTGGAGAACTGTGGGCTGGGCGAGGTATCGCTGCGGAAAAGGCCCTGCGCCTTGCAGTAGCGCTCGACCAGGTCGATTTCGTCGTCGGCGCGACCGGTGAGCCGCAGGTAGCGCAGCGTCTGCTCATCGACCGGAAAGAAACCGATGGTCGCGCCATATTCGGGCGCCATGTTCGCGATCGTGGCGCGGTCGGCGACACTCATGCTGCTCAGACCGGGGCCGGTGAACTCAACGAATTTCTCGACCACGCCAAACTGCCGCAGCATTTCGGTGACGCGCAGCACCAGGTCGGTCGCGGTGGCGCCCTCGCGCAATCGCCCGGTCAGGCGCATGCCGACGACTTCGGGGATCAGCATGTACATCGGCTGGCCGAGCATGGCGGCCTCAGCCTCGATGCCGCCAACGCCCCAGCCGAGCACGCCCAGCCCGTTGATCATGGTGGTGTGGCTGTCGGTGCCGACCAGCGAATCTGGCATCGCGATCGCCGCGCCGTCTCGGGCGATGCGCAGCACGCATTTGGCGAGGTATTCGAGATTGACCTGATGGACAATGCCCGTGGCCGGCGGCACGACGCGGAAATTCGCAAAGGCTTGCTGGCCCCAGCGCAGAAATTCGTAGCGCTCGCGATTGCGATGGAATTCGAGCTTGGCGTTCAGATCGAGCGCATTGGTCGAGGCGTAATGGTCCACCTGCACCGAGTGATCGATGACCAGGTCGACCGGGATGATCGGGTTAATCTTGCGCGGGTCGCCGCCGAGCTTGACCATCGCGGAGCGCATCGCGGCCAGGTCGACGACGCAGGGTACGCCGGTGAAATCCTGCAGCACGACGCGGGCGCAGACGAAGGGGATCTCGCGCTCGGGCAGCGGCCCGCTCTTCCATGCCGCCAGTGCCTTGACGTGCTCTTCGAGCACGCTGAAGCCGTCGACATTCCGCAGCACGGCTTCGAGCAACACGCGGATCGAGTAGGGAAGCTGGTCGAGCTGGCACAAGCCCGCCAGCTCAAGCGCCGGCAGACGACAGTATTCGACCGCTCCGCCGAGCGTGTCAAGTCTTGCCCAAGCGCCGAAGGGATCGAGTTTCTGAGCCATCGCGGTAGGCACCTCCGTCGCGACAATCGCGGCCGGATTCTACGCGAAAGTGGTCCGGAGCGGGCGTCGCGGGACACGCGATCGAGCGCTGCGTGTGTCGCAGCGTCGATGTGCATTCACCACCACCACGAACCCGGAAACGCCGAGGGCCGCCGGGGAGTTCCCGACGGCCCTCGCGATTTGGCTGCATCTGGTGCGAAGCGTGTGCGTCGCACCGATTCGACCCGGCCGGCGTCGGTACGCCGCTCAGGTCAGATGCTGCAAACTAGCACGGCAGCAGCGAGCTGAAATCGCCACACGAGGTCGACTGCCAGTTGCCCAGCAGAACGCCCAGGTCGGGCTCGCTGACGATACCGTCGCCGTTGGCGTCACCCTGGCAGAAGTTGGCGGCGGCCTGCCAGTTGGCCAGCAGGATGCCCAGGTCGGCCTCGTTGACCAGACCGTCCAGGTTGAAGTCGGGCACGTTCAGCGCGATGTAGGCTTCGCCGATGTCCAGCGCGTCGATCGAGAGGTCGCCGTTCATGTCGGCGCTCAGGTCGATGAACTGGGCTTCGTTGGCGATCGTCCAGTCGCCGGCGTTGTTGAAGATCGCGGTGACGTCAGCGCAATCCACGGTGCCGTTGTGTCCCTTGGGCTCCGAGCCGCGCTGATTGATTCCGCTGCCGGCGATATCCAGCCGCGAAGCGCCGCTGACGTAGGGGACCGGCGCGCCACCCGGGCGAACCAGGTTGGTGCCGAAGTAGTTGCCGCCGCCGGCGTTGTCCGCGTTGATAAAGCCCGTCTTGCGGTCGAGCTTGCGCGCCGCGCCGCTGCCGACCATCGCAAGACCGTCGGCGAAGTAACGGACGTCGTTCTTGTTGATGTTGCCGTCGCCGTTGATATCGCCCATGACCCAGGGCACGATCACATCATCGACCATCGTGCCGGTCGCGCCCGCCGGATAGGTCGGCGGAAACTCGAAGTCATAGTCGTTGGCGGGATTGGCGTCGGTCGCGAGCGTGACCAGCGAGACCAGCGACGCGATGTCGTTGGCGTTGCGCTGACCGTCGCGATTCAGGTCGCCGGCGAGCTTGTTGCGCGCCGACAGCACGCCACTCGAGCTGACGGTGCGGAGCGTGCCGCTGCGATCGCGGTAGGTGTACGACGCGCCGGTCGAACCGTCGTTGTAGCGGTTACCCGGGTAGTCCGCACCGACCGGGTTGCTCTGGCGCTGCGGGACCAGCAGGCCCGTGCCGGGGTTGATCTGCTCGAAGGTCGGCGTCGGCGTGCCGCCAAGGGCCGTGTCGCGCAGCTCATTGTTGCTCAGGACGTACGTCACCAGCGCGGGGACGGTCGCGTTCGGCAGGTAGGCTTCCGGATCAGCCGAGGTCGGCAGGGCCGCCACCGCCGCGGTCAGGAAGAATTGACGACCCAGCAGCTCGCCGGGCGTGCGATCGTTGGCCGGCAGCGTCGGATTCTGCGTGAAGCTGATGATGCTGGTGGTGATGTTGTTCACCAGATCCGCCAGGTTCTGACTCGACACCGGCAGCGCGGTCGCATCATAGAGCGGGTCCGAAACCGGACGGTTCGCATCCGGATCGCCGATGGTGGTCAGCGTCTGAATGCCGCCGATGCGCCAGCCGGTCGTGTCGCTGCCGTTGTTCACGATCGTGTCCAGCGTCGGACGAATCACAGTCGTGCTGCTCGGCACGATGTGATCATTGATCATGCTGGGGATGTCGTACTGACCGGCGTAAGTGTCCGCCACGGCGCGGCTCGGACCGGCCACGCCGGTGTAGCCGACTGCAAGGCGATTGTTGCGAGTAGCGCTCTCTACGATACCCGAGCTACCGCAGGACGAAACCTGGTGGCAGGGGCCCAACTGCGTGCGCGTGGTCGTGTTGATTCGGCGGCCGACCTTGTCGCCGTTCGCGCGGCTCGGGTCGACACCCAGCGAGTTCGAATACGCGTTGCGCGTTCCGGAACCGACGTCGCGGACGGCGGCGAAGAGGTTTTCGCCGTTCTTCATTCGACCACTAAACAGCAGATACTGCAGATCAGTCGCGGCGAACGTCGGGATGCCGACGCCGCGGTTGGTGATCGGGGTCACCGGGCTGTAGGCGATGCCGGTGTCGTAGATGGTCCGGTTGTTCGGGCTGGCGATATTGGTGTTCAGCGTAACGCCGCAGGGGCGCGTCAGGCTGGGCAGGTTGGTACTTTCACCGGTCTGGCCGCAGGCCGGATCGCCGAGCGTGAACTCGAGGTTGTTGCCGTAGCCGGATTGGCCGGGCTTGGCGTCCCAGTTGGCACCGGCAGGATTGTCATTGCGGACGGCCCAGAGCGTTACGACGTCAACGTTGCCAAAGTCGATCGTGTTTGGGCAGATCGGAGTGTTGCTGCTGTTCGGAATCGAGTCGCCATCGGTGTCATCGGTGCAGCCAGGGAAACCGGTCGCGACCGCGACGCCGAGGTTAGCGAAGCGGTTGCGGTTGATCAGACCGCGCTCGGAGGGCAGGACCTCGGGCAGATCGTTGCAGGCTTGCCAATCCATGAACTCGGTGAAGCCTTCGACCGAGCCGACCGAGCGATACTGCACGGTCCACCAGTTGTTGCTGATGACGCGCACCGGCACCTGGCCGCGGATCTCCCCAGCCGGATTGGCGGCGGTGTGGATGTTGATGTACCAAAGGCCGCGAGCGAAGTCTTTGAGCTGCGTGGCGGTCAGCACGGTCGAACCGATCAGCGGGCTGGTCAGGCCGCTGATGGCGCCGATGTCGACCTGTACGCCAGCGGTTGCGCCAACCGCGGCCGGCCCGTGGAAGTGCGCCAACGTCGCGGGACCGGTGAGGTTCGCGAACGTGATGTTCCAGCTCAGCGTGCGGGTGACGAAGTCCAGCGTCAGGCTGGCGGAGCCGCCGCCGGTGTATCCGATGGGCAGCGTGGGCGCTGGGACTTCCTGGGCCGCGTCGATGTTGAAAATGTAAGAGGTGGGACCGGTGATGTTCAGGTTGGACTGGGCGAGCTGGTCGATCGAGTCGGTGATGCCGTCGTTGGTCGTATCGATGCCGCCGGCCAAGCCGTCACCGTCGACGTCCACCACGTCGCCGGTCGATCCTGCCAATTCGAAGAAGTCGACGAACAGCGTCGCGCCGGCGCCATTAACCTGGCGCTGCTGATAGGTCGGCTGCGCCATTGCCGGCAGTGCCAGCAGCAGCGCGGCGGTTGTGCCGACCATGGCTGCAAACGAGAAACGACTACGCATAGGCTCTTTCTCCTCGCACGAAACCGAACATTGAAACCAGGCGAGCACACGCTGGCCCGGTTGTGCATTTACGGAACCGTCAAGACGTTGCTGTTTGTGTACCAGGCGAAATCGCGCCACGAGCCGGTGACCGAATACATCGCGTCACCCCACTTGCGATCCTGGATGGTCTTGATGATCGTGGTGCGCTCGACGTGGCCGTCAACGAACATGAAGTTCGCCGTACCGCCGAGCTTGTCGCCGCCGGGGTGATGCCGGCCGATGGCATTGAGCTGCGAGAATGTCGCGCTGCTGGTGAGGTCGGAGCCCTCTTCGATTTCGGCGAGTCCCTTGAGGCCATAGGTCGCGTCGCCGGGCCGGTAAGGCAGGAAGCCTTGGCCGCTGTCCTGGTACTCGTTCCAGCCGCCCGTCGTGTGATACATCGGGTTCACGGAGCGGTGACTCTTGCTAAGGAACTTCCCGCCACCGCCGGTCTGGGCGAGAACCTTCCAATTGCGGTGCATTTCGGAAGCAAGGATCACACCGCCGGCGGAGCGGATCTCCGAATCGCGAACAAAGCGATTCAGGCGCTGACCGCCGCCGACTGTTGCATTGAGAATCTGCTGCGTGAACTTGTTGCGCGGCATGACGGCGGCGTTTGCGACGTATGCGATACGCGGGGCCTGCTTGTCCTCGAGAGAGCCGGTGCCGGCGGATGTCCCGCCGCCGTCGTCTTCCTGCTCGCCGTTCTCCCAATTTTCGGCCTGTGGGCCGGGATTGGTGCGCGGCGCGCCGCCGTTGGGGAAGTTCGGGCACTTGAACGCATCGTCGCCGGCCTCACCCTTGCCGTACAGGAAATAGCTCCAGTGCAGGTAGCCGAAGTTCTTGCCGGGGGGCTGATTGACCGGATCCCACGCGCCGCTGAAATCCTTCGGGTAAACATACGAGGGCGGGAAGACGCCCTTGTTCTCTCCGAGGTAGATGTTGACGGCCTTGCCGACCTGGCTGAGGTTCGCGGCACACTTGACGGCTTTCGCGGAGTTGCGCGCCGCACTCAAGCTGGGCAGCAGGATCGAGATGAGCAATGCGATGATCGCGACCACGACCAGCAGCTCGATCAGCGTGAAGCCGCGCGCGTCCTTTCGTGCCGTGGACATCATCTCGCTCCGAATTGGGTTCAACATGGACAGTAACTCCGTTGAAAGTTTGAGTGACCCGTGTTAGCAAACTGTTGCGAGCCCGGCCAATTTGCTGTTAAGCCGCGCAGCCTCCCTCGCCCACTGCGAAACGGACAGACTCTCCGCGCCGTCGAAGAGCCAGACGTGCGGACGCATACGATCGCGTGCCCGCGTTCAGATCGGGTTCCATTTGCGTAAATTCTGCGCAAGCTCGAAACTTGGCATGCGATGTGCTAGCGCGCACGGAGAGATAGGGGGTGAACTAGACGTTCCGCCGTCACAGCACAAAGAACTACAAAAATTAGGCGAACTGGCCGACCGCGACTACGCTTGAACTCATGCAGGACACCAAACAACCTGGCGTGAGCCCTCCCGATGACGACAGTCCGTCAATTGTGACAGGCTATTATGAAAAGCACCGCGACGGCTAGAGCAACCCGTGCTTCTGGAGCTTGTAACGAAGCCGATCGCGCGACAGGCGCAGCAATTTCGCGGCCTGGCTTTGATTGTTCTTCGTGCGGGCCAGCGCCTGCTCCAGCAGCGCCTTCTCCAACGCGCCGAGCTTCTCAAAATCAAATCCCTCGGCGGGCAGACGCACCGAGTCAATCTGGCCTTCCCAGCCCGGCGTCTCGCCCGTGCCCAGCAGCACATCCTGCGGGCGGATCTGCTGGTCCTTGCACAGCAAAACGGCGCGCTCGATCACGTTGCGCAGCTCGCGCACGTTCCCCGGCCAGGTGTACTGCTCGAGCTTCTCGTACACGCCGGGGTGAATCCGCACCACGTCGCGCTTGAACTCGCGCGAGAAGCGCTCGACGAAATGCTGCGTCAGCAGTCGAACATCGCCACCGCGCGAACGCAGCGGCGGCAGGTAGATCGTGACGACATTCAGGCGATACAGCAGGTCGCGCCGGAATTTGCCCTCTTCGATGGCTTTCTCGATGTCGCGATTGGTGGCTGCGACAACGCGCACGTCGACGCTGAGTTCGTTCGTCCCGCCGACCCGCCGAAAACGTCGCTCTTCCAGAAACCGCAGCAGCTTTGCCTGCAGCGCGGCGGGCATGTCGCCGATTTCGTCCAGGAACGCCGTGCCGCCGTCGGCGATTTCGAACAAGCCTTTCTTGAGCGTCTTGGCGTCGGTGAATGCGCCGCGCTCGTGACCGAAAAGCTCGCTCTCCAGCAGCGTCTCGGAGAGCGACGTGCAGGTGATGTTGACAAAGGGCCGGCCAGCGCGCTCAGAGTTGCGGTGAATGCTGCGGGCGAGCACATCCTTGCCCGTGCCGGTCTCGCCGCGGAGGAAAACGGTTGGGACATTGCTACGTGCCACCTGGTTGGCGATGTCCATCATCTCGAGCATCGAGGCGTCTTTGCCGACCATCGCGTCCGAGCCGAATTCCTGCTGCAGGCTCAGTCGCAGCTCGCGCACCTCGCGCCGCAGCTTGGTCGTCTCCAGGGCCTTGTCGATCGTCAGCAGCAGGTGATCCATCTGGAACGGCTTGGCGACATAGTCGTACGCGCCGAGCTTGATCGCCTCGACCGCGGATTCAATCGTGCTGTACGCGGTCATCATGATCACCACCGCGTCGGAATCGATCGCCCGCAGGTCGCGCAGCACGTCCAGCCCGGTCATGTCCGGCAGCTTGTAATCCAGCAGCAACAGGTCGAACGTCTCGCTCTCGAAAGCGGTCCGCGCCGTAGTGCCGCTCTCAGCCTCGACCACGCGATAGCCGCGCTCTTCGAGCTTCTGCCGCAGCGACCAGCGGATCAGGCTCTCGTCTTCAACAATCAACACTCGGATTCGCATACTCGTCGCCTTCCGTCGCACGCGCCCGCCGCGGCAGCGTGACGATCACTGTTGTCCCGCGTCCTGGGGCGCTCTCGATTCTCAATGTGCCGCCATGCTCCTCGACGATGCGTTTGCAAATCGGCAGACCCAATCCGGTGCCACGGGCGCGCGTCGTGAAGAAGGGCTGCAGTGCCCGCTGCGCGGTGGGCGGGTCCATGCCGTGACCATCATCCTCAACCCGCAGCTCCACGCTTTGCGGAAGTGCGACCGTTCGCACACGCACCGACGCACCATCCGCCGACGCGTGCGCCGCGTTCAACACCAGGTTCATGAGCACCTGCTCGACCTGATGCTCGTCCGCCTCGATCAGCGGGGCATCCGAGCGGATCGCGATCAGCCGCACGCGCTGCAAATCCGGTTCGCGGCGAAAGACCGTGACCACCCGCTCGATCACCAGCTCGAGCCGGCATTCCTGAAAGCGCGGCGGAACCGGGCGTGCATAGATCAGCAGGTCTTTTACGGTGCGATCCAGCCGGTCAATCTGCCGCAGAATCTCCGTCAGGATCGGGCGATGGGGATCGTCATGCGGCGCGGCGTCGCGAATCACCTGCACCGCGCCGCTGATGCCCGCAAGCGGGTTCTTGATCTCATGCGCGAGTGAAGCGGCCAGTTGCCCGATCTCGGCCAGATGCTCGGCCCGCGTAAGTCGCGCCTTCACCGCGGCACGCTCTGTCTCGCGCACAGCGGATTCGTAGCTGTCGCGATACGACTCCAGAATGATCGTCAGCTCGAGCGCCAATAACTTTCGCAATGCACTCAGCAGCGGTTCCGCATTCGGCGGTGCCAACTCGCGCACCGCACGCTCCAGCTCTTGCCGAACGACCTCCATCCCACCGAACATGTACTCCTGCGGCAGGCCGACCTGCACATGCACGCGACCGATGGCGCTGTGCTTGGCGTAATAGTCCGGCCCGTAGTCGCCGCGAAAGAGATCCACCAGCCAATTTGCGAGCTGCGTTTTGAGCCGCGCGACTTGGGCGCTGTCGCGCAGAACGGCGGCCGAGCCAGCATGCCGAGCGATTTCGTCATAGAAGCGCTCGATCACGGCCGGGAAGGCGCGCTCGATCGTGGGTCGGACACTGGCGAGCGCCGCGGCGTCCTGCGAGCTAAATCCAATATAAGCCTTGATTTCCTCAAACGTGGACAATGCCATTCCGCAATTGTAGCTCGATTGGTGCGCACCGGTCGGCGCGATTGCGCGATCTGGCGCATTCACATGCGCAAGTCCACGCCTGCCACCGTCGGATATCGCCATCGCCCACTTGGTCAATTTACGCGGCAAACTCTGCGTCTCTGCGCACCGCGCCGCGTGCAAACCGCATTCGTGCAGCCGGATCAGACGCGTAGTTGCCGAATGCAGTGGCATGCGACGTGCCGCACATCGGTCCGCGGATCGCCTGCGCGTGCGGTGAGGGCGACGACCGTACCGGTCGGCAGCGTCTTGCGGACAGGACGATTTATCGCGCGGCCCAGGTCGCCGCGCGGGTGAGGTGGGCCATGGTCGGGATGAACTGTGACGAGCGGCTCACGTCCGGCACGGGGCCGTGTGCCCTGGTGGTCGAGCCGGATCCCCTGATGCTCTGGTCGCTGCGGGCGTTTCTGGGACGCTGGTTCCGCGTTCGTGCGACGGATTCACCCGAGATCGCGATCCGCGAGGCGGCCAACGAGCGTTTTGATGTGCTGGTGATCGATGACGACTACCCGCCGGAGTTTTTGAGCGAAGCGCAGGCGCTGGCGCGTGGTGCGAGCCCGAACCTGCAGACGGTGCACGTCGGCTCGACCCGCCGACCGCCGCTTGGCCCGCGCGAGTCGTATCTGGAAAAGCCCTTCAAGCTGGCGGAGCTGGCGCGCGTGCTCGGCGTGGCGGAGACACCGTAGAGCGGCACTGGCGCGGTCGCTCCGCGCGCGGTGTCCACGCGTGCCATCGCGTCAACGCGCCCGCGTCCAACGGATTCACACGCCGCACGCGCGAGCGCTCACTTCAGTGCGGGTCAATTCCAGGCGAGATCCGCGGCGGATTGACTCGACCGGGGCGCGAAGAGCATGGGACATAGCGCTCGGCCCGGTGAAGATCGGGCCGCCGCTGTCCGCGACGGACAACGGCGGTCATTCAGAGCGGGTGATGGGACTTGAACCCACGACATTCACGTTGGCAACGTGACGCTCTACCACTGAGCTACACCCGCATCGGAGCCTTTCTAAAGTTTTAGCTCGCAAGCGCCGTTTTCGCAAGGCCCGTTTCGCCGATCGGCACTGCAGCCCCCCAGCCGTGCCATAGCTCGCCGCGCGATCGCAAATGCCAGATCTGAACGTCAGATCCGCAGGCGTGCCGTCTCTGGCCCGACCGCTACGCATTCCGGCCAGACCGTTCGCTCGCTCGCGGCTCTGACTTTGATTGTCGCGGCATCACCGCACGCAGGCCCGACCGCGCCGGTACTTGTGTCCAACCTGTCGCTCGATGCATTCGGCAACGACGACCTGGCCGCGGCCCCATTGATGCCGCCGCGAATGCACGTCATGATGAGCGGTTCGGGGCATCGGGCAATCGATGCTCGAATCCGTCTCAAGCGGTGGCGTAGCTCAGCTGGCTAGAGCATGGGATTCATAACCCCAAGGTCGACGGTTCGAGTCCGTCCGCCACCATTTCGCCTGTCGTTGCCGCGGCTCAACTGTGCCGGGCCGCATCGTGCCGCGACACAATGCGACCGCTGAGCGGCGCGGGGCTCGGCGTATGCGGCGTTGGCGTGCCGGGGCGGTTCTCCGCGCTTCGGCCGGTCCGTTTGAAGAATCTCAGCAAGCGAGCCCCAGATTGGACGCCGGTGTACCGAGCGCCGCCTTTCGAATTCGCAGCCGCGAAGTCTCGCGTATCGAGGGCTTCAGCGACGCGGTCATGGGCTTTGCCCTCACGCTGCTCGTCATCTCACTCGAGGTTCCAAAAGACCCGGCGGCGATGCTGGCGAGCATGCGCGGGGCGCTGCCGTTCGTGGTCTGCTTCGCGATTTTCATCCAGGTCTGGTTTCGACACTGGATGTTCTTTCGCCGCTACGCGCTGCTGACGCCGACGGTGCTGGCGCTGAACACGCTGCTGCTGCTGGTGATCCTGCTGTACGTCTACCCGTTGCGGTTCGTGTTCTGGCTGTGGCTGGGCGACAGCGGCGACAGCGCGCACAGCCGCGCGGCGCGGGTCATCACGCTCGAGCAGATCCGCCAGGTCTTTTGGCTCTTTGGCGTGGGCTATGCGGCGCTTAGCTTGATCTTCGCGCTGCTGCATGCGCACGCGCTAGCGCAGCGCCGCGCGCTCGCGCTTTCGCCTCCGGAGATCTGCGACACGCGCAACCGCATGCTGGGCGACCTGGCGACGCTGGGCGTGGCATTGTCATCGATCAGCATTGCGGTGTTCGCGCCGGCGGAATACGTGCAGTATGCCGGCTGGTGCTACGCGCTGATTGGCCTGGTCGAATTCGTGCAGGGGATGGCCACCGGTAATGTCTGGCGACGTGAACAGGCACGGCTGGTGCATGCGGCCGCGCCCGCCAAGCTATAATGTTGAGCATTCTTGAACAAGGATCCGCAGCATGAGCGTCAGCGCCGGCGACAATATCAAGCTCGACTGGGAAGCGCAAGAAGCGCCCGAGAAACTAGCCGAATTCGAAGCACGCATCGATCGCGGCGAGCTGATCGAAGCCGATGATTGGATGCCCCAGAACTACCGCATCGGAATGCTGCGGATGGCCGAGCATCACGCCAACAGCGAAATCGTCGGCGCGCTGCCCGAGGGCGAGTGGATCACGCGCGCCCCTTCGCTTCGGCGGAAGCTGGCGCTGATCGCCAAGGTGCAGGACGAAGTCGGCCACGGCCAGATGCTTTATCGCGTTTCGCAGGACCTGGGCAAACCGCGCGACGCGATGCTGCGCGACCTTTGCACCGGCAAGACCAAGTACCACAACGTTTTCAACTACCCCGCCCCGACCTGGGCCGACGTCGCCGCGATCGCCTGGCTCGTCGACGGCGCGGCGATCATGAACCAAAAGACGCTCGCCGACGGCAGCTACGGCCCGTACGTTCGGACGATGAAACGCATCAACATGGAAGAGGCGTTTCATTTCAAGCACGGCGAAGACATGGTGCTCACGTTGATGAGCGGCACGCCGCGGCAGAAGACCATGATGCAGGAGGCCTTTGACCGCTGGTGGGGTCCGTGCCTGATGTTCTTCGGCCCGCCAGACAAGGAGAGCGTCAAGACCGGCCCGTTCATGCGCTGGCGGATCAAGACCGCGACCAACGACGAGCTGCGGCAGAAATTCGTCGATCGCTTCGCACCGGCAGCACTCGATCTGGGCCTGGTGATACACACGCCGCGCCGCGACGCGGATGGCAAGAGCCTGCGAAACGCGGACGGATCGGCGGTGCTGATGCGCGACGAGCAGTTGCGGCAGGACCCGCAGACCAAGCACTGGCAGTTTACGCAGCCTGACTGGCACGAGTTCTACGAAGTGATCCGCGGCAACGGCCCGTTGAACAAGCAGCGCGTCGGACTTCGGCGAATGAGCTATGAGCAGGGGGAGTGGGTCCGCCGCGCCGTGCTGGGCGGGCACCAAGGGCTACCGCCGGCACGGAACTGAGTGGCAGACGAGTCTCGAGTGCCTAGTAGCGAGTAACGAGTTAAGGCAATGGAGGCGCGGCGCCTTAACTCGTTCCTCGCTACTGGTCACTCAAAACCAAAAAAGAACAAGGGCGTCGCAGGCAGAACCCACGACGCCCTTTGATCTCTGTCAACACCTCGCCTGGGCGAATGTCTAGGCGAAGAGGCGGCGGCCCAGCAGCGTCGCGCCGCCGAGCAGCAGCAGTGCCAGCGACGACGGCTCCGGCACGATGCTCATGGTGAGCACGTACGGACCGGCTTCGCCATGCCCGTTGGCCGGGTTGGCGTCGAGCTGACCGTCGAAGTTACGGTCGCCGAAGCCCGTCACGCCGATGAAGAACCGCGCGGACGCACTGGCCTGGTAGCGCAG
Organism: uncultured Planctomycetales bacterium; assembly: GCA_964535305.1. Classification (GTDB taxonomy): domain Bacteria; phylum Planctomycetota; class Phycisphaerae; order UBA1845; family Fen-1342; genus CAZHTF01. Next base: position 12,254 of record CAZHTF010000028.1, on the reverse strand, counting down.
CGCGGATCCGAGGCCGTTGGCATCGTCGTTAAACAGGATTTCGGTTCCGCCCGCATCGAGCAGGCGGAGCATCGTATCCGGATCGTTGAACAGCGGGAGATTGCCCAACGGGGTCGTGATGACCGTCAGGATTTCGCCCGCGTTCAGGTCGATGCTGACGTAGTCAACATCGTTGCCTGCGGCGCCGAGCGTAAACACGCCGGCGTCAGCCCAGATCACCGGGCCGCGGCTGACCGGGTTAGCGGTCGCCGTCGAGTTGTTGGGTTCACTCTCGATAATCGTGGCGTTTGCCGCCGCGACCATCAGGAGTGTCAACCCCATGGCCAGAATACGCTTCATTGAACCCTACCCTCCTCAGGTTGTTAGTCACCGCACGAGCGATGCTCGCACAGACATCTCCCAGGCTTCGTTGCGCCGCCACCGCGAAGACGCGCGGCTGCGACGCCGAATACGTCGGGACAGACCAGGGGCGGGGTCGAAAAGCAGCGCCTTTCAACCGGCCGAACGACCTGAGATCCTGACGCAGAGTTGCCCACCCGCCGGCGCGCCCCGGAAATGCACGGCGCGCGCGGTGTGTCGCGACTCATGGAATGCTAGGACTCGGGTTTTTCGAAAGTCAAAATCGAAGCAGGAATAATTCTGGCGCGCAGCCGCCGCCTAGACCCAACCGCCGAGCGATCCCCCGCGCCGCACGCTGCTCGCCCCGCCATCCCGCAAAGCCCGCAAGGTGCCTTGCAGCAGGCCGTGGAGCCGCGACATTCGCACGCTATACTGATCACGCATGGGAGACGGCGGAATGACCGAATCGAGCCTCAAGCTCTCCGAGCACGAGGGTGTCGCGATCGTCGGATTCAAGGACAGCTCGATTCTGGATGCGCTCACGATCCAGAAAATCGGCCGCGAGCTCTACGACCTGGTCGATAACCAGGGAAAAAAGCTGCTCGTCCTCGATTTCTCGGACGTTCGCTTCCTCTCGTCCCAAGCGCTGGGCGTGCTCCTTACACTGCGGCGGAAAGCCGACAAGGCGTCGGCCAAAGTTGTGCTGAGCGCCATCCGCAGCGAGCTCATCCGCGTCTTTAAGATCACAAACCTGGACAAGCTCTTCCAGTTCCACGAAAGCTGCGACGCGGCCCTGGTCGCGTTCGGCAAGACCCCGCTCAAGCCCAAAGACACCCCGAAGAAGGGCTGATCTCTTTCGGCCCGATGGATCGGCGTGAGATCTGGGCCGCGGGTTCGCTGCTGCGCGCCGTACCACGCCGCGGCAACTGCCACGGGCGCGGGTCGCGAGTGTCATTGCGCGAGTCGGTGCGGGGCGAGCTTACTTCTGACGGTAGACGATGCGGCCGCGCTTCAGGTCGTAGGGCGAGAGCTCGACCGTCACACGGTCGCCGGGCAGGATTCGAATGAAGTTCTTCCGCATGCGGCCGGAGACGTGCGCGAGAACCTCGTGCTTGTTCGCGCCCAACTCCGCTTCGAGCAAAAACATGGCGTTCGGCAGGGCCTTCACGACAACGGCTTCCATCTGAATCGCATCGTCTTTCGCCAAACGCGCTCCTTCATCGAGGCTTGGGATGCTACGGTTTCGGGCCGGCCCGGTCAATCGTGACGCGCTTGATTTAAACGCGTCGGCCGGGCCTAAAGTCCTACGGATTGCCGATCTGCGCTCAATTCTTTTCCGCTGTGCTCGAGGAAGCCATGAAATCAAAGCTCGCCCTGTGGTTGCTCGCTTCCGCCGTACTGTCGGCGGTCGTGCCGGTCGCGGCCGCGTTCACGCGTAATATCCTGATCACTGGCTACTGGCCACCGACCAACGAGATGGTGCGTCAGTTCAGCACCAATCCGACGCAGAACCCCAACGGCTGGGCGGGTGGCAACTGGGAAGGCCGTGGTTACAACATCCACTCGTACTTCCCGGAGTTTCCCGGCGGCGTGCTGAACCAGGGTGTCGGTGATCTGATGGTGGACTACCAGGATACGTGGGAAGATTTCTGGCGGATCACCGGTGAGCTCGACCCAATCGCAATCATCACGTTCAGCCGGACGAGCGACGCCTCGCCGCCGGCGTGGGAGCTCGAGTGGCGCCAGCGAAACTTGCAGACCTGGATCCCGGACTACGTCGCCCCGTTCCAGCCGCCCGTCGCGCCGCCGGACAGCACCGTTCCGGCCAATCACGTGCGTTTCTCGTCGCTGCCAATGCAGGCGATCGCGAACGCGGTCAACGCGGTCCCGGCGATCGGCGCGAACGCGTTCATAGACACGACGAGTTTTGGCGGTGCGTTTCTCTCCGAGTACATCGCTTACCTGGGCACCTGGTATCACGACCAGCACGCCAGCCCGTCGGACCCGTCGTGGAACATTGCCGCCGGTCACATCCACGTGTCGGGCAACCTGGCGACGAACCGAGCGGCGCTGGCGACGGAAATCACGCTGCGCGAACTGATTACGTACGTGGACACGCAGATTCCAGAGCCCGCGACCGCCCTGATGCTGCTCGCGGGCGTCCTGCTGCTCTGTCGACGCGGCCCGCGTGCGTAATCGGACCAGGCGCGGACCTCGCTCCGGCTCGCGCTGCGCTGCCGATCTGTGTTTTTTGCAACGGCGCAGCCGAAAGCGTCTTCGAACATGCAACATGTTCATCGGCAACGCGTTAGACTAAATGATGGGCGGCGCAGGCGGCGCAGCCCCAGGTTCGTCTGTCCCCGCGGAGGTGTTTCATGAATCGCCGGTTTTCGCTGCTGCTGGCCGTTGCCCTGTCACTTTCGCCGACTCCGATGTTGCTTGCCCAGGAGCCCGTCGATCGGCCGCGCGACGGTCGCTGGGCTGGCATGGCCGAGCGGCTGGCTGGCGAGCTGCAGCTCGATGAGCAGCAACGCACGCAGTACGACGAGATCGTCGCCCGCTACCGCGAGCAGCTCACGCGTGACAGTGGCGGCGCGATGCGCGAGACATTTGAGCAGATGCGCGCGGCGCGCGAGGCGGGCGACCAGGAGCAATTGCGCGAGCTCGGCCAGCAAATGCGCGAACGACGCCGCGCAATGGGCGATGCGTTCAACCGCTTTTACGACGAGATACAGCCGATCCTGCGGCCCGAGCAGCAGCAGTTGCTCGCGGACTTCCGCCAGCGCGCCGCGGATCGCGAGCGCCGCGCCAATCCGATGCGCGCCCTGCAGGACCTGCGCGAGACGCTCAATCTCGACCAGACGCAGCAGCAGCAGTTCGACGAGCTGCTGCGCGGTTCGCGTGAGCGTGTCATGGCCCGCCGCGAGGGCGGCCAGATGCGCGAGCTGGTGCAGCAGATGCGCGAGGCGCGTGAGGCGGGCGACGACGAGAAGGCCGAGCAGTTGCGGGCGCAGCTCGTCAATCGCGACGAGCTCACCGACGAGGTTGAGACGTTTCTGGACGAGCTGATGCCGATCCTGCGCGACGATCAGAAGGCGCTTGTCGAGCAATTCCGCACGCAATTTGAGAGCAGTTCGGCCCGCGGCAACGTCGCCGATTTCCGCACGCTGATCGCCGCGGCTCGCCGCGTTGATCTGCGGCCGGAGCAGACGCAGGCGCTACGGCAGGTGTACGACGACGCCCGCCGCGCGGCGCGCGAAGCGCGCGACGGCGAGGGCCGCGCGACGCTGGCGGCGAAAGTGCGCGACGATATCCGCGCCGTGCTCGACGCCGAGCAGTTTGCCCAGTTTGAGCAAAACGTGGCGCGCGCGACCGAGCAGCGCGGCGAGCGGCGCATACAGCGCGGGGCAGGCGGCCGCCGCAGCGAGCGCCAGGCCGAGCAGCCGCAGCAGCCGTAGTCGGCGACATCGCTTCGCGGTGGTTTCGGTCGGGAGCGCTTCAGAACGCGAAGCGACGGCGAACGCGCGGAGCGATCGCACGAATGGCGAGCAGGGCACACCGCGGTGCGCCTTGCCCGCCATTTGGCATACTGGGACAGCGCGGCGCGCTCAGCGCGGCGCTTTCTCGGGCGCGGTCGGCGACTTGTCCGCCGGCCTGGACGGTGTGGCAGCCGGCCGGCCGCTTTCCGCGGCGCCCTTTAGGAGCTGCATCGAAGCCACGTCCTGCAGCCGCGACAGGTCCGTCCAGAACGTGCCCTCGCCCGCGAAGATCAGGCGGATGCTCTCGGGCTCGAATCGCTGTGCAAACGTGTAGAGGTTGTACGCCCGGCCGCCGCCGAACGACTCGACCATCAGCCGCTTGCCGTCAGCCTCAGCCTGGTTCAGCAGGCGTTCGACATCCGCGGCCGCCCGCCCGAGCACGCGCGTCTGCTCGGCTTCTAGGTCGGCGATCTGGCGTTCGATCCGCGCTACTTCCAGATCGCGCTGCGCCGCGATCTGCTCGGATTGCTTGCGGGCCAGGGCCTGGATTTCCGCGACCTTCAGGCGGGCCTCCGCGGTGACACGTTCGCGGGCGACTTCAATCTCGGTGCGGGCGGTCTCGAGCTCGGCCCGCTTTTCGGCGGCCTCGCGCTGCGCCTGCTTGGTCAGATCCTGCTCGCGCGCGATGAAACCGCGCTGGATGGTGCGCTTCAGGTCGGCGCTCTCGGCGACCTGCCCGCCGGCGTGCACCTCGATGTTGTGAATCAGCGCGATCAGGATCTCGATGTCCTTCTCGATACAGACGCGCTGTAGCGTCTCGGTCACCGCCCGCTGATACAGCTCGCGCTTCTCGCCGCGAATGAAGTCGGTGCTCTCATACTCCGAGCCGATGTTGCGGCAGATGCTGCGCGTCTGACTCAGAATGATCTGGTGAATGCGCTCGATGCTGCCGAGGCGATTGATCATCTCGGCGGCGTGCTCGGGGTGCCTGCCCCAGACCACCGTGACTTCAACGTCAATGTTGAAACCGTCCTTGGAGGGGAACGAGATAATCGCGCTTGGATCGGCGCCGCGGAGCTGTGAGATCTCGTTGAATCCGACCTGCACCAATTGCACCTTGTGCACATATGGGTTCAGGTAGTACACGCCCGGCGGCAACACGTTTCGCAGCACGCCACGCTGCCCCTCGACGGCGAGCTTCTGCACAACCTTGGGCTCGTCCTTGATGACTTGGCCGTCGGGGCCGACCGAGGTCTCCTCGACCACCTCGACCCCGGGCATCTCGCCCAATTGCGAGATCACCACGCCACAGTGTCCGATCGGGACGACAACGGCGGCGGCCTTCCGAACTTCGAAAATGTAAGGGTTGATGCGATAGACGCCGGGCGTGAGCACCTGCCGCTGAATGCCCTTGAAGCCGGTTTCGACCACCTCCTGCCCTTCGGGTGCGGTCTTGCCCGTGCGATTCACAAGAATTCCCACCTGCGGCAACTCGCCCGAAACCGTCGGCGGCAGGTAGTCGGGCTGACCATCGGCGTAGACCACGCGCCAGGAGTTCGGATCGCCGGCGCTGATCTCCACCAGCGGATGCCGCTCGCTGTCGTACGTGAATGGGTTCAGGAAGTAGCGGCCGGCGCCGAGCGTTTCGGACACGATGCCCTTCTGGCCCGGGCCGGCGATGTTCTCACCCGCGGCCAGCTCCGCCCCGGTCTTGCGGATCAGTACCAAGCACTCGTCGTGCTCGACGAACACGCGGAAGGTCGACCAGACGAAAGCAGTCATCAGACCCGACAGCGCCAGCACGGCGCCGAACACGATTCCGATCACGCGCGTCAGGCTCACTGTCCACCTCCTGTCTTCGAGTCGCCGCTGGCTGACTTCGAATCGCTGCTGACGGCCGTGCCCGCGCTGCGCGGCGCGTTGACCGGTGGACGATGCTCCGCGAGCGCGCGGAAGATGTCCGCCATCGGTCCGTCGGTGCTGGCCAGCACGCTTTTCACCGCCGGGCCGAGCTTCTCGTAGAAGAAGTACTGCGCGTAGGTCTCGCCGTCGCCGAAGGCGCTGACCGCGGCTCGCAGCGGCTCAGCCTGCGCGGCAAATGTCAAGCGTTTCACTTCGGCCTGGGCCTGTCCGCGGGCCAGCGTCGATTCCGCGGTCTGCCGCGCGGCTTCGAGCTTGAGCCGCGCGACTTCCAGCCGCTTCTCGGCTTCCGTCAGGGCCACGATCTTGGCCTGCTGGGCTTCCTTCACGACCGTGACCACTTCACGGTTGGCTACGCCGATCGACTGGTTCTGCTTCTGCATCTCTTCCTGCTCAACCAGGCGCGCCTCGGACTGCGCCAGCTTCATCTCATTCAAATACTGGTTGACCTGCTGCCCGGCGACCTGCCGCTCGCTGATCGGACTGGCGATCTCCGGTGGCGGCACGATCCGGCGGATCAACGTCGCGCGGATCTCGATCCCCTGCGTGTAGCACTGCGTCCGCAGACCCTCGAAGACGCGCTGCTGAAACGCCTCGCGCGTCTCGCCGGCGATGAACTCACGCGCGTCGAGCTTCGAGCCTTCGATGCGGCTGAGCGATTTTGCCTGCGGCAGGATCAGCTTGTTCTTGATGTCGTCGTGATCGCCGATCGCGACTTTGACATACGGGGCCATGTCCTGCCGGATGGCGTACTCCACCGTGCAATCGATCACGATCTGGAAGCTGTCATTGCTGGGGAAGCGAATGGCCTCGTCGTTGTGCAGGTCGAGAATCTGACTGCGGACGTCGATCTCGTCGATCGCCCGCTCGAATGGATTGTTGTAATACATGCCCGGCGGGAGCACATCCGGCTGCACGCCGGACTCGCCGCGCGACACGACGTAGACGTTTGGATTGGACGTTGGTTTTCCGGAGTAGAGCGTCTGCACGCCGACGTGCCCCTCGCGGATGTAGGTCGGCTTGACGCGCAGCACGCTGTAGGCGAGCGGGTTCAGGTCGTAGCGCGCCGGTTTTAGGAACCCGCTCACCGGGCCGCGCTCATCCGGCTCGGTCGCGACCAGCTTGCCCTGCGGCAGCGGCTTGCCGTACTTGCGAACCAGCACACCGACTTCGTCCTGCTTGATCACCGTGGTGGGGAAGCGCAGCCGCTGCCAGAAAAGCGGGTCGTAGTAATAACGGCCGGGCGTCAGTGGTGCGTAGACGATGCCCTTGTAGCGAGTCGAATTTTCCGCCACGCCCAACTCGCGCAGCAGCCCGGGGTAGAGGATGACCTGGCTGTCGGCCTGCGCGGGCAAGGCCTGGCCCACCTTGCGGACCAGCACGAGCACCTCATTCGGCCCGACTTCGACACGTTGCACAAACCACCAGTAGCCGACACCCAGCAGCGCCAGCAGGGGCAGCAGCGCCAGAAAAAGCGCCGGCGGAATCACGAACTGCAAATCTCGCGGCGATCGCGGGTTTTTTCGTCCTTCATGACTCATTCATATCTCCCCAAGGCAGTCAGCGCGACAGCGGCTTGCCGCAGCGGGCGCAAAAAGCCGCATCGCGCGCATTTCGAAAACCGCAGCCGGGCGTATGGCAGCGGGCGCTGCCGCGCCCGGACAGGCTGATCAATGTCAAAAGAATGCCAAGGATGATGAGCAGGCTGGCAACGATCAGGACTACGAGCGTCGCAGGGTATGCCATTCAGATGACCTCATATCCATAGGATAGCCGCGATTCGGCGGCGTGCAGTTAGAAACCCCGGGGTTTTATGGAGCGCACTTGTTGCCGGGGCCGCGTGCGGCGGCGTGGGCCGGGCGCGGCCGCGCGATGCGCGCGTCGCGGCGCTTGACGCGTCTGCGGCGCGGCGCGATGCTGCATTGAAGGCGCGGCGCAACGCCGGCCCGAAACGCCCGTCGCAACCCGTCGAGGAATCCGCCATGTCGCAATCCAGCAGCGCCGGTCCGCAGACGTCCACGCCCGAAGTGGCGCGCCCACCGTATCACATCCTCTACGTGGCTGACCTGGGTCTGGGCGAGAGCGGCGGCGATCTGGCGGCGCTCGACAAGGACGAATTCGCCGCCTTCATGGCGCGCGGCAAGCCGACCCTGAGCGTGGCGCTGCCGCCGCCGATCGGCGGCGGCGCAGAGTGGGAATTCCGGCTTGCTTTCGATGCGCTCAAGGCGTTCGAGCCCGCCGCGCTGCTTGCACAGCTCAGCCAGGCGAGCTGGCGCAGCGGGCTGCGCAGCAAGCTGTATCAGCGCCGCACCGGCAGCATCTCACGCGAGGAGCTGGACGGCGCGCTGGCCGCGGCGGCCGCGGCCGACAGTTCGCTGGCGTGGCTCACACAAAGCCCCGATTCAGGCGGCGCTTCTGCCAGCGCGAGCAGCGCCGCGGGCGCCGCTTCCGGCGGCGCCAGCATCCTCGACATGATCGATGATCCCGAAGCTGGCCCACGCGTCGCCGCGGATGTCGAGCGCTTGGCGGCAGCCGCGGGCGATCCGCAGGCGCGCGTCTCGGGCAATGAGGCGGCGCGGCTCGCGGCGCTGTTGACGCGGATCGACGACGAGCTGGGCCGCATCGCCGACGCGCTGCTGAAACACGCGCCGGTGCGGGCGCTGGAATCGGCGTGGCGCGGGCTGAAGTTTCTGGTCGATCGCATCGACTTCCGCGCGAATATCAAGCTGTGGGTGCTGCACGCCGCGCGCGAGAGCGCCGTGTCGCGCTTCGCCGAGCGCGTGGTGAACGCCTCATTTGAGGGGCTGTGCGCGTCGCCGGCGCTGGCGGTCTTTGATTACCCGGTCGCGAACACGCCCGTGGATGTCGAATTCCTGGATTCGCTGGCGCAGCAGGCCGCCAGCCTGCCGGTGCCGGCGGTGGTGCCGGTGGATGTGAAGTTCTTCAACGTGAAATCGCTGAGCCTGCTCAAAAGCCTGCCGAATTTGCCGGGGCTGGTCGACGGCTGGCAGTTCGCCAAGTGGAAATCGCTGCGCGAGAAGCCCTATGCCCGCTGGCTGGCGCCGGCGGTCGGGCGCTTCGTGCTGCGCGCCCCGTATCAGCTCGAGGCCAGCGAGCGACAGTTCGCGTTTCGCGAGAGCGTCGCCGGCGAGAAGGACCTGCTCTGGGGCGGCGCGCAGCACGCGCTCGCCGTCTGCGCAGCGCGCTCGTACGCCAATCACGGCTGGCCGACGCGCATGTTCGGCGCTGAGGCCGGCAAGATCGCCGACCTGCCGCTGGTGCCCAACCCGGCCGACCCCAAGGCTGGTTGGGGCCCGGGCGATCTGTTCCTCCCGGACGAGCGGCTCGACGAGCTGCCCGCGATCGGCATGAACGCGCTCCTGGCCTACCGCAATCAGGACAAGTGCATCCTGATGGGCGGCGTCAGCCTGGCGCGCCCGGTGAAATCCGCCGAACGCAGCGAACGACAAGCCGCGCTCGAGATCAGCCTGGCGTACCAGCAGTTCAGCGCCGCGATCAGCGCTTACCTGGTCGACCTGCTGCCTTCACTCCGCGGCATTCAATCAGATGAGATCCAGAAGCGGTTGCTCTACGGCCTGCGCGAAGTCATGACGCTCAAAGACGACGACGCCGAGGACGCGGTGCTGATCGGCATCGGTCCCGCGCCCGATGATGCGACCCGCACGCAAGTTCAGGCGCGCTTGACGCCGCCGAGCCGGATTGTTCCCGGCGGTCTGCACGTCGATTTCGGGTTCGTGGTTTGATTCGCGGCTGACAAATCCGATTACGAACAACGCCGCTTGGGCGCATTCCGCAGATTCCTTGCGGATTGCTCGCGCGGGTGTTTTTCGGTTGTCGTCTCGTACGGCGGTTTGTACGATGAATAAGTCATCGGGAGGTCGCCCATGCGAAATCTCATCATTCTCGGCGCCGCCGGCCGCGACTTTCACGACTTCAACGTCCATTGGCGCCGCCGCGAAGATGTGCGCGTCGTCGCCTTCACCGCCAACCAAATTCCCGACATCCAGGGCCGCACCTACCCCGCGGAGCTCTGCGGTCCCAAATATCCGCGGGGCATCCCGATATACGCCGAGGCCGAGCTGCCCCGGCTGATCGGCGAGCTGCGCGCCGACCTCTGCACGCTGGCGTATTCCGACCTGGCGCACGAGGAGGTCATGCACAAGGCCGCCCTGTGCAACGCCGCAGGCGCCGAGTTCACGCTGCTCAGCCCGCTGCGCACCATGCTCCCGGCCAGCAAGCCGGTGGTTGCGGTCTGCGCCGTGCGGACCGGCTGCGGCAAGAGCCAGACGAGCCGCTTTGTCGCCGCCGAGCTGAAAAAGCTCGGGCTGCGCGTCGCGGTCGTGCGGCATCCGATGCCCTACGGCGATCTGCGGCTGCAGATCTGCCAGCGCTTCGCGGACGTCTCGGATTTGGATACGCACGCCTGCACCATCGAGGAGCGCGAGGAATACGAGCCGCATCTGCGTGCCGGCAATGTCGTCTTCGCCGGCATCGATTACGAGCGAATCCTGGAGCAGGCCACCCGCGAAGCGGATGTGATTCTCTGGGATGGCGGGAACAACGACACGCCGTTCGTCCGGCCGTCGCTGCATATCGTCGTCGCGGACCCGCATCGGCCGGGGCATGAGCTGCGCTACTACCCTGGGGAGACGAACCTGCGCATGGCGGACGTGCTGGTGATCAACAAAGTGTGCACGGCGCGGCCGCAGGATGTGGCTTTCGTGCAGCAGAGCGCCCAGCGCGTCAACCCGCGTGCGGAGATCGTGCTGGCCGAATCGCCAGTAGTCGTCGCCGAGGGCGAGCGGCTGCGCGGCAAGCGCGTGCTGGTGATCGAGGATGGACCGACCGTGACGCACGGCGAGATGCCCTTCGGGGCCGGAATGGTCGCGGCGCGCCGCTTTGGCGGCACGCCGATCGATCCGCGGCCGTACGCCGTCGGCGGAATCCGCGAGACGTTTGAGCACTATCCGCACCTGACGCAGGTGCTGCCGGCGATGGGCTACGGTCGGCGGCAGATACGCGAGCTGCAGGAGACGATCGAACGCGCCGAGTGCGACCTGGTGCTGATCGGGACGCCGATCGACCTGACGCGCGTGCTGACGATCAACAAGCCGGCGCTGCGCGCCGCGTACGAGCTGGTCGAACGCGAGCCCGGCCGGCTGGCGGCCCGCATCGCGGCCGCTGTGCGTGCGCAAGGCGCTTAAGCGAAGGCATCGCCGCTGAGTGCTGGTTCGCGCCCCGCGCAGTATCATTGGGCCGAATCTGACTACGAGGCGACCCATGTCACGACGCACCTTCCTCGGTTCAATTTCAATCTGGCCGACGCTGGCGCTGCCTGGACGCGCGCCGGCGCTGTTCTGCGGCGCGCTGCTGCTCTGCACCGGCTGCGCTCAGCACGCCATCGACTACCGACCGATCGTGTTGAACCGCTTTGAGCCGCTGCTGCGGGCCGAAGTCGTCGACGGCAGCATCGAGGCGGCGCGGGCCATCTCTGAGCGAGCCCGCATGCCGCACAACCTGCCGCGCGATCGCTTCCAACTCGAACGCCGCGCCGAGCAGATCCTGGGTGAGCAACTGGGCTCGGATGATTACATGCTGATTGGCGAGGTTGCCGGCTCGGGCAATGCGCAAGCCTCGATCGAGTCGCTAAAGCGCGCCCTGGCACGTCGGGCCGCGGCCGAAGGCGGCGACAGCGTCCTCGTCTATGACAGCGGCATGCGCGGCGATCCCAACGCGACCGGTCATTTAGGCCCCGAGCGCGAGCGCGCCGCCAGCGCTCGGCGGACGCCCCGGCGCATCGCGCGCGGCATCGCGCCGACCGGCGGCGATTGGACCGACGAGCCGCGCGCCGAAACCGCCATGCCATTCGCCAGCGGCCTGGTGCTGCGGCGCGTGCGCGGATACAACGCGCGCCGCGCACAGATGGAGTCGCTACCAGACCACGCGCTCGAGGCGCTGCTCGCGCAGCTCGACGAGATGTCGCAAGATCCCGATCTTCCGTATGACGAAGCCTATTGGCGCTGGGGGCGACTGTTGGCCCGCGCCACCGGCAGCGACGCCGGCGACAGCGATGACCCGCGCGGCGCGCCCGAGCGTACACCGGCGAATATCGAGGATCGCCAAGCAAGGGCGTCCGGCGGCGAGCAGGAGGCCGGCACGACTCGCGAAGAGCGCGCTGGCGCGACGATCGCGGTGGATGTGGCACGGCAGCGCTCGCGCGAAGATCCGGATCCGCGCTTCCCGCCACCACCGCCTGAAGACGACGGTGCGGTCGTGCGCGATTCACCCTGGCGCCCGCCGACGGATGTAGATGCCGTGCCGTCTTCGTCGAGGCGTCAGCCAGTCGTCGTGACGGACGAGCCGGCCGTGGCGCCGTCCACGCGCCGCCGGCCCTTGGCTGAAGTGAATCGATCGGCGGAAGATCCCGCCGCGCCTGCCCCGCCGGCGACGCCGAATCTCGCAACCCGCCGCCGATCAACGCCGCGTGACGCGGCG
>CAZHTF010000027.1:0-35437 GCA_964535305.1 uncultured Planctomycetales bacterium | reverse complement strand
GGGTGATCGCGGCGCTCGCCGGCGCTGCGGCGCTGCTGGCAGGCGCGCTGACGCTGCGCTATTCCACGGCGATCCGCGACGAGTTTGCCGCGCTCGCCGCGATGCGCAGCGGCGACTTCGCCAGCGCGTACGCGCTTGCGACGCGTGCCGAAGCTGGCCTGCTCGATCCGGTCCGCGTGCTGGAAGCCAATCGCCTGGCCGCGCGGGCGCTGTTCGAGCAGGCGCGGCTGGCGTTTGATGAGTGGCGCAATGCGTGGCAGACTGCTGCGGGCAGCGGCGCATCACCCGCCACGGTCCCCGCGGCTCCGCCCGAGCGCGTCGTCGCGCTCTGCACCCGCGCACACCAGGCCGCCACCGATCTGCAGCGCCGCGCCGCGACGCTCGGCCGCATGCTGGTTTACGCCGCCCGCACCGCTGAGATGTGCGCCGTGCTGGCGGGCGTGACCAGCCCCAGCGACGCCGAGCAGTGGCGGCTGCGGGCCTGGCAATGCTGGCGGTTGGCGCACGAGCAGCGCCCCTACGATTTCGACACGCTGCTGGCGCTCACCAATTACCCCGGCACGCTCGGTGACCACATCGGCCTGCTGCGAAACGCTCTGCGCAGCGGCATCCCACCCGAAGCGTGGCGCGCTCGGCTGGCGATGCTGTCGCAGCATCCGGATTTCGAGCGGATGCTGAGCGGATTTCAGCAATCCGTCGCGCCGATCAGCGCCGATTCCGACATGAACACCATCAGCGCCCTGATGGCCCCGGAAATCCATCGGTTGGTCGCGGCGCATGCGGCGCAGCGTGGCGAATACCGCACCGCGGCCGACAGCGCGGACCGCGCGGTGCAGCTTTACGCCGCCCTGCGCCCACGATTTCCGACGCTCTACGCGGTGGCGCTGGCCGAGCAGGCGGATTACGAGCTGAGCGCCGCGCCCGACTCCGGCGCCCGCGCCGTCGAGTTGATGGAGCGGGCCATCGCCTCGTTGCCGCGCATTCAAGAGCAGCAGTACGCCGAGATGCTCGAGCCGTTTCAGCGGCTTTTGCTGTACTACCTGCTCGCGGCGGAGCGCGAGCCGCAGGCGCGGGCGCTTCTCAGCCAGCTTGGAGAGCCAATCCCGCGGCATGCAGCGATCCTGGCCGATCAATACACCGAGCTGGTACAGCGCTTGGCGCGGCGCTGGCCCGCGGCGCCGCAACTGCGTCGTTGGATTGACCCGGCACTGCGCCTGCAACCCGCGCACGCGCGGGCCTGGGCCTGGCGCGCCTGGCTGGAGGCGGCGCTGCGCCGTTTCGACGGTCTGCCGGAGATCCTGCGGCAGGCTGGCTCCGCCGGCGTCGCAGACAGCGATCTGGAGCGGATTCGCGCGGGCCTGTGCCAGGAGTTTCCGGAGTGCTGCGCCGCGCTTGGCAGCCCGCCGTGACGCCGGCGCAATGTACGCGACCGCCGCGACCAGCGCCGCCGATCAGCGGCCGTGTGCCAGCTCGCGAAGGAACGCGGCGTTCAACGCATCCCACGGTGTGCCGGCGTCGCTATCTTCTTTGGGCGTCTCGAGAATCATCGGGATCCCGGCAAATCGCTCGTCGCGGACGACATTCTGAAAGCCCGCTCTCCCGATGGCCCCGTGCCCGATGTGCTCGTGTCTATCCAGGTGCGAACCCAGCCCGCCGCGGCTGTCATTCAGGTGCCAGCAGCGGACGCGCTCCAGCGTGATGCAGGATTCTGCCAGTTCGATCATTTCGGCGTATTTCCGCGCGTCGCGAATATCGTAGCCCGCGGCGAATACATGACACGTGTCGACGCACACGCCCACGCGCTGCGGCTGCTTCATCGCCGACAGGATCGCGGCCAGTTCTTCGAACGTGCACCCGAGCGTCGAGCCTTGCCCCGCAGTCGTCTCCAGCAGCGGCATCACCGTCATGCCCGGATAGCGCTCAAAGATCGCGTCGAGCGCTTTGGCCACGCGGCTGCAGGCCTCGTCCCGCGGCGCCGCGCCGGCGGCACCGGGGTGCACGACGAGGTACGGAATCTTCAGCAACTCGCAGCGCAGCAGCTCTTCGCAGAACGCCTCGCGACTCTGCTCGTAGAGCTTTTCATCCGCCGCGGCCAGGTTCACCAGGTATGTCGCGTGCGCGACGATCGGGCCGAAGCCCGGCGTTTCGCGCAGCTTGTGCCACTGCTCCAAGTCGTCCAGCGCGAAGGGTGCGGCGCGCCACTGACGCTGGTTCTTGACAAACACCTGCACAGTCTCGAGCTGCAGCGCCAGCGCCGCCTCGATCGCGTGCCGCATGCCGCCGGCGATCGAGAGGTGCGATCCCAGGCATAAGCGCCGCTGCGTCGGCGGGCCGGCGGGCCGCCGCGCTGTCGCGCCGCGGTTGGGCTTTGCGCGTGCCGCGGTCTTCGACTGCGCCGATCCGCGCGCCGTGGCTTTTGCAGCGGAAGAAGCGGCGCTCGCCGCGGCTTTTTCGGCGGATGCCGCGCGCCCCGTCGATTTCGCTTTCGTCGATTTCTGCGCCGCCGCGCCGCGCGCGGGTTGCTTGCGCTCGGAGGAGTGCTGCTTCTGGGCTGGCCCTTTGACCGGCGGCATGGCGATCCTTCTAATAGCGCGCGATGGGCATGGTCAATCCGCCGTCGCTCGAAAGCCTGCAGACACCGCTGATTCTTGCGTCGGCCAGCCCGCGACGTCATGAGCTACTCGCGAGCCTGGGCGTTTCCTTCGAGGTGCGCCCGGCGCCGCTCCCCGAGCCGGCTGAAAAACCCGCGGATCTCCCGGCCGCGTCCTGGGCCGAGGCGCTGGCGTACTTCAAGGCGCGCTGCGTCGCCGAGCAGCACCCGCAGCGCTGGGTGCTCGGCGCGGACACGGTCGTCGCCTGCGCCGGCGAGCTGCTCGGCAAGCCGCGCGATCTGGACGACGCGCGACGCATGCTGCGATTGCAGGCCGGCGTCGCCAGCGACGTAATCACGGCATTGGCGCTGATCCGCTGGGGAGCGGCGCAGCGCTGTCGCCGCTGGCTGACGCGCGACATCACGCGCGTCTGGATGCGCGACGACCCGCAGCAGATTGAAGCGTATTTGCAGAGTGGTGATTGGCGCGACAAGGCCGGCGCCTATGGCATTCAAAATGTGCACGATCGGTTGATTCTGCGCATCGCCGGCGAGTTCGAGAATGTGGTCGGCTTGCCGCTGACGCGGCTGCGCGCGCTGCTGGCTTGCGCTGCGCGGCACGCGCTCGAGCCTGCCTGATAACGGCTGGTCCGGCGCTCGCGCGGGGGATATAGTGCGCGTGTGATTACATGTGCGCGCAGACGTGGTCGATGTCACGGTGCACCGGCGTGATTCGCGGTTCAACCGATCAGCCCGACACACACGCAGCGCGAGGTGGAAAGCAGGATGGCGGCGAAGCTCGACTCAGTCCTGGGCGACTACCTCAAGCAGATCAAGCAGTACCCGCTGCTCACCGCCGAGGAGGAGCGCGAGCTGGGCGGCTGCATTCGCCTGGCGTCTGAGTCTGAAGTGCGCCTGGCCAAGGGCGAGCTCTCGCCCCGTGAGCACGACCGCATCCAACGCGCCGCCGCCGCCGCGCGAAATCGCATGATCCAGGCCAATTTGCGGCTGGTGATCAGCGTCGCCAAGAACTTCCGCAATCGCGGCCTGCCGATGGAAGACCTGGTCAACGAGGGCAACGTCGGGCTGGTCAACGCCGTCGATCGCTTTGACCCGGCGGTGGGCTCGCGTTTCAGCACCTACGCCAGCTACTGGATCGACCAGGCCATCCGCCGCGCGGTGCAGAACTCCTCGCAGATGATTCACATTCCGAGCTACCTGATGGAGCAGATCGGGCACATGCGGCTGGCGATGCGCGAGCTCGAAGAGCGGCTGGGCCGCCCGCCGACGATCGAAGAAATCGCACTGCACATGCAGGTCTCGCCGCGCAAGGCATCTGCCGTGGCGCAGGCGATCCGCGCGGCGGCGTGCCCGACGCAGGCGGGCAGCGCAGAAGATGGCTCGCTGGTGACGGAAACGCTGCCCGACAAGCGCACGCCGGCGCCGTTCGAAGCCAGCTTCAACGAATCGGATACGGATTTCGTCGTACGCATGCTCTCGCGGATCACCGACCGCGAGGCGATGGTGCTCAAGCTCCGCTACGGCCTGAGCGAGCAGAACGGCAAGCGCATGACGCTCAAGGAAATCGGCGAAGCCGTCGGACTGACGCGCGAGCGCGTCCGCCAGATCGAGAAGGAAGCCAAGCGCAAGCTCGAAGACTACGTGAAGAGCTATCTGTGACGCAGCGCGACCCGATTCGCATTTCATCGCGGCCCGTCGCGGCACACGTTCATGACTAGATACGCCTGCGCGCTTTGCGGCAAGTCGGTGGAAGTCGCGGGCGAGCCGCCGCGACACTACCCCTTCTGCAGCCCGCGCTGCCAACTGGTCGACCTGGGCAAATGGCTGTACGGCGGATACGCGATCGAGCGCGACCTCGCGCCCGAGGAACGGACGGACATGCCCAACGCGCTCCCACCCAATGACGCCGACCGGCGGCACTGACGCTGCGACGATTCGCGCGAACCGCGCGATTCTGCCCGCGTCGCCGGCGCTTCGCGCTCTGACTCTGGCGCGGCAGCGCTGCGCACCATCCAAGTCGTGACGCGCACACGCGCGCGGCTCAGCGCGTCAGTAGCAAAGTCACTGTGATGCCGAGCATCACGGTCGCGGCGAGCGCGAGCGCGCAGATTGCGATGCCGCCGATCAGCATCCAGCGGCTGTGTGTGCGGGCCATGCCCGTCAGCGCGTCGCTCTGGCGATTTTCGGCTGCGGTCATGCGCTCCAGCGACTGCACCTGAAGCTGACCGGATTCGCGGAGCGCATCGACCGCGCCGCCGAAGCGATGCAGCGTGTGCGCGAGGTGCATTTGTGTTTCGTTGGAGCTCTCGAGCCGCTTGGCGACGCCGCGAACCGCATCGGCCTGCGAGCCGACGGCGGCGGGCAGCTCGAGCAGCGAGGCCGAGAGTGCCGCGGTGTGCCGCGTGGTGGCGTCGGCGGAGGCGGCAATGCCGGCGAGCGATTCGCCCTGACGCCGCTGCGCGTCGGCCAGCTGCTCGAGGATTCCGGCCATGCGCTCGACCGAAGCGGCGAGCTGTGCACTGCGTTCGTCGTGCCGATCGAAGTGTTTCTGGATACTCTCGACCAGGGCCCCGACGCGTTCGCGGGCTTCGAGGTCGCGCGGCTTGCGCCAGAAGCCGCCGCCGCCGGTGTCGACGCCGGACGTATTTGGGTTCTTCGCGACGCGGACGAGCTCGTTCAGGCCGGCGCGCTCGTCGGCCGGCCCGTTTCCGGGGCGTGTCGAGTATCCGTTTGTGGGACCATGACGAAAAGCGTGACCCAACCGTTGCCAGAATGAGACGGCGGCAGACATGAAGTACCTCCCTGTACTTTGCGACGATCGGAGATGTAAGCGAGCTCCCTGCCGAAGCGAAGTATAGCGAACGTCCGGGAATCTGCTTGACAGAAATTTGCGTTGCCCGGGGCTCGACGCTATGCTCCCGCTGATTAGGTGGATCCGACGACCGGCTTTGAAGCCTTTGCCTTCGCAACGATCTTCTTGCCTCGATCGCCTGTTCCTACCTGTGGGCCACGGTTGGCCCCTTTCCAACTGACCCGGAAAGGATCGGCACGGGTCAAGCGCCCAGGACAGGAGTCTTTCATGGGCAAGAAGTTGTATGTCGGAAATCTGAGCTACTCGGTGACCGGTGCAGACCTCGAACAACTGTTCGGCGCGCACGGCGTCGTCGAGTCGGCCCAGGTGATCACGGATCGTGACACCGGCCGCAGCAAGGGCTTCGGGTTCGTCGAGATGAGCTCGCCCCAAGAAGCCCAGGCCGCAATCGCTGCGCTCAATGGCCAGCAGCACGATGGCCGTACACTCACCGTCAACGAAGCCAAGCCCAAGGCCAGCACCGGCGGCGGGGGCGGCGGCGGCGGTGGCGGCGGCCGAGGTGGCCGCGGCGGCTACGGCGGCGGCGGTGGTGGCGGTGGGGGCGGCGGCGGACGTCGTTGGTAACCTCGGATGATCATCGCCAGGGGTCGCAAGCTCGCGGCCCCTGGCGCTGCCTTGCCTCGGACTTACCTGTTTGGCGCAAGAGATTGATCCGGCGAGTGTGGCGCGGTCAATTGTCGTCACTCGCGCGATCGATCTGATGCTCGATTTGTCGGCCTAGTCTAAACGCTGCGCCATGTGGCTCAGCGCAGACGGCCGTTCTGTCTTCGCGATCTGCGGATCGTCTGGGAGACCTTTGATGTCGCAACCCGCACTGTCGGGCAGCGTCGCTTCGGACGTGTGTGTCGCACCGCCGGAGGTGCTGTCGCCCGATGCGGGCGCGGCGCAATTCAAGAAAACATCCGCCGTCCAGAGGGCGGTCGTGCTCGGGCTGGTGATCATTCCGCTGCTCGGATTGGCGACCGCGATCTGGCTGGCGTGGGGCACAGGACTCTCGATCCTGGATCTGGTGCTTTTCTTCGTCATGTACCAGATCACCGGACTGGGCATCACGATCGGCTTTCATCGGCTGTTCACGCATCGCTCGTTTGAAACCGTGCGGCCGATCGAGTTGCTGCTGGGCGTGATGGGCTCGATGGCCACGCAGGGGCCGCTGCTGGTCTGGACCGCGAATCACCGTCGACATCATCAGCACAGCGACGAAGCCGAGGATCCGCACTCGCCGCACGGCCACGGCGAGGGTGTGGGCGCCGTGCTACGCGGTTTCTGGCACGCGCACATCGGCTGGATGATGAGCCTCAATCCGCGGGCGCTGGGCCGCTACGTGCTCGATCTGCAACAGGACGCGGGCCTGCGGCGAATCAGCGATTGGTTCGTATTCTGGGTCGCTCTCGGGCTGGTGCTGCCGGGCGTGATCGGCGGGCTGGTGACGCAGAGCTGGTACGGCGCACTGACGGGTTTTTTGTGGGGCGGGTTGGTGCGGATGGGTTTCACGCACCACGTCACCTGGAGCATCAACTCGGTTTGTCATCTTTGGGGCGCGCGGGATTACGCCAGCCGCGATGAGAGCCGAAACAACGCGATCTTCGGCCTGCTGGCGATGGGCGAAGGCTGGCACAACAACCACCACGCGTTTCCGACCTCGGCGCGGCACGGGCTGCGCTGGTGGCAATTCGACGGGAGCTACGCGCTGATCCGCGGGCTGGAGCTGTGCGGGTTGGCGTGGCGCGTGCGGCTGCCTTCGCGAAACGCGCTGGATTCGCTGCGGATCCGCAAGTAAGCGACGGCGCTGCCGGAAATCTTGCCGCCGCGGCGTGATCGTTCGCGGGCGCTTCAGGTCTACAGTTCGCCCAGCAGCGCCTGGGCGCGCTCCATCGAGATCAGGGCGCGCTGTGGTGCGCCGGGCTCGCGCAGCGCCTCGAGCGTCCAGGCATCCGCCGCCGTGAATTTCCCGATCGCGGTTCGAACAAGTCCGCTCAAGCACCCGCCGACGTGCAGGGCCGCGCCGATGTCCCGAATGAGCGCGCGGATGTACGTCCCGCGGCCGCATTCGGTTTCGAATTCGAGCAGCGGCCATTCGTAGCGCGTTACGCGCAGCGCGTAGACCTCGACCCAGCGCGGCGCCAGCTCGACGGCCTTCCCGGCCCGCTCCAGCTTGTACGCCGGCCGCCCCTGTACTTTCAGCGCGCTCACCGCCGGCGGAATCTGCTGAATCCGCCCGATCAGCGCGGCGCAGACGGCGTGCAGCTCGGCCGCGCTCGGAATGCGCTCGATCGGCACGTGTTCCAACGCGCGGTCGGAATCGAAGCTGCTGCTGGTGACATCCAGCCGCGCCGCCGCGTGGTAGCACTTGCGGGCCGTCATCAAGCGTTCGACCAGTTTCGTCGCCTTGCCCAGGCAGAGAATCAGCACGCCTTCGGCGGCCGGGTCGAGCGTGCCGGCGTGGCCGCTTTTTCGCTGCCCGGTCAGCGCGCGAACGCGATAGAGGGCTTTGGCGCTGGTGATGCCGGTTGGCTTGTAGAGATTCAGCAGGCCGTCCATGATCTGACCGCGAACTGTAGCTGGTGGGCGCGTTTGAAGAAAATCGCTTCCGGCGCTCCGCAGGCGGGTTGTGCCCACGCGGGCTGACCCGCCGCGGGACGATCCGAGCGCAAGATTTTTGGCCGCGGCGTGAGCGGACGATAAGATTGTCGATCATCTGGAGGCGCAGCTTTGAAACGAACTGGCACGCTCATGCTGATTCTGGGAACGTGGATGATCGGGTTTTCGCCCATCGGCTGCATCGGCGGCTCGTCCGAAGATGCGAATACCGCCCGCGGCAGCGCGGCGCAGCGGCGCTTCCCACTGGATTCGCTGAAAACCTCGGCGATTTCGGTCAACGGGCAGCCGCTGCGCGTCTGGGTGGCCGCGACGCCGGAGGTCCGCGAAGAGGGCCTGATGTTCGTGCCGGAGAGCGAGATCGCGGACGATCAGGGCATGCTGTTCGTGTTTCCCAGAGAGCAGGAGCTGTTCTTCTGGATGCGCAACACGATCACATCGCTGGATATCGCGTATGCGCGGCGCGATGGGACGATCGCGAAGATCTGGACCATGCCGCCGCTGACTCTGCAGAATTTCCCTTCGGATGAGCCGGTTCTGTTTGCGCTGGAGATGAAGGCCGGGTCGTTCGCGCGGCTGGGCGTGAAGGTTGGCGATCGGCTGCAGATTCCGCAAGAGCTATTCAAGGCCACGCCTTAGACGCACGAAGCGCTACCGCAGCGAGAGACGGAATCCAACCGAGCGGGCGCAGCAAATGCGCTCCGGGAGCGGGAGCGTTCTGCCATGTCGACACATCCGCAGGTGCTGGTGCTGGACGCGGCGAATCGTGCGAGTCAGTGGGTAGAGCTGCTTGGTCGGCGCGGGCTGAGTGCCACCTGCCTGCATCCTGGCGGCGTGTTCAACCAGGCGGCGTTCGGCACGGCCAGCGCCGTCTTGTGCGTGTTGGAGAGCAGCCAGCGCGAGTTGGACCAGCTCCAGGGTCTGCTGCGAGCGCTAAGCGAATCCAACGTGGCGACGTTGGTGTGGGGCGAGCCGAGCGCCGCCCGCCTGATCGGCGGCGAAGGACTGATGCAATCCGTCGGGCTCGACGCGAACGCCGATGAAGTCGCCGGCCGACTGGCGAGTCTGGCGCAGGTGGCGCCCATGATCCGCCGCATGGACGCGGAAATCCGCGACCTGACGCGGCTGGGCAAGCAGCTCGATCGCTATTTCGGCGAGATCGATCAGGAGATGCGGCTGGCGGGCCGGCTGCAACGTGATTTCATGCCGCGGGTGGTGCCGCATACGCCGCCGCTGCGATTTGCGACGTTATTTCGCCCGGCGAGCTGGGTGAGCGGCGACATCTACGACATCATCCAGTTGGACGCCGGGCATGTGGCGCTCTTCATCGCGGACGCGATGGGGCACGGGACGGCCGCGGCCCTGATGACGATGTTCCTGCGGCAGTCGCTCAAGACGCGTTCGGGGCAGGGGGCCGACGTGCGGCTGTTGACGCCCGCCGAGGCGATCGCAGGCTTCAACGAGTGCATCGCGCGGCAGAAGCTGCCGGATTGCCAGTTCGTGACAGCGGCGTACGGGATCGTCGAGCTCGACACGCTGCGCTTCACGGTCGCGCGCGGCGGGCATCCGTATCCGCTGCACGTCGCGGCAGACGGCACGCCGCGCGAGCTTGCGCCCGTCGGGGGCTTGCTGGGCATCGCCGAATTGTGCGCGGATTTTGAGCAGCAGACGGTGCAGCTCCAGCCGGGCGAGAAGATCATCTTCTACACCGACGGCATCGAGGACTTGCTGATCAGTGGTCGCGAAGCGCACGCCGCGCGAACGGTCTTTACGCCGACGCTGCTGGAGTGGTGCAAGCTGGACGGGAACGGCTTCATCGACGCGCTGCGCAGCCACCTGGATCATCAGGAGGGGTCCCTGAACCCGGCAGACGATGTGACCGTTCTGGTGGCGGAATTGCCGGCGGATGCGGATCGCTAGGCCGCGAATTTGAGCAGAGTACGCCGAAGCGCGTGCGCGGATCGTTCACGCCGCGGGCTGCACGCCGCCGACGGTCGAACTGCCGCGCGCTTGCCCATCTGAGGCGTTCATCGGCAGCACGCGTCTGAGCGCACGCCGCGGCGCTGCGCACGCTGCGGCGCGATTCAATTCTGCGACAGTCCTGTTACACACGTTTTACAGAACCGGCCCATTACGCGCGGAATACTCACAATGGTGCGGAGCTGCGCGGACGCACCCAGTCGGCGTGATTTTGGGAGCCGCGTCCGCAGCCACCTGCCCGGGAGGTTTTGTGATGTCGACATGGTTGCGCGGCGGAGCGTTGGTGTTGCTGAGTGGTGTGCTGAGCGGGACGGTGTTGGCGCAGAAGGGCGTGGTCGGGCGCAGCGGGCCGCCGCCGGTCGAGGCCAGCGCGCTGACCAGCATTCCGGTGCGCGAGTTGGCGGTGTTCAAGGATGGGCACGCGTTCGTGCTGCACGAGAGTGAGATGGATGTGAACGCCGAAGGCGACGTGGTGCTCGATACGCTGCCGACGCCGGTGATCGGGACCTTCTGGCCGTATTCGGCCGACGCGCGGGCCCGGCTGAAGGCGGTCGTGGCCGGCAAATGCATCGTGCGATCGCAACGGACGGCAATGACGATCGCGGAACTGCTGGACGCCAACATCGGCGCCGAGGTGATCGTCAACGAGCACGACGGACCGCGCTATCGCGGCGTGAATCTCGGGCGGCCGACGCAGCCGCCAAAGACGGATGCACCGGCGTCGCGCGCGGTGCAGGCCGAGACCACGAGTCTTTCTCCGCCGGCGGCGAACATGGTGCTGCTGAAGCTGCCGGAGGGGACGAAAGTGCTGCCGTTGGAGCGGATTCGCGACCTGACCTTTCTGGGCGAGCCAGGCGGCACGCTGCCGGTCGAGGACTCGCGCAGCCTGCTGACGATGAAGTTGGATTGGGGCAAGCAGCAGCCCGCGGCGCGTGCCAAGGTCGGGCTGGTGTATCTGCAGAAGGGCGTGCGCTGGATCCCGAGCTACCGCGTCGAGATCGACGGCGCCGGCAACGCCAAGGTCAAGCTGCAGGCCACGTTGATCAACGAGCTGGCAGACCTGCACGACACCAGCGTGCACCTGGTGATCGGCGTGCCGAGCTTCTTTTTCAAGGACACGCTCGACCCGATCGCCCTGCAGGACTCCACCGCGCAGCTCTCGCAGTACTTCCAAACCAGCCAGCGCATGGGGCAAGCATTCTCGAACTCGATCATGACGCAGACGCAGTATCGCATGACGGAGCAACGCGGCCCCCGCCCCGCCGGCGGCGCAGACGGCGCGGCGCTGCACGAGGCGCTCAATCCGGAGATCGAAAGCGCTTCGCGGCACGAGGACCTGTTCGTCTTCACGCTCGAGCGCGTCACGCTGCGCAAGGGCGAGCGCATGGTGGCGCCGGTGGCCGAGTTCGAATTGCCCTACAGCGACGCCTTCGCGCTGCATCTGCCGTTCGCGCCGCCGCCGGAGGTCTCCTGCAATGTCAGCGGCGAGCAGGCGGCCGAGCTGGCCCGCGCGCTGCGGCAGCCGCGCGTCACGCATCGTGTGCGACTCTTGAACCGCAGCTCGATGCCGCTGACGACGGCGCCAACAATGATCGTGCGCGAAGGAAGGCTGCTGGCGCAGAGCATGATGACCTACGCTGCCGCGAGCGGATTGATGCGGCGCGGCGCCGTGGACAAGCATTGCGAGCCTCGGCAGCAGCCGTCATACTCGCCGTGTGGAGCCGAAGCAGCCTGCAACCAAACCGCGCCGCAAGCCGCGAAGCAGCGCCGCGGACCTTGCTCAACGTGAGGCGGAGAATCACCGCCGCACGCGACGTGCGCACCTGACTGAGATTGCGGAAGATTACGCCGAGGTGATCGCGGACCTGATCGCACAGACCGGCGAGGCCCGCGCGACGGACATCGCCCGGCGGCTGGGCGTGACGCACGTGACCGTGGTGAAAACGGTTGCGCGGTTGGCGCGCGAGGGGCTGGTCACTTCGCGTCCGTATCGCTCGATATTCCTGACGGAAGCTGGGCAGCGGCTGGCGGCCGAGTCGCGCCGTAGGCACGAGATCGTCGTGCGGTTTCTGCAGCGACTGGGCGTGACGGACGCGACCGCGCGGGCAGATGCCGAGGGCATCGAGCATCACGTCAGCCAGGAGACGTTGACGGCATTCGAGCGCTACTGCACGACGCAAAGCTAAATGCGCTGTCGAGGCCGTGCGCGTGCTGAACCTGTAGATCCCGGACTGTCCGGAGTATCGCGGCGCGCTCGCTGGCGCTGGGCGTTCTGAGAGGGCAGTGCACGGAGTGTATCAGGAGCATTAGCGTGACTGCGATTCTGTGTGCGCACTGCACGGCGATGTGCTGTCGCTACATTGCATTGCCAATCGACGAGCCGGAGACGGAGAAGGACTTTGACGACATCCGCTGGTACCTGCTGCACGATGGAATCTCCGTGTTTGTCGAAGACGGCGACTGGTACCTGGGTGTGCAGACCGTCTGCCGGCATTTGCAGGCAGACCATCGCTGCGGTGTCTACGAAACGCGCCCGCAAATCTGCCGAGATTACACCACGGACAACTGCGACTATCACTCCGGTGACTACAACTGGCAGCATCACTTCGCGGTACCCCAGCACTTGGACGAATACCTGGCGGACCACCCGCCTAAGCGCGGCCGCGCGCGGCGCGGCAAGGCCGGCAAGCTGCAGCGGATGCACTCGGCGATCGGCATTCGCAGGAGAAAGCAGGGGCGCGTGGACTACGCGGCGGAGCAGCGCGACCTGCGCGGGGTGCCGCTGCCGGTCCTGGCGCTGCCAACGGAGGCCGGTGCATGAAGATTCCGCCGCCGCCGGGGATGCGCGACTTCTATCCGGATGAAATGCGCCTGCAGAACTGGCTGTTTGAGCAGTGGCGCAGCGTGGCACGCAACTTCGGATTCAGCGAATACGACGGGCCCATCTTCGAGTTTCTCGAGCTGTACACGGTCAAGAGCGGCGAAGGCATCGTCAACGAGCTGTTTCACTTCAGCGACCGCGGCGAGCGGCGGTTCGCGATTCGCCCAGAGATGACGCCGACGCTGGCGCGGATGGTGGCGGCCCGCGGTGGTGCACTGCCGCGGCCGATCAAGTGGTTCAGCGTGTCGCGCATGTGCCGCGCGGAAAGGCCGCAGCGCGGCCGGCTGCGCGAGTTCTTCCAGTGGAACGCGGATGTCCTCGGTGTGGACGACCCGCTGGCAGACGCGGAGGTGATGGCGGTCGCGCTTGAGTTTCTGCGGCGCGTCGGGCTGGGCCCGACGGACGTGGTGATGCGCTTCAGCAGCCGGCCGCTGGCGATCGGGCTGCTCGAAGCGTTGGGGATCGATGCGCAGCGGGCGCCGGCGGCGTTCGATTTGCTCGATCAGCGCGAAAAGATCGAGCCGGCCGCGTTCGCAGAATTGTGGCAAAGCCGCGTCGGGGCCAGCACATCGGCCGCGGCCCTGGACGACCTGCTGAGCCTGCCGCTGCAGGCGTGTCGCGCACGGCTGGACGCGAATCCGCAGGCGCAGGCCGCGGCGCAGACGCTGATGCAACTCGAGCAGCACCTGCAGATGCTCGGGGTGGCCGAGTATTGCCGATTCGATCTGCGCGTGGTGCGCGGCTTGGCGTACTACACCGGGCCGGTGTTTGAAGTGCACGCGCTACGCGGTGGGCTGCGGGCGATCGCCGGCGGCGGACGCTACGACAGCCTGGTGAGCTTGCTGGATGGCCCGGTGCTTCCGGGTGTCGGCTTTGGCATGGGAGACGCCGTGCTGATTGAGCTGCTGCGCGAGCTCGAGCGGCTGCCGGTTCTGAGCGAATCGCTGGATGTGTTCGTGATCGACGCGGATGAAAGCCTGTTTCCCGAGGTGCTGCAGACCTGCGGGCGCCTGCGGCGGCAGGGCTACTCGGTCGACGCGTCGTACAAGCGGCAGAACGTGGGCAAACAATTCAAGCAGGCGGCGGCACGCGGGGCGCGCTTCGCACTCCTTTTGGGCGACGAGTATCAGCAGCGCCGCGAAATGGTGCTCAAAGATTTGCAATCTGGCCGCCAGCAAGTCATCACCGCGGAGCAGCTCTTCAGCGGTCCGCGGCTGCATGAGCTTGAGTTTCCGCAGGCGTGAGGGCGCGAGGTCTCCGCCTTCCGAATTTGACTCGCCGGAAAATCTTTCCAAACCGCGCGCTGCGCTTTAACGCCGCACGAAAATCGTCTGACCGCTGCTGTACGCCAGCCGCTCATCGCAGACCGCCTCGATCGTCGCGGCGACATCCTCCGGCGGCAGCGCGTGTTCCCGCGGAAAATCTGGAAAGCGCTCGCGCAGCATGTGCGTCTCGACCGCGCCAGGCGCGACGGCGTACACGCGAATCCCGCTGGGCTTGCCCTCTTCGGCACAAGCCTTCGTGAAAAGATTCACCCAGGCCTTGGTCGCGCCGTACACCGCGAAGCCCGGAAAAGGATCGAGCGACGCGACCGACGAGATGTTGACGATCACACCCCCGCGCTGTTGCTGATACAGCGGCCAGACCGCGCGGGTCATGTAGAAGACCGCATCGATGTTGACCGCGATCGCGCGGCGGTAATCATCCAGCGCGAGCTTTTCGATCGGAGCGAGCGGCGCCACGCCCGCGTTGTTCACTAGCACGTCGACGCGCCCAAATTTCTGCGTCGCGAAGTGCACCAGGCTCTGGCAATCGCCCGGGCGCGAAACATCCCCGGCATAAGCAGCGCACGCTCCCCCTTGCCCGCGCAGCTCCTGTTCCGCGGCGTGCAGCGCGCCCGCGTCGCGCGCGTTGAGCACGACCCGCGCCCCGGCCCGCGCGAATCGCAGCGCCGCAGCCTTGCCGATGCCGCGGCTCGCACCGGTGATAATGCAGACGCGTTCGTTCATTGCCGCGATCCTCCTTTATTGCGGACTGCGCAGCTCTTGCCCGGCCCAGATTCGCGCGATGTTCGAACGGTGCCGCACAATGATCAGCAGTGCCAGCAGCAACGCCGTCAGGTGCAGCGGCCAGGCGGTCGCGATCGGCAGTCCCACCGAGGCGGTATACGCGTATAGCGCCATCGGGAATACTAACGCGATGCACAACGAACCGACGGATGTCAGGCCGGTCAGCAGCCGCGCCAGCCCGAATGCCGCCAGCGCGACGATCATCGCGACGGTGAAATATGGATAAATTCCCAGCGCGACGCCGATTGTGGTCGATACGCCTTTGCCGCCGCGAAATCCGAGGTAGATCGGAAACACGTGCCCGAGCACACCCGCGAGCCCGACCGAGACCCACATCGCCAGGCGCTGCGGCAGCGGAGCATCCCAGATCGTGCTTGGTGTCCAGAGCAGCCCCAGCAGCCAGCCGCAGATCAAGGTTGGAATAAGCCCCTTGAGCACATCCAGCAGCAGGCACAGCCGGCCCCAAGTTTTGCCCACTACGCGGCCGACGTTGGTGGCGCCGATGTTTCGGCTTCCGTGCTGACGGACGTCCACGCCGCGTACCATGCCGATGATTACACCGAACGGTATCGCCCCCAACAGGTACGCGCCGAGCGCCAGCGCGGCGCAGCTCAGCATTGTGGCGATCTCTGGGGTTGCGCGGCGGGTTCGCAGGGCTTGGTGACAGGCTCGTGCGGCAGGGGCGCGGGTCGCATATCCGCGTCTGGCCCGCTACCCGCGCGGCTGAGCCGCAGCCACTGCGGGCGAATGCGGTCGCGCAGCCATTCCAGTAGCCGCAGCCCGCCGCCACGCGTTTGCCAGCGAAAGCTCATGCGTGCCGCGACGTGCGCATCCGGGAGCGCTCGCTGGCGCGTGGCGAGCCAGAGCGCCAGATGCCAGGCGCGTTGCCGCAGCCACCCACGGCGGCGTGTTAGCGCTGCAGGGCGACGCTGGCTGTGGCGTGCAGCTGTTCGAGGGAACGGGATGGGACGGCCGGTTGGCTCCACAGTTGCGCACGATCCAGGATGGTTTTTTCGTCTTCGTAGTAATTGGTGACGTGACTGATGCCGCCTTCGACCGTGTCGCCGCCGGCGTAGCCCAGCCGCGCCAGCCAGGCCGCCAGGTCGTCTTCGCACTCGGCCGGATAGATCAGGGCCGTCAGATACGTCGGCGAAGCACCTCGCACGCGCCGCTCGCACAGGTGCACGAAAGCACGGGTCGGCGGCGGATCGGCCTGTGCGGAAGCGCGCAGGCACTCAAAATCGGCGCGGGCTTCCGGCAGCGTCGAACGCAGAAAGAACATGCCGGATTCAAGCTGAAAGCGCGCGTTGGCGATCGCTTGCAGCTCCATCTGTCCGTCCGGGCTGACGCGCTTCACGCGATAAACCTTGGCATCGCGATAGCGCTCGCTCTCCAGCAGCAGGGCCACTTCTTGCGCCGTGTAGCCCAGTGCGGTCGAATCGCCAAAATCAACCGCGAACAGGCCCGCGTATCGCTGCGGTTGCTCCGTCTGCGATAGCTTCATCAAACGCGGATTGTCCATCAATCGCCCAGTCTCCAACGCGAATCTCCTAAATGATATCGCAGCCGCGGGCCGCTCGCGAGCGGGCGGCAGCGCGGTCTGCTTTTCGTTGATGATGTGAGGTGGTGGCTTTGATCGACGGTCTTGACGCTCACTCAACAAGCGTACTTGTGCGTCGAACTGGATGTATGACTTCCGGCAGATTCCGACGCGCTCGCCCAGCACGTTTTGAGACGAACCGATGGCACACGACAAAACGCTGGTGCAACGCATCCGCGACATGCGTTCCGGCCGAAATGATGTGGTCGAGCGGAAGATGTTCGGCAGCATCGCCTTCATGGTCAGCGGACGGATGGCGTGCGGGCCGCTCGGCGATCGCTTGATCGTTCGCCTCGGCGAAGCGGCCGCGACCAAGCACATCGGAAAGCCGCACGTCAAGCCGATGGACTTTACCGGACGAGTCATGAAGGCCTTTGCCACGATCGAGCCTGAAGGCTTGCGAACGCCGGCCCAACTGCGGAAGTGGGTCAATCTGGCGATCGCGTTCGCCACAGCGGATCAGCAGGAATGGGCCGGTTCGAAGCCCGCGTTGACCCGACGAATGCCAACGTCACGCTAGTCGCCATCAGCTCGGCCGCTGGCCGCGATCCGGACCGCGCTCGCGCTTCTGTTTCGCGCGCGCTGCGAGCAGGTCATAGGTAGTCAGCGCGCCGGTCTCAGCGCCCGGATCGCGAACGGCCGGCGGCGGCTGCGGCTTGACGCTGACCACCTCCGCGATCCGCATTCGTAGCGCATCGGCCCGGGCCGCCGGCAACGCGAACGGCTGCAGCGCGCGGTGCAGGTGCGCGGCGGTCTTGTAGCGCATCAGTCGCTGCTTATGCATCGCCCGCTCGACCACTTCGCGCAGCCCGTCCGGCACGCCCACGCGCTCCAGCAGATTCAGTGGGATCGGTTCCTGCGCGTGCTGCGTGCGGATCAGTTGGATCGAATCCGCCGAGAAGGGCGGGCGGCCGGCGAGCATCTCGAACAGCATCACGCCCAGCGCGTATACATCGCTCGCCGGTGAGACGTGGCCTTCGAACATTTCCGGGGCCATGTAGAGCGGGCTGCCGCCCACGGCGCTAATGCGGCCCTGAATGCGTGCGACGTCGAATTCGCACGCCAGGCCGAAGTCGCAGATGCGGACCGCCCCGACCCGATCAAAGAGGATGTTCGCCGGCTTGAGGTCGCGATGCACGATATTGGCGGCATGCAGCGCTTCGACGCCTTCGCAGATTTCGCTGAGCACGAAGAGCGCCAGTCCGTTCTCGAGCCGCCCGCCGCGGACCAGCAGCTCGCGCAGCGAGATTCCGTCGACCAGCTCCATCACGATCACGGGCATGCCGTTGAAGGTCTCGACCGAGTAGACCATCACGATATTGGGATGCCGCACGCGCGCGGCGGAGCGCACGCCGTCGACCAACTCGTGCAACGATGATCCGCCCTGCGCCATGGCGTTGCCGTGCAGCAGCTTCACGGCGACGCGCCGGCCGAGGGCCT
Organism: uncultured Planctomycetales bacterium; assembly: GCA_964535305.1. Classification (GTDB taxonomy): domain Bacteria; phylum Planctomycetota; class Phycisphaerae; order UBA1845; family Fen-1342; genus CAZHTF01. Next base: position 17,386 of record CAZHTF010000027.1, on the reverse strand, counting down.
CGTCAAACGCGGCGAGCACAACGCCGCCGGTGCCTTCGCCCAGGACCTCGCCGATGCGGACGTTGCCGACCCGCCGCGGGACGACCAGCTCGCGCGGCGCGGTTTCACACGGCGCGTTCAGCAGGATCGTCATGGTTTCTTGCAGCGTCATCAGGCAATCATCTCGCGTGGTCTACACGCGGCCCGCGCTCGCCGGGCAGAGCGCCAGCGCGCGTGTGAAGACTCGACCCGGGTACTTATGGTACTCGCATGGGCCTGAAAGGTTCGCGATCAGCCATCGGCCAGGATCCGGCTGCGCGCTCAGGGTTGCGGGTCTGACAGGCGCGGCTGCGAATCGGCCAGTGGCTCGGCCCGCCGGCCCTCTAAGACGCGCCGCACGAGCCGCTTGAAGCGCTTGGTGATCGGCCCGTTGAAAAAAAATGGAGAGTATTGTCGCATCAGGAGATACGTTCTTCGGCCCCAGGGCGCGTGCCGCCGCAGCGTCATGTGCAGGCTGCGCCAGTAGCGGTCGGATTTTCGGGAGAAAACCAGGTCGATACGGTTGTTCACCAGCGGTTTATCGATGATGTGGTTCCAGAGCACGCTGCGCAGCGAAACCACCGGTTTGAACCCGCGCCCGGCGGCCCGCAGCACCAGGTCGGAGTCGGCGTGATATTGCGGCATGTGCAGCGCGTCGTACAGCCCGACGGTCTCAAACACCGCCCGCGGTATCAGCACGCCGTTGCCCGGCATGGTCTCGACCGGGTACGGATCGGGGAGCGTGTCGCGCAGCTCGTCCCAGCGCCGCCCGGCGAAATTCAAGCGGAAGAGCTCGCCGCTTTGGAAGACGCCGGTGGTGCCGATTGACCAGACGCGATCCGGCTCTTTCTCGGAGTGAATCCGACAGCCGACGATGTAGCGCGGATCACGCTGCGCGATCTCGACCATGTGCGTCAGGAAATCCGGGTCCATCACGCAGTCATCGTTGATCGTCAGGATGTAGTCCGCACCGTGCGCCAACGCGTATTCGACGCCCGCGTTGGTCCCGCCCGACCACCAAAGATTCCCGTCGCCGTGCACGACGTTCACATCCGGGAAATTCAGCTCGACGTTGAAATGCGTGTTGTCGTTCGAGTTGTCGTCGACGATCACTACGCGCTTGTTGCCGTAATTCACCTTCTGAAATGAGCGGCAGAAGCGCAACGTCAGGTCGTTGCGATTGAACGCCGGCACGACCGCAAACACCAGCGGTTCGTGCGGGCTGCGCATCCGCGCGGCGGGCAGCAGCCGCCCCTGCGCCGCCAACGGCCGTAGCGGCCTGTCGGCGTCAAGTGGCCGAAGCGGCAACGGGGTTCGTTCGGGCGCATGCACGCGCGTCGTCTCCATCCGATTCACGTGCGCCTTGTCATCCTTGCGTCAGGTGTCGCCAAACACGCTTGCCCTTTTCGCGCAGCGGGTCGGGCAACAAGCGGCTCATCGGTCGTAGCACCGGCTGAAAAGACGTCAGCCAGCCAGCGGGCGCGTGCTGACCATTCAGGCCCTGCACCACCTCGACCCCGGCGCGCCCCGCCCGATAGCGGGCCATCAGCGAGACCGACGCCGCGTTGCAGATCCCCAGCGTGCGCCGCAGCAGTGCCAGCCGCCCGCTGCGATGCAGTTCCTTGACCAGCTCCCAGCGCCACTCGCGCCCGGCTTCGCCCATCATCCGCCGCGATTCGGCCGTCAGCGCCGCGGGGCGGACGAAGAGCATCTCCGGGTAGATGAAGCCTTGCAACTTCCACAGCCCGTCCCCCAGCCGCCGCAGCCGCGCACTATCGGTGATGCCGCTCGGGCTGACCTCCCAGGCTTCGCCGAGATAAGCCGCCTTGCCCGGCTCGCGGCGATAGGCGTATCCGACCGAATGCAGCGCGGTCGCGGTCAGGCGATTGTGACCGGCCAGCGTCGCGCCGACCAGGTCCAGCTGCTGCTGCTCCGCGAAGCGCGCCAACGGCGACCACGTTCCGATCTGCGAAGCCGAAAGCACTTCGTGCGTCACGCCCGCGGTCAGCAGAAACCGCAGCAGGTTCTCGTCGCGCTGGCCCTCCGGCAGTTGCACAAGCATCGCCGTGTTCGGATAGCCCAGCTCGAGCAGGTTTTTGATCGATTCCGGCACACCCCAGCCGCCGTGCACCGCTTGAATCGCGACCCCGATCCGCGGCAACTGCACGGCGGCGTCGCGGTCGGCCGGGTCAAGCTCGAAGAAGCGCTGCGCGGCCTCATCGAAGATCGCCAGCATCTGCCGCGCCGCGCGCTCCCAGGTGAACTCCGCCGCGATGCCGTAGCCCGCCTCGCGAAGCCGCGTCAAGCGTTGCGGCTCACGCAGCACGCCGCGGAGCACGTCCGCGAGCGTCGCGCTGTGCTGCGGGTCGAAGTAGAGCGCGTGCTCGCCGCAGATCTCGCGCAGCGCCGGCACGTTGGAGCAGATCACCGGGCAGCCGCACGCCATGGCCTCGATCGCGGGCACGCCAAAGCCTTCGAACAGCGTCGGCATGACCAGTGCGCGGGCCTTGCAGTACAGGTGCCGCAGCTCCTCGACGCGCACCTGTGAAAAAACGCGGCATTGTTCGCTCAATCCGCGGGTCCGAATCTCCTCCGCCAGCGGGAACCCGCCAGGCAACTCAAAGCCCACGAACACCATCGGCGGCGTCAGGCCCTCGCGCTTCAGCAATCGCAGCGCGTCCAAAAGTAGCGCGTGATTCTTGTGCTGGTAGCAGTTTGCCGTGTAGAGCAGGTAATCCGCCGGCAGCGCTTCGCGCGGCCAGTGCCCGTGATCCTCACGCGCCCGTTGCACGAGCCCGGCCTGCGGCGCGTTGTACACCACGCGGATCTTGTCCGGGTCGACCTGAAACTTATCGACGAACGTCTGCTTGCAGAACTCCGAGATCGTCACCAGAAGCGTCGACGAATGACAGATCTCCGGGTAAATCTCACGCCGCGCGAGCAGGTCTGCCTCGCTGAAAAACTGTGGAAAATACTGCTCCTGGATATCGTGCAACACAGCCACGCTCGGCCGGTCGTAAACCCGCGGCTGCAGGTTGTTCAACGGGCCGAAAAACAGGTCGAACTCGTCGCGGTAATTGAGAATGTCCTCTTCACGCGCGACTTCCAGCAGCCGCACCGGCGTGCGCACCGGACGGTTCGGGAACAGGTGCGCGTGTACGCGCGGAATCTGGCTCAGAATTCGAAGGCCTTCAAACTGCGTGAAGACCACGTACTCGTGTCGTTCGTTGATCTGAAGCAACTGGTCCAGCAACTCGGTGAAAACATAGCGGGCGCCTCCGCCGCTGATCCGGAGAGGGCAGGCGTTGATCCCGATTCTCATCGCGCTGTGGTCTTCCTGCTGCCTCCGCTGCGCTCCGCAGCTTCCCTAATCCTAGGCCACGCCGCTTGTCTGTCAAGAAACCGCTAAGACGGCCAGACACACGCGAAGCCCTGCACGCGGGCGCCGCCCGTGCGCACAATCTCGAAAGTCGGCGAAAGCACGCCCCGCAGACGCGTGTCCGCACGCAGCTTTTCCAGCAGCGCATCGTTGCCGGGCGCTTCCGAACCCGCGCCGACCTCAATCAGAAAGTGGCTCGGCCGATGCAGCAACAGGTGATCGCGCAGCGCCTCGAATCGCCGCTGCGGATCGGGCTCCTCCTCAGGCCAGGGCTGCCAGCGCGCCGCGCAATAAAACGCCACGCGGCGTTGGCTCGCGCCGCCCAGCAGCAGCTTGCCGGACACGGCCGGGTCCCGCCGACGCAGCGCGGCCACCGCCTCGGGCACCCAGCGGTCTGCGCCGTTCGGCACGCGCAGCGCGTACAGCGCCAGCGGCAGCAGGCAGGCGGACGCGACCAGCCGCGCCGTCCAGCGCGCGCGACCGGCCGCGAGGCCGACGATCGTTGCCGCCGCGAACGGCGACATCAGCACGACAATTAGCAGCATGTGCCGCGGGTCGAGGTAGCCATGTCGGAATTGCAGCAGCACCGCTAGCACGAAATGCAGCGTCATGCACACGACGGGCGCGAGCAGCGGGACGTTCCAACAGGCGCGCCGCCGCCGCCAAAGCGCTGGCAGCGCGAGCAGCGGCACGACGACGCGCCCGCTGCGCAGCGTCTGGTAAAGGGCCACGCCGATTGACTCGTACCAATTCGTTTGCACGCGCTCGAGTGCGGCGAATCGCGGGGCGACTGGTCGCTGCGCCGCCGCTCGTGCGGCCAGCGGGTGCGCCGCCGCGGCTGCCGGCGCGACGAATTCGTGAATCTGCTGCTTGTCGGCCTTGGCTGAAAGCCCGCCAATCAGTGCGACGTAGGGCCCCGCCGTGGCTGCGAACGCACTCAGGAGCGCCACGACATTCGTTGCCCGCCGCAATGGCGGAATCTGCAGCGTGCTGCCCGCGGCGAGACAGCCGGCGATGACCAGCACGGCGGCTTCCGGGCGCGTCAGATACGCCAGCCCGCAGAGTGCTCCGCTGGCCAGCCAGCGCCCGCTGCCCGCGGCGCCGATCATCGAGGACAGCGCCAGTACGCATAGCAGCAGAAACGGCTGCTCCGACATGACGTCCGCGGACAGCCAGGCGTTCAGGGGCAGAAGTGCAGCGATCAGCGCGGCGCAGATCGCCTGCTTGCGCCGCACCGCGGCGTCTTCGCGTAGGAAGAGTTTGTGCGTCAGCCATGCCGTCGCCGCCACCAGCGCCAGGCCGCTGATCAGCGTGACGATCTGTCCGGCGCGCTGCCAGAGCAGCGGCGAATCGACGCAGCCGGCGGCCTGCAGCCCGCGCTGCACCGCGAGGATCGCCAGCGGGAAGAGCGGGTGCTGGTCGTAGGCGTCGGAGCGCAGCACTTCAAGCCCGGCTTGGCCCAGGTCGCGCGCGAACCAGCAGAACAGCACCGCGTCGCGCGAGAGCGTCGGCATCGCCGCGATCAGCAGCACGCGCCAGGCGGCGGCGAGCGCGAGAATCAGCAGAATGGTCGGCCAGAGCGCGGACGGGCGCGTGCCGCGCGCGTCCGAGACTGCTGCCGATGGCTGCGCGGCCGGCGCTGCGGGTCCGTCAAGCATGACTGCCGAAGGTGGGACTTGAACCCACACACTGTTGCCAGTACGGGATTTTGAATCCCGCGCGTCTGCCAGTTCCGCCACTTCGGCTTAGCCTTTCGATTCTGATAAGCGGCGGGCGGTGGGTCAAGCGTCGCGCCGGGTTGCAAATGTCTCGACCTGAGCGCGTCGTGTCCTGACCGCCCGCGTGCGCCGACATACAATGCCGCCGACCTCGCTGGAGAACCCGTGCCCAAGAAATCCAAAAGCCGCGCCGGCGGCGCTGGCAGCAGCAGCACGAGCGGCGCCGGCAAGTCGCGCGACCGCGCCTCCGCCGGGCAGCGCATCCGCAAGCTCGCCGGCGAAGTGATCGAGCTGGTGCAGCGGCTCGACGACCCCTTCATCGAAATCCCCTCGCGCACGCTCGCCAACGTGCGCTTCAATGAGAAACGCGGCATCATCGAGATGCTCAGCGGCACGCAGCGGCGCGATTTCTTCAGCCTGCTCGGCCGCCGCAAGGGCGAGGGCAGCCAGGCCAAGAAGTTCATGCAGACCGTGCGCGTCGCCGAAGTCTGCAAACGGCTGATCGATGAGAACATCTCGACCAGCCTGCGCGACGTGTTTTACAGCCTGAAAATCCCCGTCAAGAACAGCAAGGAGCTGATCTTCTACGACCAGGCCGAGAGTGATCCGATCATCGAGGACATCGAGGTCACCGTCACCGCGCTGCGCGAAGAGCTAGGCGTGCACGCCGAAATCAAGGGCAACATCGTCGGGCCGCTGGTGATTAGCGACAGCGGCAACGACATCGACCTGACCGCGCTCGGCTCAGGCGGCTGGGGCGTGCCCAGCATCGTCGAACCCAGCGTGGTGCAGTTCAAGAAATCGCGTGCCGATTTCATCCTGCTGATCGAGAAGGGCGCCGTCTGGAACCGCTTCAACCAGGATCGCTTCTGGGAAAAGCACAAATGCATGATCATCCACGGCGGCGGACAGCCGCCGCGCGGCGTGCGGCGCCTGTGCTATCGGCTGCATCACGAGCTCAAGCTGCCGCTTTACGTGCTGGTGGATAATGACCCCTGGGGCTATTACATCTACAGCGTCGTCAAGCAGGGCTCGATCAACCTGGCCTTCGAAAGCCAGCGGATGGCGATCCCCGCGGCGCGCTTCATCGGCATGAGCAGCTTCGACGCAGACGAATTCAACATCCCGCCACAGGTGCCCATGCCGCTGACGGACGAAGACCGCCGCCGGGCGCGCGAGATTCGCGAATATCCCTGGTTCGCCAGCAAGGAATGGCAGCGCGAGATCAAGCAAATGGAGTCGCTGGGCGTCAAGCTTGAGCTCGAAGCCCTCAGCGCCAAGAACTTCCGCTTCATCACCGAGGAATATCTGCCGCGCAAAATGCAGGACAAACGCTGGCTGGACTAGCGCTGCTCCGTCCGCAGCAGCCGACTCGGGTCGTAGCCCTTCTCCGGCAGCCGCGCGAGGATCGCCTCGTACGTCGCTGTGTCCATCGTTGGCGTGCGGCTGAGAATCCAGAGCGTGCTGCGCGAGGGCTCGCCCACGACCGCGAATTCGTAATCCGCGCCCAGCTCGAGAATCCAGTACGGCCCTTCGAACGGCCCAAAGAATGACACCGCCAGCTTGGCGTTGGTCTGCGGGTCCACCACCCGCGCCGCGCCTTCAATCTCGCTCAGTCGCCCGTCAAATGAATCGATCCAGCAGCGGTTCAACACCGAGATTCGCCCATCCACACGGATCGCGTATTCGGCGGTCGTCCCGACGCAGCCGCGCTGGAACGAATTCGGATAGCGCGCAATCTCGTACCATTTGCCGGTGTAGCGCGCCAGTTCAACGTGCGGGACCGTTTCCAGCGGCGGCGGGTTCAACCCCGCGCAGCCGCTCGCCAGCAGCGCGCATCCAGCCAGAATTGCCAGGCGCCTTCGGTTCTTCATTCGCTCCCTTTCGGTACCGGCGACTCTCGGATTGTGACTGCCGCATTTGTTGCGCTGCAACGTCGCCGCGTCCGATGATTGTATTTCAATGAAGCGCGATTGGCGCGAATTGCGCGCTGCTCTCGCAATCGCGAAACATTCTCATCGTTTTGCCGAATCAGTGCCTGAGGAGTTGAACATGAGCCGATTCGCCGTTCGTGCGACCTGGCCGCTGCTGATGGCGCTCACACTTGCGAGCGGCGCTTGCCGGCTGGTCGCGACGTCCCCCTCGCCGCCGCCGCTCCCTGGTACGACGCCGCCGAATTCGAGCGTCGCCGGCGCCCGCGACGAATCCTCTGGCACGCTCGAAATCGCAGCGATCGAGGCGCTGACGCTCACGGATCCTGCTCGCAACAAAGAGCTCCCGCTGCGCATCACGTACCCCGCGACCGGCGGGCCTTTCCCGGTTATCGTCTACTCACACGGCGCGTTCGGTTCGAAAGACGGCTACCAACCGCTGATCCGCCACTGGGTCGCTGCCGGCTACGTCTGCATTCAGCCGACGCACGAGGACTCGGTCGCCTACGGCAACCGCTTCGGCGATGCGCGCGTGTTCAACAAGTGGGAAACGCGCCCGGCCGATATCAAGCTGATCCTGGATTCACTGCCGCAACTCGCAGAGCGACCCGAGCTCGCCGGCAAGCTCGATCTGGCCCGCATCGGCATGGGTGGGCATTCATTCGGCGCGCACACCAGCCAACTCGTCGGCGGCGCAACCGTGACGATCCCCGGCGCTGCGCGGCGCTCGTACGCGGACCAGCGGCCGCTGGCAATTCTGTTGATCTCGCCGCAGGGCGTGGGTCAACTGCTCGACCCGCAGTCGTGGAGCACGCTGATCCGCCCGACCATGGTCATCACCGGTACGAAAGACACCGGCCAGCGCGGCGAGCCGTGGGAGTGGCGCCTGCACCCGTATCAGAACGCACCCCCAGGCGACAAGACCTTGATCGTCATCGAAAACGCGCAGCACAACTTCGGCGGCATCAGCGGCGTGCGTGCCTCGCGGCTGCTGGGTCTGGGCGCGCCGAATGCGAAGCACCTTGCCACTGTGCAGGCTGCGTCGCTCGCGTTCTGGGATCTGTATCTAAAGCAGGACGCCAGCGCCGCCGAGCGGATCAGCGCGGCGCGGCTGACGGAATTGGCCGGCGATTCGGTGCAGGTGGAGACGAAGTAGCCGCGCGATTATTCGGGTACGCCGCACGACTCGCGCACGATCAGCTCCGGCTTGAGCGAGAGGCGCATGGGTGTGCGGTCCGGGGCGGCGACGCGGCGACAGAGCAGCTCGATGCCCTTGGCGCCCATTTCGGACATGGGCACGCGCACCGTGGTCAGCGTCGGGTGCGTCATCCGCGCGACGCGCGTATCGTCAAACCCTACCACCGCCAGTTCGCGTGGTACCGCGACGCCCGCGCTCGCCGCCGCCGCCAGGATCCCGGCCGCCATCTCGTCATTCGCGGCGAAGACGCAGGCGCGCGACGCGGTCCATTTCGGCAGCTCGCGGCTGGCCAGCCTCAGGGCCGTTTCGTAGCGATAGTCGAGGTGATAGATGTCGCCGGGCGCCAGGGTCATGCCGCGCTCGTTCAGCACGTTTCGACAGGCCTCGAAGCGCGCCCGGCTGTCGACGTTGGTCGCCGGCCCGCCGACGAAGATCACGCGGTGCACGCCGCGCTGCTCGAGCAGATGGCGCGTCAGGGCTGCGGCGCCGTAGTGCTGGTCGATGATGACGCTGTCATGCGGCGTTCCGTCGATGTCATCGTCGAGCACGACGAAGGGCAGTTGGAAGCTGGCGAGCACTTCCTGAATGCGGTCCGTGAGTTCGGAGACCATCACGGCCACGCCGTCGAGCAGCGTCCGCCGCTGCGTCGCGGCCAGGAGCGAGTGGCTGTCGTCGCCGTCGCGTGTGGACGACACAATCAGGTTGTAGCCCATCTCGCGAGCCTGCTGATTCGCGCCGCGGATGATCTCGGAGTAGAACTCGCCGTGCAGATCGGGCAGGATCAGGCCGACGATCTCGCTGCGTCGCAGCATCAGTCCGCGGGCGAAGGCGTTGGGCCGATAGCCGAGCCGCTCGATGGCCGTTTCGACGCGTTCGCGGGTTTTCTGGTTGACCAGGTCGACGCGATGGTTGATGACGCGCGAGACGGTGGAGATGGAGACGCGCGCGGCCTTTGCGACGTCCTCGATCGAGACAGACACGCTGGCTCCTTCAACCCGCGCGGCGTTGCGCGACCGGTTTTGACAACGCTTTCAATGCAGGTTAGCCTGGTCGGCACCATGTGTCAACTTATTCTGAGAAAAGCAGTTGCGATCGTAGCGCTCAGCGCGCTTGCCGCGGGCGCCCGTGCACAGCCGGCTACGCAGAACGTTGGCATCACACGTTCGGACGCGACCCGCAGCGACCTAGCGTACCGGTTCACCGAGTCCGATGAAAAGCTGCTCGATGAAATCCAGTACGCGTGCCATCGCTATTTCTGGGAGCAGGTCGGCTCGCCCGCCAAGCTCGCCAAGGACCGCTTGAAAGCGCCGGTGTCGAGCATCGCGGCGGTCGGCTTTCAGCTCGCGGGGCTGCCGATCGCGGTCGAGCGCGGCTGGGTGACGCGCGACGAGGCCACGCAGCGGGCCCGGACCGTGCTGCGGGCACTGCTCGATCGCGAAGACAATCGCAAGTTCGGCGTGTTCCTGCATTTTCCGGACAAGGACAACGCCGGCCTCTCGCTCAGCGGCTACGAGATCGCCGCGAGCACCGTTGATCACGCGCTGTTTCTCGCCGGCGCCCTGGTCGCGGGCGAGTATTTTGATGGAGACGTGAAAGCGCTCGCGACGCAGATTGAGTCGCAGACCGATTGGCGGCGTTTCGCGGTCGCCGAGCAGGGCTTCATCTCGATGGCTTGGAAGCCCGACGATCGCACGCGGCTCAACGGGCCGGGTGAATTTCTCAAGCATCATTGGTGGAATGCCAGTTGCGAGGAGCGGCTGGTGTACTTTCTGGCGGTCGGGTCTGGCAGCGAATCGCACGCGGTCGAGCCGGCGCTGTATTACCGCCTGAAGCGCCCGATCAAACAGCACGCCGGCATGCCGCCGTTCGTGGTCTCCTGGCCTGGCGCGCTTTTCACCTACTTTTTTAGTCACTGCTTCATCGACTATCGCGGACTGGCCGCCGATGACCCGACCGCGTTCGGCTCGAGCGAGCCGCCGGTCGACTGGTTTGAAAATTCGCATCGCGCCGTGCTGACGCATATCCGCCGCAGCCTCGAGCACGCGGATCGCTTCCAGACTTTCAAGGCGGGCTTCTGGGGCTCGGCGCCCGCCGCGGCCCGCGACGGCTACATTGTGCCGATGGTCCAGCCCAACATTGCGGACAAGGACGAGTGGCACGAGGGCACGGTGGCGCCGTATGGCCCGGGCTCGTCGATCGTGTTCGTGCCGCAGCGCGCCGTCGCGGCCCTGCGTCGCATGCGCGAGCTGCCTGGGCCAGACGGCAGGCCGTTTGTTTGGCGCGACCCGAAAGACGGCGGCTACGGGTTCGTCGATTCGTTCAATCTCGACCAGAACCACGCGGAAGAAGATTACACCGGCATCGACCAGGGCCCGATGTTGATCGCGATTGAAAACGCCCGCAGCGGCCTGGTCTGGCGACTCTTCATGCAGAGCCCGGCGGCGCGCCGCGCGGTCGAGCGCCTGCGGCTCAAGCCGATCGAGAAAAGAACGTAACCCGGTCACATTGTCGCTGCCCGATGGCCTCGCGCGGCTCGAACCCATGACCGCAGCGCATGGCGACAGTCTGGAGGCGACACTGGCGGCTTCACCCGCCGGCGTCGCAAAAGGAGTTCGTGAATGAACACTACCCGCCGAGTCAGACGCGCGCCGCGCCTGGTGACGCACACGACATTCGCGCTACTCGCCACGATTCTCGCCGGCGCCGCCGCACTGGCGCAGACAACGCAGCCTGCATCGGTAGAGATCGATGCGTGCGGCATCCTCGTGCGTGATGGCGGCTGCGTGCTCTTCCAGGGCGCTGGCGGAGCGTTCGTCGTGCCGGATGCCGGCGGCTTCCAGGTTGGCGACGCGGTCCGCGCCGTCGGAACCGCCGATCGAAGCTGCATCACCATCTGCCCAAGCGCCGACGGCTGCTTGCGCGGCGCCGTGCTCTATGACCCAGCGTTGCTGCCGTGCGGCACGCCCGTCGATGTGCCGTTCGACCCTTGCAGCGGCCTGAGCGGGCTGCTGACCGCAGTTGCAGCGACCGGATTCTGGCTGACGCGCGCCCGGCGTCGCGACGTCGCGCTATAGCCGCTCGCGCACGAACTTCACCTGCAGGTCGACGAAGTGCCGCTGCCCGCGGACGATCCCGTGTCGGTCGCGCGGATACGCCATGAACTCGATCTGCTTGCGGTGCTTCTGCAGCTCGTACAGAAACTCGTACGAATTCTGAATGTGCACGTTCTCGTCGATCACGCCATGCAGCAGCAGCAGGCGCCCGTGCAGTTCCTTGGCGGCCCGCAGCGCCGAGGAGCTCTCGTAGCCTTCGGGGTTGAGTTGTGGCGTCGACAGGTAGCGTTCGGTGTAGACCGTGTCATAAAGTTTCCAATCCACCACCGGCGCGCCGCAGAATCCGGCGCTGAAAACCTTGCTATGCGTCAGGGCATACGCGACAAAATATCCGCCGTAGCTGTAGCCGCTGATTCCGACACGCTGCGGGTCGGCCAGCCCTTGCTGCACCAGCCAGGCGACGCTGTCTTCCAGGTCGGCCAGCTCGCTGGCGCCCAGGCTCTTATGCGCCGGCCACGCGTTCACCGCCCCGCCGGTCGCGATGCGCGGGTCACATTCCCAAATCAGGTAGCCCTCCTGCGCCAGCATAAAATCCAGTAGGCCGCCGCGGCCGCCCCACTGGTTCTCCACCATCGGCGATTGCGGACCGCCGTACACCTGGCAGAGCACCGGGTAGCGCACGTTTGGTTGCCAGTTGCGCGGCTTGACCAGCTTCGCGTAGAGGAGATGACCGTCGCGGGCCGGCGGGCGCACGAACTCCACCTGCGGCAGCTCGATCTCGCGCAGCGCCGCCACGTCGTTCTCGCTGATCACGCGCAGCAGCTCGCCATTCGCGCGACGCAGATGCACCTTAGGCGGCATGGTGCAGTTGCTGAACGTGTCGATAAACCAGCGGCATTGCCGCTCGAATTTCAGACTGTGGCTGAAGCCCGGCTGCGTGAGACGCTGCTGCTGTCCCCCAGCCAGTCGCACGCGATAGGCATGCTCCTCGATTGGTGTGTCGGCTGTGCCGCTGAAGTACACCCAGCCATCTTCTGAGACGCCGTGAAATTTGCGGACGTCCCACTCGCCGCGCGTGATCTGCCCAATGAGGTTTCCGCTGCGGGCGAAGTGATACAGATGCCGCCAGCCGTCGCGCTCGCTCTCCCAGAGGAAGGTGCCGTCCTTGAGCCATTGTGGCTCATCCAGCACATTCACCCACGCCGGCGAAGTCTCGCGAAACAGCGTGCGCAGCTTGCCGGTCTGCGGATCGGCTTCGTTCAGATCCAGCCAGGTTTGCAAGCGATCCTGCACCTGGAACATCAGCAGGCCATCCGGCGCCCAGCCGACGCGCACGACGAGCGGTTCGTCGTTGGCGTATTGCGTCAGGTCGATCCAGCGCTTCTCGCTGCCATCGGGTTTGCAGACCCCGAGCTTGACCAGAGGGTTCGGATCGCCGGCTTTCGGATAGCGAAGTTGTTCGAGCGTGGCCCGCGGCCCGACAGGATCGACGATCGTATGCAGCGGGACGTTTGTCTGATCCAGTTGCAGGAACGCGATCCACTTCTCGTCCGGATGCCACCAATACGCGCGCCACTCGCCGCGGCCGTAGATTTCTTCCTGGTAGAGCCAGTCGAGCACGCCGTTCAGCCGCGTTTCGCTGCCGTCATCCGTCAGGCGCGACTTGCGCCCGCTATTGGTTTCGATGGTGTAGAGGTCGTTCTTGTGCACGTAGCTGACGAAGCTGGCCTTTGGGCTCCAGTCCAGCTCCTGCCACTCGTCGCGCTGCTCGAGATTGTCGGCGAACTTGCGCAGCGCGCCATTGCCAAAATCGTAGCGATACATGCTCTGCTTGTGCTCGAGCAGGGCGCTGCCGCGCTCGCGCGATCGCTGCCCTGGATTGCGTGTGAATCGTTCGAGCGCGTCGTCGTCGAAATCGCCGGCGGCCCTCAGCGCGGCTCGCAGCGCGTCTTCATCGAAATCGGCCTGTGCTTCGCCGCTCTCGGGGTCAATTCGTACGGCGCGTCCGTCGCGGCGCTCGAGCATCTTGCCGTCGTCGAGCCAGCGCGTGCCGCTGGGAATCGTGCCGCTGAAATCGGGCGCGTCCGGCCCGTAAATCAGGTCGACGGTCAGCGTGCGCAGCGCCGGAGCGCTGGCGCTGCCCGCGGCGCCGTTCGTGCTGCTGCTGGGGCGTGTCGTGAGCGTGGGCTGCTGCGCGGCGCTTGGCAGCGCCGCCGCCAGAATCCAGGCGCCAACCATCCATCGCCGAAGCGTCCGTTCGCGATTGCGTCGGCGCACGTGGTTCATCTCCGATCGGTTCGTCATTTCGCGCATCCGCAAGCCTCCTGCGTAAGCCGGGAGTGTACGCAGGCCGCGTTCGATTCGGCGAGAGCGTCAGGCCGGTTCGCGAAGGCGGCACGTGAATTGCCGCGTCTTAACAGAAGCGGCAATGGTTGGCGCACGCGGAGGATTTTTCCCCGCGGTGCTTTAACCCTGCCGAAATTTTGCCGATCGAGTTGGCGTGAACGCAACTCTCGCATTCGAGCCGGCGCGTAGCGCATTCGATTCGGCCGCGATCCACAAAACCTCGCTCGCGACCCGCAGCAGCCCGCGGGCCGCGGCGACGACGACCGCGACCGTCGACAGCGCGAGTCCAATCCAATCCACTTGGCTGAATCGCCCGCGGCGCGTGCTGTTCGCGCTTGCCGCCGTCTGGACGCTGAACATCTTCGACCTGGGCTTCACGTTGATCGAATCGGCCTGGAACCCGTTCGTCGAACTCAACCCGCTCGCGGCGCGCCTGCTAGCAGAACCGATCTGGGTGGTGGCGTACAAGGCCGGGCTGATCGTGCTCGGCTCAACCATCCTACTTTTCTATCGGACGCACCACGCCGCCGAGCTGGCGAGTTGGTTCATCCTGGCGACCTACGCGGCGGTGCTGTGCAAGTGGGCCCTGTATTACAGCCACCTGCTGGCGGCGCTGAACGACCCCGCCGTGAACGTCGCGCCGGTCTTCGTCTGGTTCCTGCACTAGATTCGACCGCCGGCACGGGCCGAGGTCCGGCACGCGCTCCAGACGACAGCGCGACTCGCCCGGCAGCCCGTCGAATTCCTGTTGGCCGCTCCGCCCGCGCGAGCCCTACCGGCCGAAACAAGAAATCCGTGCAGATAACGTGAGTCTCAGAAATCAGTTAGGAGATTCACCGCGCAAAAACTCAAACACGAGCTAAACTCCCGCTTGAAACGACGGTTTGAAACGGCGGTTCGCATGGCTAAGCCAAGAGATACCCGCGATCGACTGCTCGAGGCCGCCGGCGAGGCTTTTGCCGAACGCGGCTTTCACGCCGTCGCCATCCGAGACATCTGCGCCAAGGCCGAGGCGAACATCGCCGCCGTCAACTACCACTTCGGTGACAAGGACGGGCTATATCGCGCCGTCATTCGGTACGCACACGACTGCGTGGTGGCGGCGGCCGAATTGCGCGACCAGTTGCAAGTCGCGCTGCCCCCCGAACAGAAACTGGATTTCTTCGTGCGCACCATGGTGCGCGGATTGCTGGACAGCGGTCGGCCCGCCTGGCACGGAAAATTGATCTCACGCGAGATGGTCGACCCCGGCCCGGCGCTGGATGAGTTGGTCGAGCTCGAAATTCGCCCGAAATTCGCGATGCTGCGCGGCATCGTCGGCGAGCTGCTCGGGCTCGACGCCGACGATCCGCGCGTCCGCTGGTACGCCGCCGGCGTGCTGGCGCAATGCCTCTTCTTTCATCACAACAAGGCCGTGACCGTCCGGCTCTACCCAGATGTGACCTTCTCATCGGCGCAGATTGAGCGGCTCGCAGATCACATCGTGCGCTTCACGCTGGTTGGCTTGCGCGGGGAGGCCGAGCGCTTGCGCCGCGAGCGTGCGCCGGAGGCTGGGCCATGAACCGCGTGGCGCTGCAAATGCTGGTTGGCGATCGTGCCAAATACCTGGGCCTGATCTTCGGCATCACATTCGCCACGCTGCTGATCGCGCAACAGACCTCGATTTTTGTCGGGCTGATGCAGCGCACCACCAGCCAGATCATCGACGTGCACGAAGCCGACGTCTGGGTCATGGATCCGACCGTGATCTACTTCGATGAGATCGAACCGCTGCCCGACACGGCCCTCGGACTCGTCCGCGGCGTCAGTGGTACGCACTGGGCTACGCCGCTGTTCAAAGCCAATGTTGTCGCGCGGGCCCGCGGTGGCCGGCTGCAGCAGGTCATCATGCTCGGCGTGGACGACGCATCGCTCGCCGGCGCGCCGCCGCGAATGCTGCTCGGCAGCGTCGAGAATCTGCGCCAGCCGGACGCGCTGATCTTGGATCGGGCCGGCTTTGAATTCATCTGGCCCGGCGAGCCGCTGGCGCTGGGCAAGGAGCTTGAGCTGAACGATCGCCGCGCGGTCGTGGTCGGCATTTGTGAAGCCGCCGCCCCGTTTGTGACGTTTCCGGTGGTGTACACGCGCTTTGGCCTGGCCCGCAGTTACGCACCGCCGACGCGCAATCAGATGTCGTTCGTGATTGCCAAGCCGGCCGCAGGTGTCAGCCCGGCCGAGCTGGCGCAGCGCATCCGCAGCCAGACCGGGCTGCAAGCGCGCACCTGGGACGAGTTCGCCTGGATGACGGTCAACTACTACCTGACGCGCACGGGCATCCCGGTGAATTTCGGCATCACGATCGGCCTGGGATTCCTGGTCGGTGTCGCGATCGCCGGCCAAACCTTCTACCTGTTCGTGGTCGAGAACATGCGGCAATTCGGGGCGCTCAAGGCGATCGGCGTCGGCAACTTCGCCATCGTCCGCATGGTGCTGCTGCAGGCGCTGGTTGTCGGGCTGCTGGGTTTTGGCATCGGCGTCGGGCTTTCGGCGCTGTTCTTCGAGCTCACCAGCCCGAATGTCACCAACCTGCGCGGCTTCTACATGCCCTGGCAGGTCATGGCCGGCACGGGCGTTGCAGTAATGACCATCATCCTGATCGTCAGCGTCGTCAGCATCCGCAAAGTTTTGGTCGTTGATCCCGCAATGGTGTTTCGTGGCTAGTGTCAAAAATGCCCCTGCGCGACCCGCGGCAGTCCGCTGCCAGCAGGTCATCAAGGATTTCCGCAGCGGCGATACGCAATCGCGCGTGCTGAACGGCGTCGACCTGGATGTGCTCAACGGCGAGATGCTGATGCTGGTCGGGCCCAGCGGCTGCGGAAAAACCACGCTGCTCTCGATCATCGCCGGAATCCTCACGCCCACCGGCGGAAGCGTGCTGATTGGCGACACGAACATCACCACGCTGCCCGATCGGCTCAAGGTGCCGTTTCGTCGGCGGAACATCGGCTTCATCTTTCAGCAGTACAACCTGCTGCCGGCACTGACCGCCGCCGAGAACGCGGCCATCCCGCTGATTGCCGCCGGCGTTTCGCATCGCGATGCCCAGCCGCGCGCGCTCCAGTTGCTGGAGCGGCTCGACATGCGGGCGCACGTGCACAAGCGCCCGGCGCACCTTTCCGGCGGTCAGCAACAGCGCGTCGCCATCGCGCGGGCGCTGATCCAGGAGCCCAAGCTGGTGATCTGTGACGAGCCCACCGCCGCCCTGGACGCCAAATCCGGCCACAGCGTGCTCGAGCTGCTGCGCGACGTGGCGCTGCACCCGCAGCGGGCGGTGGTGGTCGTGACGCACGATTCGCGAATCTTCTCATTCGCGGATCGCATCGCGCACATGAGCGACGGGCGAATCGAGGACATCGTGCAGCAAACGGCCGCGTGATGCGGTGTGCCGCGCGGTTCGAAAACGGCCCCACGCGGCGGAGGGCGTCGCGCCTTGCGCGCCGACAGCAACAGCATCGGAGGTAATCGTGTTGATTCGATTTGGAATTCCGCTGATCGCGCTGAGCCTGCTGAGTTTTGCGACGGCCTCGGTCTTGAAGGAGCGCCAGCCGCGGCAGAGCGTCGCCGCGCCAGGTGCGCCGCCAATTTCGCCGTACGCCGCGACGGTCTCGGGCGTGGGGCTGATTGAGCCGGCCAGTGAGATCATCGCGATTGGCACGCACCTGTCCGGCGTGGTCGAGGCGGTGGCGGTTCGCGCGGGGCAGCGC
>CAZHTF010000026.1:0-36218 GCA_964535305.1 uncultured Planctomycetales bacterium | reverse complement strand
CCGCCGCGGGCTGCCGCGTCGCCAACGGCGGCTCGGCGCTGGCCGGCGGCCGCGACTCGGGCGGCGGCGATTGCGGCGGCGGCGCGGTGGCGGCCAGATCGCGCCCGGCCCGTGTATCCGCCGTGCTCCGAGAACGATAGGACGCGACTTCGCGCAGCAACTCGCGCCCGCTGCTCGATTCGCGCAGCACGAACGTGATCCGCCGATTCTGCTGATCCAGCTTGTCCGTCTCGAACAGCAGGCTGGCGCTCAGCGCCAGGAAGCGGTCGTTGCGGCCCGCGAAGCTGACCACGCCGCCCAACCTGTCGGACAGGCCGCTGGCCAGCCGCCGCGAAAAGCTCTGCGTAACGGCGCGCGGCTCGACGCCGGCGTCTTCGACCACGGGCAGGCCGGCAGCGAGCGGGCCGCTCATGCCGTTACTCTCAAGTGCGTCGAGCAGGCGCGTTGCAGTGCGATCCGCGAACGCGGCGAACTCCAGTTCGCTCAGCGGGGCGACGTCCGCCGGCCCGTTGCGGTCGATCCGCCCGCCCGCGGTGCAGCCCCCGGCGCAGCCGAGAAAACCGGCCAGCCCCAGCGCGATCACAATCGACGTCGACTTCAAGACACGCTCCTCTAGCACCTGCTGCGGCGGTCGCGGCGGAGCTTCGCCTGCGAGCCGCCAAGCGAAACGGGTATACTACCTCAATCGGCAGCATTGGGCTTCGGAGTGCGAATGAAGCGCAGCGTCTGGTCGCAGCAACCCATCAACGAAAACCGGTCGGTTGAGCGCGAACGAGCCATCCTGGTAGGCGTGCTGCTGGATAGCGCGCCGCAGGAAAGCGCGCCGCTGCAGGAACTGGGCGAGCTGGTGCGCTCCGCCGGTGCGCAGGTCGTCAGCCGCGTGGTGCAGCGGCGCAAGTCGTACGACGCGGCCACCTGCGTCGGCAAAGGCAAGCTGGAGGAAATTCGCCAGCGCGTCGAAGTCTTTGAAGCCGACGTGGTCGTGTTCGACAACGACCTGAGCCCCTCGCAAATCCGCGAAATCGAGAAGGTGGCGCGCTGCAAAGTGCTCGATCGCAGCGAGCTGATCCTCGACATCTTCGCCACGCGCGCCCGCACCGCCGAGGCCCGCCTGCAAGTCGAGCTGGCCCAGCTCGAATACACGGCCCCGCGGCTGCGCGGCATGTGGACGCACCTTGAACGCATCGCCGGCGCCGCGGGCGGCATCGGGGCCGGCAGTGTCGGCGGCATCGGAACACGCGGCCCCGGCGAACGACAGATCGAAATCGACCGGCGACTGGTCGGCAAACGCGTGGCGCTGCTGCGCGAGAAGCTCGGGCAGATCGACCGCCGCAAGGTGCGCGAGGTCCGCGCCCGCGGCGATTTCTTCACCGTCTCGCTGGTGGGCTACACCAACGCCGGCAAGAGCACGCTGATGAACGCGCTCACCGGGGCCCAGGCGCTGGTGGAAAACCGCCTGTTCGCCACGCTCGACACGCTGACGCGCCGCTGGACGCTGTCGGGCGGCGGTCACGTGCTGCTCTCCGACACCGTCGGGTTCATCCGCGACCTGCCGCACCACCTGGTCGCGTCGTTCCGAGCCACGCTCGAAGAAGCCATCCACGCCGACCTGCTGCTGCACGTCGTCGACGCGTCGAACCTCGAAGCCGCGCGACAGATCGCAGCGGTGCAGACGGTCTTGACCGATCTGCACGTGGCTGACAAACCCACGCTGATGGTCCTCAACAAGGCCGACGCTATCAGCGACGCAGCCGCCTTCGCCGTCCTGCGAAATCAGTTCCCCAACGCAATCGAAATCTCGGCCCGCAGCGGCGCCGGCCTGGACGCGCTGGCCAGCGCCGTGCACGCGCAGCTCCACGGGCAGATCCGGCGGCTGCAGCTCTCGCTGCCAATTCGCGAGGGCCGCGGGCTGGACTTCGTGGAGCGTTTCGCCGAAGTGCTCGACCGCCGCTGGGATGACGGGCGCGTGATCATCGACGTACGCATCGCGCCGCGCACGCTGGACCACCTGCACAACATCGCTTCCGACGTTCGGCACCTGGACGAATCGCCGGAGTCCGAGACGTAATTGCATTCTGGCGCGATCCGCGCGAGCGCGGCGCGCCGCCGTGCGAACCAACCTGCGGCGGGCGCCGGCTGGGAGGAAGTTCGATGCAGGCGGCAAGAGCGGCCATCGCCTACTTTGGTCTCGTGTTTGGAGCAGGATTCGTACTGGGTCTTGCGCGCGTGCTGCTGCTGACGCCGCGGCTGGGAGCGCGCGCCTCTGAACTGCTCGAAGCGCCGTTGATGCTGATCGTGATCTACTGGGCCGCAAGCTGGGTCGTAAAGCGCGTGCTTCGCAACCCTGGCGTTTCGGTGACGCTCTCCACCGGCCTGTTGGCGCTTGGGCTGGTGCTGCTTGCCGACGTGGGCGTCGGCGTGCTCTTGCGCGGCATGACGCTCAGGGCGGTCTTCATGGATCGCGATCCGCTTGCCGGCGCCGCGTACTACCTGAACCTGGCCGCGTTTGCCATCATGCCCACGCTGCTCGCGTGCCGCCGCTGCGAAGAGCGGATGTTGCCGGGTTGATCGCCAAAGAGCGCGCAACGCGACTGCCGCTACTCGCGCTCGAGATCAAGCTTCAGCACGGCGTAGCCATCGAGCTCGAAATACTCGACGCGCAGCGCGACCGTCCGCGCTTCATCAAGCTTCAGAACGGCCGAATCGCGCGTGGGCCCGTGCCAGGTCCAGTTGTCGATGATCTGCTGGTCGTCGGCATACAGCCGCACACCATCGTCGGACAACACCGTGAGACGCCAGTCGCCGGCCGGCAGGTCGAGCCGCGTTTGCGCCAGCACGCCGAAGCGCTCCTTGGGCAATGCCGCTTCGCGCAGTGCGGGCGGCGCGGCCCGCAACTGACTCGGGCCGGCGTTGCCAAAGGGCAGATCGAGCCGCGTCGTTTCGAACGCCACGCCGTCGCGCATCGCGGCGGCCCGCCAGGCCTCCACGTCCGTCCGCGGATCGATGCTCCAGCCGAATGCACGCACGCTCCAGCGGGCCTGCACCAGCAGCGCCGCGCGCTGCACGACCTCCTGGTCGAGCGTTGCGCTGAGCGTATACGGCGTGACCCTGGCCGCGGCGGATGACACGCGAATGAGCGCGTGTTCGCCGCTGCGATCGATTTCGAGCTTCACGCTGCCATCGCCGCGGGCAGCAACGCGGGCCGACTCGACGCCCAGCGCTCGATAGACGTGCTGCCCGTCTTCGTCCGGCATTCGCTGCAGATACGGCCGCTCCCAGTCGTACGGGCCCCACTCCGTCATGACGATCTTGTCGCGCCCGCGCAGCGCCGCACGCCGACCGACCGGCCGCTGCTCGCCAAACTGCGAATAGACCAGGTTCTGCGGCTTTGCCAGCTCGAGCTGGTCATCCTCCTGCACCAGGTGATCCGGGTCGACCTCGCGCTCACGCAGCGCCGCGGAAAGCCGGTTGCGCACCAGCGTGACGTGGCCCACGCCGCGCAGGTGCAGCCCGAGCGCGTCACGGTCGAACGTGTTCTCTCCCAGCAAGTTGCCGAGCGACTCGACGCCGTTCGCCTTGCCCCACGGCTTTTCGGCGAGCGCCGATTTGGAGGTGCTCCATAGGTGCACACCACAGCGATTGGCGCTGAAGCGATTGTGCAGGATGCGGTTGTTTCGACCGTGCTCGATGTTCACGCCGCCGCGCTCGAGCCCGTAGCCGGCGTCGCCGTTGGCGATGAACTCGTTGTCCTGGATCAGCGTGCCCTGCGAGTATCCGCCCCACACGCCGCAGATCGCGTTGCCTTCGATGCGGTTTCCGCGAATCGCGTTGTGAAACGAGAACGTCAGCTCAACGCCGTGCGCGGCGGCGAAGGAGAAATCATTGTCAATCAGCAGGTTTTCGTTGCAGCCGCGCTCGCGATAGGAGAACGCCGGGCCGCTGGCCGCGACTTTCGCCGGCGCGACCTCGCCCAGCGCCTCGCGCCCCGCGAAGCCGAAAAATCCGTCGCCGCAATGCGTGGCCGAGTTCTCGGCAAACGTGTTTTCGCTGCACTGCTCGAAAACCAGCAGTCCCGCCGAATCCTGCCCGCGGTTGTAGACGCCGTGGCTGTAGCCGCGGACGCAGAAATCGACGCTGTTTCGAGAAATGACGTTGCGGCTGGAGCGCCACAGCGCAATGCCCCAGCCAGAAAGGAACGAGAAGTCGTTGTCGTAGATCTGCGACTCGTTCACGCGATCCAGACACAGACCATTCTGCCCCTGCCGGGCGCGGCAGCGACGGACGGTGACGTCGCGCGCGTCTTCGATGTAAATCCCCGCGCCATACCGCACGCGCCACTCGTCGGAATCGTTCTGATGAGGCCAGAGCCAGTCGGCTTGCGCCTCGGCCTCAGCGCTGCTTCCAAGCCGCTGACAGAAATTGGCCGACACGTCGCAGTCTTCGAGCGTCAGCCCGTCGCAGCCACTGGCCCAGATCGCGATCTTGTAGCCGCGAATGCGGGCGTTCTTGAGCGTGACGTTCTTGCCGGTAATCCGCACGCCGACGCCCGTGAATTGGTCCGGCCGGCCGGCGACGTCGCCGCGCAGCGTCTGACCGGCCAGGTCCAGCACGACATGGTCGCCGACGATCTGGATCACACCGTCGCCGTTCGCGTCGGCGAGGATCTCCTCGCTGATGCGCGGCGTGGCGCTTTCGCGAATCTGGATGTCGTCGCGATCGATCGGGAGATCGGCCATCAGCAGCGGAATGAGCAGCAGCACACTAAGAGCGATCGGCACGGTCGTGCCTCCAGTCGGTGCGCTTCATCGACGCGGCGGCGCGCTATTCGCGCAGCAGACGCAGCACATCGGGCAGCAGGCCGGGCGTGGTCGCGAGCGCTTCATTCGCTTCGTGCGTGACGCGCCCCTGCCAGTCCGTGAACGTACCGCCGGCTTCAAGCATGCACGGCAGCAGCGCGGCACAGTCCCAAATGCTCATTCTCGCGTCCACCGCCAGATGCGCCCGGCCGGTGGCCACCAGCGCGTACGCGTAGCCGTCGCACCAACTGCGGTGGTTGCCGGTAGCCTTTCGCAACCGTTCGAAGACCTGGCCGCGGCCGGTCCGGTCGAACATCTTGCCGCCCCCGGTCAGCAGCGTGGCGCGCTCAAGCGACGCGACCTCGGCGACTCTCGCCCGCCGGCCGTTGCAGTAGCAGCCGAGCCCGCGGGCCGCGTAGACCGTCTCGTGCAGCGCGGGCATATGAATCACGCCCGCGAGCACCTCGCCGCGCCACTCAAAGCCGATCAGAACGCTGTAAAGCGGCACGCCGTGAATAAACGAAAACGTCCCGTCGATCGGGTCGAGGATCCAGCGGGCCGGGTCCCTGCCGCGCCGCTCGCCGTGCTCTTCGCCCAGCACGCCATGCGTCGGAAACGCACGCTCGATCCGCTCGCGCAGCAGCAACTCCGCGTTGCGGTCGGCAATTGTGACCGGCGACTCGTCAGACTTGCGTTCGTGCGGCGTGCCGACGTTGAAATAGCCGAGTGTCAGCGCTCCGGCCGCGTGGGCAGACTCCACCGCAAAGTCCAGAATCGCGCGCAGCTCCGAGGTATTCATGCGCTGCACTGTACCGCAGCTCGGCGTATGCGTGGACACGATTGGCGATGATTCAGGGCATTTCGCGCTGCGCGGCGCGCGGCGCTTCAACGCCAGCGCGGAAAGCGCCATAAATCCGCGAGGGACGCCGACCCACAAACCGCCAGCGCGGCCTGCGGATCAACGCCCCTCGCTGCCTCGGGCGCAGCACGCTTACGTTCATTCGTGCGCTACGTCGTCACGCCCCAATTCGCGAGCAGTGCGCCCAAATCTGCTTCATCGGTGTCGCCATCCAGGTCGACATCGCCGGCGGAGCCGCTCTGCCACGCGCCCAGCAGGATGCCCAGGTCGCTCTCGTCGACGTCGCCGTCCTGATCCAGATCGCCTGCCAGCCGCGTCGCGAAGCGAATGCTGAATGTCTGCGAGCTAGCGTAGGCGGTCGTTCCCAGGTCGACCAGACGAAAGACCGGATGCCACACGACTTTCTGCGGGTCGAACTGCGGATCAGCCGACCAGATGTTCCAGGTCAGGTGCGTGTGCAGCGCCGAATCGCCCAGGTACGCGCGCTCGCCGGGCTGATCCAGCACCTCGAACGCGGGCGAAATGGCGCGGAACGCCGGCTCGGTCGAGACCAGCTCCAGGTAAATCTCCGCGCCGGACTGCAAGGGATACAAATCCGCCGCGGTGTCCGCGACGCTGACCGCATCAAAGCCTGGATCGTTGTCGGCCCAGCCGAGCGGCCCGGGCGGCAGCACCACAAAATCCGTCGAGCTCAGCAACCCGCCGACGCGCAGCGCCTGGGCCGCGGAGCGGCCGATCAAGATGTCGTCATGCGGCTGCGCGCTGGCGCTCGCAGCGCCAAGCACGACACAGACCAGCGAAGCACAAACAACGCGAGTAACCACAAAAAACCTCGCTTCCTTTATTGTTGATGGCATGCGATTTTGCCGCATGTGTTGAATGACCAGCCACCCGATGGCGCTTAGCGCGCCACATCCGGGTCATACTTGTTGTTCAGAAACGTCGGCGGAAAGCTGCTCGCCGGGTCAATCCTGTACGTGTCCTCAAATCTGAGCGTCAGGCTGTGACCGTCGAGCATGCCGTAGTTGGATTTCCCGCGATGTCGATCCAGCGCCAGCTCCTGCGACGCCAGCGGCCGCGGATTCGACCACCACGTCTCCGGGTGGATGTGATCCGCGGCGGCGAACGGGCCGGACTCCGCCAGTTCCGCCCAGAAGACCGTGGTCGCCGGGTTCGGAATCTTCTCCCAGCGATTGAACGGACCACGGCCGCCGATCTTGGCGCTCATGAAGTAGTTGCTCGCATAGCTCGTTTGCCGCAGTTGATTTCCGGGCAGCAGCGGCACCTGGAAATGCTCGCTCTGGTCAGACGGGCAACGCAGAATCTGCGCATGCCCGTATTCGCCCAGCATCTGCGTAACCCACGAGCGCTCCGGCGTCGCACCGGAGCCGCCATGCGAGAATCCGTGCGTCGGCAACTTGCCCCGATTGGTATCGGCGTACATGTGCACAGCGGTCGATAGGCTGTGCAGGTTCGCCAGGCAAACAACCGTTTTGGCCTGCTCGCGCGCCACCGATAGTGACGGCAGCAGGATCGAGATTAGCAGCGCGATGATGGCGACGACGATGAGCAATTCGATCAGTGTGAAAGCGCGCTTACGCACGTTCGGTCCTCCCTCGAACAGCTTCGCTTGGTTTCGGCTCGCGCGGAGCGTTGAGTACCGGGCGCCCGCAAACGGACGCGCCGAAACCGCGGAGGGCGCATCAGGCGCGCACCGCCGCGCAGAGCTTTAGGCCGAAGAACTAGCGGACGGAGTGAGGCGGACCACGCGGCGCGGCCGAGGAATACTTGCAGACGCCGAGCGACGTCACAACAACATGAACCGCGCGGTCGACGCGCGGGCTCGCCCCGGCGACGACCGCAATTGGGGCCGAAAGCGTGCTCTGCGCAGCCGCCGCGATCGCGAAGCACGTGCCGCACTCGTCACGATCGTGCGGCTGGACTGGATCCGCGGGTGCGCGGTCTTCAGCGTGATGAGCGTGGCAAACGGAGGCAGCGGCGCAGAGCGGCGCTTCGCCTTCGGCACCCGAGAGGTGCGTGGCCAGCATGCCACCGCTGGCCGCGAACAGCCAGGTCAGCAGGATGAAGAGTGAACGCGAGCGCCGCACGGCTGGTATAACTCCTGCGTATATGAAAGCCGGGTGCTACCGCGGAGGCAAGGAGAATTTTCGATCAGGTCAAGTCGCTCAGCGTGCGCTGTAGCTGATCTTCGACTTGCCTGATCGATTTATGAAACTTCCCTTCGCTCTGCCGTGTCGCTGCCCTACGATCCGGTCCCACGAGCCGTCTTCTCGCGCAACGGAGATCCGGGTTCATGCAGAAGCGGGCCTTTACGCTGATCGAATTGCTCGTCGTCGCCGCCATCATCGCGCTGCTGATCTCGATCCTGCTGCCCGCACTGCAAGCCGCGCGCACGCAGGCGCGCGAAAAGGTCTGCCTTTCAAATCTGCGGCAACTCGCGACCGGCTTCGGGTCCTATTCAACCGAGTGGAACGGGCACCTGCCCGGCGGCGGCTTCGATTACATGCGCGACTGGCTGGGGCCGGGAAACAACGTCATCGGCGTCTCAGACCACGTCGCCTCCGCACCGCAGAAGGGAACGCTTTACCCGTATGTCGGCGAACAGGCGCGGATCTACTTCTGCCCGAACCACGAAGTGTTTCCCGAGGATTTCTCGACACTGATCAAACGTTACAGCTTCACAATGCCCAGCGTCATGAGCGGCGCGCCGCTGGCGATGCTGAAACGCGCCCTCTACGAGGAAAAAGTCACCACGCCGCGCAACTGGCGCAACGCGAGCCAGACGTTTCTCCCGCCCCTGCTGATGGAAGAGGACGTGCAACTCCATCTCGAATACGTGCGCGATAGCGGCTGGGCCAACAACGACACGATCACCAACAGGCATCGCGGCGGCGGGCACCTGGGATTCATCGACGGACACGCCGCCTGGTATCGCTTCTCGCGCGCCCCACTTTTCAACGCCTGGCGCTTGTACTACGAGACCACCGACGGGCGCATGGTCTCCGCAGGTCATTGGCAGGATCCCACGCGCCCACCGCATTTTCGCGTGCGAATGGGTTTCATTCGCCGGGCGCCGGCGGAGCCGTAAGCCGGCGACTGTTCGTTTCAATCAGCCGGCGGCCCGCCGCGGACTAGCCGGCCTTCTTTTCCGGCGCCGTCTTTTCGTCCTTCTTGCCGTCTTCGTGCTTGTGCGGCACCTGCTCTTCCACCTCGGTCACGGTGCCCGCGCCGTCCACGTCCACTTCGAGCAGCTTGTCGCCCGCAAAGCAAAAAACCTCGAACTCCAGCGCGCCCTTTTCCACTTCCGAGTGCACCGCCAGCGCCGCGCCCTTGACCTTGGCCTCGGCCGCGTCGATTGCCTTCGCAAGCGTCGCTTTGGCCGTGTCCATCAGCTTGCCGATCTCGGCCGGCGTGCCGCCCTCGTGCAGCAGTTTCTCCGATTCGGGCTTGGCCTCGGCAGGCGCCCCGGCCTTGCCGTCGGCGGCGACGATCACCGACATGCACTTCTCACCCACCAGGCAGTGCACCACCACCTGCAGCTTGCCAGCTTCCATCATCGCGTGCGCGGCGACTGCCTTGCCCTTGGCGGCCGTCTCGGCCGCCGCGGCCGCGCTCTTCAACGTCAGCTTCGCGTCGCTCATGGCCTTGCTGATTTCCCTGGCGTTCTTCATCTCGTCACCGTGCCCGAGCGCCAGCGCGCTCATCAGCACCATGAACCCGGCCGTCGCAATCAGCGTTCGAGTCATTGTTCTGCCTCCGTGAGTGGATGAAACCGGACGTCACCCGGCGAGCGCGACTCGCCCGCCCCACGGCATCATAATCCGCTTCGGCACGACGTCACGCTTCGCGATAGAATCCCGGACCGTGCGGCCAGCCCCGTGCGTCTGCCGCGCAATTCGAAACCCGCTGGCTCGGAGTGCCACATGACGGACCTGGCATCAAAGACATGCGTCCCGTGCCGCGGCGGCGTGCCGGCCCTGAGCGGTGCTCCGCTTGCGTCACTGCACAGCCATGTGCGCGATTGGGATGTCGTCGATGAGCATCACCTGGCGCGCACCTTTACGTTTCCCGACTTCAAGACCGCGCTGACCTTCGTAAACCACGTCGGCAACCTGGCAGAAGCGCAGGGACACCACCCCGACCTCTACCTGGCCTGGGGAAAGGTCGGCGTGAAAATCTGGACGCACAAGATCAACGGCTTGACCGAAAGCGACTTTGTCCTGGCCGCGAAGATCGACCAACTGCCGCGCTGAGGCTGTGCCTGGCCGCGGGTTTGCTTTGACCGGGCGTGTTCTTTTCGCGCGTGTGACGGCCGGCCGGCCTTCGCCCAATTGCGAAGCACTGCGACTCCCGCCCACGCGCTGTGCGGGCCATCTTAAAACCACTCAGGAGCAGGTTGCCATGCAGCGTTTGTTCGCCGTCCTACTGTTGACCGTCGTCACGCCGCTCACCAGCCTGGCGGAGTCCTTCGAGATCGACGCGGTTCATTCGTCGGTCGTCTTCCGCATCAAGCACTTGAATGTGAGCTACGCCTATGGCCGATTCAACGACCTCTCAGGCTCGTTCGACTATGACCCAGCCAAGCCCGAAGACGCGAAGTTCGAAGTGAGCATCAAGGCCACCAGCATCGACACCAACAACGAGGCCCGCGACAAGCATCTGCGCTCCGCAGAGCTGTTCGATGTCGAGAAATTCCCGGAGATCACGTTCAAGAGCGAAAAGGTCAAGAAACTCGCCGACAACCAGCTCGAAGTAACCGGCTCACTCACACTCCGCGGCGTCACCAAGCCGATCACCGTGAAGATCGACTGGACCGGTCGCGGAACCGGCCTGCGCGGCGAGACGCGCGGCGGCGTCGAGGCTGTCTTCACGATCAAACGCAGCGACCACGGAATGGACGCGCTCAAGGAAGCCCTCGGCGACGACGTGCGCCTCTTTGTCAGCCTAGAAGGCGTGAAGAGGTAACGAGTCTCTCAACCGCGTACCGCTTACGCGAGTCCCGGCTCTCGGCCCGTTTTCGGAACGCACGAAGTGCCGAGCAAACCCGGGACGCGGAAGGGCGTCGCGAATCGAATTGCGTTGACCTCGCTGAATCTGTTACGCTCCAAGTACGTCGTCGCGACCGACGCCGCCGGCTTGCTCGAGGCGCGGTTTGCGCGGGGAGCGGGAGAGATCATCATGCGAAATCAGGCGATTCGAATCCTGTGCGCGTGCACGCTCGCCAACGCCGCCATGGCGGCGGATTACGTCGCGATCAACATTAACACGGACCCCGACGTACTGGTGCAATTTGACACGGCCGTCCCCAGCGCGGCCACAACCGTGGTCGCGACCCTCGCGGGCAATTTCGTCCGCGGCCTGGACCTGACCAGCGACAACGACGGCTGGTACATCGTGACCACCGGCGCGACCGTCAACGGCTTGTACCAGCTCGTCGACGGCGCGTCGACGCTCGTCGCGGCGCTGCCCTTCACAACAACCGCGGTCGGCGGCCTGACGCTGAACGCCGACAACTCGGCTCTGTGGGTCGCGCTCGACCCGCCGGATGCTCGCCCCGACACGCTGTTCTCCGTGAGCTTCACGGGCGTCTTTACCGAAGTCGGTCCGATCACGGACGCGGCAACGCCCGAAATCGCCGCGTTGGCGTTGCACCCAACGACCGGCGCGCTCTACGCCATTGACAACGCGTCAAACGTGCTGTTGCAGATCGACACCGCAAGCGGCGCCGGCACGAGAATCGGCACCGGCCTGGGCGTTGCGGCGAGCGCCGTGGGCGGCGCCGATTTCTCCAAGGACGGAACCAACACGCTCTACATCGCAACCGATGGCGGGCGCGTTTACGCCGTCGATACGCAGACTGGGCTGGCCGGACCGCTGCTCGGCCGGCTGCCGTTCGCAACTAGTTCGATCGCCGCCTTGCCGCAGGCGGCGGCTTGTCCCGGCGATCTGAACGGCGATCGCAGCGTGAACGAAAGCGACCTGGGCCTGCTTCTGCAAAGCTGGCAGAGCGGGCCGGGTGGCGACGCCGACGGCGACGGCGATACCGACGAATCCGACCTGGGCATCCTGTTGCAGAATTGGCAGGTCACCTGCCCGTAGCGTAGCCCGCGCGGCGAAGCAGCAGCGCGCTTGGCAAATCAATGCCGACGCCTTAGCAACACAGGGAATCGGCATCAGCGCGCGCGAAACATCCGCGCCGAAGTCCCCTCAGGCCCTACCTTGAGCCGCACCGTTCGCAGGCAGCGCGGGCAGCGCGCCACGTACTCCGTGTCGCGCGCATTGCGATATGCCCGCACATACACGCCGCAGCAATCAAAATGAATCCCGACAAATGGGCGCGTCGCGCCGCCGACCGGGGGCGACGGCTCGTGTCCGGTCGGGCTGGTCTCAGCTTGCTCCATTTCGAATTCCGCTTGCATCGCGAAAGCGCGAGCGTGCCGCCCGCGCTCAGCTTGTCAGACAGCGCACGCACGCCCGCGACGCGGTCGCAGTGCCGTGCGCGTCCGAGCGAATATCGGTCGAAAGCGGGCAGCGCTTGTTTCGATCAGCCGTGATTCGAATGCTTCAGCGGGGTTCAGCGGCGCGCAGCGCGGAGGCTGCGCGAGCCGCCACTTTCTCAGACGCACTTGATCGAACGGGGAAGGAAGCGACATGCGGAAAATCTACCCGGCTCTACTGGGCGCCATCGTGGCGCTGCATGCCGGCTGCGTCCCGCAGGCCGCGGAGACGGACCCGCTCGACTCGGTCCTGGGCATCAGCCAGGGTCCGGCCGGCGCCGGCGCGTCGCCTGACACCACGCCTGCGGGCGGCTCGCCCGCAACGCCATCGACGCCCAGCCCCGCGCCGACGCCCAGCGCTCCCGAGCAAACGCTCAGCGGGCGGCTCACCGGCGCCGTGGCGCACCGCGTGTTTGACCTGGGCGCTAGTGAAGCCGGCGACGAGTGGATATTCAGCGACGTCGGCTCCGGACTGCTTTCGAGCCCGTTCGTGCTGGTCCTGTTTGACGCCGACGACAACATGCTCATGCGCCAGGTGGTGGTACCCGGCGGTCCGCTGAAACACGTGATGCGCAGCTCGACGGGCAACGCGCGGCTCGGCGTGACGCCGCTGCCAGGCACGCCCGGCGGAGACTTCCGCTTTCAGGTCGTTCGCAATCTGGGCCGCGCCTTGCCGGCCGCCAAACGCCAGGTGGTCTGGCTGAATTTCGCCGCAGCGGACGCGGTGCGCGTGCAGCGCCGCGGCAGCATTTCATTTGCCGCCTTCGACGCGGCGAAGCTGGGCGCACGCTACAGCGGCACGACCGCCCAAATGAAATCGCTGATCGTGCAGGCGATTCAATCCGACTACGCCGCGTACGATCTCGACATTCGCACGTCCGACACTGGCCCGCCGCCGGCGGAGTCGCATTCGGTGCTGCACTTTGGCGGCTATGACGCGGGTCTGCTGGGCCTGGCCGACAGCGTCGATAGCTACAATCTGGTCGATGGCCAAGCCGCGATTGTCTACGTGCAGACCTTTGCGCTCTATGAAAGCATGCAGCTCAGCACCGAGCAGATGGCGCTGATGATCGCCAACGTCGCCAGCCACGAGCTGGGACACCTGTTGGGCCTGTACCATACCAAGGACCCGAACGACGTGATGGACACGACCGGGACCGCCTGGGACCTGGCTGAAGACCAGGCGTTTTCGCGCGCCGCGCTGGAAGAATCCGTGTTTCCAACCGGATTTGAAGATTGCCCCGCGCTGCTTCAGCAGACGCTCGGCCTGCGGCCCGCGACCAAGCTCGCCCCGCTGGCACGCCTGCGAACGGGCCTCGAGCACCGCCAGATGCGCCGTCTGGCGCACCGGGAGCTCAGCCACGGCTGCGGAACGTGCGCCGCGATCAATCAGTTGCCCTGATGCCGATACACTATTGTTCACTCGCGGCGAATCGCCGCAGGGCCGTATCCACAATCTGAATGCCTGAGCCGAAGGAGGCGCAGTATATGCAAGTCGCAGACCGGCGCGGTGCGCCGCGCGTCGCGATCCTGATGGCGATCGCAGGTGCTCTTGTTTCGATCGCGGGCTGCCCGCTCAGCACCACGCCCGGGGACGACGGCCAGTTCCTGGATCAGGACGGCAATTTCACGTTTGATACCGCCACCGCGCTTCCGCTCGAGCAGCGCGATGGGCTGACCTTCACCGGCGAAATCACCGGCAACACCGATCTGGACATCTTCAGCCTGGGCCAGCTCTCGCCCGGCGATCGCCTGGTCATCGATGTGCAGGCTACCAGCGGCGATCTCGACCCCGTCGCCGCCGTCTTCGACAGTCGCGAATTCCTGGCCGGCTTCGATGATGACCGCGCCGATGACGCCAGCGATCTGAACCCGCTGATTGAAGTCATCCTCCGCGGACCGGCGGGCGAGTACTTCCTCGGCGTAAGCGGCTTCCCCGACAGCAACACCGCCGGCCGCTACCAGGTGCGGATTCAGATCACGCGCGGCGTCGGCGTGCCCGAGCCCGAGGGCCAGATCGTCTTCCTCGATTGGGACGGCGGCCAGAATATTGTCGTCGAGAACGTCGGCGTCTTTGACCTCCCGCCTTTCGACGCGGCCCAGGTCGGCCCATTCGATCAGCTCACCGAGCCCATGAAGGACCGCGTCGAGCAGATCGTCCGTCAGCGCTTCGCCGGCTTCAATCTCACCGTGCTGAACTCCGACGACCATCCCGTCCCTAGCGAGCCGCACACGACCGTCTATTTCGGCGGCGAGAACCGCCGCGCCTTCGCGATCTCCGAGAAGATCGACGCGGAGAACGCCGACAAGAGCGACAACGCCATCATCTTCACCAGCAGCTACGACGGAGCGTTCAACGGCGTGCCAACCTTCGAGCAGGTCTCGATCGCGCTGGGCAACACCGTCGCACACGAGATCGGGCACCTGCTGGGGTTGCTGCACACCGCTGACTGCGCCGACCTGATGGACACAAGCTGCGGGAACGACAGTATTCTTGTCGATCAGGCGTTCAAAACCGGGGCGCTGGATTTCAGCACGTTTCCGGTCGGCTCGCAGAACTCGCCGGAGATTCTCGGCTGGTTGCTCGGGCTGTCCGCGTAAGTCTGTAACCGGTCGAAATCTCCCAAGCAGGCCGCCGATGCTGCGAATCGGTCCCTACACGTTTGACTTCCCGGTCGTGCAGGCCGCGCTCAGCGGCTACAGCGACGCCCCGATGCGAATCATCGCGCGGCGGCTGGGCGCGCCCTACGCCGTCCACGAGGTCGTCCTCGACAAGCTCGTGCTGCAGCCCGGCAAGCTGCGCGAACGCATCTTCGACCTGGCCGATGAAGACCATCCAGTCGGCGGGCAGTTGATGGGCGCCGATCCGCGGCAGTTCGGCGAGGCGGCGGCCGTCATGGCCGCGGCCGGCTTCGACGTGATCGATATCAACTTCGGCTGCCCGGTGCGAAAAGTGCTCGGGCGTTGTCGCGGCGGCTACCTGCTCTCCGATCCGCAGACCGCTTTTGAGATCCTGGCGCGCGTCCGCGACGCCGTCCCGCCGCAGATTCCCGTCACGGTGAAGATGCGGCGCGGCGCGGACGACAGCCGCGAGGCGGAGCGCGATTTCTTCCGCATCTTCGATCGCGCTGTCGAGCTGGGCCTGGCGGCCGCGACCGTGCACGGCCGCACCGTGGAGCAGAAATACGTCGGCCCCAGCCGCTGGTCGTTCCTCGAGCGGCTCAAGCGCTACGCCGGCAGCTTTACCGTGCTCGGCAGCGGCGATCTGTTCAACGCCGAAGACTGCCTGCGCATGCTCGAGCAGACCGGCGTGGACGGCGTGACCGTCGCCCGCGGCTGCATCGGCAACCCATGGATTTTCGCCGAAGCGCGGGCGCTATGGCGCGGCGCGCCGCTGCCCGAGCCGCCGAGCGTCGCCGAGCAGGGCCGCGTGATTCGCGCGCATTTCGAGCTGTCGCTCAAGCACCAGGGGCCGCAGATGGCCCCGCGGCTGATGCGAAAGTTCGGCATTAAATACAGCGAGCTGCACCCGCTCGGCGACTCGGTGCGCAGCGCCTTCATTGGCGTGCGTAACGCCGACGAATGGTGGGCGGTGCTGGACACGTGGTACGACGCGCGGCAGCCCTGGCCGCAGGTGCAGCGCAAGCACGGCCCCGGCGCATTGGTGGCCGCGGGCGCCACGTGGTGTGAAGCGAAGTAGCGCGCAGAGCTTTAGCGTCGAAGGCGCCACGCGCGGCGCGACGTGGCCGCATCAGAAAGGAAGCGCATGCGAGTTGTGATCGCGTTGGGACAGGACGGCATGGGCCACGGCGACGCGGAGTTGGCGCAGCGAATCCTGATCACGTTTCTGCGGAAGGCGCCGGCCATCCGCGGGCTCACCGCGATCCTGCTCTTTAACTCCGGCGTCAAGCTCGCCGCCGAAGGCTCGCCTGTGCTGGCCGAACTGACGCACCTGCACGACAACGGCGTCGACATCCGCCCCTGCGGTACGTGCGTCGATTACTACGGCGTGCGCGAGAAGATCACCGTCGGCGGAGTCTCGAGCATGGACGAGTTGATCGCCGAAATGGACCGCGCCGACAAGGTCATCACGCTTTGACACGCGCGCAGCGCCCGGCGTGCCTCGGCCCGGGCGACGACACTCGAGCGCAACGAGCGGCCGAATGCCGTCGCCTATCACGCCACCGCCGACGGAACTTCCATGACGCGCTTTGTCAAACCCGCTTCTGCTCTCTCAGCGACGTCGAATCACCAGCAGTACGGCCCCGGTAACGGCCAGCGCCAGGCTGGACGGTTCCGGGATCGGCCCGGAGACAAACCCGCCCACGGTGGTATCGACCTGCACCGAGAGGGGTTGCTGCAGCAGGCCCGCGCCCGACCAGGTATGAACCCAGGCAGGTACGACCCCGTGCTGCGTCCCAGCCGGCACCGCGAACATGAAGCTGTTGAAGGTCTGGCCCATCAGGATCCCCTGGCCATCACCGTTCAGCGTGTCCATGTTCGCGTCGATGTCCCACTCCCAGTTTCCTGGGAAGGGCGTATTCCCGGCCGGCGTCTCCCACCAACTAATGGCCGCGTTGGGACCCCAGATTCCGAGCGTCTGCACATTGCGAAAGTTCACAATGTTGAATCCGGAGACTCCATTCCCTCCGTTGAGCACCGGGCCGTTGCCGTACGTCAGATTTGTGATGCTGTAAACGTACAGCTCAAACGGCGCGCTCGGAATGAGCGATCCGTGCGCTGTCGATCCCAGAGACTGGTTCAGGACGAAGCGCCCCTGGGGATCGTCGTACACCGTTTCCTGGATCTTTACCCACGCAGTCGTCGGCGGCACGGCCGGATTGACCTGCACGCCGACCTGCGTGGAGCCCGGTTGAATCGGGACCCAGTAGAACGTGTCCTCGTAAAGCACGTTTGCGGCCGACATCTCGGCAATCGCAACGCTCAGAACAGCCAAGGCAATTGCGCGCAATCGATCCATCGGTCCTCCTCCTGCGGACTTGCGCGGCGCGTCTGGTTTCATACGGCGGGTCTAGGGAGCACGACGCGCCCCGCGGCAGCGCTGGGCATCGCGCCGCCGCGAGACGGGCTTTCCCCCCCTGCTTGCCAACATGAATTACTAGCACAGGAATGGTCCGAAAGAAAATGCGGGCTCGGCTTTTGGAAATCGCTGAAACAACGCCAGGGGCCAAACGCTCGGCGGCGGCGCGTGTCAAATCCATCGAGTGGAGGTTCAAACGATGAGAGTTTCCGCGCTTCAAAATTCGGGTCGCGTGGTTCACTGCTTGGCGCTGGCGCTGCTGACGATGCTTGCCGGGCCGCTCACGCCGGCGCGCGCGGACGACGATCGCCATGCGCACGGCTACGTGCAAGCCTCCGACGTGGACTTTGACAGTCTGCACGCCGAGCTGCGGCCGCGCGGCCGCGAGTGGGAGCTGCGCGTGGAGTACGACGTGCAGATCGAGGATCCGACTCCCGGCGAGCGCTTCGTGCTGCTGTTGACGCTGACCGACCGCGGTGTGCCGCTCGTGGACGAAAAGGAACGCCCGCTGACGATCGAGCTGCCGCTCGATCGCCCCAGCGACGTCGATGACGACGAGATCGACTTTGAAGGCGGCGCCCGCATCGGCCTGCCAATCGAATCGATCCGCGCCCCGTGGGACGTGTGCCTGCGCGGCGAGATTGTCAGTCAGAGCGCCGGCGGCGAAGCTTACGGCGACGCGCTGCGCGCCGTGCGCGAAACGCGCGCCAAGTTCCGCGGACAGGTGGTCGTGCATCGGCCGGCGGTCGTCGAAGTCCGCCGCCCGCGCGTTAGTGTGCGCGTCTACGGCTGCTGGTAGCGGCAGACGCACCGGGACGAGACGGATTCACCGCCACAAGGTGATCATCGCCGCAACGTGTTCGCCTTCAGAGCCGCGCGCGTGAGCGAGCGGTTCGGAATGTCGCGACGTCACAGCAAATCCGGCATGACACCGTTTCACCCGCTGGCCGGCTTCAGCCGATCCGGGTCGGCTTCAGCCGGGCTTGCTGCGGGCGGAAGGCAGTGACGAGCGCCGCACGCCGCGCGACTTCATTTGACCTGCCTTGGCTGGCCAGCCGCTGAAGCTATACTCCCCGTTCTTAGCGCAACTCGAACACGCACAACATGAAACGGAGGTTCGTGCATGCCTGGGCATCCGATCGGCGACATCCGCAACATCGCCATTGTCGGTCACTCGGCCGCCGGGAAGACGTCGCTGGGTGAGGCGTTGCTGTTCAAGAAGGGTGTCACCACGCGCCTGGGCAGCATTGAGGACCGTTCGAGCGTGCTGGACCTGGACGAAGAGTCGCGCGAGCGGCGGCACAGCGTCGATTCCGCCGTGTTCTTCTTGGAGCACGACAAGAAGCTGCTAAACCTGGTGGATACGCCCGGCATGCCCGATTACGCCGGCTACTCGATCGCGGCCTTGGCGGCGGTCGAGACCGCTTTGGTGGTGGTCTCGGCCGCGGCCGGCATCGGCGTGAACACGCGGCGGATGTTCAATCTCGCAAAGGACAGCGGCCTCGCCCGCATGATCGTGATCAGCCGCATCGACGCCGAAAACGCCGACCTGCTTGAAATCTACAACGCCATCCGCGAGACATTCGGCCCGAGCTGCCACGCGATCAACTTGCCGGCGGATTCGGGAAAGCGCGTGATCGATGTGCTGACCAAAGATGAAGGCGGGGCCGACCTGCTGGATGTGCACAAATGCCACACGGAGCTGCTGGACACAATTGTCGAGACCGACGAAGCGCTGATGGAGGAGTACATGGCCAGTGGCGCGGTGGCGCACGAGAAGCTTGGGCCCGCGATCGCCAAGGCCGTCGCCAGCGGCGCGCTGATCCCCGTGCTGTTCGTCAACGCCAAGAAGGACGTCGGCATCGCCGAGCTGCTCGACGCGCTGGTGATCTACGGTCCCTCGCCGGTGTTGGGGGCGCGGCGCGAGCTGCACATCGGCGAGGGCGATTCGCGCACGCCGCGCCCGCTCGAGCCCAAGCCCGAGGGCGACTTCGTGGCACAGGTCTTCAAGGTCGCCTCAGACCCCAAGAGTGGCATCCGCTACTCTTTCGCACGCGTGCACACCGGCACACTCACGCCCGACGCCACCATGTACGTCTCCGGTGATCGCAAGGGACAGCGGCCCGGGCACCTTTTCAAGATCCGCGGCGGCGAGCACCCGGAAGTGCCCGCGGCCAGCGCGGGGGACATCATCGCCTTTGCAAAACTCGAGCTGCACATCGGCTCGGTGCTTTCCAATCATGCCTTCGACGGCAGCATCCCCATGCCGCGCTTCCCCACGCCGATGTACTCGCTGGCGGTCGAGGCCAAGTCGCGCGGCGATGCCGATAAGGTCGGCGCAGCGCTGCACCGCTTCAGCGAAGAAGATCTGTGCTTCAGGAGCCATCGCGATCCGCAGACCGGCGAGCTGGTCGTCGAAGGCCTCGGCGACCTGCACCTAACCGTGGTGCGCAGCAAGATGAAGCGCTACTTCAAGCTAGAAGTCGATACGCACATGCCGAAGATCCCCTATCGCGAGACGATCGCGGGAGCGGTCAAGAACGTCGAATACACCCACAAGAAACAGACCGGCGGTGCCGGCCAGTTCGCGCGCGTCTTCATCGACCTCGAGCCCAACGAACGCGGCAAGGGCTACGAATTCATCGACAAGATCTTCGGCGGCGTCATCGATCAGCCCTTTAGACCCAGCGTCGACAAGGGTATCCGCGAGGTACTCAAGCGCGGCGTCGTCGCCGGCTACCCGGTCGTCGACGTGAAGGTCTCGCTGGTCGACGGCAAGACCCACCCGGTCGACAGCAAGGACATCGCCTTCCAGATCGCCGGCAGGCAGGTCTTCAAAAAGGCCTTTCAGCAGTGCAAGCCGATCCTGCTCGAGCCGATCGTCAACATCGAAGTCACCGTGCCCAGCGAATTCGTCGGCGACATCGCCCGCGACCTGTCCGGCAAGCGCGGGCACGTCGTCGGGCAGGACATGCTGCCCGGAAACCAGACCGCCATCCGCGCCACCGTCCCGCTTGCCGAGGTCTCCGGCTACAGCTCACAACTCAAGAGCGTCACCGGCGGGCAAGGCAGCTACTCCATGGAGCTGAGCCACTACGACGTCGTCCCGCCCAATGTGCAGCAGCAGATCGTCGCGGCATACAAGCCGCACGCCGAAGAGGAATAGCCGCCGCCCGCGATTGGGCCGCGAGCGTCGGGCGCGGCGTGGCGTGCCGCGGCATGTGCCGGCCGCGCCGCGCCGCCGATGAGACGAGATGCGCGCCACGTGCGAACTGCATTTTTTCAACCGCCGCAGCGCGGTATGCTGATTGCATCAAGCGCGGTCATCGTGGAGCAGATCCACTCGGCGCGCTTCGCGTCCCATCCAGCGCACAGGAGCAGGCCAATGGTCGCCACGACCGCCGTTCAACCGACCCAACCCGGCGTAGTGCAGCAGCGGCACGGAATCCGCACGCTCTACGACAACGTGATCGATCAGTTCGAGCGCGCCGCCGAGTGCATGCACCTCGATCCGGAGATCCGCAAGATCCTGGCCAAGACCACCAACGAGATCGTCGTGCACTTCCCGGTCAAGATGGACAGCGGCCACATCGAAGTCTTCACCGGCTATCGCGTGCAGCACAACAGCGCCCTCGGGCCCTTCAAGGGCGGCCTGCGCTATCACCCCTCCGTCGATATCGATGAAGTCCGCGCACTGGCAACCTGGATGACCTGGAAATGCGCCATCGCCAACATCCCCTACGGCGGCGCCAAGGGCGGTATCCAGATCGATCCTTCGCGCTACAGCCTCGGCGAGCTCGAACGCATCACGCGCCGCTTCACCTACGCGCTCGGCGAGAACATCGGGCCCGAATACGACATCCCCGCGCCAGACGTGAACACCAATGCCCAGATCATGGCCTGGATCCTGGACATGTTCCTGACCACCATGCCCGCGCACGAACGCGGCCGCAACATCCACGTCGTCACCGGCAAACCGATCGAATCGGGCGGGAGCGTCGGGCGCGAGAAGGCCACCGGCCAGGGCGTGGTCTTCCTGCTGGAGCGCTGGTGCGCCGACCATCGGCTCGACCTCTCCAGCGCCACCTATATCGTGCAGGGCTTCGGAAACGTCGGATCCTGGACCGCAAGGCTGCTTAAGCCCTTCGGCGCGAAGCTGCTCGCGGCCGAGGACGTCACCGGCTCGATCTTCAACCCCGAAGGCATCGACCCGATCGCACTGGCCGAATACGTACGCGAAAAGCGCGGCGTCGGCGGCTTCCCACAGGCCAAGGCGATCGACCACGACACGTTCATGAAAACGCGCTGCGACATCTTCGTCCCAGCCGCGATGGAAAATCAGATCACCGCCAGCACCGCACTGCTGCTCAACTGCCGACTGGTCGCCGAGGGCGCAAACGGCCCGACCGACCCGGACGGCGACCGCATCCTGGCGCAGCGCGGCATCGAGGTCCTGCCAGACATCCTCTGCAACAGCGGCGGCGTGATCGTGAGCTACTTCGAGTGGCTGCAGAACAAACGCAGCGAGTCGTGGGAACTGGACGAAGTCGACAGTAAGCTCAAACGCCGCATTCTCGGCTCGTACGAGCGCGTCCGCGACGCCGCGGCCAAGCACAAGACGGATTGGCGCACCGCGTCGTACATCGTGGCGCTCGAGCGGCTCGAGCTGGTCTACAAGGAACGCGGGCTGTTCCCGTAAGTGCCCCGCGACCCGCGGAGCGCGAAAGACGATCCCACTCGCGCTCGATCGCGCGCCCTTTGGCGCTCGATCGCGACCCCTTCGAACGTGCGATATCGAAACGGTCGAAGCGCTGCCGGCCCGCGCGCTACCGCTGCGCGTCCGGATCTCGAGCCGGCAGCTCGGGCGACACGGGCGCGTCGAACGACTCGCTCGGCGACGGCGCGGCTTGACCCCCGGCTGGGCCCCCGATCGTCGATGCGGCCGGCGTGGCGGTCGCGAATGCCGACGGTGACATCGCCCCTGACATCTCGGATTGCGCGCCCGCCAGCGGCGCGGCGCCGCGCGCGATGCCGACGCACCAGGCGATCGCCAGTGCATTGATCAACACGAAGACGTAAAACAGCCACGAGCCGCCGACCTGCGCGGCTTTCGCGTGCAGCGGGTAGAGCGGCGTGATGTCCAGGCTGTGCAGGCGGATCGCCTCGCGAAACACGGTCATTCCCAGCACGGCCGCGATCACCCCGCCGGTCAGTAGTCGCAGTTCCCGCGGCAGCAAGCGTCCGCTGCTAAGAACCGCCCTCCATTCGAACGCAACCAGCCCCATGCCGACGATCGCCAACGCTAGATATGGCCCGCCCAGCAGGCTGGTCGCAGCGCTGCGCACGTGTGGTTCGGTCAGGGCGTAAACGAGCATACCTGCGCCGGCAAGCGCTACGCCGCCCAGCGCGAAGCGCGCCAGCACCCGCAGCATGCGCGCCACAGACTCAGCCGGCGGCGTGTCGGTTGCCGAGCCGCCGACCGGTCGGCCGTACGCGACCAGTTGCCACGCGACGATCACGCTCAGAATCGGCGCCGCGCCGAAGGCCCAGATCGCCAGGCGTGGCAGGCTGTGCGCATCCCAGTAGAGCGGGCTGCGGGATTCGTAAAACGCGGGCCACAGATCCGCCCGCAGTGAAAGCAGGTGATTCTCCGTCCACGAATACGCCACGAACGCAAAGCATAGGGCCGCGACCAGTGCGGCGGCGGCGTCGAGCAGCCGCCGTCTGCGCACCCAGCGCGTCTTGAGCAGATAGAGCACGTAGAACGCCACGATCAGAACCGGCAGGATCGCCATCCAGCGATGCAGCAGCAGCAGGTTGGCGGTGTAGAAGCTCTGCTTGTAGAGCACCTGGACGAACAGCAGCGGCGCCACGCCGGCCGTAATCGCCGCCCCGAGCATGAACGGCAGCCAGTCCCTGAGCATCTCGGCGACGCCGGAGCCTGCCCGCTGCGGGCTGATCAGCCGGCGCAGGTTGTCGAACGCCAGCCAGAAGCTTCCGGCCAAGACGTAGCTCATCGGCGTGACGTGAATCAGCAGTGTGAGCACATACAGCGACAGGTAAAACGCCGTCGCCGCGGGAAACCCGAACGGGAAGACCGCGTTCATGTTTAGCGCTCCTGCACTTCGACGTGCGTCAACCCGCGATAGCGCTGGAAATCACCCGGCGCCACGCCCGCATCGCGCAGCCAGCCGCGGACGCGATCCAGCACACGCTCGTCGCGCGTCATGGGCCATTCGCGGGGCCGGCCGGCGTTGACCCACGCCAGCAATTGCACCAGGGCCTCCAGCTCCTCGGCCGTGCCGGCGAAAGGCGGCATGTACGGCTTGGTGTGCTGCAGCTTGGCCACGTTGATCCGCACCTGGTCGAGCGACCAGGCTCCGGTCAGATGCGCCACGCCGTTGACGCCCTCGAGCGTGTGGCACACCGAGCACAGGTTGCGGAAAGTCATCGCGCCCTGCCGCAGTTGCTCGCTGGGATAGAGCGCCGCATCGCGGATCGGATACGGGTCGCGCGTGGTGATACCGACCGTGCGAAACTCCTCGACCGCCAGCGGCGCGATCGAGTTCGAATACAGACGCTCGCGGATGGTGTAGGGCTTGCGAATGCCCTCGCGGACGAACTCGCCGCCGGCCGTGGCGCCAAGCGCTAGCGCCGTGAGCAGCGTTGCAGTCGCGCCGTTGATGTACAGCCGCTGCTTGACCAGCCCCACCAAACCGTAGCCGC
Source organism: uncultured Planctomycetales bacterium (assembly GCA_964535305.1). Classification (GTDB taxonomy): domain Bacteria; phylum Planctomycetota; class Phycisphaerae; order UBA1845; family Fen-1342; genus CAZHTF01. The sequence continues at coordinate 12,278 of CAZHTF010000026.1, read as the reverse complement.
CGATCAGGATCGACGCGCCCGCCGCGAGTGTGACAAACAACGTCATCGTCACGCTGCCGCCCGTGGCCCAGGCGCGGCTGTCTGCCGGCACGACCGCCAAATACCAGACGCCTAGGGCTGGCATCGCCAGCAGTGCCAGAACGAAATGTCCGCAGCGTGTGATCAGCGCGCGGCGCGCTTCCCGGTCCAGCGCGGCGATTGTGTTGATCGCGATGCAGGCGATCAGCGCCGCAATGGCCATACTGGCGGCGGTGCGAAAGAGCAGCGAGGGCCAGAAGCTGGCGTTAAAGAAACCGTCCCAGACGCGGCCGGAGTGCAGCCAATCGCCTGGCGTGAGTTGCCACGAGAGGATGCCGTTGATCCAGAACAGGCTCATCCACGCCGCCGCGCTATAGACCGCAAGCAGCCGCAGGCGGTTTGCGTCGCTCAGTCTGCGTCCGTAGCGGAAGAAGCTGTATCCGGCGACGACTTCGACGCAGAAGAAGGTCCACTCGATCGCCCAGATCCAGTGAAATTCGTCGACCATAACGCCGATGGTCATGGGGCTGATCTGAATGGTCGTGAACCACATGGCAACGCCGGTGAGCGCCCCGGTCACGAAGCTGATCAGCACCAGCACGCGAAAGTAGCCGTCGACGAAGGTGCGCGCGTGAGCTTCGCGCCCGGTCTGCGCTAGCCACTGGAAGTACAGCAGCAGCAGCCCGCCGCCGATCGCGAATTGCGCCAGAAACACGTGCAGGATGCCCATCCCGCCGATCACCAGCCCCTTCATCAGCGGCTCGAAGTGATTGATGGGGTAGTACGTGAATGCGTCCATGACGATCTGCTCCCGCTTGAGGGCGGCCTGTGCCCCGCGCTGCATGCCTGGCCGACCGACCCGACAATCGTAACGGGCAAACCGCGTACCGTTCCAATTCGGCGCTGTTTCTGTAGCGCCGGCCGTCGCGCCGGCCGGATATAGTCTGCCTCTCAAGAATGAAACGACTTTGCCAATGGAGTACGTGACATGAAATGCCCGCGTTGCAGCAACGCTGACCTGCTGATTACCGACCGCCAGGGCATCGAAATCGACTTCTGCTCACAGTGCCGCGGCGTCTGGCTGGACCGCGGCGAGCTCGACAAGATCATCGAACGCACCAGCGACGCGTTCGAACCGCGCCGCGGCGGCCGCGACGATGACGACGACGACGACGACCGCCGCCGCTACCCGCCGCAAGGCCCGGGCGGACATCCGCCCCAGCGACGCAAGTCGATGTGGCGCGAATTGTTCGACTTCGACTAGGCGGCGCGAGCCTGCCCGCGGTGGGCCCGCTAGACTTTCGACTTCAGGCGGGAACGCCACGCGTGGCGGACCTGCCGCCCGTTTTTGTTCACGCAGAGCTGAGAGAACATGGAAAAGCCGCTGATCTGGTGGATCGTCTTCAATTTCTTCGTGCTGGCGATGTTGGCCCTGGACCTGGGCGTCTTTCATCGCAAGGCGCACGAGGTCCGCTTCAAGGAAGCCCTGACCTGGAGCGTCGTCTGGATCGGCCTGGCGCTGATTTTTAACCTGGGCATCCTCTTCGGTTGGTTCGGCCCCTATGAAGCACACGAACGCGCGCTGCGCGCCAAGGAGTTCTTCACCGGCTACCTGGTCGAGAAAGCTCTGAGCGTCGACAACGTCTTTGTCTTCGCAATGATCTTCACCTATTTCAGCGTCCCGCCGCAGTATCAGCATCGCGTGCTGTTCTACGGCATTCTCGGGGCGCTGATTTTCCGCGCGATCTTCATCTTCACCGGCGTGTGGCTGATCAGCCAGTTTGAGTGGGTGCTCTACATCTTCGCGCTGTTCCTGGTCGCGACCGGCATCAAGATGATCTTGGCCAAGGGAAAGGAGATCCACCCGGAGAAGAACCCCGTCATCAAGTTGACCCGTCGCTTGATCCCGGTCAGCGACTACTACGACGGGCAAAAATTCTTCACGCGCATCAACGGCAAGCTCGTCGCCACGCCGCTGTTCCTGGTGCTGCTCTTCGTTGAAACCACCGACGTGATCTTCGCGATCGACTCGATCCCCGCGATCCTGATCATCACACAGGATACGTTCATCGTGTACACCTCGAACGTCTTCGCGATCCTCGGCCTGCGGGCGCTGTACTTCTGCCTGGCCGGCTTCATGAAAATGTTCTACTACCTGACCTACGGCCTGGCGTTGATCCTAGTCTTCATCGGCGGCAAGATGTTCTACCAGGCCGCGGTCAAGTCCTTCACCGGCGTGGAAACCAAAATCCCGATCGAGTGGTCGCTGGGCATCATCGGAGTCCTCCTGGCGATCGCGGTGATCGCGTCGCTGCTGTTCCCCAAAGAAGAGAAGTTCGCAGTCGGTCCGGGATTCGGCGCCGATTCCGACGGCCACCGCACCGGCGACTCCGGCGACACCGCGCCCGCCGCGCTCAAGGGCTGACGCCGCGACGACATGGCGTCGCGACGTGCTCTTCGGTTAGCATGCAATGCTTCCCACCGCGACGGTCGAACCTCGCGGCGTCCGCTCGCATGCGTGCAACGGAGAACAACGTGGTTGTCGGCGAACTCACTGAATCCGCAGAGCTCCTTGTCATCGGTGGCGGTCCGGGCGGATACGTCGCGGCCTTACGCGCCGCCGACCTGGGCATCCCTACCACCTTGCTCGACGCCGCCCCCGTTCTCGGCGGCGTCTGCCTGCGCGAGGGCTGCATTCCCTCAAAGGCGCTGCTGCACGCCGCGCACCTGATCGCCGACGCACGCGAGGCCGCACATTTTGGCATCACCTTCAAAGACCCGAGCATCGATGTCCCAAAGCTCCGAGGCTGGAAGCAGAGCGTGGTCGACCGCCTTTGCGGCGGTGTGAGCACGCTGGCCACCAAGCGCAATATCCGCGTCATTCGCGGGCACGCCTGCTTCGAAGACTCGAAGACCGTGCGCGTCGAGCAGAGCGAAGTCGCGCGGATCAAGTTCAAGCACTGCATCATCGCCACCGGCTCACGGCCCAAGTCGCTGCCCACTTCGCTGCTTCCCGCCAATTGCTGCATCGACTCGACCGGCGCGCTGGAGCTAAATGACATCCCCGGCACGCTGCTGGTGATCGGCGGCGGCTACATCGGGCTCGAGCTCGGCCAGGTCTACGCCGCGCTGGGCAGCAAAGTCACCGTGATCGAGGCGCTGGATCGGCTCCTGCCCGGTGCGGATGACGACCTGGTCCGCCCGCTGACGGCCCGGCTCAAGAAGGAATTCGACGCGATTCACACCGGCGCCACGATCGAGAGCGCCAGCGCCACAGGTCGCGGCGTCGAAATCAGCTTCAGCAAGGCCGGCGAGCGGCACAAGCTGACGTTCGATCGCGTGCTGGTCTCGGTCGGGCGCCAGCCAAACACCGACAACATCGGCCTGCAGCACACCAAGGTGGTCGTCAATCCGCGCGGCTTTATCGAAGTCGATGCCCAGCGCCGCACTGCCGATAAGCGCATTTTCGCGATCGGCGACGTCGCCGGCGATCCAATGCTGGCGCACAAGGCTTCGCGCGAGGGCATCATCGCGGCCGAGGTCATCGCCGGTCACAACGCCGCCTTCGACGTGAAGGCCATTCCGGCGGTGGTATACACCAGCCCCGAGCTGGCCTGGTGCGGCCTTACCGAGTCTGAGGCCAAGCAGCGCGGCATTGAAATCAAGGTCGGAAAGTTCCCCTGGGGCGCTTCGGGCCGCGCGATCGCGATGAACCGAACTGACGGGCTGACCAAAGTCATCACCGACGCCAAGACCCGCCGCGTGCTGGGCGTGGGCATCGTCGGTGCGCACGCGGGCGACCTGATTTCCGAGGCGGTGCTCGCGATGGAAATGGGCGCGGAGGCCGAGGACTTGGCTCTGACGGTTCATCCGCATCCGGCCACGTCCGAGACCATCATGGAGGCGGCCGAGAGCGTCTTCGGCACCGCGATTCACGTGCTGCGCTGAGCGCGCGGCCGATATAATGGTGATGCCTACCGCGCGGCTTGACGCTCCCTTGGAGCCCACCTAGCATCGCGCGGCGAGCAGGCCGTGTCGCGGAGTGCGTCGATCATGGGATTGTGCGAGCGCTGTAAGAAAGCGCAAGCCACTTTTCATCTCACCGACCTGCAGCCCAGCGGCGAGAAACAGGAACGCCACCTGTGTGAGCGCTGCGCCACTGAAGAGGGCCTGCTGCAGCCGCAGAAGGCCGTCAGCTTCGCGGAATACCTGGAAAGCTTCGTCAGCGGGTCGAAGGAGAGCGCCGCCTCGCTCAGCCACCTGGTCTGCGAAGATTGCGGCATCAGTTACGTCGAGTTCCGCAACCAAGGCATGCTCGGCTGCCCGAAGGATTACGACGTGTTCCGCGAGCCGCTGGCCAAGCTGATCGGGCGCGCCCAGGACGGCGCCACGCATCACGTCGGCAAGACGCCCAAGCGGCTCGGCACGCGCCGCTCCTCGCAGCAGGACATTTCGCGACTCAAGCGGCATTTGGAGGAGGCGGTCGCCGCGGAAGACTACGAACGCGCCGCGGCCCTGCGCGACAGCATTCGCAAGCTGGAGACGCCATGAGCGCTCCGCTCGACACTGTCGCCCGGCAGGCAAGCGAATGGCTGCGCGGCGTGGGTCCGCTGCACGAGATTGTGATCTCGACGCGCGTCCGGCTGGCGCGGAACATCGCCGGCTATCCATTTCTGCCGCGGGCGGACGCGCAGACCCGCACCGAAATCGCCGACACGATCGACGCCGGCCTGAAGCGCTGCGGCACGCTCTCGCAGAATCTGCACATCGATGTGGAAGCCATCGATGAGTTGGACCGCACGCTGCTGGTCGAGCGGCAGCTCATCAGCCGCCAGCACGCCGAGGGCAACGGCGCCCGCCGCGTCGTGTTCCACCCCAGCGAGGTCTCCTCGATCATGATCAACGAGGAGGACCATCTGCGGCTGCAGGTGATGCGCAGCGGTTTGCAGCTCGAGCAGGCCTGGGAAGAGATCGACGCGATCGATGACGCCATCGAAGAGCGGCTCGAGTACGCGTTTCACGCCCAGTATGGCTATCTGACCGCCTGCCCAACCAATGTCGGCACCGGCGTGCGCGTTTCGGTCATGCTGCACCTGCCCGCGCTGCGGCTGACGAACGAGCTCGAAAAAGTCGGGCAGGCCGCACGCGACATGAAGCTCGCCATTCGCGGGCTGTACGGCGAAGGCACCGAGGCGCTGGGCGACTTTTTCCAGATCTCGAACCAGACGACGCTGGGCCGCAGCGAGATCGACGTGATCGACGACTTCGGCAAGACCGTGATTCCAAAGATCGTTGACTACGAGCACGCCGCCCGCAAGGCGCTGATCAAGAGCCGCCTGCACGCGCTGGATGACAAGATTTTCCGCGCCATGGGCCAGCTTCAGAACGCGCGGCTGATGAGCTCAAACGAAGCGATGCAGTGCCTTTCGCATGTGCGCATGGGCCTGCACACCGGGCGCTTGCAGACCATCGATCTGCAGACCGTCAACGAACTATTCCTGCACATGCAGCCGGCACACCTGCAGAAGCTGCAAGGCGAGCGGCTCAGTGGCGAGCAGCGCAGCGTGGTGCGGGCAGCGCTGATCCGCGCCCGGTTGAATGCCAACTGAACCAAGCGGCCGCTCTGCCGACGCGATTGACCGTCGTACGCCCCGTTTGCCGTCGCGCCCGACCATGAGCGCCGCGCGCCGCCCCCGGAGGTCTGCTTGGATTCACGAGCCCCCGAGGTGTTCGTAGTGGGACAGCAAGTGGTAAACGCGCAGCGCGTCGACTGGGGCGTGGGAACGATCGTGCGGGTCGAGGCGCTGCAGCACGCCGGCCAGCCGGCGCAGCGCGTCACCGCCCGCTTCAGCGTCGGGCAGAAGGTCGTGCTCGTCCCGCCCGGCGTGTTGACCGCGCCCGGCCAGGCGCCGCAGCGCGCCAGCGGCTGGATCGACCAGATCGGCGGACGCACGCTGGATGACCGCCTGCGGGCATTGCCCGAGAGTGCGACGCTGGTGCTTGGCTCGCTGCGCGACAAGCTGCTCGCGCTGGCGGCGCTCTACACGCATCGCGACACGCCCGAAGGCCTGGCACGCTGGGCGCGGGCCCAGACCGGCATCGGAGACCCGCTTTCGCAGTACACCCGCGATGAGCTCGCCGAGGCCTTCGCCAGCTTCTGCGCCGCCCGCGATCGGCAGATGCGCGAGCTGCTCGGCCGCGCTCGCCGCACCGATCCCGACGCGCTGCCCTGGCTGCGCGAGCGGATCGAGCCGGAGACCTGGGAGCAGCTCGCGGCGGACGCCCGCTAGGCCCTGGGCGGCGCGCCTGCCGCTACGCGTCTGACCCGCGCGTGCTGTCGCCGTGCGGCGCTCGTATACTGAATCAATGCGTCTAATCGCGATCATGAACCAGAAGGGTGGCGTCGGAAAAACCACGACCGCCGTCAATCTGGCCGCGGGGCTGTTGCGGCGCGGGCAACGCGTGCTGCTGATCGATAGCGATCCGCAGGCGCATTCGACGCTGCACGTGGGCGTCGAACTCGACGCCGAAGATCTCAGTCTGTATGACGTGCTCGTGCGCGGCGCGGCTTTCGCCGAAGTGGCGCGAAATGTCGACGCCGGACTCGCGCTGGCCCCGGCACACATCAGCCTCGCGGGCGCAGAAGTCGAGCTTGCCCGCTCCGAGCAGCGCGAGTCGCGTCTGTCGGCCGCGCTGAGCGCGTATCATGAGGTCTTCGACTACTGCCTGATCGACTGTGCCCCCTCGCTGGGCCTGCTGACGCTGAATGCCTTGGCCGCGGCCCGCGAAGTGTTCATCCCGCTGCAGCCGCACTTCCTGGCGCTGCAGGGGCTCAGCAAACTGCTCGAAACCGTGACGCTCGTGCGGGCCGGGCTCGCGCCCGAGCTGCGCGTCAGCGGTCTGATTTTCTGCATGGCGGAAACGACGCGCCTGGCGCAGGAAGTTCGCAGCGATGTGGCCCGCTTCGTCGCCGATGCGGCCGCGGGCGACGCTTGGTACGGGGCACGCGTCTTTCAGACCGCGATCCGCCGCAACGTAAAACTGGCCGAATCTCCCAGCTTTGGCCAGACGATCTTCGCGTACGCGGCCAACAGCCACGGCGCGGAAGACTACGCAGCCCTGGCTGACGAAGTGTTGGCGATGGAGGCGGCTGCACCGGTGACCAGTGCGCAGTCGCCTGCGCCGGCGGCATGGGCCGGATGATGTCCTCTGTCGCCGGTCAACCGTGGCGCGATTGGTACCGCCGCGCGTTTCCGGCCTACCTGCTGTTCCTCTTCTGCGCGACGCACTTTCCGCGGCTGGAGCTGGGCGGGACGCGCTCGTCGGACAAGATCGCGCATACCCTGGCGTTCGGGCTGTTGGCGTTCTTCTATTGGCGCTTTTGCGAGAGCTTCTGGCCTCAGCTTTCGGCGCAGTTCGCGCCGCGGTCGGCGCTGTTGCTGGCTGGCTATTGCATCTTTGACGAAGTTTCCCAGTCGTGGGTCGGGCGCAGCAGCGACCTGGCGGACCTGCTGTTTGATCTAGTCGGGGTCGCTGCGGTGCTGAGCGTGCTCGAGCTCCGCCGACGACGCCTCGCGGAGCAGCGGATCTGAATCTGCGCCGGCGCCGAGCAGATTCCCTGCATACACGACGTTGATCGAGTGCCGCACGTCGGGCCGGTCCGGGGGAACGAGCCGAATTGCACGGCGTAGTGCGTCGCGCGCGTCATCCGACCGGCCGATCGATGCGTACAGGCGCATCATGGCGAGCCAATCCATCCAGGGATTGTCGCGCTCCGCATCAATCGCAAGCTGGGCTCGCGCGAACGCGTAGACCGGGTGGCCGACTCCGGGAATTCCCACGCCGGTGTGGAGCGTTCGGTCATCGTCTTGTTCGTTCTGCAGCAAGCTGTCCGACCTCTATTCTGTTAGCGCCGCCATCTGCCTTACAGCATCCAGCAGCATCGGCAGGTCGTACGTCGCTTCCGCCAAGACGATGTATTGACGGAGCACTCCGATCATGTCGTCCAAAGCTCGCAGCGGCTGCGTGCGAAACACGGGTAGTGTTCGTTCGTATTCCCGCCGGACAATCTGCCGCGCGAGCTCGAACTGCTCGCGCTTGATCGCGACGAAAAAGCGGGTCGTGTCCGCGTGGTTCAGGTCTAATACCGCCAGCGGATTGTGCGGCTCGTGCGACACGCGCCACTCCGCGATGACCGCAACTTCGTCCGCTACCTGCAGTGCCGCGTCGCACTGCTGGTGTTGCAGCTCCAGGCTTGCCAGCCCGATGAGGGCGTAGCAAACAGTGCGGCGATGATGCGGCGAATCGGAGACGGAGAGCAGCTCGCGCGCCAGCACGGCTCGCCGCCGCGCGCAGTGCAGGTCTTTCGACGGATCGTCTGGACTAAAGATGGCGCTCTGAGCGTCGATCGCGCCCTGCAGTGCGTCCAGCGCCGCCGCCCGCCCGGCGCCGCTCGTGGCGAATTGCTCTGCCAGCCGCAGGGCGCAATCGACCAAGGGCCGGGCCTGCGCGGCGCGGCCGGTCGCCGCGTATTGATGCACCAGGCGGATGTGGCTCCAGACCAGCGCTTCGAGCAGGTCTTTGTCGTCTGGGGCGCGCCGCTGCGCCTCGGACTGCACTTCGAGCGCCCGGAGATAGTAGCGGTCGGCCTCGTCGAACCGCCGCACCTGCTTGTGCATGTCGCCCACGCGCACCAGGCTCAGCGAGTGCCGCAGGGCGCGCCGCGGATCGTGCGGCGCTGCGGCGTGAAGGCGCGCCGCAATCTCAAGCACCTGGTCGCGCAGCGTCGCCGCGGTCGCGAACTGTTCGTTTTCCAGCTCGAGCGACGCGATCGCGTCTAGCAGATCGGCCCGCGACTCCAACAGGCGCGGATCCTCGCCGCCCAAACGCCACAGCTCGTCGGCGTGCGGGCGCAGCGCGTCGACCAGGGAGCGCCGCGCCGGGCTGGTCCCAGCCACGTCCTCGAGATCCTTTACCACAATGCTGCTGATGGCGCTCAGCGACCGCGTTGCGGATTCCAGCAGCTCCGCGCGAGCGCTGGATTCCGACGCCGCCCGCCAAAGCCCGTACGACGTGCCAATCGCACCCACCAATAGCGCCAGGCACACCAGCCCGCCTGCCAGAACCGCCAGAGAATTACGGCGTGCAAAGCGCCGCGCCACGTAAAACAGCGTCGGCGGCCGCGCCGCGATCGGCTGATGATCCAAGAATCGCTGCAGGTCATCCGCGAGCGCCGCGGCGGATTCGTAGCGCTGCGCCTTGTCCTTTGAGAGCGCTTTGCTGACGATCAACTGCAGATCGCCGCCGGCGACACGCGACGCTCCGCCCAAGGGTGGCGCCGGACGCTCGCGGATTTGCCGCGCCGCCTCCAGCAGCGACAAGCTGGCGACATCAAATGGCGGACGCCCGCTGAGCAGCTCATACAGCACCACGCCCAGCGAATACACGTCGCTGCGCGTGTCAACCTCCTCGCTGAGGCCTCCGAGCTGCTCGGGGCTCATGTACGCCAGCGTGCCCAGCACCGTCCCGTCCAGCGTGACCAGCGAATCGCCACGCCCGTCGACGTCGAGAATCCGCGCAATCCCAAAATCCAGCACCTTAGGCAGCGCGTCGCGCTCGGCCGCAGCTTTCTCCACTAGGATGTTGGCGGGCTTCAGATCACGATGAATCACGCCGCGCTGATGCGCGTGCTGGATCGCGCCGCACAGCTCGATGAACATCCGCAGCCGGGCGTCGAGGCTGAGTTGCTTCTCCGCCGCATAGTCGGTGAGCGACGGACCATCGACGAATTCCATCGCGATGTAGGCGACTTCGCCCAGCGCGGTCTGGGCCGTGCCCGCGTCGAAAATCTGCGCGATGCGCGGGTGCCGCAGGCGCGCCAGCGTGAGCACCTCGTTGTGAAACCGAGCACGAATCCGGCGGGTGGCCGCGTCCGGTCGAAGCGTCTTGATCGCCACGATACGCCGCGGAACATCTTGCTCGGCTTCGTAGACGACCCCCATGCCGCCGGCGCCAACTTGCCGAATCAGCCGATAGCGCCCCAGCCGGCTCTCCGGCGGAAGTTGAGGCGGCGGCGGCACGTCACGACCGCCGCTGCTGCCCGTGGTGGCCCCCACGTCCAGCTTCTCAAGGCCAGCCGGCGCGATCGGCCGTTCCAGGAACGAGCCCAACGCCGACTCGCTCCGCAGCAGGCGCTCGACCTGCCCGCGCAGCTCGCGATCCTCGCCGCACACGCCATCCAACAGTACGGCCCGGGCCGCGTCGTCGAGCGCGACGGCGCGTTCGAAAAGGTCCAACGCGGCTCGTTCGCGCGTGGGTCTCAGGCTGATTCCTTCGCGGTTAGCCGGCTGTGAAGCCAGACTCGCGCTCTCTTCCAGAGCTCTTGCGCCGTTCGCAGGCTGACGCTTAGCGCCTCAGCCGCGGCGGCCAGGCTGTAGCCCGCGAAGAAGCGCAATTCGACCAGGCGCGTGCAGCGCGGATCGATTTTCTCCAGCTCGCCCAACGCTTCGTCGAGGTCGAGCAAGTCCGGGTTGTAGCCCCGTACGAACAGCACGCCGGAATCGAGCGTAACGCGGGCAGCGCCGCCGCCACGCTTGGCCCGCAGCCGCTTGCGGGCCTGATCGACGAGCACCCGGCGTAGCGCGCGTGCGGCGACCGCCATGAACTCAATGCGATTCGACCAGCACTTTTCGCCTTTGGCCAATCGTACGTAAAGTTCGTTGACAAGGGCGCTTGTGTCAAAACCATCGTCGCCGCGCTCGTGGCGGCGGATGTAGGACGCCAGGCGACGCAGCTCGTCGTAAACTTCGTCTACGATTTTGCTTAGGCGTTGCTGCCCCCTCGGCCTTTCGCTCTTGTTCATGCCCGCCCCCGATCTTTCGCAGCAAACAAAATAGTCGAGGCGCGACGATTCGCTAAGAGAATTTTTTACCGAACTGTGCGCAGTCCGCGCGCAGTTGACGCTTTAGAGGGTGAAGAGACGATTTCCTCCCGTCTCTTGCGGGGCAGCATGCTGGCGGGTGGCCGCTCCGGGGGGCGGTCACCCGCCGATCGCCCGCTTCGGGCGGCACTCCCGTTGCTTCCGAAGTGTCTTTCCCTCTCAGGGCTCGGGCGCAGTGACGGCCCGGGCCCCGATTGCGCGCCGCGCCGCGCGCCGGAAAGGCCAAATCGGAGAGGCCGGGATTCGAACCCGGGGTACGGTTACCCGCACATTGGTTTTCGAAACCAACCCCTTCAGCCACTCGGGCACCTCTCCAGAATTGCGGACCGAGCCAAAACGCACGCCAACAACGGCCCGGCCAGGATGCGAACTTACATTCGCGAACGCAAATCCGCAACCGACCGCCGCGCACGCTCAGTTCGCCCCCGGCGGCAGCTCGCGCAGGTCGCCGTTGCGTCGTGTCACACCCAACGCATCGAGCTTCTCGACGATCGGCACAACGTACTTCCGCGATGAGCCAAGCAGGTCGCGAATCTGCGCCACCGACAGCCCGCCGCGCGCACGGATCGCCTCCGTCACACACGAGACCAGCCGCTGCCACTGCTCGGCGTGCATCCAGAGCTGATCCTCCAGCCGCACCAGCCGCCCGCGGGCCGCCGCCAGGTTCACGATCTGCCCGACGCGCTTCGGATTCTGCCGATCGATGCAGCGCAGCGCGCTGATCGCTGGCGGCGAGAACCCGCCCGCCTGAATCTCAGCCAGAATCGCCTCGCTCAGCGCCTGGTCCTCTTTCGACAGCGCCAGCTTCGAGCCCTGCGGCAAGACATAGCCGTTGTCGACCACGAAGCGCCCGGTCTTCAGCATCCACTCCGCCAGCCGCGAACGCGACGTCTGCGGGCACAAGCGCGGCATCCACGCCGGCCATTCGCTCAGCGGGATGCCCGGCGAGAGCGGATTCTTCTTTAGATGGCGCTCGATCCGCCGAACGATCTCGATCGCGGTGTGCGTCAGCACGTCGCGATGCAACAGGATCGGCGCCGCGCCCGCCTCCAGCTCGCGCACGACGCCCGCCTTCAGCAGACCGTCGCAGGCAGCGCGGGCGGCGGCCGCGTCGGGCAATCCACTCGCGGATGCAAGCTGCGCCGCGCTCAGCGCTTGCCACGGGCTGATTCGCAGCAGCTCCGCGATGCGCTGCGCTTCGGCCGCTTCGAGCAGGCGCTGCAGGCTCTCCAGATCCGCGGGCCGCCGCGCTGTCCAGGGCCGCGCCTGCGGCCGCAGGACCAGGCCGCCGCCGAGCGTCTGCTGGCCGGCGTCGTCGCGC
>CAZHTF010000025.1:0-36686 GCA_964535305.1 uncultured Planctomycetales bacterium | reverse complement strand
GCATCGGCACGCTCGACGCGACCTTCACATTTTCCGAAGCCCTCTGCAGCGCCGCGCGCAAAGCCGCGACACAGGACACGCGTTTTCCGCCGGTCACGCCGCGCGAGCTGCCGGACCTGCGTGTCTGCATCTCGGTGCTTACGCCGCTGCGCCGCATGAACGACGCGCGCGAGATTCAACTCGGGCAGACCGGCGTGTGCGTTCAGTTCGGCGAGTCTCGCGGGCTGTTCCTGCCGGAAGTCGGACTGCGCTTCGCCAGCGTCGAAGAATTTCTGTCCCGCTGTTGCAGCGAGAAGGCCGAGCAACCCGCTACCGCTTGGCGCGAACCGCACGCGCAGGTCTGGCTCTTCGAATCGCTTAGCCTCAGAGAGCCGGACTAGGCTACGCCGCGCGGCCGCCGCCGCGGCGCCGCACCGCGTCGTACGCGGGATTACGAACACGCCGGCACGCAACCAGTCGGACGACAATCCGTCAGATTTCAGGCGGCGATGCGTTTTGTCGCGCATCCCATAGCCACAACCGCCGAAGTTTGCTAGCCTTATTCTCAGTTGCGCCGGATTCCCACGGCGCGCAGCCGCATTTCGAAAGTCACAGTGGCCGATCCGTCGCGGCGATCGCCGCACAGGCCGACTCAGGAGAGCTGCATGACAACACGGACTCGTTGTACATGTGCGTGCCTGGCGAGTCTTGCCTTCGCCTGGATCTCGGCAGGCGTTTGCCTGGCCGAAGAATCCATGACGGAGACAACGACGCAGGAAGACAAGGTCGCCCGGCTCGAAGCGCTACTTCAAGCGCAACAGCGCAAGATCGACATGCTCGAGCGGCAGATGACCTCCGGCCAGACGCAGCAGATGGACGCGGCGCGGGTCGAGGAGATGAAGCGCCAGATTCGCGATGTGCTCAATGAGCGCGAGTTTCGCGAGAGCCTGATGCCTTCGAGCCTGCAGGCCGGCTACGACAAGGGCTTCTATCTGGGCAGCAGCGACGAGAAGTTCCGGCTCAAGACCAACGGCCTGTTCCAGTTCCGCTGGACGCACTACGCCACGCGCTCGAACAACCGCTATCTGCTCCCCGGCCGCGAGCGCGACGACCGCACCGGCTTTGATGTGCAGCGGCTGCGGCTATCGTTCACTGGTCACGCATACACGAAAGATCTGACCTACGAGATCACGCTGCGCTCGGAAGCGCCCGATACCTACGACACGCGCGTGCACTACGCCTATGTGAACTACCGCTTCATGGACGAGTTCCAGTTCAAGGCCGGCATCTTCCAGCTCGCCTCGACCCGCTCGCAGCTCGAAGCCAACAGCGATTTCCAGTTCGTCGACCGCGGACTGTACGACGCGGTCTACGGCCTGGGCATCGGCACCGGCGTGCGCTTCTGGGGCCAGCTCTTCAATAAGCGGCTGGATTACTACCTGGATGTCGTAAACTCGCTGAACAACCCCGACAATCGCACGATCACCAATGACCCGGCCGAGATTGACGGCAACCCCGCGATCCTCTTCCGCGCCGTCTGGCACGCCATGGGCGAGCAGGGCGCAGCGGATTTCAAGCCCGAGGGCGACATCCCGCGGCATGAAAACCCAGCCTGGGATTTCGGCTTCAGCTATGCCTTCAATGATGATCAGTCCGACCGCCGCACGACCGCGATTCCGTTCGCGCTGCCGCGGCCGATCCGCCAGGGCGGCTTTGGTCTGACGACCACCAACGGGCTGCAGATCAACCAGTTCTCGTTTGACACGCACTTCAAGTGGCAGGGATTCTCGCTACTGGGCGAATACGCCCTGCGGCTGGTTGACCCGCGCCGCGCGGGCCGCGCACCGTTTACGCCCTGGTGGGTCCTCAGCGGCGACGACTCGACCACCGCGCAGCACGGCGGCTATCTGCAAGCGGGCTACTTCCTGCCGATCCCTGGCTTCGAGGAGAAGATCGAGGCGGTGGCGCGCGTCGGCGGTATCTCGGTGCTGGGCGACACGCAGGAAGGCACCTGGGAGTACGCCGCCGGCTTCAACTATTACATCGAGGGCAACGCGGTGAAGCTGCAGACCGACGTGGTCAAGATCTCCGAAGTTCCCATCTCGAGCAGCTATTCGAGCCTGGCCAACGTCAACGACGACGCGCTGATCTTCCGCGTGCAGTTGCAGTTCTCGTTCTAATCGCTCTACGGCCCGCCGGCGGACGCGTCTCGACTTTCTCGCAAACGTCAGCGAGTCGGGACGCCGCCGGGCGGGATGGCCTGGTCCGACCAGCGCGCAGCCGGCTGAAATCCACTCTCAGTGAAAATTCGGGAGATGCTGGAATGAACCGCTTCAACCGTTCGGTCAAGAAGTCCATGGCGCTGCTGAGCCTTGGCGGTGCCAGCTTCGCGTATGGCATCAGTGGCGGCGCTTGCGCCCGCAACGGCAACTACGAAACGCTGGTGCGTGAAATCGGCAACGGCGTGATCGAAACCGTTACCGACGGCGCCGGGGCCGCGATCGGCTCTGATTTTGACTTGATCTTCGCGACGCCGGTCGAGAACTTCCTCACCGGCCTGTGGGGCAATTACGTTTTCGCGCGTTTCCCGCAAGACGTGCCTCCCGGCGATCTCTTCAAGCAGTAGGAACGGCACCGCGTCGGCGACGTAGCGCTGTGCGCGTGTCGCGCGCATGCTGCACGCGCCGCTCGCGTAACGCAGCGCGCGTTACGCGGCGCGCCCAATCGAGCCGCGCCAGCGAAGTCCGCGCCGCTAGTCGCACGTCGAGCCGTGCCCGGGCGAGCCCGGACGCGCGCGGCCGTTGAACCGCGCGCGGCGATCGCATTCCCGCGCGAACCCACTACGCAGCACAGGCACGCGGCGCTACAATCCGAACAGCGCCCGGAGAATGACTGCCTTGCTTGCCTCCACACTGCAGCAGATCGCCGCTGGCGACCGCTCGGCGCTGGCCGCCTGCCTCGACCTGTATGGTGGGATGGTCTGGTCGCTGGCACGGCGGTTTCTGGGCGATGGCGACGATGTGGACGACGCCGTGCAGGAGATCTTCCTCGAGATCTGGCAGCGCGCGGCGCGCTTCGATCCGCGCGTCGCCTCTGAGGCGACCTTTGTCGGCATGATCGCGCGACGCAGGCTGATCGACCGCCGCCGGCGACTGGCGCGCCAGCCGCGGCGGATGTCGCTGACGCTCGAGCAGGACGTAGCACTTGCAGGCGAGCAGCTCCGCGTCGAACGCGATGACGAAGTAGCCCGCGTGCGCGGCGCGTTGCAGAGCCTGCGACCCGAGCAGCGCGAAGTGATCGAATTGGCCGTCGAGGGGCTGACCTACCCGGAGATCGCAACGCGGCTCGACCTGCCGCTCGGGACCGTCAAGACCCACGCGCGCCGCGGGCTACTGGCCGTCCGCGACGTGCTCGGCGTGCGGAGCGCCGCGATCGCAGGAGCGACCAACCCATGACCCGCCCTCGCATGCCAGACGCGGATCTGCACGGGTTGCTTGCGGACGCGGCGCTCGGTTGCCTGGATGCCGACGGGCGGGCCGAGCTCGACGAAACGCTGCAAGCCGAGCCGCAGCGCGTGCAACGCCTCCTGGAGGAAATGGAATACTGCGCCGCGGCCTGCGATCGGGCACTGCTGCCGACTCGGGCGCAGCGCCTTCCGACCGCGCTGCGCGCCCGCGTGCTCACCGCCGCTCTGAGCGCCGCCCCGCGCGCGATGAACGCCGTTGGCGGTGCCCCGGGCGAAGCGGGCAGTGTCGCGGGCGGTGTGTCTGCGGAGCCGGGCGGCGCGATCGGCGAGCCGCGCGGCGGCGCGGGTGTTTCGACGCGCGCGGTCTGGAGTGCTGCCGGCTGGATGGTCGCCGCGGCCGCGACCATCGCGCTGGCGCTGCTGATCCCGCGCGACGCCGCCACACGCGAAGGTCCGCTTGAGACCGTGCGCGTCACGCTCGATCCCACCAAACTCGCCGAACGCCGCGAGCGGCTGCTGCGCGACGCGGATGACGTGCGACAGGCAAGCTGGGCCGGGCTGACGCCGGAATGGAAGCAGATTCAAGGCGACGTGGTCTGGAGCACGCGGCGGCAGGAGGGCTACCTGAAGCTCGTCGGGCTTCCGCCGCTGGATGCGACCCGCGAGCAATATCAATTGTGGATCGTCGACCCGCGGCGCGACGAGAAGCACCCAGTGGACGGCGGCGTGTTCGATGCGACCGGCGCGGCGGAGGCGATCATCGCGATCGACGCAAAGCTCGAAGTGCTCGCACCGACGACTTTCGCGATCACCCGCGAGCAGCGCGGCGGTGTGGTGGTCTCTGCTGGCCCGTTGCTGGCGGCTGCGGCGCTCTCGAATTAGCGGTGCGCGCGGCGTGGGTTCGCGCTTGCCCGGTAGCCTCATTCGCCGTCGCGGAGCGCCAGTTGAATGAAAACGACGTCCAGCCAGCGCTCGAATTTCCAGCCCACTTCGCTCAGCCGGCCGACCTCGCGGTAGCCGGCGGCCGCGTGCAGCCGCAGGCTGGGCGTACTCTCGTGACAGATCGCGGCGATGACGCTGCGATAGCCGGCGGTCCTGGCCCGCGCCAGCAGCTCGGCCAGGAGGCGCTTGCCCAGGCCCTTGCCGCAGACCTCCGGCCGCAGATAAATGGAATTTTCGACAGTATTGCGGTAGCCACACCGTCCGCTGTACGGAGAAAGACTCGCCCAGCCGATGATATCAGGACCTTCGCGCGCCACGAGCACCGGGTAGCGCTCGGCATGCGCTGCCCACCAGCGGGCGCGTTCGTCGCTGCTGACGGGCTGCTCTGCGAAGGTAGCGGTCGTATGCCGCACATAGTAGTTGTACAGGTCGTTGATCGCCGGCAGATCTTCAGGTGTCGCGTTGCGAATCTCGACGTCCATCGCGCTGCTCCCGTCGCGGCCCGCATCCGGCGTTGAGTTAATCAATACCATTGAAAAGACGGGCTGGCAGCCGCTCGTCGGGAGTGATACGCTCCGAGCCAGGCGAAGTTCATCCTCGCGAAAACCGCCGCATCCAGGAGTACGAACCATGTCGTTGTCGTTCGCACGTACGTTGAGCGCTGTTGCTTGCGCCGCTTTTCTGGCGGCGTCATTGTCGCCGGCGGCGCTGGCCGAGGAACCGATTCAGAATGTCCCGCCCGGCGGCCCGCCGCCCGGCGCGGTCGGCAAGCCCGACGGGGCCGAGAAGCCCGACAAACCGGACAAGCCCAAGCGCTTCCCGGATTTCAATGAAGTCATGAAGGACATGAAGCCGATCGAGGGCTTCTTCACGCTGTACCGCTACGACGCCGACGACAAGGACCGCGATCCCGAGCGGCTCCTGTGCCGTATCCCACGGAGCTTGCTGAACGAGGACCTGCTGTTCGCCACCAGCATCACCAGCGGCGGCCCGCTGACGGGCTTCATGTGGAACTCGTGGCTGGTGAAGTGGGAGCAGATCGGCAACCAACTCAAGCTGGTCACGCCCGACTCGCGCTACGTCACCTCGGACGAGAAGCCGGTCGGCGACGCGATCCGCCGCACGTACAACGAAGGCTTCATCGCCGCGGTTCCGATCGTGACGATGCATCCCTCGGGCGACCCGGTGATTGACCTGGGCGCGCTGCTCAAGTCGAACGTCGCGGACGTGGACTTCATGGGCGGCTCGATTCGGCCGGAACTGAGCAAGTGGACCAAGGTCAAGAACTTCCCGAACAACATCCTGATCGAAGTCGACCTGGCGATGTCGCAGCGCGGCGCGGGCACGACCGTGGGCGTGGGCTACGCCTTTCAGCGGCTGCCCAAGCTCGGCGGTTACAAGCCGCGCCTGGCGGACCCGCGCGTCGGCTACTTCACGACCTCGCGGCAGGATTGGAGCAAGTCGCCCGAGTCGCGCGAGACCGTGGAGCGCTACGTCAATCGCTGGCACCTCGAGAAGAAGGATCCCGCGCTCGAGCTCTCGCCGCCCAAGAAGCCGATCACGTTCATCATCGAAAAGACCGTGCCGATCCAGTGGCGCCGCTGGGTTCGCGACGGCATCCTGGATTGGAACCGGGCTTTCGAGAAGATCGGCTTTGTTGACGCGATCGTGGCCCAGCAGCAGACCGACGACAACGAATTCAAGGACTACGATCCGGAAGACGCGCGCTACAACTTCTTCCGCTGGATCGTGACCGGCCAGGGCTTCGCGATGGGTCCCTCGCTGCCGGATCCGCGCACCGGCCAGTTGATCGATGCCGACATCATCATGGACGACGCCTTCGTGCGCTCGTACATGGGTTCATTCGATATCTACGCCGGCGGCGGCGGCAAGGCCACGCTGCTGAGCAGCCACGGGCCGGGCTTTGAGATGCTGATGCAGCAATACCCGACGCTGGTGCCCGAGCTGCTCATGCCGCGGTCCCCCTCGCTGCTGGGTACGTCACAGGCCGACGCCGACGCGTCGCTGCTGGACCAGGCGCACCAGCGCATGCACCGCCAGGGCAAGCATGTTTGCATGTATGCCGATGGCATGTGCCAGGAGCTGGCCATGCTGAACTTCGCAATGCTGGCCACGGCCTCGGGCAAGAAATTCCCCGAGCGGCTGATCGGTATGGCGATTCAGGAAGTCGTCGCGCACGAGGTCGGGCACACGCTCGGCCTGCGGCACAACTTCAAGGCCTCCGCCTGGCTGACGCACGACGAAATCAAGCGCCGCCGCAATGAGACCGACGAGCCGACGGTTGCGTCGGTGATGGATTACAATCCGCTGCTCTTTTACGCCGACGACGACATCGAGAAGGTACGGCACGTGATGACGCCGGTGATCGGCCCGTACGACGAGTGGGCGATCGAGTACGGCTACCGCATTCCGGGCAAGAGCGACAAGGGCGAGGAGGAGATGCTCAAGGAGATCGCGGCCCGCGGCACGCAGCCGGGGCTGGCGTACGCCACGGACGAAGACACGATGGGCGCATTCTCGCCGGATCCGCTGGTGAATCGCTTCGACTTCACCGACAGCCCGTTGGCGTGGGCCAGGTCGCGGGTCGAGCTGACCGACAAGCTGCTCTCAAATGTCTCCGAGTGGGCCATCAAGCCCGGCGAATCGCGCGAGTACGTGACGCGCGCCTTCAACATCCTGATGGGGCAGCGCGCCCGCAATTTCTCCTACGTCGGGCGGCTGATCGGCGGACAGTACTACAACCGCGATCACAAGGGCGACCCCGACGCGCGGCCGACGTTCGTGATTGTCGACGCCGACACGCAGCGCGGCGCGCTGAAGCTGCTGATGGAAACGCTCTTCAGCGATTCGTTCTTCAAGCTCGACCCCGAACTGCTGAACAACCTGGCCGTCTCGCGCTGGTGGGATTGGGACACGACTCCGCCTTTCCGTCTCGACTACCCGGTGCACGACCGCATCACCGCCATGCAGGTGGCGGTGCTTTTCGAGATCTGCTCTCCAGTGGTGCTGCAGCGCATTTACGACGCGGAGCTCAAGACCGCCGCGGCGAACCGCTTCACCGTCGCCGAGCATCTCACGACCCTGCGCGACGGCATCTGGAGCCCGCTGAGCCGCGCTGGCGAGGGCAGCTATTCGGACGCCAAGCCGATGATCTCGTCGGTCACGCGCAATCTGCAGAAGCAGTATCTGAACATCATGCTGGGCGCGGCGCAGTTGCCGCCGGGCTCGGGCATGTCAGCCGACCTGAGCAGCATGGTGCGCTTCAGCCTGCGTGAGCTGAGCGAGCGGATCGGCGCGGCGCAGTCCGGCAAGTCCAAGCTGGATTTCGCGACGCGGGCGCACCTGAGCGAGTGCAAGTCGCGCATCGACCGCGTGCTGGACGCGAACTTCATCGCGCGCTAGCCGCAAGCAGTGGTTCAAGGCGCGCGTCGCAATGTGCGCCGCGCGCTATCGTAATATCCAGGTGGGGCGGGCGCTGTGCCCGCCCCAATGGCGTCTGTTTGTTGTCTGAACGCCGCGCCGGCGGGTGCGTCGCTGCGGCGCTTGCGTACCCTCAAAGCGGGCAGCGCCCGCGGAATGCTCGCAGGAACCCATCATGAACCGACCGCTCGCTTGCAGCCTCGCCTGTGTGCTCCTGTTCTCATCCCTTGTCACCTGGGCCGGCGGCGGCGGAGCGGAGAGCAAGCGCAAGTCGCGCTTCGAAGCGGACGCCTACCTCAAACACGTGCGCGTGCTCGCCAGTGACGAGTTCGGCGGGCGCGGTCCGGGTCAGGAGGGCATCGAGAAGGCCGCCGACTACATTGTCAAGCACTTCAAACAACTGGGCCTGAAGCCCGCCGGCGACGACGGGACCTTCCTGCAGGCGTTCGAAGTCGCCAAGGGCCGCACGATCGACATAGAAGCGGCGCAGCTCAAGCTGGCGGGCGCGGATTCGAAGTGGCAGGTCAAGCAGGACTGGACGCCGCTCACGCAAAGTGCCGACGCCGACGTCGAGGGCCCGCTGGCGTTCGCCGGCTACGGCATTCAGGCGGAAGCGGCCGGCTGGGACGATTACGCTGACTTCGAAGCCAAGGACAAGCTCCTGCTGGTCTTCCGCTTTGAGCCAAATGCCGAAGACCCAAACGCTGAGTTCGGCGGTGAGAGGCCCTCGACCCACGCGACCTTCGCGACCAAGGTGCGGCTCGCGGTCGATCAAGGCGCCAAGGCGCTGCTGATCGTGAACCCGCCCAGTCGCGAGACCGAGAAGGACGAGCTGGTCGCTTTCGAGTCGTCGCGCGGTCCGCGCTGGCAGATCCCGGTTGTGCACATCAAGCGCAGCGTGGCCGAGGCGCTGCTGAGCGCCGCCAAGATGCCCAAGCTCGCCGAGCTCGAAGCCAGCCTGAACAAGCAGCGCACCTCGCAGTCGCGCGAGATGGACGTGCGCGTCGCTGTGAACACGGCTCTGAAGCGCAACATGGTCAAGACCAGCAACGTGCTGGCCATGCTGCCAGGCGACGGCAGCACCGACGAAGTCGTCGTGGTCGGCGCGCATTACGATCACTTGGGTACCTTGCCCGTCGCCGGTGAGCAGGTGATTCACAACGGCGCCGACGACAACGCCAGCGGCACGGCCGGCGTGCTGGAGCTGGCCCGCGTGCTTGCCAGCGAGCCCAAACACCGCCGTAACATCGTCTTCATGCTCTACAGCGCCGAGGAGATCGGCCTGCTGGGCAGCAAACATTGGGTGGAAAAGCCGACCTTCGAATTTTCGCGCGTCAAAGCCATGTTCAACCTCGACATGATTGGGCGCTACGGCCAGGGCAAGTTCGTGATGCACGGCATCGAATCTGGCGAGGGCTTCAAGGAGCTGGTCGATCGCGCGAGCGAGGCCGCCGGCGTGAGCTACAAGCCTTCGCGCGATGTCTTCGGCCGCAGCGATCATGCCTCGTTCTATCGCAAGAAGGTGCCCGTGCTGTTCCCCTTCACCGGTACGCACAAGGAATATCACCAGCCCGAAGACGACGTCGAGCTGATCGACGCCGAGGGCGCCACCGGCGTGCTGCACATGTCGCAAATGATCATCAGCGAATGGGCCAACCTGAAGGAAGGCCCGCGCTTCAAGCAAGACGAAGACGAGAACGAAAAGGACGCCGACGCGCAGACCAACGCCGACGGGCAGCAACGCGCCATGCCCGGCGTGCGGCTGGGCGTCATGCCGGCCTACGACGACGACGGCAAGCCGGGCTTCGTGGTCGAGTCGCTCGTTCCGGGCGGCGCCGCCGAAAAGGCCGGCATTCTCGCCAAGGACCGCATCGTCCAGATGGGCGAAACGACCATCAAGGACATCTACGCTTACATGGAATTCCTGCGTGGCTGCAAGCCCGGCGACGTCGTCGACGTAGTCGTCGAACGCGACGGGGAGCGCAAGACCATCAGCGTGACGCTGGTGGCCCCGCCGCGCCGCGGCGACAACTGACCGTCGCCGCACGGTGCTGGCGTACCTCTGAGGCAGGCGTGGCGCTTTCTGACGCGGGCGGATGGCGTAATAGCATACCATGATTCCGCCGCCACGTCCGAGGAGGACGTGATTCTCCCGATCGATTCCACGGGTTCCGCTCGGCCCGGCGCGCCGCTCTGCACCCGTGGCGACGTTTCCTCGCCCCGTTGGGGCGAAACGCACGCCGCCGGCTTGCACATGTGCCCGAGACTACGCGCCTTCGCCCGGTTGGGCTGAAGCTCGCGCCGCCGCCGTTCCGTCTCCTTCCATCTCATCTCAAACCGCCGGCGCTGGCCGATCGCGGCGGGCCGTAATAGCATCTGAACGCCGAAGGCCGCCGCGCGTTGCTGCTTGTTCAAATGCGATCACAAGTATCAGAGCAGATCGCGTCTGGCGGGATCGCTTCCCAGGAGCTTGGAGCGTGTGGCGTAAACAAGCCAAGTCGGCCGCGGCCGACGTGCAGCCCGGCAAGCGCCGCTGGTCGCGCTGCTTACGTTTCGGATTGCTGTACCCCGGCATGTCGTTGCTCGTGCTGGGGGTCGGTCTGAACGGCTGCTGGTCAACGCCGCGCTACGTCGGTCCGGTCAGCGATCACTTCGACGGCGCGAAATTCTTCAATCCCGGCGTAAACACGGATAAGAGCTTGGCCGAGCTGTGGCGCTGGAAGCTCTCCGGGCAGCGCCGGCCCTGGCCGGCGCGGATTGAGAACGCCGGGCATGCGGCGCCCAGCAAGCCGGGCGCGGGCCAGGCTGTGGTGACGTTCATCGGGCACGCCACGTTTCTGATCCAGACGCCTGATGGCAACCTGCTGACCGATCCGATCTGGTCGCAACGCGCCAGCCCGGTGCAATTCGCTGGACCGCGGCGCGTGCGCGACGCGGCCCTGCCGATCGAAGACTTGCCGCGCATCGATGTGGTGCTGATCAGCCACGATCACTATGACCATCTCGATGCGCCCACGATTCGGCAGCTCGCCCAGCGCGATGCGCCGCTCTTTGTTGCCGGACTGGGCAACGGCCCGACGCTGCGGGCCGCGGGCGCCACGCGCGTTGCGGAAATGGACTGGTGGCAGACGCTCGAGACGCCGCGGCCTGGGCTGGCGATCAGCATGACGCCCGCGCAGCATTGGTCCGGCCGCTCGCTGAACGACCGCCGCAACACGCTCTGGGGCGGCTATGTGATCAGCAGCAGCGGGCCGCGCGTCTACTTCGCCGGCGACTCGGGCTACTCGGCTGTTTTCGGCCAGATCGCCGAGCGTTTCGGTCCGCTGGACCTGTGCCTGCTGCCGATTGGTGCCTATGAGCCGCGCTGGTTCATGCGGCTGAGCCACATGAACCCGGATGACGCAGTGCGTGCGCACGTGGACCTGCGCTCGCCACTCTCGATCGGCATGCACTACGGCACATTCGCGCTCACGGATGAAGGGCCCGACGACCCCATCCGCGACTTGGCCACGGCTTGCGCCGCCCACGGCGTCGTGCCGTCCCGCTTTCGAACGCTGGATTTCGGCGAGTCGCTGGTGGTCGATCGCAGCCGTCCAACTGCGGATGCAATCAATGCCGCCGCGCCGGCGTTGCGATCGGATGCGGCTGGCGCTGCGCTGCTGGCACCTGCAGGCGGCGCTCCGCCGTAGCGTCCCACCATTGCCTATCGGCTCGGCGGACTTGCGTTTACACTCCGTTGAGGATGATCGAACCCCGGCTTGAAATGCTGCTGAATCGCCGCGTGGTGCTTGATACCAGCGGCTCGATGATCTACATCGGCACGCTGGAAGCCGTCGACAAGCGCGGCTACTGGTTGACCGATGCGGATGTGCACGACCGCTCCGATGGTCACAGCCCCAAGGAAGTCTACATCAATGAGGCCCACGTACTCGAATCGCAGGGCTCGCGGCGCGTGAACCGCCGCCGCGTCTTCGTCGAGCGGCACGCGATCATCAGCGTCTCGGCCTTGGACGACGTGGTCATGGAAGACATTACCGCAGACGTCGAGCCGTGGATGCCATGAAGCTGACCTGGGCCCGCCAACATTTGAAACTGCGGCATTTCTTCGCCACCGCCCGAGGCGGCATCGACGAGAAGCAGACCATCGTCGTCTGCTTCGAGCACGACGGCGTTCGCGGCTGGGGCGAAATCGTCGCATCCGAGCTATACGGCCAATCGCTCGAAGCGTCCGAAGCGGCCCTGCACGAGATACCGCCGCTGCTGGGCGATGACCCCTTCGCAATCGATCAGATCCTGTCGCGACTGCTGGCGCGCTTCGACGCGCAGCGCTGCGCGGTCTGCGGTGTCGATTCGGCCCTGCACGACTGGGTCGCGCGGCGGCTGGGCGTGCCAGTCTGGCGGCTGCTGGGTCTGTCGGCACCGCGCGTCAACACCACTTTCACGATCGGCATCGCCGATGTCGCCGTAGTGCGCGAAAAAGTGAAGGAAGCGCTCGCCGCCGGCTATACCACGCTGAAGGTCAAGGTCGGTGTCCCGGGTGACGAGCAGACACTCGCGGTGGTGCGCGAATCTTTCGACGGTCCGATCTTGCTCGATGCGAATGAGGCCTGGTCGCCGCATGAGGCCAGCATGCGCGTTGTGTCGCTGATGCGCTTTCGACCCACGGTGATTGAGCAGCCGGTCGCGCGGCAGGATTGGCACGTCATGCGTCAACTGCGCGGCCTGGGGGCGACCATCATCGCCGACGAGAGCTGCGAGCGGCCCGCGGACGTGCTGCGGCTGGCCGGCGCCGTCGATGGCGTGAACATCAAGCTCACCAAGTGCGGCGGCATGCGCGAAGCGCTGCTGATGATCGCGCTGGCCCGCATGCTCAACATGCGCGTCATGCTCGGTTGCTTCGTCTCCAGCAGCTTGGCGATCGCGCCGGCGCTGGCCATTGCCGGGCTGGTCGACTACGCCGACCTCGATGGTCATCTGCTGCTGCAGAACGATCCGATCGGCGGGCTCGAGTCGCGCGGCAGCCTGCTGACCGCGCCGTCTCAGCCAGGCATCGGCGTCGAGCCAGGAGCGGCTGAATCAGCTCAGGTGACTTGAACCCGTGCGTCTCGGCAGGCACTTCGACGCGCTGTCGTCTAAAGTTGCTCCATGAACAGCGTGCGCTTCTGCGCCATCCGCGTGTTGCGCCGCACAAACTCGGCGACCTGCTCGGGCTGGTCGATGTCCGCGAGTATCAAGCGGCTGTCCGAACGGTCGCTCGAATAGACTTCCACCCGCCCGAGCCCCAGCATGCGCTCGATGATCGTCTGCCGCGTCTTCACGTCATCCACCCGCAGCAGCTCAGTCTGATCCATGGTGACCGTCAGCACCCCGCGTCGGACAAAGATGCGCTGCGTCGTGATGCGATAGGACATCGAGATGATGGTCCACGCGTGCCGCGCGATGGCCGTCGTCGTCAGCACCGCCCCGATCAGCCAGGCCCACCAGATCAGCCAGTTCTGCGAGATCGCGTACAACACCAGCACCGCGATCAGCGTCAGACCCAGCCAGCCGGCCAGCGGCGGCACCAGCGATTTCCAGCTCGCGCGGCCCGCCCAGAGGTCTTTCTCCTGCGCCGGATCGAGCTGCGCCGCCTGGTCGGCGCGCGGCAGGCCGTCCTTGAACGGGCCGGCAGCGGCATTGCCGGACGATGGATCGACACGCTCATCAACGCCGTTCGTGCGGTCTGCCATGGCAAGCTCCTTCGAAGGTCGGCTGCGCCGAACCCGCAACGTATTATCGCCAGATTGCGGATTATTTCGCTACCCTGAGCAAACAACCCGCATCGAGCGCCGCTACCAGGCCGCCAACACGCGGGCAATTCGGTCGCTGGCCGCGGCCAGGCGAAACACGCTGCGGTGTACGCGCTCTGACGCCGACCAGTGCCGTGCGCTCTCCGCCGCGATCTGCGGCAGATTGAGCGCCTGCCCGCGGCGGCGGGCTTCGGCGATCAGTTCCACGGTCCAGCTGGCACCGTCGGCGACCTCGAGGTGAATCGGCCAGCGTCCGGCGATCGTCAGCAGCGAGCGCAGCGTCAGGTCCAGAGCGCGGCTCGCGGCGCGGCGTTGGTCCGTTTGGCCGTGCTCCGCGACCCACAGGAGTTCCTCGATGCCGCCGACATCGCCGGCCTGGCAGCGGGCCTGCGCCATACCGAGACGGTCCCACGCGTCGGTGTTGGCGTCGTAGCGGTCAGCAGGTTGATCGAGCCCGGCCCGCGTTCGCGGCGCGTCGACGCGGGCAGCAGCCAGCCAGGCGCTGCAACGCACGTAGCCGCTCGGGTCGCGCGCGGCCACGTGCGCCAGGGCTTCCCAGTCGGCGGCACGACCGAGCAGCCCGATCGAATAGACCAGCGCTTCGCGCACGTCGGCATCCGGCTCGCGCTCCAGCCGGCCGAGCAGCGCATCGGCCAGCGCCGGCAGCGCCAGCTCCGCACAGCGCCATGCCGCCTGCTTGCGCTCGTGCGGCTGGTCCGATTCCAGCATGCGCAAGCTGCGCGGCACGCTGCCGATCGCCGAGTGCATCAAGAAACCGGCCAGCACGAGCAGCAGTGCCAACGGAGCGAGTAGCGGCAGTCGTCGCAGGCGCGTCGTTGGCGGAGCGGTGTTGCGAGCGCGAAGGGGCATTTGATTGCGTGCACCTCGTCCGATAGGCTAGAGGATTGCGATAAAGGCAGCGAGCACCATGCCCGAACAGATTTCCGCCAAACTTGACGCCGCCAAGCGCCGCTTCGCGCTGGTCGTCGCGCGTTACAACGACTTCATCACCGCCAAGCTGGTCGAAGGCGCCATCGATGCCATCGTGCGGCACGGCGGCGATAGCAACGCGCTTCTGCAGGTCTGGGTGCCCGGTTCGTTTGAGATCCCGCTCGCCGCGCAGAAGCTGGCTGCCTCTGGCCGCTACGCCGGCGTGATCTGCCTCGGCTGCCTGATCCGCGGCCAAACCGCGCACTTTGACTACATTGCCGCGGAATGCGCCAAGGGAATCGGGCAGATCAGCCTCGCGACCGGCGTGCCGGTCACGTTTGGCGTCATCACCGCCGACTCGCTCGAGCAGGCGATCGACCGGGCCGGCGGCAAGCATGGTAACAAGGGAGCCGAGGCGGCCCTGGCGGCGATCGAAATGGCCAATGTGCTGGAAGCGCTGGGCCGGTGAGCGCCTTGGACATCGGTCACACGCGCGAGCGCGGCCCGCTTCGCCGTCGGGCACAGAGCCGCATGCTGGCGCTGCAGGCCTTGTGTGTCTACGAGGCCCTGGGCGAGCCTTTCGCGGCGCGGCTCGACGATTTCCTGCACGATCCGCAGATTCTCGAGGAGCTGCAATTCACGACCGACGACGCCCGCGACATCGTGCCTTTCGCACGCGAATTGGTCACCGGTGTCTGGAACGCCCGCGCGCGACTCGATGAGCGGCTCGCCAGCGCAACGCCGAACTGGAGCCTGGCGCGCATGCCGCCCGTCGATCGAAACGTGCTGCGGATCGGGCTATTCGAACTGCTCGAAGGTCCGCAGACGCCCGCGGCCGTGGCGATCAACGAGGCGGTTGAGCTGGTGCGCTGGTTCGGCGACGCCGATTCGCCGGCGTTTGTGAACGGCGTGCTCGACGGACTGCGACGCGAGCGTGCGCAGCAGGCGCATGCCTCTGCAGCCGCCGCCGACGGCGAGACGCCGCGCGTCGAGAATCCGCCTGCCGACCCGCCATCGACAGAGAGTTCGCGAGCGCTGGAGGACGGCCGTGGGGCTGTTTGATCTTTTCAAGCGCGGCCTGGCAAAAACGCGCGAGAAGCTGGTCGCGGGCCTGCGGCGTGTGCTGTCCGTTGGTCGGCGAATCGACGAAGCGCTGCTGGACGAGCTGAGCGATGCGATGCTTGCCGGCGACATCGGCCCGCGCGCGGTCGAATCGCTACTAGGCGAGGTACGCAGCGCGTGGAAGGCCGGCGCACTGCGCGAGGCGCAGGAAATTCTGCCGTTCCTAAAGCAGCGGCTCGAATCCACCTGGAGCAGCACCGATCGCGCGCTGAAATTCGCCCCGGCCGGGCCGACGGTGATCTTCATCGTCGGTATCAACGGCTCGGGCAAGACCACCAGCGTCGCCAAGCTCGCCAATTACCTGCGCAAGCAGGGAAAATCGGTGCTGCTGGCCGCGTGCGACACGTTCCGCGCCGCCGCCGTCGAGCAGCTCTCGATCTGGGCAAAGCGCTGCGCGGTGGAGATCGTTAAGCACCAGCAGAACAGCGATCCGGCCGCGGTCGCGTTCGACGCGTGTGACGCGGCCATCGCCCGCAAGAGCGATGTGCTGCTGGTGGACACCGCCGGCCGGCTGCATACCCAGGATCACCTGATGCGCGAGCTGTCCAAGATCCGCCGCGTGGTGCAGAAGCGCATTCCCGCGGCGCCGCACGAGACGCTGCTGGTGCTCGACGCGACCATCGGGCAGAACGCGATCAATCAGGCGAAGACCTTCTCGGAGGCCGGAACGGTGACCGGGCTGTTCCTGGCGAAGCTCGACGGCTCCGCCAAGGGCGGGATTGTGATCGGCATTCGCGATCAGCTTGACATCCCGGTGAAATTCGTGGGCCTGGGTGAAACGGTGGACGACATCGAGCCGTTCGACCCGCAGGGCTTTGTCGCCGGGCTGTTCGAAGATCTCGAATAGCGGCGTCCGAACGCCGCCATTCTGAAACGCCGGTTTGCTCAAAGCTACGGAGCGGGGTCCGCCGGCGCCGTCGCCGGGGCCGTATCGCTCGCGCGGCGGAGCGTATCGAGCCGCTCGCCCAGCGTATCGCGCATCTTGTCCAGCGATTCCTTCCCGGCGGATTTCAAAGAGTCCAGCGCCTGGCGGGCGGACTCCTTGTGCTGCTCGAGCTTGCCGATCTCCTCGTTGAGCCGCTTGCGGGCGTCTTCCGTGGCAGCGGCGGCCTGTTCTTTGAGCTGGCCGATGCGCGTCTCGAGCTTCTTGAGCTCGTCGGAAAAATCGCGCTGGAACTCGTCGCGCGTCCGCCGCGCGATCTCCTTCACCGCGCCCGCCGTTTGCTGCACACCTTGTTTCAACTGGTCCCACGGATCGGCGTCCTGCGCGGCCGGTTGTGTCGCGCTGCTGCGGCGCTCGTCTTCGCCGGAGCACGCGCCAATGCTGACGGCCATGCCAGCAGTCGCCAGCGCGAGCAGAGAGATGCGGATCGTCGCGATCATGATGTTCTCCGTGCGGCGCCGCTCTCATCCACGCGGACGCCACGATACAACGCCACGCCGCCCAGGTTCAGGCGGCGGACACTCAACTCTTCAAACCCAGCTTGCCGCAGCCGCGCCACCAACTTCTGCGTCGGCTCGAAAGTCGCAATCGATTGTGGCAGGTAGCGATACGCGCCGCTTGTGTCGCGGCTGATCCAGCCACCCAGCCGCGGCAGCACAGCGCTGGTGTACAGCCGGTGCGCCCAGCGCAGCAGCACGTTGTCGGGCTCGCTGAACTCCAGGATGCAAACCCGCCCGCCAGGCCGCAAGACGCGGGCCATTTCGTTCAGTCCGCCCTGCAGCGATTGGAAATTGCGAACGCCGAAGGCGCAGGTAATCACGTCCACGCTGCCCGCGGCCAGCGGGATGCGCAGCGCGTCGGCCCGCAGCAGGTGCGGCGCCTGGGCGCGGTCGTAGTGCCCGTTGGCCAGCATTTGCCGCGCGAAGTCCAGCCCGATTCGCAGCCGCGGCGGCTTCGGCTGCAAACAGAACTCGCGCAGCATGTCGCCGGTGCCGCAGCAAATGTCGAGGACAATGTCGGACGCCTCGGCCGAGGCGGCCTCGATCGCGCGACGGCGCCAGCGGGCATCCTGGCCCAGGCTGGCAACGCGGTTCACGCGTTCGTAGCTCGGCGCGATCGCGTCGAACATGCTCTGAACGCGCTGTGCCTTGTCGGCCCGCGCGTGCGGGCTGTGCAGCGCCTGCGCGTCCCACACTGCCGCCGTCTGCTCAGGAGGAGTGGACATTTCGGGATTTTAGCCGAGCGCCGCGGGCGCGACCGTCCGATTCGGGCGGCCGCGCGGCGCGAACGCGTCACGCAAATTGTTCGAGCCCGCGCGCCGCAGCTCTCGCGCCTATGCCGCAGGCGCTCCGCGCCGATCTCGCCGGCCCGCCGCGGCTATGCGCCCACGAGCGCCAGCGACTCCCGCGCCTTCTTGCCCCTCTTGCCCTTGCTCTGGGCTTTGCCGCCCGCCTTGGCGCCGCTTTCGGCAATGCTGGCCTGCGCCGCCGCCAGCCGTGCGATCGGGACGCGGTAGGGCGAGCAGCTCACGTAATCCATGCCGACCGCGTGGCAGAAATGTACGCTGGTCGCGTCGCCGCCGTGCTCGCCGCAGATGCCGACTTTGAGCTTGCTGCGTTCGGAGCGGCCGCGTTCGATCGCGTGCCGCACCAGCAGGCCAACGCCATGGACATCCAGCGATTGGAACGGGTCTTCCTTGAAGATCGCGGCCTTGGCGGTGTCGACGTAGTCGGGCAGGAAGCGGCCGGCGTCGTCGCGCGAGAGGCCCATGGTCATCTGCGTCAGATCGTTCGTTCCGAAGCTGAAGAACTCGGCCGATTCGGCCACGCGCTCGGCCAGCAGCGCGGCCCGCGGCGTCTCGATCATGGTGCCGACCAGGTAGCTGACCGCCACCCGCGAATTCTCCAGCACGGCCTCGGCCACGCGGCGGGTGTGCTCCTCCAGGATCCGTAGCTCCTTGGCGTCGATCGTCAGCGGGATCATGATCTCGGGCAGCACTTTCACCTTGCGCGTGGCGCAGGCCGCGGCGGCTTCGATGATCGCGCGCACTTGCATCTCGAGAATTTCCGGGTAGGTGATGCACAGCCGGCAGCCGCGGTGCCCGAGCATCGGGTTGGCTTCGTGCAGCGCTTCGCTGCGGGCCAGGATGTGATCGACGTCCAACCCGGTCGCTTTCGAGAGCGCCTCGGCCTGCTCGCGGGTCTTGGGCACGAATTCGTGCAGGGGCGGGTCGATCAGCCGGATCGTCACCGGCTTGCCGTCCATCGCCTCGAAGATGCCGATGAAATCCTCGCGCTGGTAGGGCAGCAGCTTCTCCAGCGCCGCGACGCGCTGCTCACGCGTCTGGGCCACGATCATCTCCTGAATCGCAAGCTGCCGCTCACGCGTGCTGAAGAACATGTGCTCGGTGCGGCAAAGCCCGATGCCCTCGGCACCCATCTCGATCGACTTGCGGGCATCCTCAGGCGTGTCGGCGTTGGCGCGGACCTTCAACCGTCGCAGCCCGTCCGCCCAGCCCATCAGCGTGTAATACGCTGGCGGCGGCTGCGGCGCTTCAAGCTCCATCGAGCCTTCGTACACTTCGCCGCTCGAGCCATCCAGCGTGATGAAATCGCCTTCGCGCAGCGTCCGCCCGTTCACCATGAGCTGCTTGGTGTTGTAGTCGATCCGCAGCGCATCGCAGCCAACGATGCAGCACTTGCCCCAGCCGCGGGCCACCACCGCCGCGTGCGAGGTTTTTCCGCCGGTCGCGGTCAGAATGCCTTTGGCCGCCTGCATACCGCCGACATCTTCAGGACTGGTCTCCTTGCGGACCAGGATGACAGCTTTGCCCTGCGCGGCGAAGGCCTCGGCCTCATGCGCGCTGAAAACCAGCGAGCCGCACGCGGCCCCCGGCACCGCATTGATGCCGGTCGCCAGCCGACGGCGCTTCAGCTCATCGCGCGAGATACGCTGGCTGATCACCGGGTAGAACAGCCGCTCGATATCGATCGGATTGATCCGCGCCACCGCGGCGGACTTGCTGATCACCGGCTTGCCCGCGGCCTTGGCGAATTTCTTCGGCAGATAGCCCTTCTTCACCAGCCGCTTGATCTCAGCATCGCTCAGCAGCGGCTGCGTGGCCTGCTCGACCGCGATGCGAAACGCCGCCGCCGGTGTGCGCTTGCCGCTGCGACACTGCAGCATGTAAAGCTTGCCGCGCTCGACGGTGAACTCCAGGTCCTGCATGTCGCCGTAGTGAATCTCCAGCATCGCCCGCACCGCCAGCAACTGGTCGTAGCACTCGGGCATCACTTGCTGCAGGTGATCCAGGTGCAGCGGCGTGCGGATGCCGGCGACCACGTCTTCGCCCTGCGCGTTGATCAGCAGATCGCCGTAGAAAATGTTCTCGCCCGTGCTCGGCTCGCGCGTGAAGCACACGCCCGTGCCGCTGTCGTCGCCCATGTTCCCGTAGACCATCTGCACGATGTTCACCGCCGTGCCAGTCAGATCGTGGATCTTCTCCACGCGGCGGTAGGTGGTAGCCTTCTCGGCATTCCAGGAGTGGAAGACGGCGTTGATGGCACCGCACAACTGCGTCCAGGGGTCCTGCGGAAAATCCTGGCCAGTCTGCTCACGGTAGAAAACCTTGAAATCCTCGCAGAGCGTCTGCAGCTCCTCAGCGGGAATCTCGGTGTCATTCGTGACGCCCAAACGATGCTTCAGATCGTGCAGCTTGCCTTCGAGGGTGTCCTTGCTCAGCCCGACCACCACCGTCGAGTACATCTGCAGAAAGCGGCGGTACGCGTCCCAGGCGAAACGCGCATTGCCGGTGGCTTCCGCCAGCCCGCGGACGGATCGATCCGAGAGCCCCAGGTTCAGGATGGTCTCCATCATCCCGGGCATGGAGCGGGCCGCGCCGCTGCGCACCGAGACCAGCAGCGGGTCCTTGGCGTCGCCCAGCTTCTTCCCGCAGACTTTCTCGAGCTTGGCGACCTGCTGGCGGACTTCCTTTTCCATGCCGCGCGGCCATTCCTCGTCGTGATCGTGGAAGTATTCGCAGGCATCGACCGTAATGGTGAAGCCGGCCGGCACAGGCAAGCCGATCTCGGTCATTTCCGCCAGGCCGGCGCCCTTGCCGCCCAGCAACTGCTTCTGATGGCCCTTACCCTCAGCCTTTCCGTCGCCGAAGAAATAGACGTACTTGGGCATGTTCTTTCGAGTCCCTCTTTCTCGTTGGTCGCGTGCGTCGCGCGCCAGAACGGTGGCGCGCGGCGTGGCCGCGTTTATTTCAAACCCGCATCCGCACACAAACGAACCGCGCGCCGCACCGGGCGCGTAAGCCCTGAAATATACGCGAGTTTCTGCGACACGCCAAACCTGACGCGTGCCCAGTGGTCGCAGTCGCCCGCGGCGCGCAAGAAGTTGTCATTTCAATGACCGCGCCGACGCCGCAATCGCGGACCCGCGATAGATCAAGCAATTGGCGTGCCGTGAATCACGCGCTTGAACACCTGTTTTTCAAGCCTGCCATCGTCGGCCGTCTCAGTCTTCGACTCGTACCTGGGATTGGCGGCCACCTCTAGACGCGTCTAGGTTGAGATTCGGCCGCGAAAGGGCCGTGGGTCGCGTCGCTAGACTCTCCAGCCTGAATTCGGCCCCGAGAAGGCCGCGGCGTGTAGCCGATGGCGTGTCTTGGTTTTCTAGAAATTCGGCCCCGTTGGGGCGAAAACCCGTACAGCGAGAACTCGTACCGCGTCATCCAGCGACGCGCTTCGGCGCTACGTCCCGAACATCGCAACCAGCAGCACGATGTTCGCCAGCACACTGACCACCGCAACCAGGCCGACGCTGATCACCACCGGCGAGAGTCCCTCGGCTTGAGGCGGCGCAGCGACCTCCGCGCGCGGCGTGGGCGCGCCTTTCGCCAACGTCGCGAACGACTCGTGGTCCAGGCCCGGCTGGGCGTAGTGCGGCGGCTGGCCGCGCGCCAGCAGATCGAGGTCTTCGATCAGCTCCTTGCAGCTCGCGTAGCGCTTGTCCCGATCCTTGGACATCATCATTTCGATCATCGCCGCCGCGCCCGCGGTCAGCTTGGTATTGATGTGGTCCGGCGGGACGAGCGGCTCTTTCAGGTGCTTGTGCATGACGGCCGAAGGCGTGGGCCCCTCAAACGGCACGCGCCCGGTCACCATGTGATAAAACGTCGCGCCCAATGAGTAGATGTCCGCACGCTTGTCGATGTGCACTTCGCCGCGAATCTGCTCGGGGCTGATGTAATACGGCGTGCCGTAGGCCCGGCCGGCCTCGGCCATGGCGGCTTCCAGGTCGGTCGCGGCGCGGGCCAGGCCCATGTCGGCCAGCTTGGCGACGCGCTCGGTGGTGAGCATGATGTTCTTGGGCTTCACATCGCGATGGATGATGCCGCGATCGTGGGCATGCTCGAGCGCTTCGGCGACCTGGTGCACAATGTCGATCGCCTCGCGCTCGCTGTAGACCTTTCCGCCGGCGACTTCGTCGTAGACAGTGCAGCCCTCGACGAACTCCATCACGAAATAATGGAAGCCGCCGGCCTCGCCGACGTCGATGGCCTGTACGATATTATTGTGGTTCAGGGCGGCGGCAGCCTTTCCTTCGCGATAGAAGCGCTCGACGAACTCGGCGCTGCGGCTGAGCTTGCGCGGCAGGACTTTCACCGCAACGATGCGATCCAGGCTGAGCTGCTTGGCCCGATAGACGACCGCCATTGCACCCGCGCCGACCCGCTTCTGCAGTTGGTACCCGGGAATCTGCTGCGAAGGCCGTCCGCCGGAGTCTTCGTTCCCGGTTTGCAGGCGGAGCAGTTGCGTGCGAGTGACGTAGCCGAGCTCGACCAGCAGCTCGCCGACCGGGCGCGACTGACCGCCCTGCGCGAGCTGCCGCTGCCGGTCGGTCGCTTCGCGGAGTTCGTCGGCGGTGGTGAATTGCCGCTCGACCACCAGCCGGCAGATTTGACTATCTTCGGGCGTGTCGGCCACGCGTGGCGCCTTCCGCAAGGACCTGCGGTTTCGGAGCGAGCTTCTTACTCTTTTAATCCTATGCAGTTACAACGCAACGGTCAAACTACCCCAGCTTCCGCCGTCAGGCCGAACCGCGCGCTGCGCACCATCTTCAACTCGCTCGCCTGCCTCATCATAGCCGCGCTGTCAACCGAACTGGCGCGTGCTCAGCCTGAATTACTCACAGACGCGCAGGTCAGCGAGGCGATTGAGCGCGGCGTCGCGTGGCTCAAGAAGCAGCGCGGGTCAGATATTCACTGGGACGGCCGCCGAGCCAAAACCGAAAGGTACTTCGCCGGCGACACCGCCCTGGCCCTGCTGGCCTTGCAGTTCGCCGGCGAGAATCCGCGCACCGAGGAAATGGCCCGCGCGCTCGATTGGTTGGCGGAGCAGACCCTTTCCTGGACCTACACGGTCTCCGTCCGCCTGCAGGCGCTTTCGCTCGTGCCGGGCAATCGCTTCCGCGCGCGGCTTGACGAAGACATGAAGTGGATGCTCGCCGCGCATTGGACGCGCGAAACCTCGGACTTTGGCGCGTACAGCTATGAATCGTATGCGCAGTCCAAAATCGCCGACCGCTACGACAACTCCAACACGCAGTTCGCCGTCCTGGGCATGTGGATGGCGACCGACGAAGGCGCCGAAGCCGGGCAGCTCGAAAACTACTGGCTGATGATGCAGGACCACTGGACCCGCACACAAAAACCCGACGGCGGCTGGCCATACGAGCCCGCGATGGAGTCTACCGGCAGCATGACCGCCGCCGGCCTGGCAACGCTCTTCATCATTCTCGATCGCGCCCACGCCAAGACCAATTTCCGCAAAGCGCATCCGCTGCTGCGGGCGATCACGCTCGGCATGGATTGGTTCGGCCGTGAATTCACGCCCGAGAATCCAAATGGCGACGCAAAGTGGAAGTACTACTACCTCTACGGCGTCGAGCGCGTCGGCCGCGCCAGCGGGCGAAAGTACTTCCGCCAGCGCGACTGGTTTCGCCTCGGCGCCGATTATCTGCTGCGCGAGCAGCAGAAGGACGGAAGCTGGTCCGCCACCGGCGACGAGATGACC
Source organism: uncultured Planctomycetales bacterium (assembly GCA_964535305.1). Taxonomy (GTDB): domain Bacteria; phylum Planctomycetota; class Phycisphaerae; order UBA1845; family Fen-1342; genus CAZHTF01. Next base: position 12,989 of record CAZHTF010000025.1, on the reverse strand, counting down.
AGCCTGCGAAACACCTGCTTCGCGCTGATGTTCCTCAGCCACGGCCGTGCGCCGCTGCTGCTGAACAAGCTCGAGCACGGCGACGATTGGGACATCAAGCTGCGCGACGCCGCCGGCCTGGCGCGCTTCGCCGAGAGCGCCCTCGAGCGCACGCTGGGCTGGCAGATCGTTTCGCTCGAGGGCCCGCTGCGCGACCTGCTCGAAGCTCCGGTGCTATACGTGCACGGCGGTAAGTCCTGGCAGTTTAGCGACGTCGATGTTCAGAAACTCAGGCTTTATTGCCAGCAGGGCGGCCTGATCTGGGGCGTGGCCGCCGACAACAGCGCCGAGTTCCTGCAAAGCTTCCGCGACATGGCGCAGCGCGCCTTCCCGGAATTCAGCATGCGCACGCTGCCGACCACGCACGCGCTCTTCTCCGGCGATGTGCAATACAAGATCGAAAATCCGCCGCCCATGTTCGAGCTGAGTAACGGCACGCGCACGCTGATGCTGCTCTCGCCGACGGATGTCGCCGCCGCCTGGAATCAGTATCGCGTCAGATCCGCGGCGCCGGATTTTCAGCTTGGCGCGAATGTGTATCTGTATGCGACGGATAAAACCACCATTCGCAGTCGGCTCGAGCTGGCCGATCCGCCGCTCAAGCCGCAAAAGCTCGAGCACAACATCCGCGTCGCGCGCATCAAGTACGATGGCAATTGGGATATCGAGCCGCAGGGCTGGACGCGGCTGGCCACGCGGATGGCCAACGAAACCGCCGCGCGATTGCTGGTCAGCTCCGGCGTCGGGCTCGATACGCTCGATTCCAAGGAATTCCGCATCGCCTTCATGTCCGGCGACCGCGCCTTCACGCTCTCGCAGGCCGAACTGAACGGCTTGCGGCGATTTCTGACCGATGGCGGAACGCTGCTGGCCGACGCGGCCAACGCATCCAAGGAATTCACCGACGCATTCGAGAAGCAGATCGGCGCACTGCTGCGCGCGGATCCCAAGACCCTGCCGGCGGATTCGCCGCTGTTCCGTCCGGGCCCGATCGAGGGCGCGCTGGATCTCACCGGGATTGGCTACCGCCGCGCCGCGCGGCCGCTGTCGTCCGGTCGAAAGTATCCTCAGATCAAGTATTTTGACGTGGGCCGCCGCGCCGCGGTGCTTTACCTGCCGCTCGACGTGAGCACCGGTCTGCTCGGCACGCATGTATACGGTGCGAAAGGCTATGATCCCGAGAGCTCGATCAGGATCATGCGCAACCTGCTGCTATATGCGGCGCTGAATACGGCGCAGAAGGCGGACCTGACCCGTGACCTGGCGCCGTGACCGCGCAGCAGGCCGACCGTTTTGAAAGGAGTACGCGCGAATGCGCGCTGAGCCAATTCTTGCAAAGCTGAATGAGCTGCGGCACGAAGCCGAGAGCGACAAGAGCGACCTGGAGTACCTGGCGCTGCACCATGCCTTCTGCTTCATCTCCTACAAGATGGGCGAATTCCAGAAGTACCTGAACGAAACCGCGCAATCGCCGGACGAGGAGTGAGCCGCGCCCGAGCACGCGCGTCAAAGCGCGGCGAGATAAGTCTAGGCGCGCGGCGAGCGCCAAGCGCGGAGTTCCTACTCGCCGCGGGGCGCGGCTAGCGCGGTGGTGCTTCATCCGGTAGCGGTTCGACGCTCTCGTTGAATCCCGCCGGCACTTCGATCTTGAATACCGACGACCCCAGCCCCTGATTCAGCTGCGCGTTCGAGAATGTCACCGTGATGAACGAGTTTACGCGGCCGGTGCCGTCGCGCTTGGCTGCCCGCACGCGCAACGGCAAACCCGAGAGCTTGCCCTCCCGCGCGATCCAGAACTCGACTTCGCCGTACACCCTGCCCAAGTCGCTCTCTGCCCGCGGCGTCAGCCGCAGGCGGTCGGTGTTCTCCGGCGCATCCGGGCCGGGCACGTCGGTTCGCACCTCAAACTCGCGCAGAATGTCGTCTTTTTTCTGTCCGAACGGCAGCGGGAACATGCCCTGCCCGACCTTATACGGATTGATCGGGTCATCCGGTCGGCGCACCTGCCGGCGCGTGACGCTCTTGGTCTGGTCGTCGCGCTCGACAAACCAGAAGCCGTCGAAGTAGTGCTGCTCGCCCAGTGGCTGACGCCGGCTGCCCTCGAGCTTCTCGCGGAATTTCGCCAGGAAGCGCGGCGCGGGCTTGGTGTCCTGGAACCACAGTTCGCCGATCTTGCGGACCGCGTCTTCGGGCTCGTCCAGCGCGTAGCGATTCTCCCAGACCAGCTCGGCCCGCAGGTCTTCAACGCTGCGCTGCTCCAGCCGCGTCAGCAGCCGATCAACTTCCGCATCCAGCGGCCACGCGGGTTGAGACGACGCCGACGGAGGCTTCACCGGCAGCGGCGGCTGCTGCGGCGCGGGCAGCGCCTGCCCCAGCACGACGCCGTGCGAGACTGCGACTATTATGAGCAACGCGCGGCGTGGCGAGTAAACGCGAATCATCTCGGCAATCCTCCAGACGTCCGACTGGGGCCGGATTCTATCGAGCGTCGCGCCCGTCGAGCCAGTGGAGCACGCGGGCAACGCTGCATGTACCTGCTGTATGACCTGATTTACGTCCTGGTGGTTTGTCTGGGTTGGCCCTGGCTGCTGCTGCGACGCATCCGCCGCGGACCCGGAAGCCTGGCGCTCGGCCAGCGGCTTGGCAATGTCCGCTCACGCCCGGTCGCCGCACGCTGCGTCTGGATTCATGGCGTCTCGCTGGGTGAGATCAACGCGACGCGTACGCTGGTCGAGCAGCTTCGCCGCCGCGATCCGGCGATCGCGATCGTCGTCAGCGCCACCACCGCGACCGGCTTGGCGCGGGCCCGCGAGCTCTATCCCAAGCTGATCGTCTTCCGCTTTCCACTGGACTTCTCGCTGATTCTGCGGCGGGTGTTCGAGCGGCTGCGCCCGACCGCGATTGTGCTGATGGAACTCGAAGTCTGGCCGAATCTGATCGAGCTGGCCCGGGCCCGCGGCGTGCCCGTGCTGATCGCGAACGGCCGCGTCACGAACGAGCGCAGCGTACGGGCGTTTGATCGTCCGTTGGTTCGCTCCGTCGCGCGGCGCATGTTTGGCCAGCTCGCCTGGGTCGGTGCACAGGACGCCGCGTACGCCGATCGTTTCGCCGCGCTGGGGGTGCCGCGCGCGCGGATCGAAATCACAGGGTCGCTGAAATACGACGCGGCTGAGATCAGCGACTACATCCGGGGGCAAGACGAGCTAGCCGCTGAAATGGGCGTCGACACGCTGCGGCCGCTCTGGGTCTGCGGCAGCACCGGACCGCAGGAAGAGGACGCGATCCTGACCGCGTACGTGGCGGTCCGGAGGGAGTTCCCGGATCTCCAGCTCGCGATCGTCCCGCGCCGCCCGGAACGCTTCGACGAAGTCGCGCGCTTGATCGCGCAGCGCGGCTTCGCCTGCCGCAGACGCAGTGCCGCGCCAATCACGCCGACGGTCGACGCACCCGCGCCGACCACGCAAGCCGCACGCGAGCCGCTCGTCTTCCTCGGAGACACGCTGGGCGAGTTGCGGAAATTCTACGCACTGGCCGCGATCGTCTTTGTCGGCCGCACGCTCGTGCCGCTCGGCGGGTCAGACGTCATGGAGGTCGCGGGCCTGGCCAAGCCCATGATCGTCGGCCCACACATGGAGAATTTCGCAGAGGCGGCTGAGCTGCTGCGAGCGGCGCAGGGGCTGTATCAGCTCGCGACCGCCGCGGACCTGCCCGATGCAGTGAGCGGCCTCTTGCGCGACGCCGTCGCCGCGCGTGAGATGGGGCTGCGTGCTCGACACGCGATTACTTCGCGTCGCGGAGCGACGGAGCTAACCATCCGGCAGATCATGCGACTGCTGGGGACGTAGCGCGCTGCGGCGCAATCGCGCCGCTGGCCGCGATTGTTTCCGAAAGCGGGAAATCTGACTGGTTCTCTCCTTATTTCCGGGACCGGTTTGATTTCGCACGATTGCCCAGCCTAGTGTTATGGGAAGGCCGTGGAGGGCGACGGCCTCAAGTCCGACTTCGGTCTACGTGCTGGGGTTCGCCGACCATTCAAGAAAAGAGGGAAGATCATGCGCGCGCAGAAGAGAATCTTTGCCAACACTCTCGTTATCGCCGCCTGCTGCGGGTTCGTCTCATCCGCGCTGGCGCAGGTGCCGGCCGTACAAGGCTGGAGTGGCGGAACCACATTTTCCACGTATGATAACAACGGTGACACGGTCGGCTGGTACTTCCGCCCCAGCCAGAACATCGTAATCACGTCGCTGGGCTTCTGGGATGCGACGCCCGCTGACCCGCTGCTACGCACGCACGACGTGGCGGTCTGGAATGCGACCACGCAGGCGCTGCTCGGCCAGGCAACCGTCCAGACCAACAGCCCGCTGACCGGCGAATTCCGCTACGTTTCAGTCGCGAACATCGCGCTCACCGCGGGCACCGAGTACGTCATCGGCGCCTACTACCCTGTCGGGAATCCGGTCGCCGAGGGCTATCGCGGCGGCGTGACGTCGGTACAGGTCGCGTCCGACATCACGATCACCAACAACGCCCGCGACCAGGTCGTCGGCGGTTCGCCCACCCTCGTGTTCCCGGATGTCCGCGGCGCAGCGACTGGCCGGTTTGGGCCGAATTTCCTCTACATTCCCGAGCCGACCACGCTGGCCATGCTCGGCCTGCTAAGCTTCGCGCTGCCGCGCCGCCGCGGGTAGACCCAGCGCTTGCGGGCTTGCGATCGACCGAACGGCCGTCGCGTCGGCGTGCTCCAAGTGGGCGCCACGCAGACGACCGTTGCGCTTTCCGGCGGCCTGTGCGCGCCTGCGGAAAATTGGCCCGCTACGGAAACGCGCCGAACCGTCGTTGCATCAGAACGCGTCGCGCATCCAGGGCGTCGGGCCGCTGAAGAGCGCCCGCGCCGCAGCGTCGTCGGATTCGCCGGATCGCAGCAGGCCGCGGAGTTTCAGCGCCGCGGGGTCGGCGCACCCGGAGTACAGCGAAGCCAGGCCGCGCACGTCCAGCGCGAACGAACCGCGCCCGCCGCGCTCGAGCTGCGCTCGCCCGTCCGCGACACGCAGCACAAAGCGTCCGCTGTTCCCGGCGATCACGTCGTCTTGCACTTCCAGATGCAGCTCGGCATTGGCGCCAGCCGGATAGCCGCGCTCCAGCAGCGCCCGCTCGACGTGCGTGACGCGCAACATCCAGTAAGTTCGGCTGCTGAGCTGATACGGCTGCTCGCCGAGCAGCGGCAACATGGGGTCTGCCGGTCCGGTGAACCACGAAACCGATTCGACCACCGAGCGATGGTCCGCCAGAAACCGCAGCAACCGCCGCGCCGCTAGAGGCGTGCTCGCGGAGATATCAGTCAAACGCATGCGTTGAGGTGCGTACGGCTCGGCTCTGACGATGTAGTACACATACCCTTCGATGCCGGCTTGGCCCTCGACGACAAAGGCCTGCGTCGGTTCGCCGCGCTCCATTGCGACGCGGCCCCAGATGAACTCGCTGCGATCAAGCTGCCCGTTCTCGTACTGCGCCGTTGCGAGATACAGCCCGCGCACCGCCGGCTGATCGGCGGGCGTCGCTCGGCGAACCGCCAGGCGTTTCTCGCGCTCATCAATCTGCGCACAAATGAGTTTCACCTCGAATGCCGCCCCGGCGATTTCGTAGCCCGCGCGTCGATACACCGGCTGCGTCGCGGGATAGAGCGTCGAGAGCGCCACGCCGCGTGCGTGCAGCTCCTGCACGGTGGCGTTCATCAGCAGACTCGCGGCGCGCTGCGAGCGAAACTCCGGCGCGACCGCGACCGACGCAATGCCCACCATCGGCACGCTGCGACCGCCGAAGAACTGGCCCATGGGAAGTTGCGCCAGGCCGCCGGCGACCGCTTCGCCGAGCCGCGCGATTCGGATGTTCTCCATGCCAACGGCGCGCAGGTAGTCGGCGGAGCGCTCGGCGGAAGAGTTGAACGCCGCGGCGCTGATGGCGCCGTAAGCTCGCGCATCACCATCGTCGCGAATTCGATCGAGCCGAAATTCCATGACATCGCTCCGCATCCGGTTATTCGCGGAATGGTAACCGGCGAGGCAAGCGGCCAGGCGCGGCGGGCGTTGAGGCGTCGTGCGGAGTCAATCGCGCGGGTTGCCGAAAAGCAGAGGGCTCCGAACCAGCGGCCCGGAGCCCATCTGCGCGGGTGGCCGCCACCAATGGGGGAGCCGTGGTGGCACACCAAAAAAGAAAGGACCGACCGGTTGGGGCCGATCCTTTGCCTTCGACTCGTCCGTGCTTCCTTCCTTCGGCTCCCAGAAGAAAAGGACAAGCGGCTGATTTGGGGAAACCGCTCGGCTCCCGACGATTGGTTCCCCGTCCTGCACTCGATCCTAGGACCGCAAAAAACTGGATTTCCACTTCGGGGCTGAAAAAAAATGCGATTGGACGAGAATTTTCGCGACCAGCCGTCCTATAATGCCGGTCACCGGCGGTCTTGGTTGTAAACGTTTTCTGTGCAACGAGTTGCGGAAGCGATTTCGTCGGTCGCAGTTTTCCGTCGCGGTGCTCAGCCGCGCGGCCGCGGCAGCTCACCCCGCGCGTAGGCCTGTGTCAGCCGGTCGTACGCCGCCGAGCACGCCACAAAGCGCATGTGATGCTCGGCGCGCTGGGCCTGGTCATCACCTGCGCGATCTGGGTGCCAACGCAGCGAAGCCTCGCGCCAAGCTCTTTTCAGATCATCACTTGTGGCGTCTTGCGTCAGGCCGAAGAGTGCCAGCGCCGCGTCGAACTGCAGCGCCGCGGCCCGCTGAGCCGTCGCCGACTCGATGCGTCGCTGCTCGTCGTCCGTCAGCAGTGCCACGACTTTCCAATCGAGCACATCGGGCAGGATTGCTCCCAGCGTAGCGCCGACGACCGTCAGAAAGCGCGTGAACGGTCGGCCCTTCAGGCCGAGTACACCGTCGAGCAAGAGGCCACCCGCGGCGCCGGCTTTGCCGGTCGTGCTTGCCGTGCGCTGCCGCTGCCGACGCCGCGCGTCCTTCAGAAGCGGCGCGACGTCGTGTTTCCAGACGTGCGCGAGGAACCGCTGAAATTCGCGATCGCTGTCGGGCATCGGGTTCGCCTGCACGTGTGGGCTTCCGGGCCGCGCTACGTTATAACCTGACCCGCTTGAGTGCTGCAGCCACGCTCGCCGTTTTGCTCGGTTCCACACGGACGACGGACATTTCCGCACTCTCGCCGCGGATCGCGCTGGGCGCAGGCGCCGCGGGGCTGATCTGCAGTCTGATTCCTGTGCTGCGGAATTGGCTGCGACGACGATCCGCGTGGCGTGCCGATCCATCGCTTCCGCTCGTTGAAGAGCCGCCGGCGGCACCGCTTTCGCAGGCCGCAGCGCTGCTGCTGGTTGTGATCGCCGCTGGGGCAACGCTGCTTGCGCTCGGGAGCGCCTTTGCAGCGATCGGGGCGTTTCTTGCGGCGATCGCCGCGGGCGCGACAGCCCACGCGCTGCGGCATTCACTATGCGACTGGTTTGCGAGTCTGGCGATCGCGCTGGCGGTGGCGGCGATCGTGGCCGCGATCGCGGGCGTTTCGCCCGCCGGCACGCTGCTGGCCCTGGCGATCGCCGCGGGGCATGCGCTTTGGCTGGCGCGCTTCTGGCGTCAGCAACTCCTCGGTGGACGGGCCTGGACCACGACCGGGCGGATGATTCCGGCGGCACGCGGCGTTGGGAATATCGGGCCGCTGATCGGGATCGCGTTCCTGTTCGCCGATCGCGTCAGCAGCGATGCGCTCTCGGGCGTGCTGGCCGTTCTCGCGGGTGTGGCTTGGCTCGGGCTGAGCAGCCTTTTCTTGCGCGACGTTCTCGGCGGCCAGCGACTTTCGCTGATCGGCATGATCGGCGCGGCGGGCGTCAGCGTCTGGCCGTTGAGCGGTGCGATCGGCGGGATCGTCGGCGGCATCGCGCCGGGCTGGGTGGCAGCGGGCGTCGCCGGACTGTTGGCGTTTCGCTACGCGACAATGCGGATGCCAAAGCAACCGTCCTGAAACAATTTGACACGCCGAGACTCCCGTTCGATAAAGGATGATTGGATGCGACGACGAGGGCCCTGGGCGCACGTTCGTCGCGGGCAAGTTGAGCGTTCTGCGCACGTCGGGCGCAGGTTTGGAACACTTCAGGGGGCGGCTGTCGACCGGCCGGCCCCGATCCGATTCCAGACCAGCGCGAAGCGCTTCGGAACCAACTATGCCACGCGCTGCGTCGCCCACCCGTCCTCGTGCATCGTTGCCGACCTGCGGAGCGCGCTTGGCATTTCGGCCGTTTGACGAACATTGGTCGACGCAGCGCGTCGTTCGGGTGCCTGCGCACTTGGGTGACGCAGAGCGGCAGCGCTTCGTCTCGAAGATGGTCGCCACCGTGCGCCAGCAGCTCGATCTGGCGGGTGAGTGCGACGCGATCCTGCGCCCGCGCGGCGAAGTGATCGACGAAGGCGCCGCGCTGCTGATCCCACACGAGCCGGCCGCCGCCGCGATTCCGAGCAAGCTGCTTGGCAACAGCAACCTGCCAGACATCTCCACACTCTGGTGGCTGACTTGGTCGCTGCTCAGCGCGCTGCGAGCCGCCGCCAAGCGCAGCGTGCTGCACGGGGGCATTCAACCCGCGAGCCTGGTGATCGACGAAGCCGGCCGCATCAAGCTGACCGACTTCGGGATCGTTCCGATTTTCGAGGCCGTCTGCGACGTTGAGAGTCGCCGACACATGCTCTGCGAAGGGCCCAATGCGGCGGAAAAATCCAGCGGCACCTGGCGCCTGGCCCCCGAAGACGAATCGCGCGACGACGGCTGGATCGCCCCGTTCTTCGCGCACGAGCTGCTCGAAGGCCAGATCCGGCTGAATCTCAAGGCGGACCAGTTCGCGGCGGCGGCGCTGCTGTTTCTGTGCGCCACCGGCACCCATCCGTACGGGGCGGCCTTGTCCGACCCGACGATGATGTACTACTTTCACCTCGAGCCCTTCTCGCCCGCCGACGAGCGCAAGGACTGGGCCCAGGCTTTCGAGCGGGCCGACAAGCAGGTCGCCAACGCCGCCGACAAGCGCATCATCGCCTGGACCGAGCTGGTCACGCGCATGCTCGCCAGTGATCCGGCCGAGCGGCTGGCGAATCCCGCCGCTGCCGATCCGTTTCTGAAGGAGCACGCGCCGGCCGCCTGGAGCGAGGCCTGCGGCGCGTTGCGCGACGCGCAGCGCGAACTGGAGTCCGGCGTCGCCGGCGCGGCCTTGCAGCGCGCCCAGACGCTGGCGCAGGATGAAGCACTTCCGCCGCTCTGGCGCGAGACGCTGGCGCCCTGGCTCAAGCGCATCGATGCCGAGAAGGAGACAATCGCAAAACGCAAGCGCGTCGAGCAGCGGCTGCGCGCGGCGGAAGACGCGCTCGACGGGCAGGACACCTCCAAAGCCCAGGCGCTGGCACGCGAGGTGCTTGCGGCCCCCGAGGCCGACGACCTGCTGCGGCGCGAAGCCGAGGACCTGCTGCGGCTGGCGGACGAGCAGTCGCGCTTCGCCGAGACCAGCGCAGACCAGGTGGCGCTGGCGTACCTGGAGCAGGCCCGCGCGGCGCTGGAGCGCGGCGAACTGGGCGAATCACGCACCATCATCGATCAGATCCTGCGCGACACCGCCACGCCCAGAGCCCGCGCGGCGCAGGCCCGCGAGCTCTCGGTGCAAATCAGCCTGGCGGAGACGCACGCCGAGCAAACCGCAAACGAGCTGGCGGCGGCCGAGCTGGAGTGTCGCACGGGGAACTACTCCGCAGCGCGGCAGCGGCTCGACGGGCTCGGCGACGAAGAGGCGCTGCAGACCACGTTGCGCGCGCGGCGGGCCGAGGTGCTCGAGCAGATCGAGCGCGGGCAGGCCCAGCGACAAGCGCTCGCCGCCAAGCTCGCCGCGGGCCGCAGCAGTTGGGAGCAGGGCGACCTGGCCGCGGTGCAGGCGGCGCTCGCGGCCGTGCCGACGGAGCGGATCGATCACGAGCTGGCCGAGGCGCGGGCCGATCTGGCGCTGCGCGGCGAGGAATTGCTGCTGGCGCTCGAGAGCGAGAAACGCGCTCGCGCCCAGGTGAAGGCGGCTGCGTTTGAAGACGCGCTGGCCAGCGCTACGCGCGGCCGCAGCGTCGCGGATCTGCCGCCGGCGGTTCGCGATCGCCTGGATGCGCTGGTTCGCGAGTGCGAGCAGCAGCGCGTCAGCGCGCAGCTTGCCGAGAGCGAGCGGATATCTGCCGCGTTGGCCGAGGCGCAGCGCCGCTACGAAGCCGGGGACGCGGCTGCGGCCCGCGCGGCGCTCGAGCGCGGCCAACTTGCATCCGCCGCGGACGCGACCGTTCGCAAACAGGCTCAGACGCTCCTGGCGCGATGTGAAGCGCTGGAGAAAGCCGGCGGGCTGCTGAGCAGCGCGCGCAAGGCGCTTTCGGCCGGCGATTTCGCGCTGGCGCAATCCAGCGCCGGCCAGATCGCCGGCGACGGCCTGCCCGAGCTGTTGCTGCGCGAGGCACGCGAGCTGGCAGCCCGTGCGCAGCAGGGCGCGGCGGCGGCCAAGGATCGCGAGCAGCAGCGCATTTTCGCCGGGCTCGACCAGGCCGCGACAGCGCTGGAAGCAGGCAAGCTCGCTGACGCGCAGCGAATTCTTGACGAATTCAAGGGGCCGGCCGCGGAGGACGCCGCCGCCCGCCCGCGTGCCGCGGAGCTGTTGACGCGGCTCGCGAAGGCGCAACCGCTCGAGCAGCAGCTCGCGGCGGCCAGCGCGGCGCTGAGCGGTCCGAATGGCGACCCGCGTAAGGCGCTCCAGGCGCTCGATGCGCTCTCCGCGGATCTGCCGGCTTGGGCTCAGCAGCGGGCCGAGCACCTGCGGCAACAGGCGCGCGAGCAGCAATCCCGCGCGGCGAAGCTGGCGGCGCAGCAGGCTGGCGCCGCGCTCACCGCCGCGGGCGCTGCGCTCACCGCCGCGGACGTCACGGAAGCCCGCAAGCAACTGTCGATCGCGGCTCCGCTGCTCGAAGCGGACGTTGCGGGCGCCGCACGCGCCAGAGAGCTCGCGGACCGCGCCGATCAGCTCGAAAACGCGCTGCGCAAAGTGGACGAACTCGGCCAGTCCGTCGATCGCGGCGACGTCGCGGGAGCGTTTCGCGAGGCGACTGCACTCGCAAAGGAAAAGAGTCTGCCCGAGCCTGCCGGAAAACGGCTGGAAGAAGTGCTGGAGCGGGCGAAGAAGAAGATCCTCGAGCATCGCGAGCGGCTCACCGCCGAGCTCGATGCGCTGGAGGCCCGCATCGCGGAGCGCGGACGAAAGGCACGCGAGACGCCGCTCAAGCTCGAGCCGGTGCGCTCCGATGCGCTCGCGACCAAGGATCAAAAGGAGCGCGCCGCTGCCCTGCTGGAGCGGTTCAACGCACTGCCGCAGCCGAAGCCCAACCGCATGCCGCTGGTGATCGGCGCGGTTGTGGGCGCGCTCGCGCTGGGCGGGGGTTCGCTGCTGCTGCGCGGCGGCGGCGGCGGAAACGTCAAACAGGTCGACGATAAGCCGATCGTTCAAACCGACCCGCAGACCAAGCCAAACGGCGACGATCAGCCGATCGTTCAAACCGACCCGCAGACGAAGCCAAATGACGACGATCAGCCGATCGTTCAAACCGACCCGCAGACCAAGCCAAACGGCGACGATCAGCCGATCGTCCAGACCGAGGAGTCGGGTGCTCAGCAGCAGCAGCCGACGGTGCCGACCTTCGAGCAAGCCATCACGCCGTACCTGGCGGCGCTCGCACAGGCCGCCGGCGGCGTCGAGTTCGCGGCGGCGACGGTGCGAGACGGCGCGGTGCAGATCCCGGCGACCGCTGCGGGCGTGCCATTGCTGACCAGCCCAAGCGTGCGCTTCGACTCGGCCAGCGGCGCGATCTCTCCAGCGGCGAGCCATGTCGCGACGCACTACCAGCTTCAGGCGCAGGCGATCCAGTGGCTGCGATCGGGCGCGATCAATCTGCGCGGCGCGGAGGACTACGCCGGCCAGATTGTGCTGGAATCCGCCGCCGCGCTGCAGATTACGCGCGTCGAGCCCGCCAGCGGCGCGGTCGAAGTGCAGACGCGGGCACGCTTCTCCGGCGACCCGCGCGCCTCGGCCGGTTTCGCGCTGAGCGGCACGCTCCGGCAAGCCGCGCTCAGCCCGAGCACGGAATCGCAGCAGCAGTTCCAGCAGTATTTGGCTGGCCTGCAGGTCGCGCAGGCGGAGCAGGCCCGCAGCAGCGCGGAAGCCGCTCTCAAGCCGCCGAGCGGCATCAGCGTCGCGATCCCGGCGGATTTCAACGGCGGCACGCAACTGCGGCTGATCGTGATGGCCGCGTCGACACCGCTGGCGGACGTCAGCGCGACCTGGTCCGTCAAGGCGCTGCGCTACGAAGTCGATAGCGCGGCACTGACCGCCGACGTCGGCGCGACGCTGCAGCGCCTGGCGAGCCAGCCAACGGCACTCGAGCAGATCCGCGGGCTCTGGCCGCAAGCGCGCGACAAGCTCTGCCCCGAAGGCCAAGTGGGTTGCGGATATTTCGCCAAATTTGAACTCAAGGAGCTGCGCTGCACTGCCCCGCTCGCCGCGGCGCCCTTCGATGTGCCGGTCGATCTGTCGATCGCGCCGGCCGGCGGTGCGGTGTTGGATGTACCGGCGGCGCTGCGTTACGCCGCCGGCGCCTTCACGGTGGAGCTTGTGCCCGAGTCGCGCGAGCGTGTCGCGCGATCGCTCGCGGCGCTGGCCGCGGATCCGCAGTTTCGCGCCGAACGAGCCAGGGCCGCGATCGACGCCTTGAGGCTGACCGCGCCGCCGCCTTCGCCGACGATCGATGCCGACGGACTGACGATCCAGGTCGCACAGGCAGATCGCGACGTGACGCACAAGTGGCGCTGGGACGCGGGCAGCCTCAGCTTCGTCGATCATGCCGAGTCGGCGGTGG
>CAZHTF010000024.1:0-37945 GCA_964535305.1 uncultured Planctomycetales bacterium | reverse complement strand
GACATGGGCTATCCCAGCTTCGACCCGCACGGTGACCCCATCCCCAACGCCGATGGTGTTATGCCGTCGGTAAGCAGCCAGCCTCTAACCGAGTGGCCGTTGAACAAGCCGGCGCAGATTGTGCACATTGAAGACGAGCCGCCCGAGGTCTTCGCCCAGATCCTGGCTGCGGGATTGGCACCGGGCGCCACTCTGGTCGTGGTTCCGACGCCGGTCGGCGAGCCGGAGCCGGCGATCCACCTCGAGGGGGCACCGCCGGACGTCGCCGCGACGGCGCAGCGGATCCAGGCCAGCGGGTCGGTCGAAACGCCGCCTCGCGCAACGAATGCCGGTCCGCCGACTTCTCTCACGAGAGAAAATCGTGCGTCGGCCGATCCGCCGGCGCTGCCCGAGGCCGCCTATCCGTACTACCTGGAGCTGGTGAAAAACGAAGTCGCCGAGCAGCTCGCCGCACGCCTGGCGCGACACATCGCATTGGATGCGGATGCCGCACGCGATCGCAACGTCGCCGCGCGGCGGCTGCGTGAAGCGTTGGCTGCGATGCTGCCCGCGACTGGCGGCATCTCGCCGGTTCCTGGTCAGCGCCGCACACTGGCGCTGGTCGGCCCGCCCGGTGTTGGAAAAACCACCACGCTTGCCAAGCTCGCCGCGCACTATCACTTGCGCAAAGGCGTAAACGTCGCGGTGCTCTCGCTCGACATGCATCGGCTCGCGACGCACGACCAGGTGCGACGATATTGCGCGCTGATCGGCGTGCCCTTCGAGCGTGCACAGACGGTTTCCCGCCTGAAACAGGCGCAAAAATCACTCGCGTGCGAGCTGCTGCTGATCGACACGCCCGGCGTTTCGCTCCGCGATCGTGGGCGATTTGTGCGATTGGCGGCGCTACTGCGCGCAGCGCGGGCCGACGAGGTGCACCTGGTGCTGCCGGCCAGCCAGGACGCCAACGTGCAAGAGCGGAATGCGCGATATTTCGCAGCGCTGGGTGTCTCGCGCCTGGCGCTTACGCACCTGGACGAGCTGATTGGGATGGGCGTTGTGCTGAATGCCGCCGACCGACTGCGACTGACGCTCTCGTATACCTGCGATGGACAGAGTGTGCCAAAGGACCTAAATGAGGCTTGCGTTGAATCTGTCGCAACGCTAGTCTGCCCGGCACTCCTGTAAGTTGCATTGAGCCGGACGGATCTGGCGCATGTCTTCGCAACCAATCGGCGAGCGCAACCCCGCAAATGAAGCGCGCGCAGCAATCTTCGCCGTGCTCAGCGGCAAGGGCGGTGTTGGCAAAAGCAATATCTCTGTAAACCTCGGCATCGCCGCGGCCCGCGCCGGGAAGCGCGTGGTGCTGCTCGATGCCGAGCCGGCGCTGGCGAACATCGCGATTCTGCTCGACTTGGCGCGACCCGCGCTGGGTGAGGATGACGAAACCGCTCCGCCACACGACTGCCCGGCCGCGCAGGGACTGCGGGTCGCGTGTGGCGCCTCGCAAACCGCGGAGCTCAACAACGGGCAGCCGCTGCGCCAAGCGCTGCTGCGACGCGGCGGCGACGATTGTGAACAGCTGATTATCGACTGCGGCTCCGACCTCTCGGAGACGACGCTGCGGCTCGCGGAAGCGGCGGATCGGCGGATCATCGTCACAACGCCCGAACCGACCGCGATCGCCGACGCATACGCCACGCTCAAGACGTTGCGTTTGCGCGGAATGACCGGCGGCGCAAGCCTGATCGTGAACATGGCCCGCAACGCGCGCGAAGCCGAGCTGGCAAGCGTGCGCCTGCGGCGGACGAGCAAGCAGTTTCTCGGACTCGCGCTGGATGATCTTGGGTACATCCCGTTCGATCCGCACGTGGCCCGCGCGGTGCGCGAGCGCAGCGCCGTCAGCCTGCGCTTTCCGCGCTGCGCGGCGAGCGTCTGCCTGGCGCGAATTGCGCGTCGACTGCTGACGCCCGCGGCCGCGGCCACGCCCGCGGGAGTTTGGTCGCGCGTGGCCAGCTTGTTTCTGTAAGGCGCGGATTGCTAAGCCCGCATGGCGGCGGGCCGATAGTAGACATGGATGTCTGCATGATTCGAACACTCAGCGTACAGATTGCTCTGCTCTTCTTCGCCGTCGCGACGGCCGCAGGCCTGCTCGCCGGCAATTCTCCGACCACGATTCTGACCCGCGCGATGATCGCGATGGCCGTTGCGTACCCGTTGACGCAACTGCTGGCGTGGACCGCACGCATGGCGCTGCGCGATCACCTCGTTCGCCGAAAACTGAACATTGACCGCGAGCACCTGGCCGGAACGCGCGCTCAGCAGGCCGACCCGTCCAGGTCCGCGCTCGGACCGGAGGCAGGATAGACGCATGTTGCACAATCGATCGCGAACCCACCGTGTCCGACGCGTCACGCGCGAAACCAAGGTCCGCAGCTTCAAGGACGAGGCTGAGCTCCAGGCCGCCTGGCTGCGCTACAAGGCGCTTGGAGACGAGCCCACCCGCAACCGCCTGGTCGAGCACTACCTCTACCTGGTCCGCTACACCGCCGAACGCATCGGCGCCAAGCTGCCGGACGAGGTCGATGTGGACGACCTGATGAGCGCGGGCATCTTCGGACTGGTGGACGCGATCGATGCGTTCGATCTGGAGCGCGGCGTAAAGTTCGAGACCTATTGCTCGCCGCGGATTCGCGGTGCGATCCTGGACGAGCTGCGCAGCATGGACTGGGTGCCGCGGCTGGTGCGGCATCGTGCACACAAGCTCGATGACGCCGTGCGGGCGCTCGAGGTCGAGCTCGGCCGTCTGCCGAATGAAGACGAGCTCGCCAGCCGCCTGGGGATGTCGCGCGGTGAATTCGAGAAGCTGCTGCGCGACGCCAACGCCGTCTCGCTGGTCTCGCTCTCGACGCGCTTCGGCGGCGAGAACAACAACAATCGCGAGGCGGCCGAAACCGACGTGTTGCCCGACGAGGAGGGCGTCGACCCGGTGGTCGAGGCGCAGAAGCAGGACATCAAGGACCTGGTGACACGCGGGCTGAGCCGCGCGGAGCGCTTGATCGTCGTGCTGTACTACTACGAGCAGATGACCATGAAAGAGATCGGCCTGACGCTGGATCTCTCAGAATCGCGCGTCAGCCAGATGCATTCGGCGATCGTCGAGCGCCTGCGCGGGCAACTCCAGGCCCGGCGTCGCGAGTTCGCCGCGGGCGGCGGCTAGGAACGCGGCAGGCAGAAACACTCAATCGTCGTCGTGATACTCCGGCCGGCGCCTCGGCGGCAGTGCGGTACGCACCCGCGCCGGCTGCGATTCAACCGAAATGCGCGGCGACGACACAGCGCCCGGCGCAACCACAGACTCGCGCGGCGGACCTGAAACACCCGCCGAGGAACCGGCTGATCCGGACGACGACGAAACGGGGCCAGCGACTTCTGTCGCCGACACGGCGGTCGCCGGGCTGGGTGTCTTCGCGCTCGCCAATCGCGACGCTGCGAGATCGGCGGGCGCGTCGATTTCCGAAAGCGGCGATTCCCGCCAGCCGTCCGCACCCGCGCCGCGCTCCGCTTCCGTGCGTGCAGCGCCGCTTGCGCGGTGCTGCGTTTGGGCGCGAAAGCGATCGCACAACGCGATCAATCGCCGCGTCTGCTCTACGCTCAGGTCGCCTTGCGGCCAGCCGACGATTTCTTGCAGCCAGCACATTTCGAAGTGCTGTGCCTCTTCGCGGATCGCGGCGCTCGCCCGAGCTGCTCGTCGCGCGGTGCGCTCGAGGGCGAACAAGCGGTTGCCGGTGAAGACGCCGCCTGCCGCGATCAGCAACAAAGCGCCGCTGCCGGGTTCAGTCCACCAGGGACCGCCGGCATACATCTGCGAGAGGATCGGCAGCATGGCCGCGAGCGTGGCGAGCAGCAGCGCCGCGGCGTTCAACCCGCGCGCAACGCGCCGCGCGACGCTGGCGCGCCGCGCCTGCAACTGGGCCGCCTCGTGCGCCAGATCCAGCACATGCTCGCAGACGCGCTCAAGCGAGGCCTTGCGATGCGCGGGCAGCCAATCGAGCCCGGCCAGGCGGTGTGCGTTCGCGGCATGCGGCATGTGCGTCTCGCCTTGAATTCGTCGCCGTTCCCACCGCGGCGGCGCGTCTCGCAACGCCGCGATCCACCAGCCCGCCGCTCAACTGATGCTGTGCGCCGGCTTGGGCAGATCGTCCTTGATTTTCTGCTGCCGCACGCTCTCGCCATTCGCACTGAAGAGCATCATGTCGTCGTCGATTCGCGCCTGCAGGTGCACCGGCCTCTGCCAGACAATCCGCAGGTTCTTCAGGCACTCGTTGGCGAACTTGATATCCAAATCGACGCCCACGTGCTTGTGCGCCAGGAACAGCTCACCACGATTGGCGTAGTTGCCGTCCACGACGTAAATGTACGGCTGGCCGTGATTGGTCAGCATGAACAGCATCCGCTGCTTGATCTGCTGAAAATCGCGGTTCACCGCGATCATGCGGCCGGTCGCCGGGTCGTGCCGGTAGTGGTAAAGCTGGTAGCGATCGACGAACTCGGGCGTCAGAAATTCGTCGATGAAGGTCACGTCGTTGTGCACGCGGCGGACTTCGAAGATCTTCTCGCGGCCCTGGTTCAGCCCGGTATCCCAGCGGCGGCGCTGCTCGATCGACTCGCATTCCTCATACGCCTTGCCGAAGCGGCCCTTGTTCCAACGGTCCTCGATGTCGCGGAAGAGC
This sequence comes from uncultured Planctomycetales bacterium, assembly GCA_964535305.1. Taxonomy (GTDB): domain Bacteria; phylum Planctomycetota; class Phycisphaerae; order UBA1845; family Fen-1342; genus CAZHTF01. Next base: position 33,233 of record CAZHTF010000024.1, on the reverse strand, counting down.
TCGACGCCCATCTTGTAGGGATTCAGCCGTCCGGGCGAGGTCGCCAGCGTGCCGGAGTGATGATCGCAGTACGTGATCAGCTCGTGGTCGCGCAAGTGATAGCGCGTCATCAGCCGCGAGTGCCAGTACGTCGCCCAGCCCTCGTTCATGATCTTGGTCTGGCCCTGCGGCGCGTAGTAATACGCCTCATCGCGGATGATCGCCAGCAGATCCGCCTGCCAGTCCTCCAGCGGCGCGTGCTCAACCAGAAACAGCAGCACATCCCGCAGCGGCGTCGCCGGAAACGCTCGCCGCTGCTGCTCGAGCTCCTTCTGCTCGCGGGCGCGCTCGGCCGAGAGCACCGCCGGCGGGTTGATGTAGCGCTCCATGTACGGCTTGGAAGGGAAGCGCACCACGCGCTGCTCGACGCGCTCACGCGCGGTCGCCTCGCGCTGCCGCGGGTCGCTATCGGCCTGCCGCCGCATGAACGGCAGGTACGGGTCGATCAGGTTCTCGAGCGTCAGGCAAACGTCCAGCCAATGCTCGACCGGCTCGAAGCCCTCGCGCTCGATGTGTTTCCAGACGCGCGTGGCGTGGTTGGCCATGCCGTCCATCATTTTTCGATCGGTCTTGCTGAACCAGATGTTGTTCTTGAAGAAATCGCAGTGCGCGTAGACGTGCGAGATCACCAGCTTCTGGTCGACCAGCTCGTTGTCCGTCAGCAGGTAGGCGTAGCACGGGTCATTGTTGATCACCATCTCATAGATCTTGCCCAGACCGTACGAGTGCTGCTTCTTGAGCCGCTCATATTCCATCCCAAATCGCCAGTGCGGATAGCGCGTCGGAAATCCGCCGTACGCAGCGATCTGGTTCATCTGGTCGAAATCGACCATCTCAAAGACGGTGTCGAAGAAGTCCAGGCCCTCTTTACGAGCGGAGTCCTCGATGGTGCGGCGGTAATCCTCGAGCTCTTTCGGAAACGCGTGCAGCACGCCGACCTCCTGCGCAATTTCCCGATTCTATCGACCGCTTCGCCAGACGGGCCGAGCAATTCCGTGCGGTTGGCGGCGACGAACTCTGCGCGACGTGCGCCCGGCCGAGTCATTAGACTACCCGCAGGCCGCACGCGCGTGCAGCCGGGCATCGGGCAGGAGCGCGATTGCCATATGCCAGCCGAAGCGGAACGTGCACCCGGCGCCCGCCCTGCCGAAGCTGCCGCAGCCCCGCCACGCAGGCGCCGCTTCGACTGGCGCTGGATGATTCGACTGGCGGCGGTCGGGTTTCTGATCGGAGTGTGCGTGATCGGCTGCGACTCGATGTTTTACTTCCCGTCGCGCCAGCAGTTCTACACGCCCGCGACCTTCCGATTAAAGTACGAAGACGTGGCATTCAGCGCCTCCGACGGCGTGCGCTTGAGCGGTTGGTTCATCCCGCATCAAAGCCGCTGCCACCCCCAGCCCATCGGTACCGTCGTGCACTTCCACGGCAACGCCGAGAATATGACCAGCCACGTCTCGTTTGTAGCCTGGATGCCGACGGCCGGCTTCAACCTGCTGACGTTCGACTATCGCGGCTACGGAAAATCCGCAGGTCGCGTCACGCGGGCCGGGACGGTCCGCGACGGACTGGCCGCGATTGACTACGTGCTCGCGCGGCCCGACGTCGACCCGCAGCGCGTCTTCGTCTTCGGACAATCGCTCGGCGGCGCAGTCGCGCTGGTCGCCGTCGCGCAGCGCCCGCAGGTGCGGGCCATCGTCGTCGACTCCGCTTTTCACAGCTATCGCGGCATCGCGGCGCTGCATCTGCGGCAGCGCTTCGTGCCCGGGTTTGTGGCAGACGGGCTTGCCTGGCTGCTGCTCTCGGGCGAACACGAGCCGCTGCAGTACCTGGAGCGCATCCCGCCCCGGCCGCTGCTGGTGATCGCCTCGATGCAGGACAGCACCTGTCCGCCGCAACTGAGCGAAGCTCTGTATTCGGCGGCGTTGGAGCCCAAGCAGATCTGGCGGGTTGAGGGCGCAGGTCACACTGAGGCGCTGATGCTCGACATGCAGGGGTTTCAGGAGCGCGTCAGCGCGTGGTTTGAGCGTGCCGCTCCGCCGCGCTGAGCAGTCTCAGCGGGCCAGCGCCAAGGTCTGCGCGGGTGCGGCGCTCAGGCTGCTGGCGTAGAGCGTGATCGCCAGCGCCAGGCCGATCCAGTAGTCGCGCGGGGCCAGCCACCACCAGGCCTTCTTGTGCCAGGGGATGAATTGCGGCCGGAAGCGGCGCAGGCCGTAATGCGGGTTGAGCGCGAACCAGAGAAAATCCTCAATCACCCAGAAGAACAGCATGAACGCGAGCGAGCGCAGCTCGTGCGGCCAGCTCCAGCGCAGCCCAAACGTGAACGGCAGGTGCGCCACGACAATGGTGAACAGCATCATCCAGAGGTGATAACCCGTCAGCGGGCGCCCGGGGAACAGCCAGCCCAGCCAGGCGCTGCGCAGCCGCCAGGTGGGCAGATTCGCCGCCCAGCCCGCCGAGCCCTCGGCGTGAATCTCGACCAGCGCGAAGGTGGCGGCCGCGGCCAGCACGCCCAGGAAGAACAGCAGGTGTGCGGAAAATTCCATGCCGCTCGCCATGACCACGACGCTTCGAGGAATACCGTCGTCTCGCGCTTGAAACCGCCGCACGAGCGCCGTATCTTAAACTCGAGCGGTGTAGTTTTCAGGTCAACTCTCGGCCCAAATTTCGTCGAGAGAACGCAAGGCGTGCGAGGCACGATCTTGACGACGCAAACACGGCGACTGGCACGCGGATGGACGGCTCACGGCGGGTTCACCGTCGCGGAGCTGCTGGTCGTCGTTGGCGTACTTGCACTGCTTCTCGCGATCCTGCTCCCGCCGATGCAGATGGCCCGCCGCCAGGCGCAGCGCACGCAATGTGGCGCGCAGCTTCAGCAGATCGGCCGGGCGCTCGAGCAAACCCGGACCGAATTCCGCTTCTATCCGCTCTGGGACGACGGCGGCGCACCAATCCGCTTTACCTGGCTGGATGTGCTGGTCGAACGCAAGCTGATTTCGCAGACGCCCGGCGGCCACGGCCCGGCCGGCGCCGCCCCGCGCGTCGCGTACTGCCCGTCCGATGATCTGCCCGATCTGCTCAATGAGGCCCGCAACCCGACGCTGAGCTACCCGCTCAAGCCCGATCGCAACGGCGTAGATTACAGCTACGGCATCGCCGCGCCGCTCTCAGCGGGAGGCTGGGCCTGGCGCCCGACGCCGGACGTCGCGGGTGAGCGTCCGCGGCGCTTCCGCGATCACGAATTGCACGCCGCAAGCCGTGTGCTCGCCGGCGACAGCTATTCGAGCCTGATATACAACCTCGGCGGCCGTGCGCTGCGCAGCGGCATCTGGAACGACCCGACGCAGTTTGATAACACCGTGTCCTGGGAGCGGCACACGGTGGGCGGGCGCTGGTCGGCCAACCTATTGTTCCAGGATGGGCACGTCTCCAACCCGCGCTACCTGATCGAACGGCCGCAACCGGTGAACACCGCGTCGCATTTCGTCTGGCAGCCGGGTGAGGCGCTCGATGTCGGCCCGCACAGCGAGCTGGACGGCTCCGCGTATCCAAACGTCCCGCCGCCTCATGTCCTGAGCAACCCGCCCGGCGACGTGTTTCCGCGCGAGCTGCTCCCGGCTTGGTACACGCAGGTTCGCGGTTGGCTTGAGATCAAGCACAAGTCGCCCGGCTCATAGACACCTGCCAACATCTGCTGCACCGATTTTCGGGCGCTGGCTGCCCGGGCTGCCCCGCCCACAATTTCCTTGCAATCCAGCCGGCCAGGCACCTATCCTCGATTCAAACGCGCTCGCGCCGAAAAGGAAGGGGACACGATGCCATCCACAATTTTCGCACGCCGCGCCGCCGCGCGCGCGTTGGTCTGCGTTCATTCGATGTTGGCATGCGCGTCAACAGATCTCCAAGCACAGGCGAGCCATCCGCCCGATCTTTTCGCCGCGCCGATCGTCGCCACAGACAGCACTGAATCGCGCCGGAGTCTCGCGGGCGAAGCCGACAAGGCCGGCCACTACCCCAACCGGACGCTGCGGCGGTCAAGGCCAGTGCAATTTGATGCCGGCGTGCTCGCGGACCTGGCGAGTGGGGCGATACGTCGCCTGCGCGTGCCGCTTTTTGATGACGTATCGGTCACGGCGGTCGTTGAGCACATCAAGCCGTCGCCGCCGGACGGCGCATCGCTGAGCGCCCGTTTGGATGGCATCGTGCATGGGCACTTGTTCCTGGTCACGGATGGCAACGTCACCGTCGCCGCCGTTCACGCTGGTCGGTTGGGCACGTTTGACATCAGCCCTGGCACTGACGGCGTGCTGCGCATCCGGCAAGTGGACCTCGCCGCCGAGCCCAGCGACTATTGCGGTGTGCTTGAGCCGCCGCCGGTAGTGCGCGGCGCGGGCTGTCCGCTCGCGGGTTCGCCGCTGGCCGGCTTCAGCGCAGATGACGGCGGGACCATCGACGTACTGGCGGTGTACACTGCGGCCGCGGCCACGGCCGCGGGCGGCGACGCGGCGCTGCGTGCGAAGATCGACCTTGCGGCCTCGGTCGCTAATCAGGCCTACGCAAACTCTACACTCCCGATCCAGGTTCGTATCGTCGGCAAGCTGCTGGTCGACTACACCGAATCCGGCATATACCAGACCGACTTGCCGCGCCTGACCGAGCGCGCCGACGGGTTCATGGATTCGGTCCATGCCGATCGCGACACCTACGGCGCGGATATTGTCAGTCTTTGGGTTTCATCGCTGAACGCAGGCGGCGCTGGCTTCTCGCTCTTCGCGCTGGGCAGCAATGATGACGGCCGCTTCGGGTTTCAGGTCATGCGGCAGGACGTCGCATCCACAGAGACGTTCGCGCACGAGTTGGGGCACAATTTCGGCTGCCAGCACGATCGCGTCACGACCTTCCCAGGCGGATTCTTCAATTACTCGTACGGCTATCGCGAACCCGGCAGCGCCTGGAAGACGATCATGGCGTATCCGCCGGGCGCCAACATTCTGTACTTCTCAAATCCCAACCTGGTTTACAACGGGCCGCTGGGCAACCCGGGCCCCATGGGCGTGCCGGGCAACGATCTGAACACGTCCTGCGACAACACGCTGACCCACCGCAACACGAGCTTCACACTGGCAAACTTCCGCCCCAGCACACTCGGAAGTGCGCCGCCGCCGCGCTTGTATGTGCGGGCCAATGCGCCCGCGGGTGGGGACGGCGCGAGCTGGGCCACCGCGTTCAACAATCTGCAAGACGCGATGGGCATTGCCGTCCGCGCACGCGGCGCCGTCGACGAAATCTGGGTTACTGCCGGAACCTACAAGCCCGACAACGGCAGCGGCGACCGGCTTCGCACGTTTCGATTGGTCAGCGGTGTGAGCATCTACGGCGGATTCGCAGGCACCGAGACGGCGCTGAGTCAGCGAAACCCGGCGCTGAACGAGACCGTGCTCAGCGGCGAGATCGGCGTCGTGGGCGATGTGGCCGACAATTCCTGGCATGTCGTCCGCGCAGAGGAAGTGGACGCGACCGCCGTGCTCGATGGCTTCACGATCCGCGACGGAAACGCCAACAGCGCTTTCCCACGCGACGCGGGTGGCGGCATTCGCGTCTCCTGTGGATCGCCAACGATTCGCAACTGCCGCTTCACCGTCAATGCGGCAGCATTCGGCGGCGCCGCGCATCACGATAACAGCAGCGCCCCGCGCTACACCGATTGCACCTTCTCGAACAACACCGCCGTGTTCAGTGGTGGCGCGACCAATGACACGGGCGGCGCCAGCGCGCACTACGAACGCTGCACGTTCACGCTGAGCAACGCCGTCAATCACGGTGCCGCCAATATCGATGGTGGCGCGAGCGTCACGTTGATCGACTGTACCTTCAACGCCAACGCCGCCGACTGGGGCGGCGCGCTCGGCGTCTACAACGCCGCGGCGAATCTGCTCGACTGCGACTTCAGCCTGAATGGTTGCATATACGGCGGCGGCGGAATCGTTTGCGGCGGCGGCGGCAGCATCACCATCAACAACTGCCAATTTGATCTGAACTTCGCCGATTTCGGCGGAGGCTTCTATACGCACAGCGGAGCCAGTGCGTCGTTGACAGATTGCAGCTTTACGCAGAACCAGGCCTTCCAGGGCGGCGCCATCCACACGTTCGCCGCCAGTCCCACGATCTTTCGCTGCAACTTCACCGCCAACACCGTCGGTGACAATGGCACCGGCGCCGGCGGCGCAATCTCAACCGTCAGCGGCAGCGCGGCGCAGATCTCCTACTGCACCTTCGATCAGAACGCCGCCGGCTGTTGCGGCGGGGCCGTATTCGCCGACCAGAGCAACCCAACCATCCTGCGCAGCACGTTCGTGGCGAACGTGGCCAATTTCGGCGGCGGATGCTGGTACCAGGCAACCGCGGCGCCGATCGCGCGAGACAGCATCTTCCTTCGCAATCGGGCCGGTCTGTACGGCGGCGCCGTGCATTGCAGCGCCGCGGCCGCAGTCGAGTTCGCAAACTGCGTCTTCAGCGGTAACCTGGCCAGCACCGTCGGCGGCGTGGCGTGGAACGTCGGCGGCAGCCAGCCGCGCTGGACCAACTGCACCATCGTCGGCAACACCTCCGGCTGGGTCACAGGCGGAATCAGCGACGACACCTCCGGCTCGATCATCGCCAACTCGATCCTGTGGCAGAATAGCGACTCCTTCGGCAGCGGCGAGACCGCCCAGATCGAGCGCACCAACGCGACCACCACGGTCCGCTACTCCATCGTGCAGGGCTGGACCGGCGCCCTCGGCGGCCCGGGCAATAGCGGTGCAAACCCGCTGCTGCTCGATGCCGACGGTCTCGACAACACGTTCGGCACGCTCGATGACAACCCGCGACTGTCGCTGGGGTCGTTCGCGATCGACTCCGCTGACAACGCGGCCGTGCCGGCCGGCCTGATCGCCGATTACGACGTGAATGCGCGCTTCTACGATCACCCAGCGACGCCCAACAGCGGCGCGGGTACGCCGCCGATCGTGGATCGCGGCGCGTTCGAGTTCGCAGCGGCATGCCCGGGCGATCTGAACTTCGACCGCAATGTCAATGAATCGGATCTGGGCATTCTGTTGTCGGCTTGGAAGGAATCCGCCGCCGGCGATCTGGATCGCGACGGGCACACGCGCGAATCGGACCTTGGGATTCTGCTGAGCGCCTGGCAGACGAATTGTCCGTAGCAATTCGTTTGCGCGGTTTCAATTTCAGTCGCGTAGTGCGTTGAATTCGGCCCCGCAGGGGCCGCGGAATGTGGCCACGGATGGAGCGAGGCCCGCAGGGCCGCAGCGGAACCCGTGGCTACATTCCTTCGCCCCGTTGGGGCGAAAATCGCGCCGCAGGCCACACGTGCACGTGACCGCACTCCTTCGCCCCGTTGGGGCGAAACGCGCACCGCCGGTCTGCACACCGGGCCCGCAACGTAAACGACTGCCGCGCCTGGCGACGCAAAGGACCATTCACGCAGCATGTTGCACACTTGGACAAAAATGAATCCGCTCTAGGTGAGCCGCGGCTCATAACCGGCGAAGCTCAGCGCCAGCGCTTCGAGCGCCAGTTGCGGGGCGACGTTGCGATCAAGCATGCGTTCGCAGGTGAACACGCCGCGGAGCACGTCGTCGAGCTGATCCGCGTCGAGCCGCTCCGCCAGCAAGCGCGCGGCCTCCAATTCCCCGGGTGCCACTACGGTAGTGCCGCCGGCCGGCGCGGCATCGACCGTCAGCAGCAGCGCATCGCGCGCCGTCGCGGCTACGCCGATCAGCACCAGTTTCAGTGCGTCGCGAAGTTGATCGGTGGGAACGTCGCGGGCCGCGCCGCGCTCCACCGCACTCGCTTCTGCGGGTGCTTCGGCCTCGTCGCTATCGTCGTCGTCGGCCGCGTCGCGCTCGCCGGATTGCAGGCGCTTTGCCAGACCGGCCGCCAGCTCGAGCAGCGCCTTGCCGAACGCTTCGGGATCGGCCTGCGGCGGATTCAGCAACGCGGATTGGATCGGCTGCAGCGTTTCGAGCAGACCGGCGCGCTGCCAAAGCAGCGCCACGCCTAGGCGGCCATCGGCCAGCCGCGCGAGCGTGTGCGCCGCGTTCGCCGGCAATTTCGCGAGCCGCTGCAGCGATTGAGCGACGAATTCCAGCGGCAGCGCGTCGAACGGGACGCGCTGGCAGCGCGAACGGATCGTCGGCAGCAGTCGCTCTGCCGCGGCGGTGATCAAGATCAGGCAGGCTTGCCCGGGCGGCTCCTCGAGCGTCTTGAGCAGCGCGTTCTGGGCTTCGTCATTCATGCGCTGCGCGTCGCGAATCACGAACACGCGGCGCTTTCCCAGCGTCGGCGCGATGCCGGCGGGCGTGATGATGAAATGCCGCACCAGGTCGACCGTCAGGTACAGCCCCTTCGTGGCGCGGACGCTACGGTCCGGGTGCAGCTTGTTCAACCCGCGATGGACCAGGTGATAATCCGGATGAGTCTCGCTGGCCATCAAGCGGCATGCATCGCAGGCGCCGCATGCGTCGAAGTCGCCCCCGCCGCTGCTGGCGTCGTCGCCGGCTGGGCTGGCTGTGGCTGCGGCGCGCTGGCAGAGCAGTCGCGCTGCGAGCGCCAGCGCGGTGCGTTCTTTGCCGACGCCCTCCGGTCCGTCGAACAAATAGGCATGATGCGTGCGGCCGTGGCGCAGCGCGCGGCGCAGCAGCGAAATGGCCCGCGGCTGGTGCTGGACATCATCCAAACGCACGCTTGAGCGCCTCCAGCACATCCTGAAAGACCGCATCCGCGGCGCGGTTCGCGTCGATCAGCGCTACCGGCGCCGGATAGAAACCGGGCAACTCGCGGAAAATCGCCGCCACCTGCCGATGAAACGCAAGCGGCCGTGATTCCATCGCATCGACCGCGGCGTCCTCAAACATCGCAATCTGCCCGCTGCCGCCGCTGCGCCGGCGGCGCGGCGGCTGCGTCGCGGCGCGGCCGGTGCGCTGCAGGCCGACTTCCGGCGGCAGATCCAGCACGATCGTTAGGTCCGGCCAGGTCGTTCCGACCGCCAGCCGGCCCAGCGCCAGCACCTCTTCGCGCGGAACGCCCGCCGCCACTTGATAGGCGCAGGTGGCCGAAATGTAGCGATCGCCTAAGACGGTCTTGCCGGCGGCGAGCGCCGGGCGAATGACCTCAGCGGCGAGCTGCGCGCGGGACGCCATGAACAGCAGCGCCTCGCAGCGCGCGTCCATCTGCTGCAGGTCGTAGCTCAGCAGGATATGCCGGATGCGGTCGCCGATTGGCGTCCCGCCAGGGTCTTTGGCGCGCACGCTGCTTCCGCCGCTGGCTTGGATCGCAGCCTCCAGCAGCGCCAGTTGCGTGCCCTTGCCAGCGCCGTCTGGCCCGTCGACCACGATGAACTTGGCACCGGGATTCACGCGTCAGAGCGTAGTGCAGCCGACAGCGTGCCACAACGCGGATATCCTCTGAAATCGCCGCGCGCTGTGGTCAACCCGCACGTGAGCAAGAATTGGACACGCTGACCTGGATCTGCTGCGAATCACGCTGGACGCTCGCGATCGGCGGCTTTGTCGCGAATTTCCTGCTGCTGGCCTGGTGGCGCCGCGGAAACAGCCCGCGCCCGCTGCAGATCGGCCTGCTCGTCTGGCTCGCGCTGCTGATACTGGAAACTTTCGTCGTCACGCAGCGCGAAGCCGCGGCGGACACGCTCTGGCGAATCGAGCAGGATTTTCTGGTCGGCCGGTCTACGGCGCTGCAGACCGCGCTCGCCTCGAATTTCAGCGTCGAGCAGTACGACCGCCGCACCTTCGCCGAGCTTGCCCGGCAGCAATTGGCAAAGCTGCGGATTCACTGGCTGCAGCGGATGCATTTGCAGATCGAATCCTCGACGCGTGAGCAATTCGTCGCGAAAGCAGCGTACCTCGCGAATGTCAGCGTCGATAACTTCGGCGGCGGTCTGCGCTCGACCTGGCGGATCACGTTCGTGCAGACGCCGTTGGGCTGGCGCATCCGCTCGGTCGCACCGCCGGAGATCGAAGGGCAGCGCTTCGGGCGCTGGGACGAATTTGCCCGCTGAAACCTGGGCCGATTCTCGGCGGGTGGACGCGGCGCCGGCGCGTGTCGGGTGTCAGTCGCGCCGCGGGCGGCGCAGATTGGCGAATGGCGGGCCGGTCAGATAGAGATCGCTGCGGATGACCAGTGCGGCCCACATCCGCGCGTGCGGCACTTCTTCGCGCAGCTCGACCAGGTAGTTGAATTCATCCAGCCGCCGCAGCGTGCGGTCGACTACTGCCTGCGTCACGTGCGCGCGGCACCAGCGCTCGATCCGCCGCCAATCGGCCGCGGAGACGCCTGGGCTGTCCAGAAGCTGCTGCGCCCGCGCGCCGAGCATCGACGCCATTTGCGCCAGGAACGGGCGAAGCGCCTGCTCGGCCCCAGCTGCCATGAGCGGATCGTCGCCGTGCAGCGCAGCGAACAGCGTCGGCAATCCGCGGATGTCGGCCGATCGCAGCGCCGCTATGGCAAGCGGCACCTGCTGCGGGTCAATTGCGATCGGTTGCTCAGTCGTCTGCGGCGCTTGCGCCGTGTGCATCTGCGTCGCGGCTGGCGATGTCTCAGTCGGCGGCGCTGCTGCGCGTGTCATCGGCTCCTCCGCAGCGCGATCCACGTCGCTGAGGAACCGAAGCCGCGCCGCCCCGCACGCCGGCGAGCCCAGATAGAACGCGTAAGCCGCATCGTGCAGCGGTCGGCGGAATGTGAAGGTCAGCGCGTGCACGCCCTGGTCGTCGGCCCGTTCGATCTGCACGTCGAATTCGTCGCCGCGAATGATCTGGCCGGTCTCGAATGGCCGTTTTCCGCGAAAGCCTTCGATCAGAAAGCGGCCTAGCAGCCGAGAGAAATACGCCTGCCCTTCGATCTCGACCCGCAGCCGCCGCTCGTCGAGCTGCTCGACGAAGGTGCGCTCCTCGATCATCACAGGCTGCGGTGCGAAAGTCAGCGCGTGCACGCGCACGTCATCAAACCATGGCCCAAGACGCTCGATCAGCGGTTGCTTGCAATACACGTTCACGAACGGCAGATTGATGAAGAAAACGTGCTGCGCGTCGCGCGCTGGCGGCGCGACCGCGACCCATTCGGGCACATACTTCTCCGCGGCGATGATCCCAGTCCACTGCCAGCGGTTGAACATGCTCAGCACACCCATGCCGGCGGCGATCAGCAGCACAAACGCGCGGGCCAGGTGCCGCGGCCAGCGCGGCTGCGTCGCGCCGCCGGTCGTACACGCCAGCAGCGCCGCGAGCGCGAAACCGACGCCGCCGAGATAGCCGCTGTGCGGCGTGGCGATGACGGGGGTGACCGGGAGGACCGCGAGCAGGATCCAGAGCGGCCAGACCCAGTAGGTGGGATGACGCCGCGCCGCCAGCCAGTATCCGCCGCCGAGCACGCCGACAATTCCGAGCATCAGGGCGCAGTCGGCGGGCGCTTCGAGCCAGGGGTTGTAGCGTCCGGTGGGGCCGACCGTCATCGGCGCGAGCCAGATCGAGGTGCACACATAATGCAGCAGCTTGGCGGCGCACCAGGCGAGGTATTCTGGCCAGTCACCCTCGGGCCGACGGACGTACACATCCGGCATCGGCTGGCGAATCAGCCACACGCGACAAACAACGAACGCGACGCCAATCGCCGCGGCCGTCAGATACACCCCGATGCGCCGCCGCAGGCGTTCCCAACCGCCCAGAGTTAGTTCGAGCGCGGCGCAGATCACCGGCAGCATCAGCGCGTTCTCGCGCGTAAAGAGCGCCACAATCCAGAACAACGCCGCGAGCGCCAGGTAGCGCCCGTTCAATGCAGCGGACTGCGCATTCCGCAGCTCGCCAATCTGCGCGGCGCCGGCCGACCGCGGCAATCGTGGCGCCTGGTTCTCTGAGCGCGGCAATCGCGTGGCTGCGAGGTAGCTGCAGAGCGCCGCGAGCGTCAGCGTGGTCTGCAGCACGGCATTCTGCGACGACGACCAGGCGACGGTCATGGAGGCGTGCGGGTAGATCGCAAAGAGCAGCGCCGCCAGCCAGCTCCAGAAGTTTGCCCCGCTCAGCCACTGCGCCAGGCGCCAAACCATGCCAGTCGAGAGCGTGTGCAGCACGATGCTGAAGAGGTGCAGCCCCCACGGATCATTGCCGCAGGCGAAGTAGATGGCTTTCATGCAAAAAATGAAGACTGGGCGTAGATACTCCCAGCACACCACGCGTTCCTGCCACCAGCAGTGAATGAACTCGGCCGGCTCGATGCGCGTGCTGCGCAGCAGCTCGCCGAGCGACCAGCCGTGCTCGCGAAGGTTGCGTTGATGCCAGTGGTCGTCCAGCACGGTGCCGTCGGTCAGCGACCAGCCGTGCGCCGCCAGCAGCGCCGCCAGCAGCAGCAGCGCGGCGCTGCCGGTGACAATGCGGCTCCAGGCGGAGGCGGGTGCAGTCGCGGCGGCGGGCGCGTGGTTCATGCAGGCTGCGCGTACGTCTGATACGCCTGCCAGAGCATTTCGAGGTCGTTCTGCTGCGGCTGCCAGCCGAGCTGTTCCTGCGCCCGGCGCGTATCGAGCACGTAGTCTACGCTGGCGATGCGGAATTGCTCGGGCACCAGCGGCGCCAGCCGCACGCTGTGCAGGGCCCAGAGGCCCGCGTTCGCCAGGCTTGCCGGCAAGACGCGCAGGCTGGAAGTCGAACGCGCTCGCCGGATCAGCTCGCCGAGCAGCTCGCGCACCGGCGGCGGATCTTGCGAGCCGAGATTGAACACGCCGTCGCGCATTCGCTGCAGCGCGCAGCGACACGCCGACGCGACGTCTGAGACGGCCACCATCTGGTAGCGGTTTTCGCCGCGGCCGAGCATGGGCACGGGCAGATTTTCGCGGATGCGGTCAAAGAGCCGCTTGAGCACGCCCAGTCGCCCCGGCCCGACGATCAGCCGCGGCCGCAGGATCGTGACGCACACGCCCGCGGCTCGCGCCTGCAGACACACGCCTTCGGACGCCAGCTTGCTGCGGCCGTACGGGCCGATCGGGCGCGGCGTGTGCGTCTCGGGCACGGGCGTCTTGATCGGCATGCCATAGACCATGTCGCTGGAGACCAGCACGATCTGGCGCACACCGGCGGCAATCGCCGCGGCCACCAGCGGCTCGGTCATCCGCACATTGGCCAAAAAGAACGCCTCCCGGCCCCAGCGCGGCACGCCGCTGTGATGCTGAACCGCGGCGGCATGCACGAGCGCTTTCACGCCGACACAAGCCTGGGCGCAGACCTGCCAATCGCGCAGGTCGCCCTGAATTCGCTCGAACGCGCCCGCGCCGACGTCGTTGCGATCGACGCCGCGACATGCAGCGCCCTGCGCGGCGAGTTGCGCGAGCAGCTCGCGGCCCAACAGGCCGGCGGCGCCGGTCACCAGGATCATTTCAATGTCCCCCGTGCTGACATCATCGTCCCCACCCCGCGCTGCGGGTCAAAGTAGGCCAGAATCAGACCATAGAAATAGCGGCGTGCATAGGGCGCGAAGCCGACGTGTCCGCCGCCGGCCAGCATCACCGCGGCGACGTTGCGATTGGCCGAATCGGCGCAGAGCTGCGCCACGGCCTGCGGCGAAGCCATCGGATCGTTCGCCGCGTGCACGATCAGCGTCGGCACGCGGGCGGACTCGAGCTTGCGACCGGCGGGCTTGCCGCGATGCTCCTGCAGCCGCAGGAATTGCAGCCCCTCTTCGACAGCGCCGGGGTAATTCAGACGCGAGCGGGAAAACTCGATCTCGATCAAACGCCGCAGATTGCCGTCCGGCGCGGCGTAATGCTTGTAGCGCATGCGATCCAGAATGGTGTCCTGCAGCGCGTCGAGCATGGGGTCGGCCAGCATCGACCGGTCGCGCTCGAGGGACTCGACAATCTCCTCAAATCGCAGCACAGGAGAAAACGCCAGCACACCGGCCTGAAAATGCCGCGCAGCGCCGCGCGGACGAAGCTGCCGCGCCAGCCGCTCCGGGATCAACGGATCCGCATCCGGCCGGCCGTCGCTCCAGCTCGCCAGCAGCGCCAGATTCGCCGACCAGCAGAATCCGACCAGGCCGGTAAGGCGGACGAAAGGCCGAGCCTGCAGCCATTCGTCGACCGCGAGCAGATCGCCCGTTTCGAGCACGCCGAAGTTGTACGCGACGTCCGGGAAGCGCGCTTCGGTCTGCCCATGTCCGCGAAGCTCGAGCGCCAGGACGTGCACGCCGTGCGCAAGCAGTGCCGCGCCGACGTCGCGCGTGCGCAGCACAGCGTTGTCGCCCAGCAACCCCGGCAGCAGCACGACGCAGTCGGCAACCCGCGGCGTGGCGGCGTCCCGCACCAGGCCGAGCCGGGCCGAAAGCGAAAGACCAGGCTCGACCGGAATCCAAATTTGCTCGAACCCCGGCCAGTCTGGCGCCGGATGCGTGATTGCCGGCTTGGCGCCGGTCGCTTGCGCCGAGTGCTCCAGGCCCGAGAGATTGCACAGCAGCGATTGCTGCAACGCGAACGGACGAAGGAACGTCGCGGCGACGTCGAGCGCTACCCCATCCGCCGCGAGCTCGTGCGTGAGCCGTGCACGCGCATCCAGCGGCGGCAGGTGTCTGGCAAGCCGCGCGTGGACGCCCTCGAGCCAGGCGCGCAGATCGCGCGCCGCGGGCACCGTAGCGCTGTCGCCAGCAGCTGCGACCTGGTCGCCGGGTTGAAGCATGAAATCGTCGCCGGGCCGAAGCGTAATCGAGCGTTCCTGGAAACAGCCGCTGAGCACAAGCAGCGACAGTACGGTGAGCACAAGCCGCTGCGCGCCGCTCGCAGAACAACCCGGCGATGCAGCCATGGCACTCAAGGCGCAGACCTCTGAAGCGGCACGCCCAGCTTTTGAAGCTCTGCCGCCAGGTCGGCGATTCGCAGCGGGCGCTCGAACGCGGCGACAGTCGACATGACGAAGCCGAACGAGCCGCGCGGCCGCAGATTGCCGTGCACCGCGGACATGTCGATCCACTGCTCGAAATCGGCGCTGCCGACAAACCAGCCCTCGTGCAGCGACACGAGCACATCCGGCGTGTTCTGGAACAAGCCGTCAAACGCGCGCCAGGCGCGCTGCAGCGGATCGGGAAAGTCGTGCGTCAGCGTCGCATCAAACAGGGCCGCGTCGTCGATGCAGCCGTCGCTGGCCACCGCGCCGCGCGCTCGCAGCCCTTCGAGGATCGCCGCGAGCTTGAGCGGATCGCCCCATTCGGGCTGATACGTGAAGCCGCCGCAGCAGCGGGCAATGCGGGCGCGGCCTTCGCGGCTGAGCACCAGCAGGCCTTGCGACGCGTCGCGCAGCAGGCATAGTTCGACCGGCTCGGTCAGCACCAGATCCTGTGCGACCGCCTCGGGCGATCGCGTGTACACCGCGGCGCAGCTCACCGGACCGAATTCAGGCGAGATGACATCGCGCGGGCCGCGCAGCCGATCGGTCACATTCCAGCCGCAGCGCCACAGGTGCCGCGCGAGCAACGCCCGCTTGCTGGGCAACAGGTTGTGACCGTGGTCGGACATCAGCGTGATTTCGATCTCGCCGCGGAGCGCGTGCAGCAGCGCCTGCGAGAGGCAATCGAGCCGGACCAGCGCGGCGACGTGCCCGTCGCGCCCGAATTTCGCGCCGATGCCGGAGGTGCTGACAACGTATGCGGTCAGCCGCGGCTCGCGGCGCTGCAGCACGCGCTGCTGAATCGCGGTCAGCTCGCGGTCCAGCCAGACCCCCGGGTAGAGATACGCCGGACCGTGGTCGAGCTGCGGCGCGGCGATATCGATCTGCGCCATCCAGGGCGCGTTATTCTGGCTGAGATACACACCCAGGCCGCCGATCAGCTTGCGGCCGTCGTAGTACATCGACTCGACGCCCGGACAAGGCGACACGCCAAAGAACTCCGCCAGGGCCGGATCGGTCATGACCGGAAACGGGGCGAGCGTGCGTTGCGGCGGATGGAAGAGCCGCAGCCGGCCGTGCTGCCAGGCCTGCGCGACGAGTTCATATGGGATGCTGTCGAGGATCACGAGCAGATGCCGGCGCTGCGGCAGCGACCTGCGACGGTCGAGCGTGAGCTCGCACGTGCCGTCGCCGTCCAGATCGATCGCGACCTTTGCCGCGAAGCCGCGCGGGTCGAGGTGTTCCCGGTAATCGACACGCCCATCGTCGTCGACGTCAAAGCCGCGAAGCGTCGCGCCTGTGTCGTCGACGCCGCGCAGCACGGGCGCCAGCGGGAAGAATCTTCGCGGATCCGGGGTGATGCAGGCGCAAGCCAGCAGGCAGAGCCCGGCGAGGCTCAGCGTGAGCCGCCGCGGCCCGCATGCGATCCGGTACTGGGTGGCTGCGGCTCGTGGCATTCGGCAATCTGCGACACGTTCTCGGACACGCGCCGCGGCCGGGCGTTGTGCCGAGTGCGGCCGCGGAATGATAGCTGGTTCCGATACTGCGTCCATGCGGCGGGCCGGCGCCGCATTCGGGCTTTTCAAGCGCCGCGGGCGGCGATTCGATACCACAATCAGGAGTCGGCCGGGAGAGAATGCGGTCGAAGCCGCGTGGGGGAACGCAGATGCCGCAGACGCCAGAACGCAAGATCCGCAAAGACGCCGACTTCGTGCGCGCCACGCTGGACGCGCTCGATCAATCCTCAGGCGAAAGCAAATCGATCGGGCCGCGCCGGGCGGAGCGCTTCAAGTATCGCGTCACATCCATCCTGGTCGAGTTCCCGACCGACCGCGGCGTGTGGCAGTCGCACTGCGTCACTTCCCGCAACATCAGCCGCAACGGCGTGGGCTTCGTGGTTGGGCAATTCGTCTACCCCGGCTCGGTCTGCCGTGTGCACCTGCGCACCATCCACAATTCGACGCACGTCTGCACCGGCAAGGTCACCCGCTGCCGCTACCTCTCAGGAACCGGGACGCTGCACGAAGTGGGTGTGAAATTCGACGCGCCGGTCGACATCGTCATGTTCACGCGCGGTGCCCAGGATACACGCGTGCTGCTGGTCGACGACGACCCCGAACTCTTCCGCATCGCAGAACGAATGCTCAAGAGCTGCGGCGTCGAGCTGATGCACGTGCCAAACGCGGAGCAGGCGCTCGAGCGGGCCCAGGCCGAGCGCTTCACGATTGTCATGCTGAAGCTCGAACTGCCGGGCACGAACGGCCTGGAGCTTGTGAGATCGCTGCGGCAGGCCGGCTATATGCGGCCGATCGTGGCGCTTACCTCGGACGACAACGAGCAGACGCGGGCCCGCTGCCTGGAGGGCGGGTTCACGACGGTGCTGACCAAGCCGTTCACACGCGCCTCGCTCGAAGGCACGATCGCCTCGCTGCAGGAATCGCCGCTGATCAGCTCGCTGATCCACGATACCGACATGGCGGAATTCATCGATTCGTTCGTCGAAGGGTTGCACGACGATATTCAGGCACTGGAGCGGGCCTTCGTCAGCAAGGAGCTTACGGCGCTGCAGACGCTGACGCGCGAGCTCAAGGGCAGCGCCGGGACGCACGGCTTCGACATGATCAGCACCGCCGCCGCTGAGATCGAGACCGCCTTGAACGGTCAGCCGGATCTGAGTGATGTGCGCGACAAGCTGACGCGGCTGGTGCGGCTGTGCCTGGCGGCCCGCCCGGCGACAGCCCGCGCGATCGAG
This sequence comes from uncultured Planctomycetales bacterium, assembly GCA_964535305.1. Classification (GTDB taxonomy): domain Bacteria; phylum Planctomycetota; class Phycisphaerae; order UBA1845; family Fen-1342; genus CAZHTF01. The sequence goes on along the minus strand of CAZHTF010000024.1, from coordinate 15,509 downwards.
CGCTAGCCGCCCGAGGCTTGTTCACGCTGCGGATCGTACTTAATCAGGATCTAGCGTCCCGCCAGATGCGGGCATTTCAGCGAGATTCCGTCGGTGCTGTAGCGCCCGTCGGGGCGGATGCGGTAGGCCGAGATGAAGCAGTGGCACTTGCCGATGCGCGTGCGCAGCACGTGCGGCAAGCCGTTCCACTCCTCACGAGAGCCTGTGCCGCCGCGCGCGGCCCGCGCAATCGCCAGGATCAGCGCCACGCGCGGGTTGTGTCCGCGTTGCCGCAGCTTGGCGGTCCACTCGATGTTGACCTGCTCATCTGCGCCGCTGTAGTGCCAGCCGCCGCTGCGAACCAGCTCACTCAGCGTGCGGTAGGCATGCGTGTGGAAATCGCCCAGCACCTGCCAGTATGGGAAGAGCTCCTCGCCCATCGCGAGCTGCGTGGCTTCGCTGCGCGCGTCAGCGACCACCTCCGAGGGCGTGCCTTTGGCGCGCTGCTGAATGCACACCCGCTCGACGTTCACATCCAGGTGCGTGATGCGGCGTGAGCGGCCGCGCGACTGCTCCGCCTCGCGAAACGACCCGAAGACGATGCCGTAGACTTCAGTCGAGGGCCGGCCCGAGCCGTCGGGCACGAGATAAGACTCCATCGCCGCCAGCAACATGTCTTGAAGTGAAAGCTCGCGGATCCAGACGCGCAGCTCGTTGCGCGATTCGTCTACGTCGATCATCCAATGCGGCGGATCGTCGACGACATCCTGCCCGAAGCTGGGGGCGACATTCAACCCGCGAGCCAGCTTGGTCAGGTAGGACCATTCGGAGCGGTGCAGCCGACCGCGGTTGATGAGCGAATCGACCGAGGTGTCGTAGTACGCGCATTCGTAGACGGCACGTGGCAGGGCGAAGTCAGTCGCATCGGCAACGTGCTTGTAAATTCTTTCAGTAAGGCCGGTTGTGTTCGGGATCGAGCCGGGGATCGTCTCAAATCGGCCGGTGCCGTTTAGGACGCCCAGCAGTTCGAGGTAGACGCGCCGGCCCAGGCCGTTCTGCTTGCGACGCGGACCCAGCGCTGCCTCGACACGCTGGTCGAGCACGCGCAAGTGCTGTACGAGTTTGGTCGATCGCACGATAGTACCTCAACGATCAAACGCACGACCCTCTCGGCGACCACGTCCCCGGCGGGATTCGAACCCACAACCTTTGGCTCCGGAGGCCAACGCTCTGTCCAGTTGAGCTACAGGGACTTTCAACGCTCGCCCATCGTGCGCAAGTCTATACGGGGCGGGGGGCGCGTCAAGTTCGCGATATTCGAACGAGAATCGCCTCTGATTTAACTATTTACCAATAAATGATTTAATATAAAATTACGGTCTGATAACTCAGCAACGGCCCGCCATCAATCTCGCAACATTGCGCGATTTGGCGACTGGTCGGCCCGGAACGAGCGCGGCTTGTCAATCGCGGTCCGCAGCCGACGCAGGTATTCCCGACGTGGAATCTCGACCGCGCCGAGCGAGGCGAGGTGTGGCGTGAGCCATTGTGTGTCGACGAGTTCGTATTCGCGCGTCTGGAGGTGTCGCATCAGCGCGACGAGTGCGACCTTGGAGGCGTCGCGTACGCGGAAGAACATCGATTCGCCGAAATACGCCGCCCCGATCGTCACGCCATAGAGTCCGCCTGCCAGTTGCGTGCCCTGCCAGGCTTCGACGCTGTGCGCCAGGCCGGCCTGGTGCAATTCGTTGTAAACGCGAAAGATCGGCTCGGTGATCCAGGTGCCTTCGTCGGGGCGCTCGGCACAGCAGCGCATGACGGAATCGAAGGCCGTGTCGAAGCGGATCTCGAAGAGCCCTTTCCGAACGGTCTGCCGCAGACTGCGCGAGATCTGGAACCGGTCGAACTCAAACACGCCGCGCGGGTCGGGCGAATACCACGCGATCTGCCCATCGGGCTCGCCCATGGGGAAGAGCCCCGCGCAGTATCCGCGCAGCACCAGCTCAGACGTGAATTCGTCAGGCGTCATCGCAGTTCGTGCACGGGTTGTTGCTGCGGTCGTTCGTGTCGGCGGCCGCTGTTCAGCGTCACGGGAAAACTCTATGCTTTCCGCATGGAAGCCGTCCAGCAGCGGGCAGCGCTCCGCCCGATCGAGCAGAATCCTGATGTCGAGGGCTGGCTGGAATCCCAGCGGCAGCAAATTGACGCGGCCATCGACGCCCATTTCGCAAATATCGGCGGGAGCGAATTTTCGCACTCGCGACTACTGGACGCCGTACGATACTCGATGACCGCGGGCGGCAAGCGCGTTCGCCCGGCGCTCACATTGGAGGTATTCCGAGCCTGCGGCGGAACGGGCGATGCGGCGCTGTCGGCGGCGCTGGCGATCGAATGCGTGCACGCATTCTCGCTGATTCATGACGACCTGCCGGCGATGGATAATGACGACCTGCGCCGCGGACAGCCGACCAACCACAAGGTTTTCGGCGAGGCGCTCGCGATTCTGGCGGGTGATTGGCTGCTGGGACACGCGTTTGAGCTGGTCGGCCGCAATGCCCAGCACGCAGGCCCGCTGACCGCAGCGCTGGCCCGCGGGACGCTGGGTATGATCGGCGGACAGGCCGCGGACATGGCCGGGCAGGATGTGCCGACGGATGCGAACCTCGTCAGGTTCATCCATCTGCACAAGACGGCGCGGCTGATTCAGTCGGCCTGCGAGCTGGGCGCGATTTGTGCCGCAGCCGAACCGCTGGCGCTGGCGTGCGTGTCGCAGTTTGGGCAAAATTTGGGGCTGGCTTTTCAGATTGTCGACGACGTGCTGGATCGCACCGGCACGACCGCGGCGTTGGGAAAACGGGCCAGGAAAGACGCCGCCGTCTCGAAACAGACGTATCCCGATGCGCATGGGCTGGAGCGCAGTCGCGCCGCCGCCGCTGAGCATGTGCGGACGGCGATTGCCGCCCTGGCGGACTTCGGCCCGCGCGGGCAGCGGCTGATTGCCCTGGCGGAATTCGTGCTGACGCGTGAGAAGTAGACGGCGCGACGCCGCGTGATGAAGCGTGAGTTTGATGCACGTCGGTGGCGTGGCGACCGATTGAGGAAACCGCAGAGATGAACAAGAAACGCCTGCTCGACACGATCCAGTCCCCGCGCGACATCCAGCCGCTCTCGTTCGAGCAGCTCGAGCAGCTCGCCGAGGAAATCCGCCAGCGGATCATTCAGGTCGTCAGCAAGAATGGCGGGCACCTGGCCAGCAATCTGGGCGTCACCGAGCTCACGTTGGCGCTGCACCGCGTGTTCGACTTCGCCAGCGACAGGCTGATCTGGGACGTCGGCCACCAGTGCTACGTCCACAAGCTGATCACCGGTCGAAACGAACGCTTTGACTCGCTGCGGCAGTCCGGCGGCATCAGCGGGTTCCCCAGCGTTGCGGAGAGCCCGTATGACTTGTTCGATGTCGGGCACGCCGGCACATCGATCGCGACCGCGGTCGGCTTGGCCCGGGCAGATCAGGTGCTGGGTCGCGATTCGCGCGTCGTCGCGCTGATCGGCGACGCCAGCATCGTAAACGGCGTCGCGTTTGAGGGGCTAAACCAGGCCGGCACGCTGAAGCGCCAGCTTCTGGTCGTGCTGAATGACAACTCGATGGGCATCGCCAAGACGCAGGGCGGCCTGGCGTCGTATCTGCAGCGCTTCCGCCTCAGTCATCTGTACGACGAAGTGAAGGCCAAGCTGTGCGAGTACCTGCCGCAGGTGCCGCTGGTCGGGCAGAGCGTGATCGATGCGCTGGCCCACCTGAAGGACGCGCTCAAGGCCACGGTATCGCCGCACCAGATCTTCGAGCAGCTCGGGTTTGTATACGTCGGACCGGTCGATGGGCACGATCTCAAGCACCTGATCGAGATTCTGGAATTGCTCAAGACGGTCGAGCACCCGGTGCTGCTGCACGTGCACACGCAGAAGGGCCGCGGCTGTGACTGGGCCACGGAAGACCCCTGCGCGTTTCACAGTCCGAACAAATTCCGCATCGAAGGCGACCAGGTCACGATCCCCAAGAGCGATCGCAAGAGCTGGACCACCGCGCTGGCCGACGCCGTCATCGATCTGTGCCGCGCCGATTCGCGCGTCTACGCGCTGACCGCCGCGATGCCCGATGGCACCGGTCTGGCCAAGGTGCGCAAGTCTCTGCCGGATCGCGTGCTGGATTGCGGCATCGCCGAGAGCTGCACGGTGGACATCGCGGCGGGAATGGCCAAAGGCGGCCTGCGGCCGATCGCGTGCATCTACTCGACCTTCCTGCAGCGCGGCTTTGACCAGGTTTTTCAGGAAGTCGTGCTGCAGAAGCTGCCGGTCATCTTCTGCATCGATCGGGCCGGCATGGTTGGCGGCGACGGGGCCGTGCATCATGGCTATCTCGACATCACGTATCTGCGCGGCTTCCAGAATATGGTCTTGCTGGCGCCGGCGGACGAGCCGGAGCTGAACGCTGCCCTGCGATTCGCGCTCAGTCTGGATGTGCCAGTGGCGATCCGCTACCCGCGCGATTCGGTCCCCGATCCGCTGACGGCCGAGACGCCCGCATTCGACCTGGGCCGCGCGCGCCTGCTGCAGTCCGGGCCGGACGCGCAGCTGCTGGCCTACGGCACGCAGGTGCAGTTCGCTCTCGCCGCCGCCCGCACCCTGGCCGAAGAGGACATCTTCGTGACGGTGGTCAACGCGCGTTTCGCCAAACCAATCGACGAAGACATGGTCAGCCGCGCCATCACCAGCGGCGCCCCGGTCATTACGATTGAGGATCACTCGCTGGCGGGCGGCTTCGGCTCCGCGGTGCTGGAGTGCGCCAATCGCTTGTGCCTTCCGACGGATGCGATCGTGCGGCTGGGAATGGCGGAAGAACAGTTCTATAAGCACGGCTCGCGCTCCGGGCAGCTCGCCGAAGCGGGCATCGACGCGGCCGGCATCGCCGCCGCCGTGCGGCGCGCCGTCCAGACCAATCGCGCCCTGCGCGGACAAAGCGGCGTGCTGGGTTCGCCAGTGCCGGCCGAAGCGCTGCTCCGCAGCCCGGCGCGGCGCACGTAGCGGCGCGCGTGCCGCGGGCTGCCAAGCCACCGGAGCCGCTGTTCGACCGCGGGCGCAGCGCGCCCCGCTCGCAACGGCCGATTCACTTCTCCCTGTTCATTCGCGTATTCGCTTCGCGCGGCGCCGGAGCGCACTTCTTCGTCGACCGGGCGTTCAGCGGCAACATCCGACGCGGGATCCCCGCACTCGGTCTGACATCCATTCCAGCGAGCGCGGCGGTCAGGGGCGCGCGCAACGCTCGCCAGATTGCAGCGAACCGCGTACGATCCCCCCGGCGTTGAACCTGGCGCGGAGCGCACGTGGACGCATTCATCCATCAGCACTTGCATGGCGTGTCGCGAACGTACGCGCTGCTGATTCCGATGCTGCCTGCGCCCCTGGCCGAGTCGGTCGGGCTGGCGTATCTGCAGATGCGCATCATCGATACGGTCGAAGACGCGCCCGAGCTGGCAACGCCGGAGCGCGTCGCGGCCCTGCAGACGCTGCGGCGCGTGCTCAGCGGGGCGTCGGCGTCCGAACTGGCACAGTTGCCCGCGCTGAGCGGCAACCCAGCCGAGAACGCACTGCTGGCCGATGCCCGCCAGGTCTTTGATCGCATCGCCGCGCTGTCGCCCCAGCAACAAGCCGCCGTGCACACGTGCGGGGTCAAGATGATTGATGGCGTGCTGCATCTGCTGGAGCGCGCCGCGCAGCGCGGCGTCACATACCCCGCGATTCAGAGTGCCGACGAGCTGCGTGAATACTGCCACTACGTCGCCGGTGTCGTGGGTGAGATGCTGTGTTGCCTGATGTCGCAGCATCTGCGTCAGCCGGCGCTGATGCGGCTGCGGGATGTCGCGATCGAGCTTGGCCTGGGCCTACAGATGGTGAACATCTTGAAGGACGCGATGAAGGACGCCCACGACGGACGCCGCTACCTGCCGCAGACGCCCAGCGGGAATGTCTCGACGGGCGAGGTCTATCGCGCCGTGCTGGCCGAGGCGCGCATCAGCCTGCAGCGCGGCACGGAGTTTGTGCTGGGCTTGCCGGCCGCGGCCCGCGAGCTGCGCTCCTTCTGCGGCTTGCCGATTGCCTGGGGCGCGATGACGCTGGCGCGGGCCGAGCGCGACGCTCGGCAGGCCAAAATCGGCCGCGGCGCCATCCGCTCATCGATCGCGCTGTTCGCGCGGCTGGCGGGCGATGATGCGGCCCTGCGGACCTGGTTGACGCGACTGCTATCAAGCCCGCAATCCGCCGCGCCGAAGCCCTCGTAGTGCGTCTGACCGCTTGATCAGGTCAATCCAGCGGAAGCGACTTCCAGTTTGCGCGGCGTGCGCATCTCGTCCATCAACCAGATCTGGTTGCGGCCATTCTGCTTGGCGCGATAGAGCATCGCATCCGCGTCGGCCAGCAGTTGCTGCACGCCATCGTGGTGGTTGCCGCGTGTGGAAACGCCGCCGCTGATCGTCACCGGGATTGGCTTTTCCTCATGGAAGAGCTGCAGCCCGCTGATGGCGGCGCGAATGCGCTCGCCCAGCGCGCCGGCGGCTTGCAGATCGCCGTCGGGGATCACGACGCAGAACTCCTCGCCGCCCAGTCGCCCGCAGTGGTCGTATTCGCGCGTGCAGTTCCTACAGGTGTGCGCAACCGCCTTGAGCACCTCGTCGCCGGCGGCATGCCCGTACGTGTCATTGATGCTCTTGAAGCGGTCGACATCCAGCATGATGCACGAAAGCGGGCGCTCCTTGCGAACGGAAAACGCCCAGGCCTCCTGGAAGCGCTCCAGCAGGAAGCGGCGATTGGCGAGGCCGGTGAGACCGTCGCTGTTCGCCAGGCGCTCGAGCTTCTGGTTGAGCACGCCCATATCGGCGTTGATGCGTTGCAGCTCCTGGCTCTTGCGCAGCAGGTCGTCCTGCAAATCGAGGATCCGCCGCCCGCCGCGGATGCGGGCCAGCAATTCTTGAAGGTGATAGGGCTTGGTGAGGTAGTCGTCGGCCCCGGCTTCGAGCCCCTGGACGATCATTTCCTTTTCGCTGTTGGCGGTGAGCAGAATCATGTAGACCAGCCCCAGCGCGTTCTGATCGCACAGACCGCGAACGGCCTTGCAGAGCTCGAGTCCGTCCATGCGCGGCATCATCCAGTCCGCCACCAGCAGTCCGCCGCCCTCGCGCTGAATGGCTTCGAGCGCTTCGAGCCCGTCGGCACAGGGCACGACAGCGAAGCCGCCCTTCTGGAGTTGGCGGGTGAGCAGTACGCGCGAAGCCGGCTCGTCTTCGGCGATGACGATTCGGCGCGGATTGTCCACCGTCATGCGTGCTCCCACCGCGTGCAACTTCGTATCGGCGTTGCCGGGTGAGCCCGCGAGCGCGATTTAGCCGTCGGGTAGAGGTCTGATAGAGGTATGATTTACGCCATCAGCAACTCGACGTGCTCGGTAACGCAGCGGCGGAGCACATCGAGGTTGTAACCGCCTTCAAGTACGGAAAGAATTCGGCCATCACAGGTCTTGTTTGCTTGTTTTGCGAGCGCGTCCAACATCCAGGTGAATGCCCGGTCCGAGAGATTGATATTCGCGAGCGGATCGTCGGCGTGCGCATCGAAGCCGGCTGAGATTAGCAGGATCTGCGGCTCGAAACGCGCCAGCGCGGGCAGCACGTGCGCGTCAAACGCGGCTCGATAGTCGTCGTCACCCGCGCCGGGCAGGAATGGAACATTCAGCGTAAAACCGGCGCCCGGCCCGCTGCCGATCTCGTCGGCGAAGCCGGAACCAGGATAGAGATAGTCCGGATGACCATGCAGGCTGATGAAGAAGATGCTTGGGTCGGATTCAAAGATATGCTGTGTCCCGTTTCCGTGGTGCACGTCCCAGTCGAGAATCGCGATGCGCTTCAACCCAAACTCGCGCCGAAAAACCTCCGCCGCCAACGCAATGTTCGCATAGAGACAGAAGCCCATCGCACGCTCGCGCTCGGCGTGATGCCCCGGCGGGCGTACGGCGCAAAACGCGCGGCGGAGCTGACCCGCGCCGACCATGCGGGCGGCCTGTATCACCGAGCCGGCCGCGAGCCGCGCGACTTCCTCGCTGTTGGGGCCAATCCCGCAATCGGGCTCGTCGATGTAGCCACGGCCGTCGCGACACGCCGCCCGCAAACGTTCGATGTAGCTGGCCGGGTGCACCCATTGCAGCTCTTCGTCGCTGGCGTCGCGCGGTTCGATTGCGGCGCACTCATGTAGCAGTGCGGCGCGCTCCAGCGCCGCGCGGATCGCGGCGATCCGCGCCGGGCGCTCCGGATGGCCGATGCCGGCGTCATGCGTTTCGAAGCGTGCGTCACACAAGATTCCAAGCGATTGCATTCGGCGAATCCCGCTGCTGGTTGAACGCGCGTCTACCGCCCACTACGATTCCAAACTTCGACGCGGCTCGCAAGGTCTCGCAGGTGACATTCCGATGAAAGCCAAACCTCACGCGGAAGGCGCGCCCGCCGCGCCAGATCTGTCCCGCCGTGGATTTCTGAAATCGGCCGGTGCGCTGGCCGCGGCGCCGGTGCTGCAGGCGGCCCTGCCCGCGGCGCAGGCCCAGCCGCAAACAGACGAACTGCCGCGCATGGCCGCCGAGGGCGGCGAGTTCGAGCTGCGCATCAACGGAGTGCAGCGCAAGGCGCGTTTCGCGCCGCGCAGCACGCTGCTGGAAGTGCTGCGGGACCAGCTTGACCTGACCGGCACGAAGGAAGTCTGCGCGCGAGGCGCATGCGGCGCCTGCAACGTGCTGCTCGATGGCCTGGTGGTCAACGCGTGTCTGACGCTCGCGGCGGACGCGATCGGCCGCGAGGTGACCACGATCGAAGGGCTCGGATCGCTTGAGAAACTCAGCCCATTGCAGCAGGCGTTCGCCACGCACGACGCGCTGCAGTGCGGCTACTGCACGCCGGGCTTTGTCGTCAGCCTGACGTCGCTGCTGGCGGGCACGCCGAGGCCCAGCGTTGAGCAGGTGAAGCAGGCTTGCGCGGGGAATATCTGCCGCTGCGGGACGTACAACAAGATCTTTGACGCGGTGCAGGCGGCCGCGGGCGTGACGACGCCGGTCGGCAACTTGGCTGACAATGCGGACAAGGCGCTGCAGAATCAGTTCGGCCGGCTGGACGCGCCGCAGAAGGTCACCGGGGCGGCGCGCTACACCGCCGACGTGAATCGCCCGAACCAGGCTTACGCCGAGATCGTGTATTGCCCCTACGGCCGGGCGAAACTCAAATCATTCGACCTGGCGGCGGCCAAGGCGGTGCCGGGCGTACTGGCGGTCGACATCGAGCGGCGCGATCAGTACACCTACTGCGGGCGGCCGACCGGCTACGTGTGCGCAGAGACGCGCGCGGCGCTGTCCGACGCGATCACGGCGCTGAAGCTCACCTGGACGATTGAAGAGCCGGTGCTTGACCCGGTCGCCGAGCACGCCAAGCGCGAGGGGCCGATCCCGCCGCCGCTCGAGAAAGTCGGCAACGACGAGCAGCGGGCCGCGCTGCAATCCGCGTTTCAAAGCGCGCAGCGGATCGTCGAACAGACCTACCAGACGCAGATTCAGACGCATAGCTGCCTCGAGCCGCACTGCGCCGTTGCGGATTTTCGCGGCGATTCGGCCGAGCTGTGGGTCAGCACGCAGGGCACCGGCTCGATCCTCGACGGCGCGGCGCAGGCCTTCGGCCTGCCCGCCAGCAAGATCACGGCCCACTGCGAGTACGTCGGCGGCGGCTTCGGCAGCAAATTCGGCATTGACGCGGAGGGCGCGCTCGCCATCCGCCTGAGCAAGGCGCTCAAGCGTCCGGTGAAGGTCGTCAACAACCGCAAGCGCGAGCAGCTCGACACCGGCTGCCGCCCCGGCTCGATCCAGCACATGAAGTTCGCCACCGACGCGGACGGCGCGCCGCTGGGCGGACACGTGCACGTCGTCGGAATCAGTGGACCCGGCGGCGGCGGCGACGCGACCAATCCCTCGCGCTACGACCTGGGCCAGACCATCAAGTCCTTCGTCGACCTGGACCTGAGCGTAGGCGGCGCACGGGCCATGCGCGCCCCGGGCCATCCGCAGGGCATGTTCGCCGTCGACAGCTTCGTCGACGAGCTGGCCCTGGCCGCCGCAGTAGACCCGCTCGAGTATCGCAAACGCATCGACAACAACAGCGTCCGCAAGCGCATGTACGAACTCGGCGCGGCACGGATCGGCTGGGCGCAGCGGCCCAGGCCCGACGGCAGTGGCACGGGCCGCCTGCGGCGCGGCATCGGTATGGGCGTTGCCGATTGGGGCAACAGCCGCGGCAGCGCTCAGATCCGCATCGATGTCTTCCGCGATGGCTCGGTGAAGGTCTTCTCGGGCACGCAGGACATCGGCACGGGCACGCGCACTGTGCTCGCCGACGTCGTCGCGCATCATCTGCAGATTGACCGCGCCCGCATCCAGGCCGATTGCGGCAATAGCGACTACCCACCCGGGCCGGCCAGCGGCGGCTCGATGGTGACGCGCGCGATTGTGCCCGCAATTCGCGATGCCGCCGAAAAAGCCCGCGCCGAGCTGCGCTCACAGAGCGGGAGCGACCCGGCCGATGACGCAAGCTGGGTGGCGGCGTGCCGCAAGATCAGTGGCGAAAACTTCACCGTGGTCGGCAAGTTCAACGGCGACTACTGGGGCACCGGCGGCAGCGAGGCCGTTCAGTTCGCCGATGTCGAAGTCGACATCGAGAGCGGCCAGGTTTTCGTCCGCCGCGTGATTGCATTGCAGAACTGCGGCCAGGCGGTCAACCGGCTGCTGGTCGAGAGCCAGATCATCGGCGGCGTGATCCAGGGTGTCAGCTACGCGCTGCACGAAGAGAAGCTGCTGGACCCGACCACGGGCGCGATGCTCAATCCGAATCTGGAGATGTACAAGATTCTCGGCCCGGCGGACTGCCCGGAGATCATTCCGATCATCTGGCGCGAGGGCGAAAATCTCGGGGCGCGCTCGGTGGGCGAGCCGCCGGTGATTCCGACCGCCGGCGCCGTGGCCAACGCCGTCGCGAATGCGATCGGCGCGCGGGTGCGCAGCCTGCCGATCACGCCGGCGAAAGTGCTGGCGGCCTTGGCCGAGCGAGGAGGCGTGTGATGCACGCATTTGAATATCTCATGCCGACCAGTTTCGACGCCGCCCTGCGCGTCGTCGAATCCGCGCCCGCCGGCGAAGTTCTCGTGAAAGCCGGCGGAATCGATGTTCTCGATCGCCTCAAGGAGCGGCTCGAAACGCCCAGGCGCGTGCTCAGCCTGCGGCAAGTGCGCGACCTCCCAGCAGGCATCGAACCGCAACCTTCTGGACAAGGGCTGACGATCGGCGCGCTCGCCACGCTGGCGCAGATCGCCGGCAGCGCCGAGATCCGGGCGCGCTACCCGGCGCTGAGCGAGGCCGCGGCGGACGCCGCCACGCCCCAGGTGCGGAACGTCGCCACGCTGGCGGGCAACCTGTGCCAGAAGCCGCGCTGCTGGTACTACCGCAGCGCCGACTTTCACTGCCTCAAGAAAGGCGGCAGCACCTGCTACGCCGTCGCGGGCGACAATCGCTATCACGCGATCATGAGCGCCGGAGCGTGTCACATTGTGCATCCGTCGAACCTGGCCTTGGCGCTCATGGCGCACGGCGCTTCGCTGCGGCTGGTGCGGATGCAGGATGGCAAGCCGCTCGAGCGCACGCTGCCGATCGACGAGTTTTACCGCGTGCCGGCCAATCCGCAGGACGACGAGCACGTCTTGCAGCCGGGCGAATTGCTGCGCGAGGTGTTGTTGCCGGCCGCTGGCAGCGGACCAAGATCGACCTACTTGGCCATCAAAGAAAAGCAGTCGTTTGACTGGCCGTTGGTCGCGTGCGCGGCGAACGTGAATGACCGCGCCAATCCGCGCGTCGTGCTGGGCGCGGTGGCGCCGATTCCCTGGCGGCTGAAGGCTGTTGAGCAGGCGCTCGCCGGCAACGAGCTCTCAGAAGCGCTGCTCGCGAAGATCCGCCCGCAGGTCAACGTCGGCGCGCATCCCATGTCTCGTAACGGCTACAAGCTGCAACTGACGCTGGTCGCGGTGGAGCGCGGTTTGCGCGAAGCGGCGCGGCGCGGGTAGCGATGCCAGAGCACGAAGCCACACCTGTCGAGCACATTCCGTGCTGCGAGTTTTTGCGCACCAAGAGCCAGTATTCGGAGCCTGAGGAAATGCGCGCGGGGCGGGGCTATGTGCGCCCGGACGCGACCGCCTGCTACTGGTGTCTGCGCACGCACGCCGCCCACGGCCCCGATGACGCCCCCACGACACCGGCGCGCTGCCAGCCGGGGCGCGCCTGCTATCAGCGCAGCCCAGACTGAAAGCGCGCTCTTCGAGGTGCTCGCGCCGAGCGCTGCGCTGGATGAATCGCGCGCCGCGGCCGCCTCAGATCGCCGGCCAGATCTGCTGCCCGGTCGCGGCGTCCTTCAGGATGATCGCGTCGGTCGGGCAGACCTTGGCGGCCGCCAGAATCTGCTCGGGATCGTCGCCCTCGGCGTTCAGCACGCGGACGATGTTCTCCTCGTCCATTTCAAAAGTCTTGGGCGCTTCGGTGCAACACTGCTGATCGCCGACGCACGCTTCACGGTTAATCTCGATGATGTACTTTGGCATAGCGCACCTTCCCGTTACATCGGTCGTCGGCCCGTCACGCTGCGAACGCCGCGGCGCGGCACGACATCATTGCCCTGACCGAACCTCAGGCAATTTGCGTACCAAAGCGATATGGATCGGCGGGCGAGATCAGAGCATCACGCGACGGTTGTAGATATACCACTCAACCAGGGCCAGGAAAAACGCCGCCCCGATAAACCAGCGCCAGATCTCGGGCGTGCCCAGCTCGACAGCCTGCGCCTCGGCGACCGTTTCGGCCCCCAGCTTCAACTGCTCAACCGGTGCGATCAAGCTCTCCTGCGGATCTTCCAGGTTGACTGCGAAGCGGTCGCGCTCCTCCAGGCCCGGCTCGACGCGGTAGACGCCGACGCGCTCGGTCAGCGCGAAACGCGCCGTGCCGCTGCCGTCCACACGCAGCGGCGTGCGCAGCCCGTCGGGCCGCAGCATCTGACCTTCCGACACACCCGCAGGCAGCGCCGCACGCAGCGTATCGCCGGGGCGGATGGCGCCGCTCTCGCCGGCGTCGGCGCCGCTGCCCAGGTAGCGCAGCGCGTTGTAGAAAAACACCGGGAAGCTCAGCTTGCTCCACCAGTTGCTGTCCTCGATCGCGAACGACAGCAGCAGGAATTGCCGCCCGTCGGCGGCGTACCGCAGCAGCACTGGCCCGTGCGGTCCCTCGACGAGCACCTCCGCGTCTGACGGGACCGTCAGCGCCATGCCGCGCGCCGCGAAGACGAAATCCAGCGCGACGTGCCGCAGAATCGCGTGCGTCTCATCCCACCAGAGCATGGCGTGATCCGCCAGCTCGCCGGCGCGCTGCACCGCACCGCCTTGCGGCAGCCCGGCGATGAAGAAGTAGTTGCCCGCGGGCAAGCGCCGCGTATCGTGCCGGTCGATGACGATCACGTCGAAAACGCTGCGGCCGTCGAGCTCGAGCTCGCTGGCCGGCCGCGCTTCGTATTGCTCAGGCGTCCAGTAGTCGAATTTCGCCAGCGGCATGGCCCGCAGCAGCCGCTCGAGAAAGAAGTTTTTCTTGCTCACCAGCAGGACGCTCAGCCGCCGAGGCGCGGGCACGACCGCGAACGCGCTGTTGTCGACTGCCAGCGCGTCGCGGGGGGCCAGGCGCGCCTCCAGTGTGGCCGCTTTCTCGACCGGCAGCGAGAAGCTCAGGGACGCCGAGCTGCTGGCATCCGCAGTCTGCGTAGCGGCGCCCGCGCCGCGCGCCTGCGGTTGCGGCCCGAGCGAAACGCTCTGCACATCGACGATGGCGCCCTCGACCAACAGCGACAAATCCGATTCGATCGCCTGCGGGCCGAAATTCTGCACCTGCACGAAGACGTCCAGCCATTGCGGCTGCTCGTACTTTCGCTGCGCCCGCATCGCGACAATGCCAACGTTGTCGCTCGCTTCGCCGATCCGCAGCAGCTCCAGCGTGCCGTAGCGCAGCGTCAGGTCGGCGGCGTCGGCAACGCGTCCGTCCGAGATCAGCACCATCTTCGAGGCGATTTCGGCCGGCTCCGGGTTCTGCAGCACGCCGCCACGCGTCGGCACGATGTAGGCTTCGGCCAGCTCGAGCGCCTCGCGCAGGTTGGTGCGTGCGTCGGTCGGGCGAATGGCTTCGATCAGCTCCTGCAGCTCGCTGGTGTTGGTTGTGAAAGGCGAGATGATGCTGGGCCGGTCCGCCAACGCGATCACCATGCAGCGCGTGCGCTCGGCTGGTCCGAAGGTGAACCAGGTTTCTGTTCGGCGATTGAGCGTCTGCACCAGGCGTTTGGCCTGCTCCTTGGCCAGCTCCAGGCGCGTCTTCTGACCCTCGAGCGCGTTCATCGACGCGGAGCGGTCAATCAGCAGAACCAGGCTGCGCTCGTCGGAGACTTCAGATTTCACAATCGGCCGGGCCAGCGCGATGATGCCGGCGATCAGCAGCAGCATCTGCAGGAATAGCAGCAGGTTCTTTCGCAGCCGCTGGAACGGCGCGTTGACCTGCAGGTCCTGCACAGCGCGCTTCCACAGCAGCGTCGAGGGCACGCGCTCCTCGCGCCGCCGCAATTTCAGGAAATAGAGAATCAGCAGTGCCGGCAGGGCCGCGGCCGCGATCCACAGTGCCCAGAGGTTCAGAAAGCTCACGGCGTCGCGTGCAACCCCGCAGATTTCGTCGTGCGCGTTCGCGCCAGACGCCGGAGATGATACGAGGAATAGCGCGCGACGAATAGCGAGCGTGCGGTCGCGGCGGCGGCGGGCATGCATACCGCGACGGGCTGAGAATCCGCGATGCGGAATCGCGCTAGCGCGCCGCTACGTCGCGGCGACGCCGACGGGCAGCTCGCGCGTCGCGCGGCACTGCGGATATCCGCTGCAACCCAGAAACTTGCCACGCCGACCCTGACGGATCAGCATCGGCTTTCCGCATTCTTCGCAGGCGATATCGGTCGGCTCGGGCTTGGGCCGCTGCGGCGCGGGCATCAGCTCTTCGGCGTCCTTCTTGGCCTGGCCACGCAGGTTCGCGACGAACTTGCAACGCGGGAAACCCGTGCAGGAAAAGAACGGACCGAATCGGCCGCGACGCAACTCCATCGCGCTGCCACACTCCGGGCAGCGCAGCTTGCCATCATCGGGCATCACCTCGACCACCGGCCGGCGCTACGGCTTCAACCCCAACGGCAAGCGCGCTCCGCCCTTCAGCGGCAACGAGGCGGCTCTGCGCGTCGTGCACCTGGGTGTGACCTACAACCTGAACATGAACGCCGCCGGGACCATCCGCAACGCCGGCCATCTCGCCAGCCGCGGCGTGGCCTTGAACGAGGTCACCAGCATCGGCG
>CAZHTF010000023.1:0-39183 GCA_964535305.1 uncultured Planctomycetales bacterium | reverse complement strand
GAAAACGCGTTCAGGCCGCGACGCGTTGGAGCGCGAAAGTGCGGTACCGGGCGTCATCAGCCGCGGCACGGCGCCGCGGCGCGGGAAGGGCACGCTGGGGCGCACCTGCATTGTCACCGGCGAGCTGATCAGGATTCGCGGGCCGAAGGCGGCATACGCAAAGGGCGCGGCGGTGTGGGAATTCGAAGGTGCTCCGGGCGAATCCGAACGGAGCGGTGCGCCGCGCTGCACAAGAAAAACCGCGAGCGCGATCGCCGCCGCGAGAGCGAGCGGTTGCCAGTGCCAGCCAACCCGGCGCTTGCGCCGCGCTGAACGGGTCGAATTCGAAAGAAACGCCGTCCGTGCGAGCTGGTCGACGCGGCCGAGCTGCGCGAGACGTTCGCGTAGGGCCGGGTCAGCCCGCAGATCTTCGGCCAGCCGGGCGCGGGCGTGCTCGGCAAGCTGCTGATCGTGGTAGGCCTCGAGCTGGCCGTCCGTCCATTCGCGTTGTGCGCGACTCATGCCAAGTCTCCCAGCGCCAGCCGCAGCTTGCGACGCGCCTGATGCAGGTTCGCCCGTACCGTCTCCAGCGAGCAGCCCAGCGTTTGAGCGATCTGCGGATAGTCCAGTTCCTCAACGACGCGCAGCGCGAACACGGCCCGCTGCTGCGGCGGGAGGCCCTCGATCGCGCCCGCGGCGCGCTGCGCCGCCTCGCCCTGATCGAACACCTCGCCCGCATTTGAAGCCGCTGGCCAGCTCCGCGCCAGACGCCACCAGTGCGCCATTCGGCGGCGGGCAGAGCGCTGCTGGTCGAGCCAGTGCCGCACGAGCACCTGCCGCACGTAGGGCAGATACCCGATGCGATCGGGAGCGCGGGCCAGTACGGACGCCAGTGCGTGCTGCATCAGGTCGTCGGCGTCGTGCTCGCGGCGCGTCAGTGCGAGGGCGACGCGGCGCAAGGCAGCCGAGAGCGCCGGCCAGTCGACGGGCAGCTCGGGCACGCGGGGGTCTAACATGGCCTTTCCCATCGTTCACATGGTAAGGACGCGCGTGCCGACAATTCGTGAAAACGAAATTTGGGAAAGTGGCTGTGCGACACGCGATCAGCGCGGGGTTGGCGGCGAGCGATATCTGGAAAAATTCTGGGACGTACGGTCGAACTCGGGCGCGCTACCGCCGTACGGCTATAGGCCCAGTGTTGTGACGCGCACGGGTGCTTGAAGCAGGCGCGTGCGGCGTGGGATGGGACGTGCGGCCGGCCGCGTCACGGTGATTGACATTCGGTTCGACGTGTTTACATTTGCAGGGCTTTCGACTCTGTCGGGCGGGCCCGCGTCGACCGGGCCCGGTGGCGTCATTCTTAACATTCGTTCAACTGTCACGTTACGTCGCACAGGTGTTCCCGCATGGCGCATGATCATCTCACCGCCAGTCAGGAGTCCGGGCGAGCAAACGCGAAACTGGTCGCGACCATGCTCGGCGGCGTCCTGCTGTTGGCGTCCTTTGCCGCGAGCTGGATTTTCCCGGAGTCTGAGCAGCTAACCCGCAATCTTTACAGTGATGTGCTGGCGTTCGCCGGGGCGCTGTTGCTTGCGATCCCGCTCTGGTGGCACGCGATTCAGTGCCTGCTGTCCGGGCACATGCACATGGACGAGCTGGTGGCGCTGGCGATCCTGGCCGCGATGGCGATCCAGGAGTTCCAGACCGCCGGCGTGGTCGCCTTCTTTCTGCTGATCAGCAATCTGATCGAAACGCGCACGGCGCTGGGCGCGCGGGCCGCGATTGAGGGTCTGATCCGCATGACGCCGACGCGCGCCAGGCGCCTGCGGGGCGACGGTGGCGAAGAGGACGTCGACGCAGGCCAGCTCCAGGCCGGCGACATCGTGATCGTCCGCCCGGGCGACAACATCCCCGCCGACGGCCAGATCGTTCGCGGACAATCCACCATCAACCAGGCCAACGTCACCGGCGAATCGCTTCCGGTCGAGAAAGGCGTCGGCGAAGACGTCTTCGGCGGCACCAACAACGTGACCGGCGCGCTGCAGGTGCGTGTCACCAAGGTCGGCGCGGATACGACGCTCGGCCGCGTGCAGGATCTGATCCTGCAGGCGGCGCGGACTCGCATCCCGCTGATGCGGCTAATCGATGAATACGCGGCGTGGTACACGCCGGTGACGCTGATGCTGGCGGGCGTGGTCTGGTTCTTCACAAAGGACCCGACCATCACAATCTCGCTGCTGGTGATCGCGTGCCCGTGTGCGCTGATTCTCGCGACGCCGACCGCGATCGTCGCGGCCCTGGCGGCGGCTTCGCGGCTGGGCGTTTTTATCAAGGATGTTGGCAATATTGAGTGGGCCCGCAAGCTGACCGCGGTCGTCTTCGACAAGACCGGCACGCTCACGACCGGCGAGCTGGCGGTGACGCGGTTGGCGCCGGCCCCGGGCGTCGATGCGGCGGAATTGCTGCGGACCGCAGCTTCCGTCGAGCGGCTCAGCACGCACCCGGTCGCGCGGGCGATCAGCGCCGTCGCCGAAAAGGCGCGGGTTGAGCTGGATGAGGCCGCGGATTTCGAGGAGGTTTCCGGTAAGGGCGTGCGGGCCACGATCGACGGGGCCGCGGTCATCGTTGGTCGCCAATCGTGGATTCGCGAAGCCGGCGTGGACCTGTCGTTCCTGGAAGATGAGAAGCTGCGCGAGCCGGAGGGGATCAGCACACTGTACGTGGCGCGCGACGGCCGCTGCCTGGGCTGGATCGGCCTCGAAGATCGCACACGGCCCGAAGCGCGGGCCGCGATGGACGAATTGCGGCAGCTCGGTGTGCGGCAGTTGATCATGGTTACGGGCGACCGCTGGTCGGTCGCGCGGCGCGTCGCCAAGGAAATGGGCTGCTCCGACGTGCAGGCCGAAGTGCTGCCTCAGGACAAGCTGGCCCTGGTCGGCGCTCTAAAGCAGAAGGGTCACACGGTCGCGGTCGTGGGCGACGGCGTGAACGACGCGCCCGCACTCGCCGCCGGAAATCTCAGCGTCGCGATGGGCGCGGCGGGCAGCGACGTGGCGATGAATTCCGCCAGCGTGGCGCTGATGAGCAGCGATCTTCGGCGGCTGCCGTTCCTGGTGGCGCTCTCGCGGGCGACGACGCAGGTGATTTGGCAGAACCTGATCTTTGGGGTCAGCTTCATCATCATCGTCGAGATCGCGATCATCTTCGGGAAGGTGCACCCGATGCTGGCGGCGCTGCTGCACACGGTCTCTTCGGCGATCGTGGTGTTCAACAGCGCCCGCATGGTGCGCTTCGGCGAGCACATCGCCGCGCATGTTCCTACGCCGCGCGAGGTTCGGGCGGCGGCTGTGAGCGGGCGCGTCGCGTTGCAGTCGGTGTCATGATGGGCGCGGAGCGTCGCGGCGTGCTAGCCGACTTCGCGGGTCTGGAAGAGCGTTACGCCGATACAAAGGACGGCCAGACTGTAGAGCTGCGCGTAGAGTGCGACGGCCAGGACGTGCGGCAGTTGCACCATCAGGTCCTGCGTCAGTGCGTCGCCGACCCAGAAGAACTGGAAATTGGGCAGGATGCCCGCGACCACCTGGTAGATCAGCGCTTCGCCGGCGTGTCGGCCGAAGTAATAGTCCGAGAGCAGGCCCAGCACGTAGATCGCGAAGCAGCAGGTGAGCGTGATCACCTGGCTGAAGCGGGTCGAAAGCGCCACGGCGAACGCGGCCAAAATCAGCGTCCCGCAGAAGACCAGCACCAGTGCGTAGAACACCTGCAGGTCGCCAAAATCCGTCAGCGGCGACTGGAACTTCCACTTTGGATCGATGAAAAGCACCAGCCCCAGCGCGACACTGCCGAGCGGAACCACCCAGCCCAGCAGCGCCGCCGAGAAGTGCCAACCGTAGACGTAATTTCCAAAAGTCGCGGCGGTCAGGCTGATCAGCAGCGCGAGCATGGAGAAGACCAGCACAGGCTGGTCGAAGCGGTCGGCGGCGGTCTCCATGGTGCCGTGTCGCACGGTCATCAGCAGTGTCAGGCCCAGGATGTAGAAGCCGACCAGCAGCGCCCCGCAAACGCCCAGGTATTTCCCGAAAATAAAAAGCGGGCGGCTGACGGGCTTGCTGATCACGGTCAGCACGGTGAAGCTCTCGATCTCGCGCGTGATCACACCGCTGGCGCTGAAGACGCTGCACAGCAGGCCGTAGAGCAGCAGGGTCGAGAGCGAGACGTCCTGCATGACTTTCTTGTCGTAGCCCGAGGTGAGCGTGAACGACGCCAGCGCCGGGCTGACCAGCGCCACCCAGCCGACAAAGACCCACAGAAGCACGCCGAAGACCGGTTGGCGCACGGTTTCGATGAACGTATTGGCGATGATCGCGGCGAGTTTTTGAAGCATGCGTTTCCTAGTCGTGGTGCGCCGCCGGCGACGCGGGCGGAATTATGCGTCGGCTGTGCCGGTGGTACAAGCTCGACTACGCTTGTTCAACAGACGCGGTTCAGTCTTCGAGGTGCCTGGTGACCGAAACGACACACGCGCGCAGCCGCAGGGCAAGCCTGCTGGGCCTGATCCTGACGCTGCTGAGCTTTGCGGGCACGTTTGCGTTGGCGCACGCGGGCCGCTCGATGGCCACATTTGAGCTGTCGTGGCTGATCCTGGGGGCGCTGCCCATCTGGTTCGCCGCGCTTCTGGTCTTTCGCCAGCATGAGCTGGCGGCGCTCGAACAGCTCGATCTGGAGGAGCTGCGGCGGGAGAAAGCCGCCTCCGGCGGAGGCGAGGCGATCTTCTCGGCCGACGCGGCCGGGATGGTGGCGGCGAATCGGCTGGCGTGGATGCAGCGCTTCTTATTGCCGACCTTCAGCCTGGTGACCGGCGTCTACCTGGTCGCGATGGGCTTCTTTCAGTGGACGCGGCTGCCGGCATTCCGTGCCACGGATGTGGCCTTGCCGGTGCAGATCGAGCTGAGCCTGATCCTGCTGGCGATTGTCACGCTGCTGACGTTTCTGATGTCGCGCTATGCCGCCGGTCTGGGGCGCGTCGCGGGCTGGGGGCTGCTGCGTTCGGCGGGCTCGTATGGCATGGGCGTGACGATCATCGGGATGGCGCTGTGCGTCTGCCTGGGCGCGATTCTTTATCGCAATCTGTTTGAGTGGGAGCGGACGCTGGCGTACCTGATCCCACTGTTGATGATGGTGCTCGGGGCTGAGGCGCTGCTGAATTTCGTGCTCGATGTGTACCGCCCGCGTAGTCCGGGTGTCGAAGCGCGGGCCGCGTTCGACAGCCGCCTGCTTGGGTTGATCTCCGAGCCGGGCGGGATTGCGCATTCGGTGGTCGAGGCGATTAACTACCAGTTTGGCTTCCGCGTTTCGCAGGCCTGGTTCTATAAGACGCTGCGAACCGCGCTGCCGCTGATTGGCTTCGGCGCGCTGGTCTTGTGGCTGATGAGCAGCATGCTGATAGTGCATCCGTTCGAACGGGCCATCGTCGAGACCTGGGGCCGGCAGGTCAATGCGGATGCGCCGCTCGGGCCGGGCGTGCACTTCAAGTGGCCCGTGCCGATCCAACGGGCGTACAAGTTCAACACTGGCGAATTGCACCGCATCAGCGTGGGCTACAAGACCGACGCCGCCCCGGATGAAGCGCGCATGCCGGCCCGCACGGTCGAGCTTTGGACGGATGAGACGCATTCGGGCCGCGAGCATTTCAAGTTTCTGATCGCGCCGGCCCCCAGCGGCAGCGCGACACCGACCGCGGCGCGCCCGGCGACTTCTGACGAGCAGCGCCCGGAGACGCCGGTAAACGTGTTCATGATGGAAGTGGTCGTGCACTACAAGATCGACCCGCAGCGGCTGGCGGATTACACGCGCAGCGTTGAGGAGCCTGCGCTGCTGCTGCGCTCTCTGGTTTGGAACGAAACGGTGCGCTACAACGCGGCCGCGCATGGCGAGGCCTTGCTGGGTGAGCTGCGCAAGTCCGCGGGCGATACGCTGCGGCAGCGGATCGCGGCGCGTTGCGCTGAGCTGAAGCTGGGGCTTGAGATCGTCTACGTCGATCTGGTCAATGTGCACCCGGAGCGCACCGTCGCCGAGGCGTATCGCACCGTGATCAACGCGCGGCAGGAGAAGGTGGCCGAGATTCGCAAAGCGCAGGTGACCGAGACTGAGGTTTTGGCGCGCGTCGCGGGCGACCGCGAGCGGGCGTTGGTGGTGTCTGAGGCCATTGCGCAACTGAATCCCAACGAAGTTGCCAAGAACCAGGCCGAGGATGCCGCCGCCGCCGCCGGCCCGCCGAGCGCCGAGCAGAGTGCGGCGCTGGAGGCGCTGGCACCGCTGTTCACGGCGGCGATCGAGGCGGATTGGCGTGCGCGGCGGGCCCAGGAGCAGGTGCAGCGGCTGAGCGAGGAATTCGAGCTGGGCATCGCCGGCACGGCGCGGCAGATCGCGCAGGCCGACGCCGCGGCGGCCGCTTCTCAGTCCGAGCGCGAAGCGGCCCGTGCGGCGCTGGAGCGTGCTTTGGCGCCGCTGCGCAGCACGCTGGCCAATCAGCGGCCGGCTGAAGTGATCGACGCCTGGATTCAAGCCGCGAACGCGCGGGCGGCGTTGCGCTTCTGGTACGGGGTGCTGGAGCGCGAGCTGCCGAACCTGGAGGGCGAAGCGGCCGTGACCTTGGCGGCGGCGCATGCCAACCGCTGGGAGGCGGAGATGCAGGCGGCCCGCGACGTGACGCGCGTGCAGATGGAGCGCGAAGCGTATCTGGCGGCGCCGGAGGTGTACCGCGCGCGGCGGACGCTCGCGGCGATCGCGGAGGGCATGCGCGGAGCGCGCAAGTACTTCCTGGCGTTCAACCCGGCCGGACGCTCGATCAAGATTCGCTACGAGGCGCAGACGACGGCCCGTCCTGATCTGCTCGACACGCCGTCGCGTTTGCCGTGAGGCTGATTCGCCCGTGGCGCGGTCCCCGCGCGCGGGCAGGAAAGGTTGCTTGAGATGCGCAAGATTCCAATCGCGACGCTGATCGTTGCGGCCATCGTCGTTGGCGGGCTGCTGATTTACGGGATCTCGTTCCAGGTTCGCTTCAATGAAGTGGCGATCAAGATTCGCCTGGGGCAGGCGACCGAGGTGGTCAGCGCTCAGGGCTTCCACTGGAAGCTCCCGCCGCCGATTGAATTCACGGTCCCGTTCGACACGCGCTACCAGGTGCTCGACACGCTGGAGAGCGAGGTCAAGACGCGCGAAGGCACGAACCTGGTGGTCGGCTGCTTTGCGATCTGGCGCATCAAGGACCCGCTGCAGTTCTACGTACGGGCCAAATCGATCCCCGAGTCGCAGGCCAAGATCCGCGAGCGGATCAACGCGGCCCGCGCGGTGGTGATCGGGCAGCGGCGCATGTCGGATTTCGTCAATCTCGACGTGCAGGAGCTCGAGCGCGGCTTCGACGGCATGCAGAACGAGATGCTGGCCGAGGCGGCCCCGGGCGTGCTGAGTGATTTCGGCGTGGAGCTGATGCACGTGGGCATCCGCCGCGTTTCGCTGCCTGAGGATGTCACGCGGACCGTGATCCAGAGCATGATTTCGGAGCGGAACAACAAGGCTGCCGGCTTCCGACAGGAGGGCGCTGCGCGGGCCGAGGCGATTCGGGCGCGGGCCGAATCGGTCAAGAATCAGATTCTGTCGTTCGCCAAGCGGCGTGCGGCGGCGATCGAGTCGCAGGGCGTCGAGGCCAGCAAGCGTTACCTCGAGCAGATCCGGGAGCAGGATCAGGAGCTGTTCATCTTTCTGCGCGGGGTGGAGGCGCTGACCAACTCGATGCGCGAGAATGCGACGATCTTCATCGATTCGGATTCGCCGCTGTATCGCTTCTTCGGGCCGCCGCCGGGGTTGAGCCCGGCCGCGCCGCTGGCGGCGCCCGCCGCGGAGACCGCGCGTCAACCCGCCGGTTCAGAGTAGGAGAGCTTGGCGATGGCGCTGGATCATTCACATCAAGGGCATTCGCATGCGGACCCGCACGGACACGGCCATGATCACGACCATCACCATGACGCGCACGACCCGGCGGGCGTACCGGAATTCAGCGACCCGGCGACGCAATCGCTGAACGCCGCGCTGCGCAGCGGCTTCAACGTGCTGCGGATCCTTATGCTGGTGCTGCTAGCGGCGTATTTCATGTCCGGCTGGTTTCAGGTGGACGCCGGCCAGCAGGGGCTGATCGCGCGTTTCGGCCGGCTGCTGCAGAATGAGAATCGCGGCAGCCCGCTCTTCGGCACGCACATCTTTGGACCCGGGGCGCACTTCTCGCTGCCCGAGCCGTTTGACCAGAAGATCCGCCTGACCGGCGAAGTGCTGCGAATGCAGATCGATACGTTCGTCTTCTTCCGCGAAGACGCCAAAAGCGCGCCGCGCTCGCTGGCCGAGATCGTCCCGCTCAAGGACCGGCTGACGCCCGGCGTGGACGGCGCGATGATCACTGGCGATCGCAACCTCTCTCACGGATTGTGGACCGTCGAATACCGCATCGAAGCCGGCGACCGCTTCGTCATGAATGTCGCCGAAACCGCCGACGGACTGCAGCCGCTGCTGCGGCGGCTGGCCGAGAATGCGATCGTGCGCACCGTCGCGGGTCGGCGGATCGAGCAGGTGACGCGCGAGGCGATCGGCGAAGTCGCGCTGGAAGTGCAGGCGCGGCTGAATGCCGAGCTCGACCGGCTGCAGACCGGCGTGCGTGTGGATCGCGTCTCAGCCGACACCGTCGAGCCTGGCGCCGTTCGGCAGGCGTTCCTGGAAGTCAGCGCCGCCGAGAACGACATGGCCCGCATGCTTTCCGAGGCCGAGCAGAGCGCGACCGAGACGCTCAATCGCGCCGCCGGTCCGGCGCACCGCGCGCTGCGCGAAAAGATCGACGCCTACGGGGCGGCCCAGGTCGCCGAACGCGACCCGGCTGAGCTGAGCGAGCTGCGCCAACAGATCGAAGAGACGCTGGCCAGCGCTGGCGGCGAGGTCTCCGCGATGCTCAGTGCCGCGAATACCGCCGCGACCGGCGCGCGCGACACGCTGCAGCGCGAGGTCGAGCAATTCGGCTACATCGCCGCGCTGCATCGCAAACAGCCAGCGGCCACGCTGGCGCGGATCTGGCTCGAGATGCGCGATATCGTGCTCAGAGGCCCCAAGAACGAGATTTTCCTGGTGCCCGAAGTTGGCGAGATCGAGATCATCGTCAATCGCGATCCGGAGCGGGCCCTGCGTGAAGAGGTGGAGAAGTACCGCGCCCGCGGCGTCGCAGCGCCGCCGGGGCAGCCGGTCGGAAAGGGTCGCTAGCGCGGCGCGAGCAGCGCACGCGCCAGAGGGCAAGCCAGTGAGCACGCAGAGCGTTATCTCGGTGATCGGCCTGACCAAGGTCTTTCGCGATTTCTGGCAACGGGCCCGCGTGCGAGCCGTCAGCGATCTGGACCTGAGCATCGAACCCGGCGAGATCTACGGACTGCTCGGGCCGAACGGCTCGGGCAAGAGCACGACCATCAAAATGATCCTGGGCCTGCTCTATCCGACGCGCGGCCGGATCACCGTGTTTGGAAAATCGGCCGATGATGTCCGCAACAAGACGCGCATCGGCTACCTGCCGGAAGAGTCGTATCTTTATCGCTTTCTGAACGCGCGCGAGACGCTGGGTTACTACGGCACGCTGTTTCAATTGCCGCGCCGCGAGCGCAACCGTCGCACCGAAGAGCTGCTCGAGATGGTCGGGCTGAAATCCGCGGCCCGCCGGCCGGTTGGCGAGTACTCAAAGGGCATGGCGCGGCGAATCGGCCTGGCGCAGGCGCTGATCAACGATCCGGACCTGCTGATTCTGGACGAGCCGACCAGCGGCCTGGATCCGGTCGGCTCCAAGCTGGTCAAGGAGATCATCGTCCGCATCGGCCAGGTCTATCGTAAGACGATCCTGCTCAGCAGCCACCTGCTGGCGGACGTCGAAGAGGTCTGCCAGCGCGTCACGATTCTCTTTGGCGGCAAGGTGCAGGTCTGCGGCACGATGGACGAAGTGCTCTCGCGCCGCGACATGATGCAGATCACCTGCGAACGGCTGGGGAGCGAAACGCTGCGCGAAATTGAAGCGCTGATCGAGCGCCGCGAAGGCAAGTCGATCGAGGTGGGCGTGCCGCGCGATCGGTTGGAATCGCTGTTCCTGCGGATTGTGCAGCAGGCGCACGTCGACCGGGTCGAGACCGCTGGCAGCGCCTCACCCGGCCAGATCGCCGGCTTCCTGGGCGGCTCCGCGGCGGGTCGCGAAGTGCTCGAATCGCTGCTGAAAGTCGAGCCGACGTCGCGGCCCCCCGTGCCCGAGCCGGCCGCGCCGCCGCGCCAGGATGTCTTGCAGGATTTGATTTCGGCCGGGCCGGTGGTCGCGGCGGATTGGTCAAGCGCTCACGCCGCGCGCGACAAGGCGCCTGCGTCGAAAACTGGGGAGGCGCCCGCACCGCGCGCGACCGGCGCGGAGCCAAACGTCGATCGCGATCTGCTTTCGGAGCTCAGCGGCCCGAACGAGGAAAAACGCTGATGCGGGCCGCCTGGGCGATCGCACGGCTGACGTTTTGGGAAGGCGTGCGGATGCGCGTCGTCCTGATTTTCGTCGTCGTGCTGGTGTTGATTGTGCTGCGCTTGCCGTTCGCGCTGCGCGGCGACGAGACGCTTTCCGGCCGGTTGCAGACCTTTCTCGCGTATTCACTGACCGCGACCGGCGTGCTGCTGGGCGTGGCTGTTGTATTCCTGAGCTGCGCGACGCTGAGCAACGAGCTGCGCACGCGGACGCTGCACCTGGTGGTCACTAAGCCAGTCTCGCGCTTTCAGATCGTGCTGGGTAAATGGCTGGGCATAAACGCTCTTGCGCTGCTTCTGCTCGCGGTCTGCGGGCTGACGATCTACGGCTTTGGCACGTTTATCGCCGGCCGGCCCGAGCAATTCGCCCGCGATCGGCTCCAGGTGCGCGACGTGGTCTGGACCGCGCGGCTAGCCGCCGAGCCCAAGATCCCGGATTTCTCGGCCGAGGCCGCGGCGCAGGTGGCTGAGATGGAGCAGCAGGGCGTGGCGCTTTCGCGCGGGCCGACATTTGCGGCGGAGGAGCGCGCCCGCGAGTTGCAGGACCGCTGGCGGATGGTGGCGCCGGGTCAGTACCGCGTGTACGAATTTGAGAATCTGCCCGAGCCGGAGCGCGAGGATACGGTGTACCAGATTCGGTACGAGGCCCGCGGCTCGCCGATTCCTCCGGAGGAGCTGTTGCCGATCGGCTGGCTTTTCGTGGATCCGGAGACAGGCGCGCCGCTGATGCCCGAGCCGAAGTTCACGCGTGAGCGTGTATCGGATGTGCATCAGTTTCTGGTGTACGCGCGGCCGATCGTGCGGAATGGCAAGGCGGCGCTGATGGTGATCAACCCGACCATCGGGCCCGACGCCAGCACGATCCAGTTCGAGGGCGAGCATGCACTGAAGCTATTTTACAAAGTGGGCAACTTTGAATCGAACCTGCTGAAGGTGCTGGGCCTGACGGCGCTGACGCTGGCGTTCCTCAGCGGGGTGGGCGTGTTTTTCAGCACGTTTGTGTCGTTCCCGATCGCGTGCCTGTGCACATTCACCGTCTTTCTGGTGGGCGCATCGACGCCGGTCTGGAAAGAGGCCATTGGTGCGAACATGCAGGTGCGCACCGACAAGATCGATCCGTATGGTGCGCTTGGCCCGGTCGTGCGGCCGGTGCTGATGGGCATCATGCAGACGGCATTCCCCGACCTGGCCCGCTATAACGGCGTCAGCGACCTGGTCGACGGCGTCGTGATCCGCAGCGGCCTGGTGCTCGAAGCGCTGACCTCGGTCGGCATCCGGCTGCTGATCGTCATCACTCTGGGCTGGTACGTTTTCTGGCAACGCGAGGTCGCCGGCGTCTCCAGCTAAGCACGCCGCGACGCTCGGCAGCCTCGACGGCGGTCCGCCGCCACAGGTGCTTGTGAACCGATCTCGAATTGTGCAGTGGCTGGCGGTCGCGGGCGCGGCGCTGCTGATCCTGGCAGCCGCGCAGCTCTCACCGCATATCAACCAGAGTCGCCGCACGCTGAACATGATTGCGGCCGACACGCCGCAGGCGAACACCCCGCCGGAATACGCCTTCGCCATTCAGGCCTTCGGCGCGTTTCGCAGCCTGCTGACCAACATCGCGTTCATTCGCGCCGAGGAATACAAGCAGCAGGGTCGCTACTACGACGCGATGCAGCTCGCCAGTTGGATCTGCACGCTGCAGCCGCGCTTCCCGGCGGTGTGGGAGTTTCACTCCTGGAACATGGCCTGGAACATTTCGGTCACGACCTACACGCCCGAGGAGCGCTGGAACTGGGTTTACAACGGCGTGAAGCTACTGCGCGACGAGGGGCTGCGCTACAACCCGCGCGCGATCAACATCTACAAGCAGCTTGCCTGGATCTTCGTCAACAAGATGAGCGAGAATACCGATGAGCACCACCAGGCCTACAAGCGCAACTGGGCCTGGCGCATGCATCTGGTGCTCGGCCCGCCGCCCGACCCGATCGGGGCCGCGCTCGCGGATGAAACCCTCGAGACGCTCGACGCGCGGCTCAAGCGCGAGGATCCGCTGCTGGAAGCCGCACGCGTCGAGCGCGAACGCCGCGAACTGGCCCGGCTGGAGCGCGGCGGGGCCCCGTTGCCGCCGCTGAACGTGCCGGAGATCCAGTCCAAGCCTGAGGAGCTGCGGGCGGTGGACATTCGCCGAGCGGCGGTGCTGATGGAGCTGCGCGAAATCGCCGACGCGCCGCGGCGGCTGGACGATCTGTTTGAGCGGGAGCCGCAGACGCGCGAGATGGTCGCGGCGCTGCGCGAGATCGGCGCGTTTATCAATGACGACGAGCTGAACGAGGACGACTACTTTCGCGAAGAAGGGCTGGCGTACAAGTTCTTTGTGCGCTATCGGCGGCTGACGGACACGCCGGCGCTGCTTTCTCGGATCGCCAAGGTGGACGAGCCCGACCCGGACCGGGCCGCGCGCGAGCGCTTCGACCAGATCGTCGGCGTGCGGGCCGCTAACCCGGCCGGGCGGGCGCTGTTCCGCTACCTGCAGCGCAAGGTGCTGCAGCAGGTCTACGCGCTCGATCCGCTGCACCTGATCTATATCGTGGAGCAGTTTGGCCCGGTGGATTGGCGCGTGGTCGATGCCCACAGCCTCTATTGGGTCACGCGCGCGATTATCGAGGGCAAAGAGACACTGCACACCTTCCGCAACGACAAGACCAACACCGCGCGTCTGATCTTCTTCAGCCTGCGGAATCTGTACTTGCGGAACCGACTGGTCTTCGAGCCCTATTTCCCTAACATCAACCTCTCGTACCTGAACCCGCGGCCCGACCTGGATTTCATCGAGTCGATGCACCAGGCCTTTCTGCGCTACGCGCCCTACATCAACCCCAACCCCGAGGTCGACCAGCGCGGCGCCGGCGAGATCTTCCGCACCGGGCACATCAATTTCCTCTCCGAGGCCATCCGCCTGCTATTCTTTTCCGACCGGCTCAGCGAGGCGCGGCACTATTACGCGTATCTGCGCGATACGTATGGGACGCTCGCCGACGGCACGCCCGACCCGAATTATCTCAAGCCGCTGCGCGACTACGTGATGGACAGCTTCTTCGAGATCACGGGCGGCATGATGGACCAGCGCGAAGCGCAGACGCTGGTGAACGCGCTGATGGGCCAGGCCTACGAGCAGCTTTCGCAAGGTAACCGTCCGCAGTACCTGGCGTATATGACCAAAGCTCTTGATGTGCACACGCGCTACAACGACGCCGACCGGCTCAAGGAGCGCACGATCAGCAAGCAGCTTCCGCCATTCTCCGAGATGCAGGCCGACGCGCTGGGCGAGGTTCTGCGCGTCACGGCGCTCAGCCCGGATCAGACCTATATGAAAGCGCAGCTCTGGAAGTACCTGCCGGTCTACTTGCAGCAGCGCGTCTATGACGACATCGCCGGCACGCTCGCCTCCGAGGCGGACGGCTGGGGATTCGACGCGGGCAAAGCGTTTCCTGAGCCACCGGGAATGGCGGAGTATCGTGCGCAGCAGGGTCCGCGTGGTCCGGATCAGCGTGGCGACGAAGACGTGCGCAGTCGCCGCGGGAACTAGCGCGGATTTGCAGGGGCTTCAGACGCTTGTGCGGTGAAGCAGACCGAAAAATGTTTCGTATGACTTCCCGACACCGTGGACGCGCGACGCCGGCCGAGTGGCACAAACAAGCGCGATTCCGCTTGTCCGGGTCTTTCGGCGTGACGTCGCGCTGGTCGGCGCCTGCTGCGCTGTTGCTGATCCTGGCTAGCGTGAGCGTCACGCCGGTTGCGGGGGCGCAGTCAGGCGACGGCACCGGGTCGCGCGCCGGCGCGGAGCCGCCGGTCGAGTTCACGGCGCAGGAACGCGCGCGCATCTTCTCGCATTCCCCGTTGCCGCTGCCGCCGCCGGACGCGACCAACGCCGTCGCGGACGACCCGCGTGCCGCGCGGCTGGGGCAGATGCTGTTCTTCGAAACGCGGCTGTCGAGCGACGGCAGCGTCGCGTGCTCGACTTGCCACAATCCCGGTGAAGGTCTGGCCGACCGCAAGCAACGGGCCCAGGGCTTGGGCCAGATGCCGCGGCACACGCCCAGCCTCTGGAACGCGGCCTACAACCGTTGGTTTTTCTGGGACGGCCGGGCGGATACGCTCTGGTCACAGGCGTTGCAGCCGATCGAGAATCCGCTCGAGATGGGCGGCAGCCGGCTGCAGACCGTTCGCCTGATTCAGGCGGACGCGGCGCTACGCAGCGCGTTTGAGGAGCTGTTCGGGCCGCTGCCGGACCTGAGCGATCTGGAGCGCTTCCCCGCCGCGGCGCGTCCGACGCCCGACGACCCGCAGCATCCGCACGGGCTGGCCTGGGCGCGCATGTCGCCAGTCGATCGCGAACTGGTCAACCGCCTCGTGGCGCAGGTGTGCAAGGCGCTGGCGGCGTATCAGCGGCTGCTGCTGTCGCGGCGTGCGCCGTTCGACGTCTTCGTGGAGGGGCTGCGCGAGGGTGACGCGTCCAAGCTGACGGCGATCTCGCCGGAGGCGCAGCGCGGGCTGAAGATTTTTGTTGGCGTGGGCAACTGCCGGCTGTGTCACGTCGGGCCGCACTTCTCTGACGGTGAGTTTCACAACGTGCGCGCCCCGGCGCTGGATGGCGAGCTGCCGACCGACGCGGGCCGCTTTGTCGGCATCGAGCGGCTGCTGGCCGATCCGTTCAATGCCGCTGGCGCTTACAGCGACGATCGTGACGGTCCGCAGGCGTCGCGCTTGAGGTTTCTGGCGCGCAAGCCGGCGGACGCGGGGTTGTTCAAGACGCCGACATTGCGGAACATCGCGCACACACCGCCGTACATGCATCAAGGCCAGTTTGCGACGCTGGAGCGCGTGGTGGCGCACTACTCGACGTTTGAAGGGGCCGCGCCGGCTGGCCATCATCAGCAGGATCCGTTTCTCAAGCCGATCAATTTGAGCCCCGAACAGGCCACGGAGCTGGTCGCGTTTCTCAAGACGCTGAGCGATGTGGAGATTGACCCGGCGTTGCTGAGACCGCCGACGGGTCAGCGCCGCGATCCCTAGAAGCATGCGGCACTGCGATCGCCGCATTTTTCTGGACAGCGGCGCGCGGCGCTGGGTACACTTCGGCTGGGTTCCGAATCGGTGATGTCTGGGGAGTCAGCAATGTCGCGTGCGATCCGCTCCGCCGTGCCGATCCTGTTTTGTCTTACAACTGCCTGTTTTTCAGCACCCGCGCTGGCGCACACCGACGATCCGAAAGTCCGCGACAAGCAGCCGCCTTACGCGGGAAAGGGCTACATCGCGTCGCGCTCGACCGAATCGGGGCTGCAATTCCAGTCGCAGGGCGTCACGCTGATGAGCTGGATCGCGCTGAACGAATTTTCCCCGATCGCCAGCAGTGGCAACACCTGCTGGGGCTATGTATCGCCGGCGGGCCGCGAGTACGCGATCATGGGCCTTTCGAACGGCACGGCCTTCGTTGAGATCACAGATCCGGCCGGCGCGCGGCAGGTCGGCTTCGTCAGCGGCCCGCTCAGCATGTGGCGCGACATGAAGACGTACCAGCACTATTGCTACGCCGTCAGCGAGGGCGGCGGTGGCATTCAGGTCATCGACCTAAGCCAGATCGATCAAGGCGTCGTCAGACACTTGGGCAATCGCGGCGACTCCAGCTCCGCCAGCACGCACACGATGTTCATCGACGAAACCAGCGGCGTGTTGTATCGCTGCGGCGGCGGCTTCGGCGGGCTGCGGATGTACAGCTTGGCGGATCCAGTCAATCCGGCGCTGGTGGGCACACTCCCAGGCCGCTACGTCCACGAATGCCAGGTGATCACCTACAGCAGCGGCCCCATGGCTGGCCGGCAAATCGCGTATCTGTGTGGCGGACTGAATTCCGGATTCTCGGACACGGCGCTCGATGTCGTCGATGTCACCGACAAGCAGAACCCGACGCTGCTGCGGCGGGTCTACTGGCCACTGGCCGGCTACTCGCATCAGATCTGGCTGACGCCCGATCGCAGCTTCGGCTACCTCAACGACGAATTTGATGAGTCGGTTTTCGGGCTGCCAAGCTCGACGATCATGGTCGAT
Source organism: uncultured Planctomycetales bacterium (assembly GCA_964535305.1). GTDB lineage: Bacteria > Planctomycetota > Phycisphaerae > UBA1845 > Fen-1342 > CAZHTF01. Next base: position 22,539 of record CAZHTF010000023.1, on the reverse strand, counting down.
GTCGCCAACCCGGCCCAGGCGACGTACGTTGGGACGTTCAACAACGGCAACCCGGCGATCGGCCACAATCTTTATACGCGCGGCAATCGCATCTTTGAGGCCAACTATCGCAGCGGCCTGCGCGTGTTTGATGCGACCAATCCGCGTCAGCCGGTCGAGGTCGCGTGGTTCGACACGTATCCCGACGACGACGACCCATTCTTCAACGGTCTTTGGGGCAATTTCCCGTTTTTTCCGAGCGGCACCGTCATTGGCAGCGATATTGAGCGCGGCCTGTTCGTCTGGTACATCGGCGCGCCGCAAATCACGTTCAGCTACCCAAGCCCGCTGCCCAGTCTGCTGAACCCAATCGGCGGGACGGTTGACGTGCGAATCACGCCGCAGGCCGGCGTCTCGATTCAGCCTGGCTCAGAGTCGCTGAACTGGGATGACGGCAGTGGCACGCTCCGCAGCAGCGCGCTGACGCCGCTGGGCGGCGGCCTGTATCGCGCGGCGTTCCCGACCTTGCCGTGCGACCGCACAATTTCTTACTTCTTCAGCGCCCGCGCGCTCGGCGGCTCGCTGTGGCGCGACCCGCTCGGCGCATCGCACACGGCCCGCGCTGCGGCGAGCGTTGCGATCCGCTTCGACGATTTCCAGGTTCCCAGTGGCTGGACCGCCGGCGCCGCGGACGACGACGCCACCGGCGGCGTGTGGACGCGCGGCGATCCGATTGGCACGGGCACCCCGCAACCGGATGAAGACTTCAGTGCCGTCGGCACAAACTGCTGGTTTACCGGGCAGGGCGTGGCCGGCGGGGGCGTTGACGCTGCGGACGTCGACGGCGGAAAGACCACGCTGCTTTCCCCGGTCTTCGATCTGAGCAGCGCCCAGCGTGTGCGCGTCTCGTACTGGCGCTGGTACTTCGGCGGCTTTGGCTACCCGACACACGATGCGCTGCGGGTGGAGGTCTCGCGCGACGGCGGCGCGAACTGGGCGTTGTTCGAGACTGTCGGCCCCGGTGGGCCAGACGCCTCCGGCGCCCAGTGGCGCTACAAGGAAGCACAGCTCACGGACATCATCCCGCTCAGCAGCAGTGTCCGCTTCCGCTTCATCGCATCGGACCTGCTCGCCGATTCGACCGTCGAGGCCGCGCTCGACGACTTCCAGCTCGATCTGATTGATTGCGGCGGACCATGCCCAGCGGATCTCAACAACGACCGCCGCGTGAACGAAGCCGACCTGGGAATCCTGCTGCAAGCTTGGCAGAGCGGCGGCGGCGGCGACCTGGACGGCGACAACGACACAGACGAATCAGACCTGGGCATGCTGCTGCAGAATTGGAACGCGCCGTGCTAGAGCGGTTTCATGTTTGCTCCGTCGCGTAGTGCCTTGAACTCGGCCCCGCAGGGCCCGCGGAATGTGGCCACGGGTGGAGCGCAGGGCCGAAGGCCCGCAGCGTGTTTAGACGCTCTAGACCCGGCCCCGCAGGGCCCGCGCTCCACCCGTGGCTACGTTTCTTAGCCCCGTTGGGGCGAAAATCGCGCCGCCGGCGTCGATGGCCAAAGGCGGCGCGAGTTTCGTTGTCCGGCGCATTTCACGGGCGGCCTGCCCGCTCCCTGGCGGTCGCGGCTCTACGTGCGCGCGATCAACGCGCGCTCCATTTGCACGTCTGCATCCGATTTCAGATTGCAGATGTCAAACTGCGAATTTCAGGTCGCGCGTTGCGTTCTCAGCCGCTGGTTTTCACGCCGTCGCGCTGCGCCAATCGCTTGGCCAGCGTCACGCCCGAGTTCAGTGCGCCTTCCATATACCCGACGAACTTGTAGCAGCAGTGCTCGCCGGCGAAGTGCAGCCGGCCAAGGCCCTTCTGCAGCATGGGTCCGACGCTGGTGACTTCGCCTGGCGCGGGAAAGGAGTACGACGCGCCGGTGAGCGGGTCGCCAGGCCAGTCCATGAAGCGCGAGCTCACGAAACTCTCGCTGAAGCCCGGGTAGATCTTTTCGATCTGCGCCTTGTAGAGCTCGTCGCGGCGCTCCTTCGGATAGCGGCGGACGTTCTCGGATCCGGCGGCGCCGGAGAACGCCACCATGCCGGCGGGTGCGTCGCCCTCTTGCCCGTCGGTGCCTTCCCAGGTCCAGGCGATGTCGCCGTCGCCCAGGCTGGTGGGCGATAGCCCTGAGCCTTTCCAAAAGCGGCCCTTGAGCGAGATCAGGTATTTCACATTCGAGCCCATCTGCGGCTTGAGCGCTGCGGGCAGGTCTGGCGAGATGCTGATCTTGCTCCAGACGGTCGGCGGGACGGCGAGCACCACGTCGTCGCACTCCAGCGTGCGGCCGTCTGCGCCGGTCACGACCATGTTTGCACCTTTGCTGGCGATCGACTTGGCCGCCAATTGCAGCACGATGCGATCTTTGCCGATCTGCTCGGCGAGCTTCCTGGCGAGCTGCTCGTTGCCGCCCTTCAGGCGATAGACCTCGGTCTCGGTCCAGTAGCGCTCGAGCCCGCCGCCCTTTACAGCCGTCAGCAACCCCAGGTAACTCTGCTTTTCGGTCGCGACGCCGTTGTCGCCGGCGAGATGTGCGGTGACGGCCGCCTTGCAGAGCTCGGCGAATTTCTGCTCATGGATCCAATCGGCAACGGTCTTCTTGTCGAGCTCGGCGGCGTTTGGCGAATTCCAGGGTTCATCGGCGTCGATCGGGGCGGCGTCCTTGTTGATGCTGGCGAACGCGGTTTCAAGCTCTTCCCAAAGCGCGGCAGACATCTCGGAGGTCAGCTTGCGGCCACCGATGACGATCGGATATTCGAGCTCGTCGTCGCTTTCGACGTCGAGGAATTCGAAGCCGAATTTCTCTTTGTAGGCAACCCAGGTGGGGTGGTTGGAGCCGATCAGTTCGGCTCCGCCCTCCATGTTTCGCCCGGGGACGAAATCGCCGAAGCTCAGCACGCGTCCGCCGACGCGGTTGCGCGCTTCGAGGATGGTGACGTCGTATCCGGCGCTGCGCAGCTCGTGCGCGCAGGCGAGCCCGGAGAATCCCGCGCCGATGATGACCACGCGCTTGCCAGTGGACTTGGCGGGCTGCCCGGAGACGTGGCTGCTCAGCAGCAGGCCCGCGGCGCCGGTTAGCGTCGCCCGCAGGAATTCGCGGCGTGTGGACGCGTCGATGCGGCGACCGTAGCGCTGATTCAGTAACGCGTAAAGTGAGCCGGGCATGCGTGCATCTCCGAAGTGTGTCCGCGGGGCTGGCGGCGCGTTGCGCCGACGTCGCGCGCTCCGCAGCGGAGCACTATAGCGAAAAATTGCGAGTTTCGAGTAGCGAGAAACGAGTTAAGCCAGTTGCGAGTAACGAAGAACGAGTCGCGGAGGCAGAGGCAGATTCGGTCACGCTCGCGCGGCTGAAATCGACGCAGTCTTTCGTTTGTAACTCGTTCTTCGCTACTCGCTACTCGCAACTGTCGTTAATTCAGCGACGCGATCGCGGCTTGCAGCCGCTCGCAATTGCGCTGCACGTTGGCGCGCTCATCGTCGGAGGATTGCCGCCGCAGCGATTCGGCCATGCAGGCCTGTGCGCCGCGGACGCTGCCGATGCGGAAGAGCACGTCGGCGAGCTCGAGCAGGTGCCGGCCGTTGTTGGGCTCGGCGGCGTCAAGGCGTCGCAGCACTTCGACCAGCCGGCGCCATTCCTGGCGGATGGTGTAGATGGTGCGGAGGTTGTTGAGCAGGCGGATCAGCGTGCTGCGCGTGTCGCAGGGCTCGAGGAAAGCAGAGGCGAAGGTCAGCTTTCCGTCGAACTGCTGAGCGAGCAGCTTGCGACAATCGTCGATCGCCAGCGAGCGGCCGCCGCCGAACGGGTCGACCATGACGAAGCGTTCGGGGTCGTCGATGCGGACGAGGAAGTGCCCGGGAAAGCCGACTCCGGCGATCGGCCAGTTCAGCCGCCGGCCGACCTCGACCCAGACGATCGCGAGGCTGATCGGGATGCCGATGCGCGTGTCCAGCACGCGGTTCAGATAGCTGTTCTCGGCGCTGTAGTAATCGTCCGCGTTGCCGCGAAAGCCCAGCTCTGCGACCAGCACCTCGCGCAGCGCGCGGTAGCGCTGCGCCGCGCCCAGCCCCGGGCGGCGGGCAGCGACCTGCTCGGCGATCTCGTCGAGCTGCTGCAGGTAAGTGCTCAGCGCCACGTGCGGATAGACGTCCCGCGCCAGGTGCAGCGCGGCGCAGTCAAGCCGCACGTCGGGGGTGTCGAGCTCCATCAGTGAGTCGAAAGGATGCATGCGTCCGCCAGCTCCGACAAGCGCGCACAATGCCACGGATCGCTGGGCTGCGACGTGCGGCAGCCGCCGCGCGGCACTCTATTTAGAGAATACGCATCGCTCGCGGCATGGATCAGCCTGTCCTGGAAAATTCGTGGTCAGCGTGCGGGAGGCCCGATCTATCGGACGCCAACGGCCCCCGTGCGGTTCTGGGCGACGTTGCGGTCGTCGATCAGCGGGCTTCGTGCTCGGCGGGCACGCGCTGCTCGGAGCGCGCGTGTGTCTCGCTCGGCGGATGCAGCTTGGGTGGCGGAACGTGCGGCTCCTCCTTGCTCAGCTCTTCCTGAACGTCCTTCAGACCCTTTTTAAACTCGGAGATTCCGCGACCCAGCGAGCGTCCGACTTCGGGCAGCCGCTTGCCGAACAGAAGCAGCGCGACCACGCCGATGACCAGCATGTGCATCGGGTCGAACGGCGAGAAGGCAAGCAGCGCCAGCATGTTCATAAGTCTTCCTAACGCGCCCCCGCGAACGCAACTCCCTCTATTGTATATTCTTTTCGGTCGCGGACCGTCTGTCAAAGCGCGGACAGACGAGTAGCCGGCCTGCAGCACGCCGGCAGGTCGAATCCGCGGGCGAAAAATGCGCGTCGGCTACCAGCCAAGATGATCTGGTCCGTGCACCAGGCCGCCGCCCAGAAAGCCGGCCCAGCCCAGGCCGGCACACACCAGGAACAGGCCGGCGGCGTAAATTCCGTGCAGCACGCGCGTCTGCCAGCGCAGGCACCAGGCCCGCAGCCCGCTGAGCAGCAGCAGTGCGATCATTGTCGCCGTCCCGACCTGCTCGTGCCGCTCCAACATCGGTTGCAGGCTGGCCCCGAATGCGGTGGATTGCTCGGCCACATTCCCGCTGATCACCGCCATGACGGACGCCAGAGTCGCGGCCAGCAGCGGCGGCACATCCGCGAGCGCCAAGCCGCGGGCGCCGCTGACGCGCCAGAGCACCCACGCCAATAGCGCCAGCGGCGCGCCGGCCAAAGGGAAATGCACAATGACCGGATGCAGCCGGCCCAGGAGCGCCGGCCGTTCCTCCTCCGCAAGGTCCGGCTGATCCAGCGTTCCGATGACCGACGTACCCACGTCCAGCGTTTCGCTCGAGGCGGCCAGTGCGGCAGGCTGAGCAGGCGTCGCGGACGGCGCGGATGCGTCGCGCGTGCCGCCCGACGCCTCGCCGGCTGACGCGAACTGTGGCAGCCGGGCCAGGTAGCGCTGCGGGTTGGCGGTGAACTTCCGGATGCAGATGCCACAGCAGAACGCGACCCGGCGTCCGTCGTACTCGACGACGAACTCAGCCAGGGCGGGTTCGGAGGTCATCACGGGGCAAAGCGCATTGAGCACCGTTCCCGCCGGCGCGGTCGTGGGCGGCGCCGCCGGTGGTGCTGCGGCCGTTGCCGGCGGCGACTGCGATACGGGCGCCGCTTGCGGGCTGCTCGGTTGCTGCTGGCCAGACGCCCGCTCCGCCGCGATCGGCCAAGCCGCCAGCATGCCGGCGGCGAGCCCCAGCGCCATGCGGGTTCGGCGTTTCACGACAGGCCCGGGTTACTTCTTCCCGACCTTTTCGGCGTCCACGTGCACGCCCATCTTGGCCAGCTTCTCGACGTACTTGGCGGGCTCGCTATTGAACTTGGTTACGCATTCCTTGTCTGAGAAGTAAATCCGCTGCTTGGTCTTCAGGTCGAGAAAGACCGCCGGGTCGATCGGCTCGCCGCTGACGGGGCAGCGCGTTTGGTACGTGTATGCGTTGGCGAGCTTCTTGCTGAACTTGGCGGGCTCTTTTTTGTAGCCCTCGGGGCAGGCTTTGCAGCAGAAGGAGATCTTCTTGCCGGCGTCCTCGATGAATGCGTCCTTGCTGACAGCCTTTCCGCTGACCGGGCAGCGGACCTGGGTCTTGGGCATTTTTTCCAGCAAATCGCGCTGCTTTTCTAGGTTGGCGGCGTACTTTGCCGGGTCGCTGCTGTATTTGTCCTTGCACTCCGCGCAGCAGAGGAAGACCGGGCCCTGGTCGCTTTCGACAAAGATGCTCAGGTCAGCAAGCTCCTCCATCACCGGGCACATGGGCAGGGCCACGGCGGCTTCCTTTGGCGGGTCGGCGGGTTTCCCTTCTTGCGCAATAGCGGTGAGCGCCAGCGCGGCGAGCATCAACGTCGTCGAAGTTATCCTGCGTGTCATGCTCGAATACTCCTTTGTTGGGCGTTGCGCGGGGGGCGCCTGGCCAGCACCAGCGCTGCCGGTCGCCTGTCACGCTGCATTGTCGTACCCAGCCACACGCCGTCGGGCAAGCGGCATGCCGCGGCCATTCCGAAGGTTCGCAGAATCTCGTGCGAAGCGGCGCTGGACGAACGGCGCATTTAGCATACAATGTGGCGTCAACCCTGCGGACTCGCATCAACTTTTAGAAGCGCGCTGACCACGGAGAGCCCTCATGGCCGCAAGCCCCGAGGAAATGGCTGCCTACTTTGAAGACTTTCCGCCTCCGCCGGAAGAGCCCAAGACGGACGAGGAGCAGGCGGCGTGGGAAGACGCCAAGGATCAGCACGAGGCGGCCCACGGTCCGGCGCCAACGCCCGCGCCCGTCAGTCCGCCCGCCGCGCCTGGGGGCGGCAAGCCCGCGGCACGGCTGGGCGACATGACCTCGCACGGCGGCTCGATCATTTTGGGGGAGCCGACCGTGCTGATCGGCAACAAGCCCGCGGCCCGCGCTGGAGACATGCACGTCTGCCCAATGGTGACCGGCGTCGTCCCGCACGTCGGCGGTCCGATCATGCCGCCGGGCTCCACGACCGTATTGATCGGGATGATGCCGGCGGCGCGGATGGGCGATCAGGCCACTTGCACCGGACCGCCGGATGTGATTGCGTTGGGCGAGATGACAGTGCTGATCGGCGGTTGAAGTGAAGCTGCGGGTTGAGCGTCGCTTTTGCAAGAGTCGGAATGTGAACCCGGGAGATAGCGCGTGCCAGAACCTGTAGTGCGACAAGCCAACGTCGCCGATTTCACGTTCCAGGCCGGCGAGCTGAGCTCGCAGGAGCTGAAAGTGTCGGGGTTCACCGGCACCGAGGGCCTCAGCCAGCTCTACGAGTTCCGCGTCGAGCTGGTCAGCGACGATCACAACATCGATTTCAACGCCGTCATCGGCAAGCCCTGCTTCCTCGAAATCGCCGGACGGCACGGGTCGCGCTTCGTCAACGGGATCGTTCGGCGTTTCGAGCGGATCGGCGAAGGCTCGAACGTCTCGCACTACGCGGCCGAGATTGTGCCGATGCACTGGCTGCTGACCAAGCGGATCAAGTCGCGCATCTTCCAGGCGCACAACTGCGCCGACATGTCGATCCCCGGCGTGATCAAGAAGGTGCTGGCGGACGCGGGCATTCCGGAGGATCGCTATCGCCTGGCGCTGCAGGGGCAATACGACGCGCTTGAATACGTCGTGCAGTACTGCGAATCTGACATGAACTTCATCCAGCGGCTGATGGAGCAGGAGGGAATCTTCTACTATTTCGAGCACGCTGCGGACGGTCACAAGATGGTGCTGGGCGATAGCCCGGTGGCGCACGTGGAGACGCCGGGCGCGGCGAAGTTTCCCTATCGCGACCCGAGCGGGCTGGTTCCGGAGAAGGAGTTCATCTACCACGTTCGCGATCAGCAGGAGATCCAGATTGGTGCGATCTGCCTGGAGGGCTACAACTTCAAGCAGCCGGCGACCGAGTTGCGTGCCACCGCAAAGGCCAAGGAATACACGTCGCTGGAGTTGTGCGAATATCCGGGGAATTATTTCGAGAAAGCCCTTGGCGATCGCTATGCGCAGACGCGGCTCGAGGAGCAGCAGTGTACCAAGCGCGTCGTGCAGCTCGCCAGCCTGGTGCGCTGCCTGATCAGTGGCTTCAAGTTCACGCTCGAGGAGCACCCGAGCGAGGCGCTCAACCGCGAATTCCTGGTGACGCACATCTCGCACCGCGCCTCGCAGCGCCAGGCGCAGCAAGAAGAGACTGGCGAGAATCGCCCACCCGAATACGAAGCCGACGTGCGCGCCATTCCTGCGGACGTGCCGTATCGCCCGCCGCGCGTCACGCCGCGCCCGGTCGTCGCCGGAATCCAGACGGCCCTGGTGGTCGGGCCCAGCGGCGAGGAGATCTACACCGACGACGAAGGCTACGGCCGCGTCAAGGTGCAGTTCCACTGGGACCTGGAGGGCACGCACAATGAGAACAGCTCCTGCTGGGTGCGCTGCAGCCAGGGCTGGGCCGGCGGAAACTACGGCATGATCCAACTGCCGCGCGTTGGCCAGGAGGTGATCGTCGACTTCCTTGACGGCATCGCCGACTACCCGATGATCGTCGGCCGCGTCTACAACAACGACAACATGCCGCCGTACCCGCTGCCCGCGGAGAAAACCAAGTCGACGATCAAGTCGCGCTCCAGCAAGGGCGGCGGCGGGTTCAACGAGCTGCGCTTCGAGGACAAGAAAGACTCCGAGCAGATCTTCGTCCACGCGCAGAAAGACATGGACGTTCGCATCAAGGAAGTCGAGAAGCGCTGGACCGGCAAAGACAAGCACGAGATCGTCAAGGGCGCCCGCAAGACCTCGGTCGGCTCGGAGAATCTGAGCGTCGGCGGCGACGACCTGCTGAACGTGAAGGGCAAATACTCGATCAAGGTTGAGGGCGACTACGCCGTCGGTGTCGCCGGCAACGCCGCCATCGGCGCGGACGGCGACCTGTATTGCGTCGGAGCCAAGGCGCAGTACCTGGGTGACAGCTATGCCGAGCTTTCGGCGACGAATGTCGTTGTCGAGGCGACCGCGCAGCTCACGCTTAAGTGCGGCGGCGCGTTTGTCGTCATTGGTCCGGCCGGCGTCGACATCAGCGGCCCGCTGGTGAAGATCAACTCCGGCGGCTCGGCTGGCGCGGCGCAGGCGGCGACGATGGCGACCTGCACCGATGCGGCGGCGCCGCTCGAAGCCGCGACCGGCGACCCGGGCAAAGACTTCACGTATCAAAGCCAGCCGCATGAGTTCGAGCCGCTGGAGACGGCGCCAATTCTCGACGAGACCGAGCCGCCGATCACCAAGCACTGGATCGGCATCCGCCTGTGGGACGACAACGGCCTGCCGCTGGCTGGCGAGCGTTACGTCGTGCTTCTGCCGGATGGGACCAAGGTCGCGCGCGGCCGCACGAACGCGAAGGGTGAAGCCGAAATTCGCGGGATCGATCCGGGCAGTTGCGAGGTTCGGTTTCCAGATCTGGACGCCAAGACCTGGGAGGCGGGGCCGGCCTCGCCCAGCAGCGGCAGCGGCGCGGGCAGCACGCCGTCGGCTGGGTCTTCCGCATCTTCTTTGCCGACGCCGCCGAGTTTCCCGTAGTTCCGCGTGCGCCGCGCCGATCGGGCGGCGCGTTTTGGGAGGACGCGAATGCCGTACGGAGCACTGAGACGTCCCAAGACTGGGATCCACCGCGTCAAGGAGGGCGACACGGTCAGTTCCGTTGCCGCCTTGTACGGCTTCACCGACTGGGAAGCCAAGGTCTGGAATGCTGGCGAGAATTCGCAGCTCAAGCAGGAGCGCGTGAATCCGAACACGCTTGCGCCCGACGACGAGATTGCGATCCCGGAGCTGGAGGACAAGGCCGAGCCGCGCCCGACCGACGCCTGGCATGATTTTCACGTCGTGCGGAACAAGCGCTTCCTGCGGCTCAAGCTGCAGACGCAGGATGGCAAGCCGATGGCCAACAAGCCCTACGAAATCAAGGCGCGGCAGAGCTTTCGCGGCACGTATGTGCAACAGGGGACCGTCACCAGCGCGGACGGCGTGATCGAGGAGGAGGTGCCGCATACGCTGCTCGAAGCCGACCTGATCCTGCCGCAGGACAACCTGCGCTGCCGGCTGCAGATCGGATTTCTGCGGCCGCTGCCGATGGGCGACCCGGTCAAGGCGCCGGAGCTGAATGTCGGCGGCGCGGTCAGCGGCGTGGTGGACGCGGTCAAGGGTGGCGCATCGGGATTGCTGGACGCGGCCAAAAGCGCCGCCGGCAGCGTCCTCGGCGCGGCGAAAGGATCCGTCAGCGGCGGGCTCTCCGGCGGATTCAGCGCCACCAGCAGCGGCGGCAAGGCCAGCGCCGGTGGCGGCCTGAGCGGCGGAATCAGCGGCGGGGCCGGTGTCGCAGGGGCCGCGAAAGGCGCGCTCGGCGGCCTGGCGAAAACCGCGATGGCGACCGCGACGTCGGTGGCGGGGTCGGCGGTGAAAGCGGTGGCGGGCATTTTCGGGGACGTCGCGTTTCCCAGCGACACGGATCCAAACGTGTATCCCGCGGCGCAGCGCCTGAACAGCATGGGCTTCGACGCAGGTCAACCCAAGACCAACAAGAAGACGCCCGAGTTCGCCGCCGCGGTGATGGAGTTCCAGGCCTGGTGCAAGCAGCAGGGCTCGATGCCGCCGGACGCCGGCGGTCCGCTGGGCGGGATGACCGCGCCGGGTGGATTGCTCAGCGGCGGGGCCGGCCCGCTGGGCGACATCGCCGGCGCTGTTCTCGGGCCGGTGCTGTCGTCCGTCGGGCTCACCGGTCAACTGGATGACGAAACGATCGCGGCGCTCAAGAAAATACACGGTTGCTGAAACCGCGCCGCGCGGCACGTAAGGCGCTTGAGGAAACAAGATGGCCGACAAACCCCTGGACGAACGCAGCGTGCAGGCCATGCTGCAGAAGCTGAAAGCCTACACGACCTACAAGGCGCAGCAACTGCAGACCGCAGGCGGCGGCGGCAGCACGATCGAGAACGACTTGCTGACGATCGAGACCTGGGCGAATGACGTGGCCGACGACGGCAAGGCCTGGGGCCAGCAGAAGCAGGCCGAGTCTGACGCCAAGCTGCGGGACGCCGAGATGTGGCGCAGCCGTGTGCAGGCCGACAAGGCCCAGGCCGCCAAGGACGCGGAGCTGCGCAACGCGCTGGATATGAACAAGTTGAAGGCCGACGCCAAGAAGCAGTTGCTCGATCACCAGGAGGCCATCAAGCAGCTCGCGGAGGCGGGTCAGCCGGGCTTCAAGGGCAAGCTGGTCGAGGTGAAGGCCGAGGTGGCCGCGGCTCAGGAGTTCCTCGATAAGGATTTTGAGAAGGCGCTCGACGTCGTCGCGCAGAAGCAGGCCGCGCAGCGCAAGAAGAACGAGTTGATCTCCAAGAAAATGGACGAGCGCGCCGCGGACGCCAAGAAGTGGAAGCAGGAATACGGCGCCGAGCCAGGCAAATTCCCCGATGGGCAGCGGGCCGATGTGCAGGCCGCGGTCGGGCGGATTGAGCAGTGGGCCGCGGGCAAGATCAGCGAGCTCGAGCCTTACGCCGCCAAGGCCGCCAATGTGATCGAATCGCTCAAACAGGATCAATCCTGGGCGGCGACGCTCAAGTCGCAGACTGCGCAGGGCGGGCCGGCAGCCAAGGGGGCGAAGGCCTCGGCCAAGGCCGGCGTGCAGCACGTGCGGCTCAGCGTCTCGCAGGCCGAGTCATTCCAGGCTGGGCTCGAGGGCGAGGCCAATGAGAACATGGCCCTCTACCAGCAGTGGACCGATCGCAACAACAAGACCGCCCAGAAATGGGCCGCCAGCAACAGCCCCAAGCATCGCGAGTGGGCCCAGGCCTGGCAGAAGACCCAGGAGTGACGCGGTTGCCCGCGCGGCGAGAGTGCGACGATGGAGGTGCGCCGGGGCGAGTGCCCGTAGCGGCGGCGCGCAGCGCGATCTTCGACGGGAGCACGACTAGATGAGCTCGATTCCCACGATTCCCGGAGTGCCTTCGGCCGCCGTCTCGGGCAGCATCGGGCCCGACGGCATCAGCTTTAGCGCCAAGCTGACGCTCGACAAGTGCAACGCGCGGCCGATCTTCGTCTATGTCGCCGCGGACAAGGGCCACATCTGGCGGCTGGTCGATCCGCTCAGCCCGACCGAGAAGCTGCCGATCTTCAAGGAGTGGACCAAGGAGCGCGTCGAGCAGACCTGGATCCTCAAGAAGATCCCGATCAAGAAGGACATGCCCGGCAAGAAGACCGATCCGCGTCCGCGACCGCCGATCATTCGCGGCGAGGTGATCGAGTACATCATCCCGGGCACGCTCTTCAAATTTGACGAGCCGGGCAAAGCTTTCACCGTGAACGACCCGCGCGCCTTCGTCAATCCGGCCGAAAGCGCCACGATCGGCCCGGATGTCGACGCCGCGATGGTCGCGCCGACGCGCGATGGGAATCCGCTGCCGGCGGGCGTCGAACGCAAGATCGTGATGTTCGCGCACGCCGACATGTGCGCGCCGTACTCCTACAACAAGGGCCTGTCCGACCGCCGCTCGCAGGCGATCAACAACCTGCTCAGCGCGAATGCCAAGGGCGCGCTGCTGGCGCGGAACGCCTGCGCCGACTTCAATCCCAAGGACGGGCCCAACGGGCACGAGCTGGCAGCCGAGAACAGTTCGACCGGTAAGGCCAGCGATCCGGACGGCGGTGATTCAGGCAATGTCACCAACCGGCGCGTTGAGCTCTTCGTCCTGCCGGATTACACCGATCGCTCGAAGAGCGTGATCCGCGGCTTGCTCGAGCAGCTTCATGATCAGCTTGTCGGGGCCCGCGCCGGCGATCCGCGCCGCAGCATCAGTTCGAGTGAGTGGCCCCGCGGCGGCTTCCCGTGCCAGTCGGGCATTCGCACGTGTCACAAGCTGATGGCGCCCTTCGAATCCCCAGGCGAGTCAGCGAGCACCGCGCTGGAGAATCGCGACCATCGCAACGCGGACGCTTCGGGCACCCCGCTGGGCACGGGCGAGAACTACCGCCAGTGCGATTTCTACAAGGGTTTTCGCGAGGGCATTCGCAATCTCGAGATTCGCGTCGAGGAGCCGCAGCCGCCCGAGCCGCAGCCGCCGACGCCGCCGGAGCCTGGTGAGCAGTTCATCGAGAAGTGGGAGCCGGGTCCGGAGAAGCGCACGGCGATCGGCGAGTACCACCCGCCGCCAGGCGAGCACTACGGCTATTACATGGATGAGATGGTGATTGAAGGCGTGCGCTGCAACCCGCAGTTTGCGCCGACGGTGCAGGTTGCGCCGAACGAGCGCGTCAACGCCGACGATTTCAACCTGATCAAGCCCGGCGCGATCCGCGTGGTGAAGATGGACATCGGCTTCTGGGGCGACAAGCGCGTGCTGGACGTCAGCCGCAGGTCAGGGTTCCGTCGCGAGCCGGCCCGTTATTTCGGGATCATTGAAGGGCAGTTTGTATTCCTGTGCTATTTCCAGACGCCCGACAACGCGGGCTTCGTGAAGGGCTGTTCCGAGGAGTTTGACGAAGCGCTCACGCCGCTCGCGCATCAGCTTCAGCAGGCGGTGACGGATGCGGGCTTCAAGATTCTGATCATGGCCAAGGCCGTGTCGGAGGACGGTCCCGATCCGGAGCGGCTCAAGATCTTCTTCCCGGACATGCACCTGCCGCGCAAGTTTGATGAGCGCGATCCCGAGTACGCCACGGACGAGTGTCTGTTCCGCGTGCAGATGGTCAAGAGCATGGTGCTGCACCAGCTCAAGCGCGACTATCGCCTGCCCGCGATTCAGACGCCGTGGCTCTCCTGGCGTGACCGCCAGCTGATCCGTGACTTCTTCGAAGGCGATGCGCCGCGGCTGAAGCTGCCGCAGTGGAACACCGGCCGCGCGTTCAGCAATCCGTTCGACGCGGAGGGCGAGGGCTTCCTGGCCACCGCGATGGATGCGACCAAGAAGGCCATTCAGGCGCTGCTGCAGGTCGGCTATTACATGTTCGAGTTCACGCAGGACGACTACCGCCGCATGGTCCGCAAGTACGACGAGAATTTCCCGGAGAAGGGCTACGGCCGCACGAAGGACGCGCTGTTCAACTGGTTCTACGGCTTCGAGACCGACACGAACACGCCGCCGCCGCAGCGTAGTGGCGTGCAGGAAGAGCTCAAGTCGATGATTCCGGGAATTGTGAAGGACGTTGCCGATGCGAATTTCGGCACGAGCCTGAATCCCGATCCCGGGACGCCGCCGGCGCAAGAGTCGTACGAGCGCGTCAGCGCTGCGCCTGCCCGCGACCTGCTGCGTTTTCTGAATGTGATCAATCAGCAGAAGCGTCAGCAACGGGCCCCGATCGAGGTATTCCACACTGGCGATCTGTACGAGCTTTGGGCCAATCGCCGCTTTCTGTTCGAGGATTTCGCGTTCGCAACGCGTCCGGATCAGCAGGCCCCCGGGCTGATCTCTGAGAACTTGATGGCCAAGGGCGGCGACGGCGGATTCGCCAGTGCCGCCAAGATGGTCGGTCGCGGCTTCGTGCAGCTCTTCCTGGGCGGGATCAACGCCAACGGGCCGGATCTGTGGATTCGTCGCGACAGCGAGAAGGACAAGCCCGACGGTCAGCCGGAGATCTCGCCGCCGGAGGAGAGCTGGAATTTCGGGCTTCCGGATACGGATTGGCAGGTGCCCAAGTTCACGCCGCCGGCGCCGGGTCCGGGTTCGATCGGCGGGGGAATGACCGGTCAGCTCAAGACTGCGAACCTGCCCTACGAGTACATGCCGCCGACGCGTTTTGGCTGGGACGCCAATCGCGGTAGCGGCTACCTGGTTACGGAGACGCAGCGGCGGATCAACCAGGTGCACGCATTCGAGGCACCGCTGCGCACCGATTCGCAAGGTCGCACCGAAGATACGCAGCTTCTGGCCGGGCGGGTAACGGGTCGTAACCGCGACATGGGTCTCTGGAACCGGGCCGTGATCGATGCGTTCACGCGTGTCGGCACGACGCACATTTACGGCAATCACGACTGCTTCCGCGGCTTGCCGCGCGTGGATGGCATGACGGCGGCCAAGCCGTTTCACTCCGAGCCTGGGTTGTGGGTCGAGCACGGGCATCGCTATGAGGACAGCAACGTCGACGGGCAGCCGTTCGGCTCGTTCCTGACGAACCTGGCATTCGAGATCCAGGAGTTGGCCTTCGGCGAGGGGCTGCTGGACGAGTACATGCTGCATCGCGAGCAGGACCTGTTCCAGCCGGGCATGATGCAGTGGTTCCTGCTGACCGAGTTCGGGCTCGAGACGCTAGAGCAGATGAAGAATCCGCCCGAGCGCGTCCCGGCGCTGAATCGCTTCCGCATCACGGTGAACAGTCACACGCACGTTCCGGATTTGGTGGTGGCGAACATCATCTTCAAGGAGCGCGAGGTCACCAAGGTAGATCTGCCGCTGATCGGCAGCGTCAGCGCCGAGACGTTGATCAATACCGGCGGCGCGCTGCTGAAGGGTTTGCTGCTGATGAAGAAATTCATCGAGTGGTGGAAGAAGTGGGACGATCGCCACGGATTCGCAAAGTGGGGCAATGACATCCTGGGCAACACGATCAACTGGGGCGTGGATTTCGCGGGCCTGGGGGCGTGTGTCGGCCGCGCCACGGATTTCATCAAGAATTACGCCGAGAGCCAGTACAACGCGCTCGAAAAGCAGTTCACCGACAGCGCCAACAGCTTCAAGGATATGGTCGACCAGAATAAGCGCAATCTGGGTCTCTGATTTCTTCGCCCTGAGCCGCCGCGGTGCACCTCGGCCCGCGGCGGCGATTTCGCCTCAACCGCGCGGCGGCGATCACCCGATGCTATCATTTCCTCGCCACGCGCCGAGCAGTCCCGCCTGATCCGCCCGGGGGCGGCAACCCAGGGCGGCGCGGGGCGGGAGCGCTGATGATCCGTATCGAGGCCCTCACCAAGCTCTTTCCCAACCCCGATGGGACCGAGAAGGTCGCCGTTGACCGCGTCTCGTTCGAAGTGCTGCCCGGCGAAATCTACGGCCTGCTCGGGCCCAACGGGGCCGGAAAGACCACCACGCTGCGCATGGTCACCGGCCTGCTGCGGCCCTCGGCTGGACGCGTCTTCATCGCCGGGCAGGATGTCACCGACGATCCCAACGCGGTCAAACGCCGCATCGGCTACCTGACCGCCAATACCGGGCTGTACGCACGGCTCACGCCGATCGAGTTTCTGGACTATTTCGCGACGTTGTACGGCCTCTCGCGGCAGGCCGGGCGCGAGCGGATCGAAGCGTTGATCGAGTGGCTCGACATGCGCGAGTTCGTGCGGCTGCGCTGCGGGGCGCTCTCCACCGGGCAAAAGCAGCGCACCAACATCGCCCGCGCCCTGATCGCCGATCCGCCGATCCTGATTATGGACGAGCCCACGCTTGGGCTGGACGTGCTCAGCAATCGCCTGATTCTCAGCCTGATCCGCACGCAGGCGCAGCGCGGCAAGGCCATCTTGCTCTCGACGCACGCGCTCGACGAAATCGAGAGCATGTGTCGGCGAATCGGCCTGATTCACAGCGGTCGGCTGGTTGCTGAGGGCGATCTGGAGAGCCTGCGGCAGCGCACCGGGCAGCAGCGACTCAGCGAAATCTTCCTTACCTTGGTAGGCGCGGATGAGCCGGTTCTGGCGGGTTAACACCATCTGGCGCAAGGAGCTGGTCGACACGCTCCGCGATCGCCGCACCGTGATCGCGATGGTGCTGGTGCCGATGGTGCTCTACCCGGCGCTGATGCTGGGCTCGCTGCAGGCGCTCGAGGTGCAGGTCAGCTTCCTGGTGCGTCAGGAATACACCGTTGCGGTCGCCGACGAGAACGTTCAGCGCTGGCTGCGGCGTCTGATTGACTCGGACCCGGCCCGCAAGCTGGATCAGCCTGACGCGCCCGCCGAAACGCTAGTGGGCACGAACGAGCCCGGCAGGGCGACGCGCGCGGAGATTGAGCGCGAGCTGCGTGCCGAAGGCGCATCCAGCGCGGCCCGCGCCGGCGTGCGGGCTCGGCCGCCGCCGTTTCGCATCGTCGTCGAACCGCAGGTGCGCGAAGCGGTCCGCGAAGGCAGCGCGCACGTCGGTGTGACGCTGAGCGGCCCGCTGCAGGCGCTCGAAGCCGACGGCGCGCTTGAAGTGACGCTGATCTTCGACGAAAGCGAAGTCCGCAGCACACGCTTCGCGGCGCCCGGGCTGCGCGGCGTGCTGGAGCGCGCCAATCGCCGCACGGTCGAGCAGCGGCTGGCGCGGGTCGGGCTGGAGCCGGAGTTCATCCGTCCGCTGCGCGTGCAGGACGAGAACATCGCCTCGGCCGAGCGGATGGCGGGCGCCGCGCTGGGCCAGATCGTTCCGCTGATTCTGATTCTGATGACCATCACCGGCTCGATCTATCCGGCGATCGATCTTACCGCCGGCGAACGCGAGCGCGGCACGCTCGAGACGCTGATGGTCGCGCCGGTCGCGACGGTCGAGCTGATCGCCGGAAAGTTCATTGTCGTCACGCTGATTGGCATGCTCAGCGCCGTGCTCAACCTGGTCTCGATCGGCGGCACGATCTACCTGGGCGGGCTCGGGCAGGTGCTGACGCAGGGCGAGCAATTCATTTTCCCGCTCTCGGCGCTGCCCTGGATCCTTGTGCTGCTGATCCCGATGGCGGTGATGTTCAGCGCGCTGCTCTTGGCGGTCTGCAGCTTCGCCCGCAGCTTCAAGGAAGCGCAGAACTACATCATGCCGGTGATGGTGGCGGCGATGATCCCCGGGGTGGTCGGGATCCTGCCGGGCACGCGCCTGGAAGGCCCGATCCTGGTCATGCCGGTGGCGAATATCGTGGTGCTGACGCGCGACCTTTTCCTGGGCCGCTTTGACTACAACGCGATCTTCCTGGTGGCGCTTTCGACCAGCCTGTACGCCGGCGCTGCGGTCGCCGTCGCCGCCAAGCTTTTCGGTCAGGAGGCGGTGCTCTTCAGCGACTCGGGCTCGATCAAGACGCTCTTTCAGCGGCGCTTCTTCCGCCCGCGGCGTGTGCCGAGCGTAGCGCAGGCGCTGCTGCTGCTGGCCCTGGTGTATACGCTGAACTTCTACATCCAGCAGGCCCTGGGCAAATCCGGTTTGGCCAACGGCCCGGGTTACCTGGTCGCGGTGGCGCTGACGCTGACGACGCTGCTGCTGATCGGGCCGCTCGCGTCCGCCTGGTATCTGCGCTGCGACGTGGCCGACACGTTCCGCTTGCGGGTCCCCGCGCCGCTTCCAATCTTCGCGGCGCTGTGCTTTGGCGCGTCCACCTGGGTCCTCGCGAAAGCCTGGATCGTGCTGCAGCAGCATTGGATGCCGCTCGATCCCGCGTTTCTCCAGGCGCTCGAGCAGCAGCTCGGCTGGCTGCGCGATACGTCGCCGCTCGTCGCAGTCTTCCTGCTGGCGCTGGTGCCGGCGGTCTGCGAGGAGTTCTTTTTCCGCGGGTTTGTTCTGAGCGGCGTGCGGGACGGCTTGAATCGCTACGCGGCCCTGATCATTGTTTCGCTGGCGTTCGGGCTGTTTCATTACAGCGCCCACCGCATGGTCGCCACCTCGGTGCTCGGACTGCTGCTGGGCCTGCTGGTGCTGCGTTCGGCATCGCTCTGGCCCGCAATGCTGGCACACTTTCTGCACAACGGCATCAGCATCCTCAGCGAGCGCTGGCCCGATTTCCGTGGCTGGCTCGAACAGAGCGGCATGCCCAGCGCGCTGGATCAGCTTCCATCTCAGCCCTGGCTGCTGGTGGCCAGCGGCCTGACTTGCCTGGGCGTGGTGCTGTGCGTGCTGGGCCTGCCGCCGCCGGCTGCGGCTTTGCGTTCGAGCGCGGCGCGGCCCTAGCCAATCGCCGCCCGTGCGATGACAGTACGGACATGCAAACGCTGAAGCGGAGCAAGGCTGCGCCGTCAGCGACGCATCAGGCGCGAATCGCGCGCGTGCGTCAGGCGCTGACTGCCAATCGCATCGATGCCTACCTGGTCGTCAGTCATGTCGAGCAATACTGGCTGACCGGGTTCAGCGGCGAAGACGGCGGCGCGATCGTGACACCCGACCGTATCGTGCTGCTGACCGACAGCCGCTTCGACCAGACCGCGGATCTCGAGGCCCCGTACGCCCGTAAAGTCCTACGAAAGAAGCGCTCGCCGGACGTCACGGTTCGCGAGCTTCGTCGCGTCGGCGCGGCGCGCGTCGGCTTTGACCCGGCGCACCTTTCGGTCGCCGTGTTCGCTGAGCTGCGCAAGCTGGGCAAGGGGATCACATTCAAACCGGTCAGCGGTGTGATCGCCAGGCTGCGCGAGGTGAAGGACGCCAGCGAGATCGCGGCCATCCGCAGCAGCATCCGCATCGCGGAAGACGCGCTCAAGAACATTCTGAGCGAGGTTAAGCCTGGCCGCACGGAGCGGGCCGTCGCCGCCGATCTGGAATACGCGATGCGCGAGCTGGGCGCTGATGAGCCGGCGTTCGGGACGATCGTCGCGTGCGGGCCGAATTCCTCGCTGCCGCACTACCGCGCCGGCGATCGCGTGATCGCGAACGACGACTGCGTGCTGATCGACTGGGGCGCCCGCAGCGGCTGGTATGTCAGCGACTTGACCCGTGTTATCTGGACCGGTAGCATCCCGTCGCGGTTGGGTAAGGCGCATGCGATCGTGAAGGCCGCGCACGACAAGGCGGTCGCCGCCGTTCGAGCGGGCGTCAGCGCGGCGAGCGTCGATCGCGCGGCTCGGCAGCACATTCGTAACGCCGGATTTGATAAAGAATTCACGCACTCGGTCGGTCACGCAATCGGGCTGGCGGTGCACGAAGCGCCCGGGCTTCGCAAGACCAGTCGCGAGCGGCTCAAGGCCGGAATGGTCGTAACCATCGAGCCGGGCATCTACCTGCCCGGCATCGGCGGCGTACGCGTCGAAAGTGACGTACTGGTGACCGAGAACGGCTGCGAGGTACTGTCCTCGCTTCCGCTGGATATCGATTGAAATTGGCCGGTGAGACCCTGCGCCGGCTCGCGCGAGATGCGAATGGATCTAAGCATTGAGCATATTCGTTCGCTGGTCGAATTGATGGCGGCGAACGACCTGTCACGAATCGAGCTGCGCGACGGTGAAGCGCACATCCTCCTCCGTCGCGGTCAGCCGCTGCTGGCTGCCGCGGCCCAGTTGGCACCCATGGCACCCATGGCTGCGCAAGCGCCCTTGGCGATCGCTCCCGCCGCTCCCGCCGCGGCGCCCGCGGGCGAGGCAGGTCCTGCGGCGACCACGCCGCCCAGCGAGAGCGAGTCTTTCATCCGCTCGCCGATGGTGGGCACGTTCTATTCCTCGCCGGACCCGGAATCGCCAGCGTTTGTCAGCGTCGGCAGCGCCGTGTCGCCGGACACCGTGGTGTGCCTGGTCGAGGCCATGAAGGTCTTCAACGAGATCAAGGCGGAATGCTCGGGCCGCGTGCTGCGCGTGCTGGTAAAAAACGGGCAGGCAGTCGAATACGACCAGCCGCTGTTCGCCGTCACGCCCAGCTAGCTTTGACGGGCCGTGACCGTGGCGAAGTCCAGCAGCGTCGGATCTGGTCCACTCTGAGAGAACTGATGTTTAGCCGGATTCTGGTGGCCAATCGGGGTGAGATCGCGCTGCGCATCATCCGCGCGTGCCGCGATCTGGGGATCGAATCGGTCGCGGTCTTCAGCCGGGCCGATCGCGACGCCGCGTACCTGAATCTGGCCAATGACGCGATCTGCATCGGCGGCGAGGCTCCGGCCCAGTCGTACCTGAATCCCGCTGCGATCATCTCGGCTGCGGAGATCACCGACGTTGAAGCGATCCACCCGGGCTACGGCTTTCTGTCGGAGAATCCGGTCTTCGCCCAGATGTGCCGCGATTGCCGGATCGAGTTCATCGGACCGAGCGCTGAATCGATGCGCTCGCTGGGCAATAAGGTCGAAGCCAGAAAGCTCGCCAAGCAGGCGAAGGTGCCGCTGGTGCCCGGCAGCGGCGGGTCCGTCGCCGACGAGGACGAAGCCGTCGGGGTGGCCGAGAAGATCGGCTATCCGGTCATGATCAAGGCCGCGGCGGGCGGCGGTGGCCGCGGAATGCGGGCGGCGCACAACGAAGCGGCGCTCCGCAGCAATTTCCGCAACGCCCGGGCCGAGGCCGAGGCCGCGTTCAAGGACGGCTCGCTCTACGTCGAAAAGCTGGTTGAGCGTCCACGGCATGTCGAGGTGCAACTGCTCGCCGATCGCCGCGGACACACGCTGCATCTCTGGGAGCGCGATTGCTCGCTGCAGCGCCGCCATCAGAAGCTGGTCGAGGAATCCCCCTCGCCGCACATCTCCGCCCGCACGCGCGAAAAGCTGTGCGCCGCGGCCGTTCGCATGGCCAAGGCCGCCAATTACTACTCGGCCGGCACGTGCGAGTTTCTGGTCGATCAGCAGGAGAATTTCTACTTCATGGAGGTGAACGCCCGCATTCAGGTGGAGCACCCGGTTACCGAACTGGTGACCGGCGTGGACCTGGTGCAGTGGCAGTTGCGTATCGCCGCCGGCGAGCCGCTGACACTCAAGCAGGACGATGTGCAGCAGCGCGGGTCGGCGATCGAGTGCCGCATCAATGCCGAGTCGCCTGACGAGAATTTCCGCCCGTGCCCGGGGCCGATCGAGCACATGATCGCGCCCGGCGGTCCGGGCGTGCGGCTGGATACGCACGCGTACGCGGGCTACACGGTCAGCCCGTATTACGATTCGATGATCGCCAAGCTGCTGGTGCACCGGCCGACGCGCGAGCTGGCGATCCGCGTCATGCGCCGCGCGCTGGCTGAATTCGCCGTCAAGCCGATCAAGACCACCATCCCGCTGCACAAGAAGATTTTTGAGCACGCCGATTTCGTCCGCGGCGACGTGGACACGAATTTCATCGAGCGCGCCCTGCTGGTCTCGACCCGCACTGCGCAGAACAGCCCAGCGGCCTAGGCGGCAGCGCCGGGTTTACACCCGCTGCGTTTGGGGTACAGTTTCAATTTCGCAGCGCGGCGTGTGCCACGCCGCCGGGATGGTTCAATCCAGCATCGAAGGGCCGTCAGGAACATGTTCGAATTCAAGTTGCCCGACCTGGGCGAAGGCGTACACGAAGGTCAGATCGTCAGCCTGCTGGTGAAGGAAGGCGACCCGATCGCCGAGTATCAGCCGATGCTCGAGGTCGAGACCGACAAGGCCGCCGTCGAGATTCCCTCGCCCAAAGCCGGCATCGTCGCCAAGCTGCATGCGCAGCCCGGGCAGGTCGTGAAAGTTGGTCAGGTGCTGGTCTCGATCGCGGAAGCCGGCGGATCCGCGCGAGAAGAGCACCATGCTGAGCGCGGGCGTGACGGTCAGCGCGACCACCATCGCGACCGCGACGGCGAGCACTTAAGCCAGCGCGAGCGGCTCGAAGAACGCCCCCGGCCTGCCC
>CAZHTF010000022.1:0-39771 GCA_964535305.1 uncultured Planctomycetales bacterium | reverse complement strand
CTGCAACTGCTCGGAGCGCAGCGCCAGCACCGTCGAGATTTGCTCCATCTGCCCGCTGTAATGGTTGCGGTGCTGCTCGAGCTGCAGCGCCGCGCCCTGCAGCGCTGCGCGCTCCTGCTCCATGCGCCGCGCTTCGACCTCGACGCGCAGCGCGATCTGCCGCAGCTCCGCGTCGCGATTCTCAAGCTGATCGCGCAGCAGCGCGTTCTCCTCACGGCGCCGCTCGGCATCCGCCGCCAGCGCTTCGGCGGCGCGGCCGCGTTCGTCGGCCTGCAGACCGCGCGCGTCGCACTCCTGCATCAATTCGTTCAGCCGCTGATTGCGGTCTTCCAGCGCCAGCAGTTGCTGCGCCAGGTGCTCGTCCTGCCGCTGCAGACGATTGCGCAGCTCGGCGGCTTCCTGCTCCTGCCGCGTCAGCGACAACTCGCGCGTCTCCAGCTCGTGCGTGCGCTGCGCCGCCTGCTCCTGCAGCGCCCGCGTCTCACGTCGCAGCGCTTCGAGCGCGGCACTTTCGGCCCGCAATGCCCGCCGGCCTTCGTCGAGCGCGGCAGCAGTTTTCTCCAACTGTGCGGCGCGCAGCTCGAGCTCACGCTGCACCGGCGCAAGCAACGCCTCGCGCCGCGCCAGCTGGTCGACGCGCTCTTCCAGTTCGCTCCGCTGCTGCCCAACGCTGCGCTCCACCTGCGCCTGCTCGGTTTCGCGGCGCTCCAGGTCGCCGCGCCGCTGCGCGAGCGTCTCCTTGAGCGCCGCCAGCTCAGCCTCGCGCTGCGCGATGCGTCGCTGCTTCTCGCCCAGCTCGCGCGTGCGGAATTCCAGGTCCAGTGCGCGGCGTTCGAGCTCGCTGCGCTGCTTGGTCAGGTCGATCTGCCGCAGCTCGGTCTCAGATTCGCGCTGCGTCAGCTCGCTGCGCTGCTGCCCGATTTCGCGGTGCAGCACCTCGGCCTCGCTCAACCTCCGCTCGACCTCGGCCCGCTGCCGCGCCAGCGATTGCCGCAGGGCCGTTGAGCGGGCCGCGTGCTGCTCCAGGTCGCGCTGCTGCGCGGCGAGTTGTGCCCGCGCCTGCTCCAGCTCGCCGCGCTCGCGGGCAAGCTGCTCGCGCTCCTGCGCGGTTTGCACGCGCGACAGCTCCAGATTGGCGGCGCGCTGCTCGAGCTCGCTGCGCGTGCGTGTAATTTCACACTGCCGCAGATCAGCTTCCTGCTCGCGCTGCTCGATCTGCGAGCGCTGCCGGGCCAGCTCGCGGAAGAGCACCTGCACTTCGAGGCTGTGCGTATCGAGCTGCTCGCCGCGACGCGCAGCGCCGCTGGCGATCTTCTCGGCGACCGCCGAGGCGCGCATCACTTCGGCCGAGCGCTCTTCCAGCGCGCGGCGTTGCTGTCGCACAGCCTCCGCCTCGCGCTGCAGCTCCGCCCCACGGGCCGAAAGCTCTTCCTGCCGCCGCTCGCACTCGCGCGTGCTGGCGTCCAGCTCGTCGATCCGCCGCAGCGATTCGCGCTGCGCCTCCGCGGCCCGGCTTTCGCGCTGCGTCAGCTCGCGCTCGCGGATCTCGAGCCGCTCCTGCAATGCGAAGAGCTGCGCCCGGTCGCTGTCAATCTCGGCGCTGGCCCGCTCAAGCTCCGCCAGCCGGGTCCGCAGCTGGGCCGCGCGCGTCTCCTGCGCAGCGCGCTGCGCCTCGGCCAGCTCGGCGGCGGCGGCACTGGTCGCGGCCCGCTCGTCCAGCTCGCGGCTGCGCTGCTCATTCGCGCTGCGCTGCAGCTCGAGCTCTCTGCGCAACTGCTCGAGCTGTGCGCACTCCTGCTGCAAGCGCTGCGCGCGATGCTCAGATTCTGTCGCCCGCAATTCAAGCTCGGTCTGCCGCTGCGCCAATTGCGTGTACGTCTCGCTCAGCCGCCGCTCGCGCTCCGCCAGCCCTTCGGCCTCGGCGTGCAGCGCCGCACGTGCGGCCTGCTGCTCGCGGCCGATCTCGTCCAGCGCGCGCTGCGCGTGCTCGAGCGCCTGCGTGCGGGCAACCACCTCGGCGTCACGCTCCGCCAGCGCCGCAGCCTGCTGCGCCAGCGATTCCGCGCGCTGCGCGGCGGACTGCTCACGCTCGTGCAGCCGCTCATCCAGCTCCTGCAACGCCTGTTCGCGCGCCGACAAAGCCTCGGCCTGCGCCTGGAGTTCGCAATCTCGGGCGTCGAGCGCCGCGGCCCGCGCGGCGAGCTGCGCCTGCTGCTGCCCCAATTCCGCCAGCGCCTGCTCGTGCCGCGCCAGCACGCTGCGGCCTTGCTCATATTCCGCCAATTGCGCCGTTGCACGCGCTAGCTCCGCTTCGAGCTCGCTGCGGCGTTTGGCCGCTTCTTGACTGGCCCGCGCCGCCTCTTCGGCCTGCGAGGCGATCTGCGCGCGCTCCTGCTGCAAGGCCTGCTCGGCCTGCTCCAGCAGCGCCGCCCGCTGATCCAACCCGCTCAACCGGGCGCTGAGCGCCTCGCGGTGCGCGCTGAGCTCCTGGTCGCGCGTCTCGAGTTCTCGCCGCAGCGCGTCAAGCTCGGCGGCGCGCGCTTCGAGAATCGCACTGCGCTGCTCGCCGCGGGCCTGCAGTGCCGCGATTTCCGCACGCTGCCGCTCGAGCGCCGCCTCTTGATCGGCAAGCTCCTGCTGCGCCGCGGCGATTGTGACGCTTCCGGCGCTGGATTGCTGCTCGCGCTGCTTGATCAGCTCCCAACGCTGCGCCAGCTCGCTCCGCACGCGCTCCAGCGCCGCCTCGCGCCTGGCCAGCTCCTCGTCCCGCGCGGCCAGCTCCGCCGAACGCTGCTCGATCTGCTCCAGTTGCGCCTGCGTCTGCGTGTCTTGTGCCCGTTGGGCGGCCGCTTCGTTCAAACGCACCTGCGCCGCCGCCAGTTCGGCTTGCGCCTGCGTCAGCGCCGCGCGCTCGCGCTCGAGCTGCTCACGCTGCGACTGCGCGTCCCGCCGCAGACGCGCCTCGCGCTCGCGCAGCGCGGCGATCCGCCCGGCGATGATTTCGCGATGCTGGTTGCGCCGGCTGCGGGCCGCTTGCTCGCGCTCCTCAAGCCGCCGCAATGCCAGCGCCAGCCGCTGGCGCTCCTGCTCTTCTTCGATCCGCTGCGCCGCGGCCTGGTCCTGGAGCCGCGCCAGCCGCGAGCGGGTTTGCTCCAATTCCGCAGCACTGGAATCGAGCTGCGCCGCACGCTCAGCCAGCTTGACGCGCTCCAGCTTCAAATCGCGGGCGGCGGCCTCCTCCGCCCCGCGCCGCAGCCGCTGAACCTCCAGCGACAGTTGCGCCTCGCGCCGCTCGACTTCGATCTCGCGCTGTACGATGTCCGCGATGCGGGCCTTGATTTCCTCCACCATGGGCCGAATCTGATCCATGCCCACCCCCAGACTCGCCGTGCGACGTGGCGGGTCGGTCGTCGGCAGCGGCGGCGGCGAAGGCGGCCCGGCGGGAACTTCAGGTGTCGTCGGCGAAGTCGGTGGCAAGCGCGGTTCCATCCCAGATTTTTCCAATCCTATCGGACGGGCCGCGCCCGGCGATGGACCTCAGGGCACGGCCACGCGCCGCGCTTCACGCGAATCGTAGCACGCGCCGCAACGCCAATCGTGCCCTCGAACTCGCACGTTCCTTCCACCGGTATCGCGCACGACCGCTGCCGCGCAGCGTAACGACGCGGCCGCAACCGAGGCATGATACGAGGGTGGATCTGGGCAGAAAAAAGTCCGGACCGTGCGGGGGAGCCCTGCCACGGTCCGGTGTCGCGACGCGCCGACGCAAGCGCCGCACGTCGACCAAAATGGGCGTCACGCGATTGCGACGCGTGCCGTTAGTGCAAAATTCCGATCCGAATCAAGAAACGCGACGTGCCAGCGCCTGATTCATCGCCGAAGGCGATGCCAGATGCGTCGTCGTTCCTCTCCAAGCCCGCCAACACGCAGCAGTTACTGGACGTCAAACACCGCGACTCGGTTGAGCGACGGCACGGAGCAATGACGGGAGAAACTGACTCCAGCCGTCTCATAACTCTATGCCGCCGCCGGCAATGAGTCAAACTTGGAGAGCGTTTTCATGCGGACGCCCGGGCGAAGCAGGCTCCGCGCTTGCGATTCAGGGATACACCCGCCCCATCAGCCGCGCGAAGGGAATCGTCTCGCGAATATGCTTGAGCCCGCAGATGTACGCAAGCGTGCGCTCAACGCCCAGACCGAAGCCGCCATGCGGGACGCTGCCGTAGCGCCGTAGATCCAGGTACCACTCATACGGGGCAGGGTCCAGCTTTTCTTCCTGCATGCGGTGCACCAGCCGCTCGAGGACTTCTTCGCGCTGCGAGCCGCCGATGATCTCGCCGTAGCCCTCGGGCGCGAGCAGGTCGAAGTTGTTGACCACGCGCGGGTCCTGCTCGTTCTGTTTCATGTAAAACGCCTTGCACTGCCGCGGGTAGTGCGTGACGAAGCAGGGTCGATCGTGCAGGCGGGCGATGATGGTTTCGTCCGAGCCGCCCAGGTCGCCACCCCACTCGAAGCCGGCGGCCAGCTCGATGTGCCGCGGGATGTTGCGGACCTCGTCCTCGCGATCGGCCAGTTCTTCGCGCGCGTCGGCGATTTCCTGAGCCAGCTTCTCCTGCTGCCACTTTTTCGTGCCGCCGGCGCCGCGCTGCGCCTCCTTCTCGTCGATCTCCTTGCGCAGTAGCGCGACCCGCTGCTGCGCGGCGAGCAGGTCGGCTTCGAGCAGCTCGCGCACCCGCGGGCTGTGCAGAATTTCAGCAGCCTCGCTGTACGTGATGCGATAGAGCGGCTTGCGAACGCGCTCCAGCGCCGCGATGTCGCGCCCGAGCAGCTCCAGCTCGGCGCGGTGCTCGCGCAGGCAGCGCTGCACCAGCTCGCACACCAATTCCTCCGCCAACGCGATCACCGCGTCCAGATCGGCGAATGCGATCTCCGGCTCCACCATCCAGAATTCGGTCAGGTGACGGCGGGTCTTGCTCTTCTCCGCGCGAAATGTCGGTCCGAAGCAGTACACGTTGCGGTGCGCCATGCAGCCCGCCTCGACGTAGAGCTGCCCGGTCTGCGCCAGGAACATCTTCTCGCCGAAATAATCGACCGGGAACAGCGTCTGCGCGCCTTCTCCGGCGGCGGGCGTGAAGATCGGCGTATCGATCAGCACGAAGCCGCGATCATTGAAGAATCGCCGGATCGCGTCCACCAGCGTCGAGCGCACCCGCATGATCGCCCATTGCCGCTGCGAGCGCAGCCACAGATGCCGGCGGTTCATCAGGAAGTCGACGCCGTGCGGCTTGGGCGTAATCGGGTAGCCTTCGCAGGCGTGCACGACTTGCAGTGACTGCACAGTCAGCTCGAAGCCGCCCTTGCCGCGCTCGTCGGCACGGACCAGCCCGCCGATCTGCACCGCGGACTCTTGTCCGAGCTTGTCAGCCTGCGCGAACGTGTCTGCCCCGACCGAGCTGGCCTCGACCACGCACTGGCACGTGCCGGTGCCGTCGCGCAGTTGCAGAAAAATCAGCTTGCCGCTGGAGCGGCTGTTGTACACCCAGCCGGAGAGCATCACCGACTGGCCGACGTGCTCGCGCAATTGCGCGACGGTGGCTTGCGTCATGAAAGCGCCTCACGCTCCGATTCCGCCGAGAAATTTCGGATGCGAAGTGTACGGCGTGAGCCGCCCCACGGCCATGCGCACGGTGCGGCTGGCCGGTCGCGTGGCAAGCGACGCAGAGCGCCGCGCCGACCTAGCGCTTGGAGAACTGGAAGCGGCGACGCGCCTTGCGCCGCCCGAACTTCTTGCGCTCGACCTTGCGGCTGTCGCGCGTCAGGAATCCGGCGTCGCGCAGGATCGGTTCGTTCTTGGCGTCGGCGAGCACCAGCGCGCGGGCCATGCCCAGGCGAATCGCACCGGCCTGGCCGGTGATGCCGCCGCCGTGCACGTTGACAAGCACGTTCCAGCGGCTGCCGGCGTTGGTTTTGGTGAGCGGATCGGTAACGGCGTTGCGGCCCTGCGGCTCCGTGAAGTAGACGCTCACGTCGCGGCCGTTGATGACAATCTTGCCTTCGCCCGGCGCCAACCGTACACGGGCGACCGAGGTCTTGCGGCGTCCGGTGCCCAGAAAGACCTGGCCCTTCGCGGGAGTCGCTTCCATCGGGTGCGAGGCGGCGGCAGCGTCAGTCACTCGTCACTCCTGTGCAATTGCAATGCAACGCGATCCAAAATCCTAGGATGGCAGCGGTTCAGGCATCTGCGCCTGATGCGGATGCTGATCCGAGTTGTAGAGCTTCAGCTTCGACAACATGCGTACCGCCAGCGCATTCTTCGGCATCATGCGGCGGACAGCCTCGCGCAATACGCGCTCCGGATGCCGCTGCAGCATCTGCGCCAGCGTCACCTCGTGGTGACCACTGGGATAGCCCGAGTAGGTGCGATACACCTGCTGCTGCGGCTTGCGATTGCCATTTATCTTGATCTTGTGCGCGTTTAGCACGATCACATAGTCGCCGGTGTCGATGTGCGGCGTATAGGTCGGCTTGTGCTTGCCGGTCAGCACGCCCGCGAGCTTGGCCGCGAGGCGGCCGAGCACCTTGTCGGTCGCGTCCACCACGTACCAGTTCGGCCGGACGTCGGCAGTACGGGCCTGATAGCAATTGTTCGCGGTCTTCATCAATCGTGCCCTGCGACTACGCCCAGACTGCTCCGCGGCGGCGCACGCTCGCGCCGCTGCCGCAGTTGGAATCCGTTACTATACGGCCGCCCAGCGGACCGTCAACCGATCCTCTCGCAAAATTGGGGCGCCGCGCTCCAGCCGCGGCACACGGGTCCGCAGACTTGCGGCTATTCTGCTCGCATGCCGATCGAGCGTGTCTTTACACAAGCCGCACCAGACGAAGACCGCTTCCTGAACGCGCTGCGCCCGCGGCGGCTGGATGAGTGCATTGGCCAGCAGGCGGTCCGCGAGCAACTTCGCATCGCGCTCGATGCGGCCCTGGCGCGGCGCGAGCCGCTCGACCATGTGTTGCTAGATGGTCCGCCCGGGCTGGGCAAAACCACGCTGGCGCACGTCCTGGCCAACGAGATGTCCGCCAACATCCGCGTCAGCAGCGGCCCGGCCATCACGCGGCAAGGCGACCTGATGAGCCTGCTGACGCAGATGGAAGCCGGCGACGTGCTCTTCATCGATGAGATTCACCGGCTCAGCAAGGTCATCGAAGAGTTCCTCTACCCTGCCATGGAGGACTTCCGCGTCGACTACACGCCGGAAAGCGGCATCGGCGGGCGCACCGTCAATTTCAAGCTCAACCGCTTTACGCTGATCGGCGCCACCACGCGCTCGGGCCTGCTCTCCGGCGCGCTGCGCGGCCGCTTCGGCCACCTGCTGCACCTGAAATATTACGATGTCGCCGAGCTCGTCCGAATCGCCGAACGCAGCGCCGCGATCCTGAACGTGCGCGGCGAGCGCGCCGCGCTGGAGCGGCTCGCCAGCCGCTCGCGCGGCACGCCGCGGATTGTGAACCGGCTGCTGCGGCGTGTGCGCGACTACGCCGAGGTCCGCGGCGACGGAACACTCACGCCGGCGACGGTCGACGCGGCCCTGGAGATCATGCAGATCGATTCGCTCGGGCTTGATGGGCTGGATCGCGCGTATCTGCAGGCGCTTCTCGATCACTATGACGGCGGCCCGGCGGGCATCGAAGCCATCGCGGCCAGCATGGGGCACGAGCGCGACACGCTCGAAGACGTGGTCGAACCGTATCTGCTGCAAATCGGGTTTGTCATCCGCACGCCGCGCGGCCGCATGGCCCGCCCATTGGCTTACCAGCACCTCGGCCGGCGCCAGCCCAAGCGCGACGCGCAGCAGCCGCTGTTTGACTCGATGTAGGTGTGTAACGGCGCGCTGCGGCGGCTGCCGGCCGCACTCGCACCGGGTTTGAATTGCAAAAGGTGCAACAAGCGGGCACGGTCAGTTCGCGAGCGGTGGTTCGCGCAGCAGGCGCAGACCGTTCAGCGCCACCAGCAGCGTGCTGCCCTCGTGGCAGACCACCGCGACCGGCAGCGACATCCAGCCCGCCAGCGTGCCCGCGATCAGCAGCAACGCTACGCCCGCTGCGAAGGCCAGGCTTTGATACACCACGCTGCGGCAACGCCGCGCCAGGTGGATCGCCTGCGGCAGCAGCCGCAGGTCGTCGCGCATCAGTACGACGTCGGCGGTCTCGAGCGCCACGTCGCTGCCGGCCGCGCCCATCGCGACGCCGACCGTGGCGGCGGCCAGCGCCGGCGCGTCGTTCACGCCGTCGCCGACCATCGCGACCGGCGTCAGCTTCGCGAGGCGGCGGATTTCCATCAGCTTGTCTTCGGGCTTCAAGTCCGCGCGAACGTCGTCGATCCCCAGCTGCAGCGCCACGCGCCGCGCGGCGGCGTCATGATCGCCGGTCAGAATCAGAATCTGCTGAATGCCGATGCGTTTGAGCAGTTGCACGGCGTGCTGCGCTTCGGGCCGCGCCTGATCGCGGACGCACAGAACGCCGGCCAGCCCGTCGGAACGCAACACGATCATCTTGGTTTGCCCGGTGTTGTTGCCCAGCAGGCTTTGCAGCGTCGCGGGGAGCGACACCTGGCGACTCTCGAACAGCGCCCGGCTGCCGACGCCGGTGCGCAGGCCTTCGACCTGTGCCCACAAACCCAACCCTGGCTGATTGACGACATCCGTGGCTTCCGGCAGCGAGAGCTTGCGCGCGTTGGCGCCGGCCACGACCGCGGCCGCGAGCGGATGCGTGCTGTGTTTCTCGACCGCCGCCGCCACCGCCAGCACACGGTTAGCGTCCGCGCCCGGCGGAACTTCAATCTCGCTGAGCACCGGCTTGCCCAGCGTCAGCGTGCCAGTCTTGTCGACGCCGACGGTAGTCACGCTCGCGAGCTGCTCGATGTGCGCGCCACCCTTGAAGAGCACACCTTGCCGCGCGCCGCGCGTCACCGCGGCCAGGATCGCCACCGGCGACGCAATCACCAGCGCGCAGGGCGAGGCCGCCACCAGCAGCACCATCGCGGTCTTGACCGAGCTGCTCCAGTCCCAGGTGAGCAGCGCGCCGATCAACGCGGTCAGCAGCGAAACGGCCAAGACGCCCAGAACATACGGCGATTGAAAGCGATCGATCAGGCGCTGCACCGGAATGCGATTTTCCTGGGCACTCTCAACCATGCGCACGATGCGCGCGATGGTCGATTCGGACGCGGGCCGCGCCATGCGCACCAGCAGCGAGCCGTTGTTGTTGATCGTGCCGGCGAAGACCGCGTCCCCGGGGGACTTCTCGACCGGCAGCGGCTCGCCGGTGATCACGGCTTCGTCGGCGCTGCTGGCGCCTTCCAGAACCTCGCCATCAATTGGAAAGCGCTCACCGGGCCGCACGCGCAGCACGTCGCCCACGGCCAAGGCGCTGATCGGCACGGCGGTTTCGACGCCGTCGCGCAGCAGCGTGGCGGTCTCGGGCCGCAATCGCATCAGCGCGTGCACGCTGCGGCGCGTGCGCGAGAGTGCGTCGTGCTCCAGCGCGTCGCTCAGGCAGAACAGGAACAGCAGGATCAGCCCTTCGTCCCACTGTCCCAAGGCCGCGGCCACGAGCGCGGCCAGCACCATCAGCAGATTGATGTCGGCCTTGCCGGCGCGCATCGCCTGAAACGCCTCGATGCTGGCGCGGGCCCCGCCGCTGGCGAATGCCAGTACGCCCAGCAGCGTCGTCAGCACGTGGGCGTCATAGAAATACGACAAGCCGGCCAAGAGCCCGAAGACCAGACAGCTCCCCGCCGCCGCGAAGCGCGGCAACGAATCGCCTTCCGGAAACCACGGCCCGAGCCGGGCCTGCCAGGTCGCCGGGATGTACCAGGCGCTGCTGCTGACGACGCTCATCGGGCAGCCTCCAGCTTCGCGCCGCCGCTGCGCTGCGACTCAGGGTCGGCGGCGTCGGCGTCAGCCTGCGGCAGGTGCACCGTGAAGGTTGTACCGCCGGTTTCGCGCGGCTCGACCGAGAGGTTGCCGTGATGCGCATCGACAATGCGGGCCGCGATGGCCAGGCCCAGACCCGTGCCGCGCCCGCCGCCTTTCGTCGTGAAAAACGGCTCGAAGATGTGTGGCAGGCTTTCGGGCGGGATGCCGCTGCCGCGATCTTCGACGTCGATGCAGAGCGTGGCGGGGGGGCCCCCGCCGCCGGCGCTGGCCTCGTCCGCCGGCTGCGCGCGGATCCGCAGTGTCAGCGGGCCGCCGCTGGGCATGCTGTCGGCCGCGTTCAGCAGCAGGTTGACAAACACCTGCTCGAGCAGCGGCGCATCGACCAGCGCCCAATCGCGCTGACACGCCTGCTCGATCTGCACCGATACGCCCGAATTCTGCAACCGCGTTTGCACCGCGGCGCAGGCCGCGTGGACGATCTCGCGCACGCGCCGCCGCTGCGGGCGAATCACGTGCTCGCGCGCCAGCGTCAACAAGCGCCGTACGATCAGGTCGATACGCCCCAAGCCGCTGTCGATCAGGTCGATCATCTGCGTCGCACGGGCCGGATCGTCGAGGCTGCGGCGCAGAATGCTGGCGCAATGCTGAAGTCCGTCGAGCGGGTTGTTCACTTCGTGCGCGACCGTCGCGGCCAGCTCGCCCAGAAGCGCCAATTTCTCGCGCCGGCGCAGCTCTTCCTGCAAACGCTGCTCCTCCTGCGTCAGTTCAGAGAGCCGGCCGGCGACGGAATTGATCGCGTTTACCAGCTTGTAGAAATCGTCGCCGCGCTGCGCTTCGAGCGTCGTGATGGTTCGTCCGCGGCTGATGTCGTCGGCGACACGCCGCAGCCGCCCGAGCGTGTTGCGCAGGTAGTACGCGGCGATACGGTCACAAACCAGCCCGATCATCACGGCCCCGCCGGCACAAATTGTGATCGCGGTGGTCGCCTCCGGCTGCACCCAGGCGGCCAGCAAGGCGCTCGCGGCCACCCCGGCCACCAAAAGCATCAGCAACGTATGGCGGAAACCGCGGATCATGGGCTCGCATCGTCATTATCGGCATGACAGCGCGGTGAACAAGCAAGTCGCGGCCCAGGAAGGCATTGCGATACGCGCAAACCACCAGCGAAAGCTGGTGGCAAACGCCGATCGGCTGAAGCCGACCACGTTTCGCCCGTCAGGCCACACGATCGCGCGCCCCTAGCGACGCGATTTCACGCGATACGCCGCTTTCACAATCTCGTCCGCCTCGCTCAGGCCCGGCTCAGCCAGCACCGCTTCACTGATCCAGCGCTGCGCGTCGGCCCGGCGGTCGCCCCACGATACGAGAATATCCAGCGCGACTTGCTGCGGCGCGGTCAGTTCGGCCAAGGGCGCCGGGCCGGATGCGTCCGGCTTCAGAAACTGGCTGACCTGACCGCGAAGCTGCGCGATCATGGTCGCGGCGGTGCGCTTACCGATCTCCGGCAAGGCCGAGAGCGCCCGCTCGTCGGCCTGCTCGATCGCCGCGGCGAGCTGGTGCGGTGGGACGGCCATCGCGCGGAGCGCCTTTCGCACGCCGAAGTTCTTGACCTTCAGCAGTTCGTGGAAAAAGCCTCGTTCAGACTCGCGCAGGAAGCCGACCATCCGCGGCGCTAGGCTACCCACCGCCGGATTGCCTTCGATGTACTGGATGATCACCAGCGACACTTCGCGATGCAGCGCGCCGCGCAGCTCAGGCAGAACGAACGCGGGCACGAGCACCTCGTAACAAACCGGCCCGACTTCGAGCGTGGCGCTCTGCTCGGAAACTTCGACCAACCGGCCCGTGATGCGACAGATCAACGCAGCACCGCCGCGCGGCGCGTCGCCGCACCGCTCCAGATCTGCCAGCCACACAGCCCGATCGCCAACGCATCCGCCACGTCGTGCGGCGTGGGCAGCGTCGAGAGGCAGAGTGTCATGGCGACGGCGCGTTGCATTTGCAGCTTGGAGGCGTGCCCGTTGCCGGTGAGCAGTTTCTTGGAGAGCGTCGCGCCGACGTGCACGACCGCGAGCCCGTTTCGCGCCGCAGCCGCCAGGATCACGCCGCGCGCGTGCGACATCAGCAGCGCCGTGCGTGGGTGCTTGTAATGTGCGTACAGTTGTTCACAGGCCAGCACGTGCGGTTTGTGCAACTCGATCAATTCTTGGATCGCCCGCTCCAGCTCCACCAGCCGCAGCTCGAGCGCCGCGGCGGTATCCAGCCGCACCACGCCCGCCTCGCGAACGCGCGCTCCGCCGCTGCTTGTGAATCCTAGAATTGCGTAACCGGTTCGCCGAAGTCCCGGGTCGATGCCCAGCACGCGGACGGCCGTGGTGGCGGGGCTGCATGCCTGCATGCGCCCATCATGCCGCTTTTTTGACGGCTGGCAACCGCGCGGACATCGGCGGGTAGCAACTCCGATGTGCGCAGTGGCCGAAAATCCATGCTCGCGGCGCGGCTGGCGGGTGCGGTGCATTCAACCGATGAAAATCTGAGGTAGGTCTGACTCCTCGGCTGTCATATAATTGCACGATTGTCGAGAGACGCCACGCGCGCCGGCGAGCGCCACCGCGGGTGAGCGGCTTCAGGAAAGGGTGTGACGGGATGCATCTCCGAGCGGCACGCTTCGGATTGGTGGCGATCTCCTTGCTCGGCCTGCTGGCTTCCGCGAAGGCCGACGAGCGCCTGGCGCAGGTCTACGGCGCGATCCTGCGCGGCGAGTTTGCCGCCGGCAAGACGGAGATGGAGCGGATCATCGCCAGCGGGCTAGACGACCCGCAGGTGCTCAAAGCCAAGGGCTGGCTGCAGCAATTTCGTGAAAAGACCGAATCGCGCGAGGAGCTGCGCGAAAAGACCTTTGTATGGAACGTCGAGCGCTCCAAGCAGGCCTTGCGTGATGGCAAGACCTATCTGGCACTGAGCTTCGCAGCCCAGGCCTCCGCCTACGCCGCCGACGAGGACGAACTCGCCGGCGAAGCCTGGGTTGGCGAGCTGCGGCAGGCAGCCCTGCTCGAAGCCCGGCGTTGGCAGGAAGCCGAGAAGTGGTCCAAGGCGCACTCGTACTTCTTTCTGCTCGGCCGCGTGCTGCCGAACGACGACCAGCTCGAGACTTTCCGAAAGTCCGCCGAGCGGCACGCGCGTCTTGAAGCCATCTACGAGAACAAGGAAGCACTCAAGCGCCGCCTGAAGGATGTTGACCGCAACCTGCTGTACGAGGCCGTCCGGCGGATCAACGACAGCTATTTTGAGAAGCCGGATTTCCGCAAGCTGGCCGAAGGAGCGCTTGACAACCTCTCCAGCCTGTGTCAAACCAACAAGATGCACGACCTGCTCGACGGCGTGGCCAACCCCGCCACGCGCGAGCACTTTCTCAGCAAGCTCGAAGCCGAGCGGCAGAGCGTCGCCAAGGCCGAGAAGTTCGATCACAAGGCGCTGCTGGCGCTCTACCTCTCGCTCAAGGAAACCAACCGCCTGACGATCGAGCTGCCCGAGCCGCTGCTGATCATCGAGTTCCTTGAAGGCGCGCTCAGCCGGCTCGATGAATACACCTCCGTCGTCTGGCCTGCCGATTCAAACGAATTCGACAAAATGATGGTCGGCGGCTTCACCGGCGTGGGCATCCAGCTTGGTGTCGACGAAGCCACCGGCCGCCTGCAGGTCGTCAGCCCGCTCGAAGCCTCACCAGCGCTCGAAGCCGGCATTCAGCCCGACGACCTGATCGTCGGCGTCGACGACAAAAGTACCAAGGGCTGGTCCACGGAAGACGCGATCCGCGAAATCACCGGGCCCGAGGGCACCCGCGTCACGCTCCGCATCTTCCGCCCTTCCACCGGCGAGCACTTGAGTTACCCGCTGCAACGCCGCCGCATCCAGCTCCGCTCGGTCCGCGGCGTGGAGCGCTCACCTGCCGCGAGCGAGCAGTGGAATTTCATGCTCGACCCGTCGTTGGGCATCGCGTACATCCAATTGACCGGCTTTAATCCCGACTCGCGCCAGGAACTGATCGACGCGCTGCGCCGCGCGAACAGCCAGGGCATGAAGGGCCTGATCCTCGATCTGCGGAACAATCCCGGCGGCCTGTTGGACGTCGCGATCGAGACCGTCGGCACGTTTCTGGGCAGCGGCCGCGTGGTTGAGACCATCGGCCGCCGCGAGGACCGCCAGCGCCTAGATGTGCCCGGAAAGGCGGAATTCGCGGATTTGCCGCTGGTCGTGCTGGTCAATGAGCACAGCGCCAGCGCGTCGGAGATTCTCGCTGGCGCATTGCAGGACCATAACCGCGCGCTGATCCTGGGCGAGCGAACGTTCGGCAAAGGCAGCGTGCAGCGCGTGCTGCCGATTTCCGAGAACGCGCGCCTGAAGCTCACTACCGCCTTGTATTACCTGCCGAACGGCAGCTCGCCGCACAAGAAGCCGGACGCAGAGACCTGGGGCGTCATGCCGGATGCGCAGGTGAAGCTCTCGCCGAAGGAAGTCAGTCGCATTCTGAAGCGTCAGCGTGAGGCAGCCATCATCCACAATGAGAAAACCAGCGGCAAGATGGTGGACACCGACGAGCGCAAGAAGCAGCTCGACGCGCTGAAGGAAGACACGCGCGACGAAGACGCTTCGCCGCTGCTGACGGAAGATGACCTGAAGGCGCTGCGCGCGGACCCGTTTGAGGCGCCGGATTTCGACCCGCAGCTCGAGACGGCCCTGCTGCAACTGCGGGTCAAATTGGACGGAAACCTGCCCTGGCCGCGACAGATCGCCGCAACCACGCCGGCACGTAGCGACTCGCGCTAGCGACGCCGTTAAGAACGCGACGCGCCCGCGCGCGGCTCTGAATGCGCGCGCGACGCGCCGCATTCGGCCGACGAACGCTCTGCACTCGTTACTCGCTACTCGTAACTCGAAACTCACATCCGTCGACGGTCTCGAGCCGCAGCGTTTGGGTCCCGGAGTGGAAGCGGCGGCCGATGTGCGCGACAAGCCACCGCCGACCCGCGGCCATCCGTCGCCACCAAGAGTCTTGCGAAAATTTGCTTGACGTGAGAACCGGATGGCGTCCTCCGCGTATCTAACAATGTGAGGCACGGATTGAGACCCGCTTCTCCTCTCCCAACCCCTCCGTCGCGGCCATGAATTTCACGGCCGCGACGGCCGGTTGAGCGTCCCGCAGGACGGCCATCCCCATTCTTCAGCTGCTTCCCTGCGGCGTGTAATCGCCCGCCCGCATTCGCGAAAAAAGTCCGCCGAAGTCACGCGCCTTGTGTCTGACTTCAGAAGCCCGCGCCGAATGCGCTGAGGCGTTCGTCCCATCGCAGTGGATGCGCTGCGCGCGTGACTTCTTCAGCGAGGTCCGCCGGGTAAACTCGTAGCCACTCGTTCCGCGTCGGGAGTTGTACGATTCGCGTGTTTTTGCGACCAACGCTTTTCGTTGCCGGGTTGTGTGCCGCGTGCGCCGGCCATCCTGCCACGGCTCAGCCGCTGCTGCACAAGGTCAACGACGCTCGCATTGATGACGAGGGCCGGCGGATCACGGTGGTGACGCCGCTGGAGATTGCCGCCGCTTCGTCGCACTTGGTGCTCTTCTCGCCGCTGCGGCCGCTGGGGCGCTACGATCGGGTCGCGGATCGCCCGCAGGCGGTCTTCGTCAGGCCGACCGCGCCCGAGTCGGCGGATCAGAAGCTGCGGGCCTGGCTGGTGCCGAGCGAGACGGACGCTGACTGGGCGACGCGCTGGCCGGTGACAGCGCCGCGCCTGGCCGAGATCGATG
The DNA here is from genome assembly GCA_964535305.1 of uncultured Planctomycetales bacterium. Taxonomy (GTDB): domain Bacteria; phylum Planctomycetota; class Phycisphaerae; order UBA1845; family Fen-1342; genus CAZHTF01. The sequence continues at coordinate 24,036 of CAZHTF010000022.1, read as the reverse complement.
ACGTCGGCCTCGGCCAGCGGACGATCTGGCTCGCGGCCGGTGCCGCGCAGGGCTGCTCGGTAGGCGATACTTGGCTACTACGAATTTACGGGCAGCCGGTGGCACGGGCCGAGGTTCGCATGGTCGGCGCGGCGCTGAGCTTCTGTCAGATCACGCCGCTCTCGGCTCGGCTGCTGCTGGAGCGTGGTCAGCGGCTTCGATTCTGGACATCGCGGTCTGCCGCCGCGCCACACGCGCTCGAATCGGCTGTGGCGAAGATCGAGCAGCGTGACCAGGCGCAGTTTGCCTGGATTGCTGCGCCGCCGCTGCCGGGCTTTCCGCCGGATGCGCCGGTCGAATTTCGCCGTCGCGGCGCGTACGTGGGCCAGGGGCTGGTCGAGCGGCGTGACGCGCTTTTCTGGTATGTGCGGCTGCTGGAGGGTGCGACGCTCGGGTCGGCGCAGGTTGGGGACGACGCGCTGCTGCGCGGTCCGGGCGAGCTGCTAGAAGGTCGGGCGTCGGCCCGCGTCTTTGACGAGTTTGAAGGCGGGTTTCTGATCTCGGCCGGCGAATTCGACGGCGTCAGCTTCGGGCAATCGGCGACGGCGTTTCGCGGTGGCGTTCCGCTGGGCGGCGTCGTTGTCGGGCGCGTACAAGGCGGATTCAGCGTCGTTCGCTTGCAGGATCCGCAGAGCAGCACGCGGCTGCAGCGTCTGGACGAGATTCGCTTCGCGCCGCCGCCATCATCACCGCGCGCCGCGGGACAAATTGAGGAAGTCGTTGATGAAATCGCGTTTGTCGCGTCTGTGCCAAGCGGCGCGGATCCGGCCGACGGACGCATCTACGCGGTGATGGACGGGCTGCGGACGATCGGGGCGGCGGTGCTGGTGTATTGTGACGGGACGCGCGGCCTTGGTGTGCTGCTGCCGAGCTCGACAATCGACACTGCCCGCGCGGGGATGATTCTGGTCGAGCCGGATGCAATCCTCTCGCAGCCGCGCTAGCCCGCCGCGCGACGACGCGCGCAACAGAACCCCAGGCTGAGTCGCCAGCGCTTTGCGGCCTGATGGGACGCGCCGATGCTTTCACAACCGCGCCGCGTATCGTGCGACCTTCGACTACCGTCCAAGACCCGCGATTCGCAGGAGCGTCTGGGCCGAGCACCCCTCCGCCTGCGACCTGCGGATTGCCGCGTACTGCGTCGGCGCGCGGCGCAGGGCGCGGGCCGCGGTCGCGAGCAGGTCCGCCGCCGATTTGGGCATCACGCCGCCCGACGCGCGGTGTGCGAACGGCAAGCTGCGCCACCACGCCAGCGCCGCCTCCGCGTCCGCCGTCTCCAGCGCCATCCGCCGCAAATGCAGACCATCCTCCGCGACAACGGCCAGCATACGCGCCGACCCGCTGCGCGGCAGGATCAGCAGCGCCCCCAGCAGCTCAGCCGCTTTGTGCAGCGCCCGCACACACTCGATCAGCGGCTCACGCGCGTCCGCGGTCGGCGACGCCTCCAAGGCGCCGACGTGCCGCTCCGGCGGCGGCTGCCGATCCGCATGCAGAACGCAGCGGTCGCCAAGCTCACCAGACGAATCCAGAAAGCGCTGCCGGGCCGCGATCTGGGCGGCGTAGTCGGCCGGCGCAATGCGCGCCGCGCACGGCCCGCTGCACAAACCCAGCGAATAGCGCGCGCACAAGTTCGCCGCAGAGTTGAACGGTGCGCGCGGCTTTGAGTCGCTCGGGCAAGCCGCGACGCGGAACGCGCCAGCCAGCGCTTCGATCATCCGCTCGGCGCTCATGCGGCTGCGAATCGGGCCCAGCCGCGTGCGACCCGCGACCTCGTCGGCGCTGACGGTCAGTTGGCTGAACGGTCCATCCGCATCGACCAGGAAGCAGTAGCGCTGCCACATGCGCAGTTGCCGATTGAATGGCGGGCGCAACCGCCGAAGCAGGTCGGCTTCGATCAGCAGGGCTTCGAGCTCGCTCTCGGCGCTGCGGGCCTCGATCATCGCGACCTGGGCGCACCAGTCGGCGAAGTGCCCGTCGGCCGAGTCGCCGCGCAAGTGCGACTGCACCCGGGTTCGCAGCGACTTGGATTTTCCGACGTAGAGAATCCGCCCGGACGCGTCGTACAGCGCGTACACCCCGACGCCCGCCGGCAAGCGCCGCAAATCCTCCGGCATCGCCCGCGCGCACGCTGCGGCCGGCGCGTCGAGCACGGAGAACGCGGACGGCGCGGCGGCAGCGCGCACGTCGCGCTGCGTGACCCACTCCACCGAACCCCACGCTACGCTGCTGGAAACATCCGGCCGGGCGTGGCGAAGCTGTTCGGCCAAGCGCAATCCGCGCATCGCCGTCGGCGTGGCCTGCCCTGAAAGCCTTAGCGCCAGCAGCGCCTCAGGCGGCGCGGCGTTCAATATCTGCAGCGCGCGCTCGACCACCGCCGAACCGGCCTGCCCAGTCACGTCCAGCCCGCACACCAGCATCGGCCGCACGGCGTGCTCGACGAACTGGTGCCGCGCACCACTCTCTTCGATCTCGACCAGTACGCAGCCCTTCGGCTCGTCTTTCTCGGCGAATGAGATGCGATCGGTCGAGCCGGCGTAGACCAGCGGCACGCCCGCCGCGCTGAGCACCTGCTGGCGATGCACGTGTCCGCAGGCGATGTAGTCAAAGCCGCTCGGAATGCGCTCGAGGCTGGCGGCCTCGTTTCCGGCTCGAAAGCGATAGTCTCCCGGCCCACAACGCGCCCCATCAAAGGCCTGGTGCACCGCCAGGATGTTCACGTCGCCGCGCTCGGCCGACCAGCCGCTGGCCTGCAGCGCTTCGCCGAAGCGCCGATCGGCATCGCGGCGGATACACGGGAACGCCGCGATCACCACGCGGACGCCGCGGATGTCGAGGCGCAGCGTTGTCGGCTGGCGCACGATATGGATCTTGCGGTGTGCCAGAAATAGCGAGCTGGGAATCGCGCAGCGCTCGTGATTGCCGGGGATGATCACGATCGGCGTGCCGGCCTCGGCCAAGCGGGCGAGCGGCGCGCAGGCGGCGGCCTGTGCTTCGGGCCGGGGCGCCGGCTCGTTGTAGAGATCGCCGGTGTGCAGGATCAGGTCGACCGCGTGCGTCTGCGCCGCACTCAGGGCCCGCTCGTAGTTCTGCACGAAAACCACCCCGCGCGGCCGCGGCCGCCGACTACTACGCTGCGCTGGCCACTGCGCGCCAATGTGCGAATCCGAAATGTGCAGAATGCGAACAGCCACGCGTGCGCCCCGTCGTTCGGATCATGTTAGGATTTCGCCGCGACGCCGGCAAGCCGGAATTCCGTGCGGCCCCGCGGCAGCGCCAGCGGCGCTGCGCTGGGCGGATACGATCTATCCGCAGCGTTGCGCTCAAACGCGCATCGCCGCGAGAGTGTGAATGCTGATTGTGATCGACAACTACGATTCGTTCACGTTCAACCTGGTGCAGGCCTTTCAGACGCTTGACCCGGCCCTGCCGATCCGCGTCTATCGCAACGACCAGGTCACGCTTGAGCAGATCGAGCACGATCGCCCGACCCGCATCGTCATCTCGCCCGGACCGTGTACGCCGCGCGAGGGCGGCGTCAGTAACGCCGTCCTGCGGCACTTCGCGACCCGCGTCCCGATCCTGGGCGTCTGCCTCGGGCACCAGTGCATCGCCGCGACCTTCGGCGGGCGCGTGGTCCGCGCGCTGCGGCTGGTGCACGGCAAGACCAGCCCGATACGCCATGACGGGCGCGGCGTCTTCGCCGGCCTGCCGAATCCGCTGATCGCAGCCCGCTACCACTCGCTGGCGATCGACGCCGACAGCCTGCCGCCCGAGTTTGAGATCAGCGCCTGGTGTGCAGACGAACCGGAGGTGATGGGCATTCGGCATCGCTCCGCTCCGCTTGAGGGCGTGCAGTTTCACCCCGAGAGCTTCCTGACGCCGCTCGGTCCACGCTTGCTTGCCAACTTTCTGAAGATCGACTAGGACTGCCGCGATGAAATGCTCTGGGCTCGTGATCGCGGCGATTTGCGCGGGGTTCGTCGGCATCGGCTGCGCCAGCGCGCCGCCGAAGGTTACCTCGATCGCACCGTCCAACGATGAGTTGCCGGACATGCCGCGGTTGAAGCGCAGCATTCCGGCGCGCGTCGGCGTGCAGGGTCAGAACAATGCCCCGCGGCTGACGCTGGTCGCGCCAATGCCGCCGGTCGAGCCGACCGAAGAAGAGCGCAAGATTCTCAAGCAGCGCGAGCCGGCCCCGCCACAGGAGCTGGTGCTGAATCGCCCGGAGCCGGGCCCGGAAGACGGTGTATACCCGCGCGTCGGCGGAATCCTGGCCGGCACGTCGCCAAGCCGCGGCGCGAGCCACGCCGGCCTGGGCCCTGCGACGCGCGTCGGGCAGGCCGCGACCGTTGGCAGCGGCGCCGGGCTGCTTGCCGGCACCGAGCTGCGCGCCAAGCGGATCGGCGGCATCGCGGCGCAGCCGCGCTCACGCGCCAGCGTCGGTCAGCCGGGAGGCGTCCGCACGGGCGAAGGCCCGGTCAGCCGCATCGCGGATCACCAGCGCGTCGAAACGCCGTAAGCTGCGCCAATTACTCTGCCAAGCTCGCGCGCAGCGAAGCTGCGCTCAGCCCGGCGACGCGAATCCGCTTTCGTGGCGTCGAATGCCCCGCACAAATCTGCAGCCGCTGCGGAGAGATGCCCAGCGCGTCCGCCAAAAGCTCAATCAACGCGGCGTTGGCCTTGCCGCCTTCCGGCGGGGCCGCGACGCGCACGCGCAGCAACGGACCCAGCAAGCCCGCAATCGCCGCGCGCGATGCGCACGGAACGACCTTGACGCCGAACTCCACGCCCGCGGGCGTCTCGTGAATCTCAAGTTTCGAGAAGTCAGCAGCCAATCAGGCCATCACGGGGGCGGGCTGCCGGCGACCACTGGCTCGGGCGGCGCGAGCGGGGCAAACTCGTCCCCGCGGAACGTGCTGCCAAGGTAAGCCTCGCGAACGTGCGGATCGTTGATCAATTCGTGCGGCGTTCCGGCGCGAATCACCTTGCCCTGAAAGATGACGTAGCTGCGATCCGTGACGCGCAGCGTCTCATGCACGTTGTGATCCGTCAGCAGGATCGCGATCCCGCTATTTCGCAGCCGCAGAATCTCGCGCCGCAGCTCCTCGACCGCCTTCGGATCCACGCCGCTGAACGGCTCATCCAGCAAGATCAGCCGCGGGTTGGTCACCAGCGCGCGGGCGATCTCCAGCTTGCGACGCTCGCCACCGGAGACATTCCGCGCCAGGTTTTTTCGCACGAGCGTGAGCCCGAATTGTTCGAGCAGCTCGTCGACCTTTCGTTGCCGCTCGCCGCGCGAGAAGCGCATCGTCTCGCAGATGGCCATCAGGTTCTGCTCGACGGTGAGGCGCTGGAAGACGCTGGGCTCCTGCGAGAGGTAGCCGATCCCGCGGCGGGCGCGCTGATACATCGGCAGGTGCGTGATGTCCTGCCCCATGAAGTGCACGGAGCCGGTCTCAGGCCGGATCATCCCGATCGTGATGCGGAAGCTGGTGGTCTTCCCGGCGCCATTTGGGCCGAGCAACCCGACGATCTCGGCCTCGTCGACGCGATACGCCACGCGGTCGACGACCGTGCGGCCGGCGTAGCTTTTCCGCAGGTTGTCGGCCTCAAGCAGCATGGAGAATGACCCTGTTCGAAGCGGCCGTCGATTGTGGACAACCTGTTGAGCGGGCGGTGCAAAGCTGTGCGAAGAATTCGCAAAGGCTTATCTTGAGCCGATTTGCGCGACGCGTGCCAACCGCAGCGTCCCAACACACACAACCGCGCACGGCCATATTCGACAATGAGTTAAGGCGCATTCTCCGCCGTCGGCCGTGTTGCGCGGTTCGTTGGCCGTCGATATGACAATCGCGCTTCAGCCGGCGATCTTGACTGGCGGAATTGCAGATCAAGATTGTTGACAACCCGTCCAAAGGTGTTCCGTAGCACGAATACCGCAGATCAGCGCACGAATCGAATCCGGCCGACATCCGGGATTCGCAGCCCCGGTAAAGCCTCACTCGAAAGCACCCCGGGAAGGTAGACGAAAAATGCACGCCCGACAACCTGATCCGCCCGCACCGTGCCCAGTCGATACGGCGGCATGCGCTCATCGCTCAACAGAACCTCGCTGGCGCGATACCACTCGCGCGAATCGTGGCTGAGCGGGCTGTTGTCTCCCAGCACGAAGTACTCATCCGCCAAGAGCGTGAAGGCATCGCCCGGAGCGCCGCGCAGCGTCTTGCCCGGCCGCGTGCTGTAGTGCACGTCGCGATCGATCCGCACGTTTCGCAGCGACCACGACCCGCCGGCGCCGATCAACCCCAGCCGCAGCGCCGTGAGCGTGGGCGAAGCACGCAATGCCTGCACATCCGGCGAATAATCCGCGGCGCGCGTCTGCATCAGGCGGCGACCGTTGACCGAGAGCGCCGCGCGATAGTCGACATGCTCGAGTTGCAGGTTGACATCGCCCGGTGGGGCGCGGCCCTCAAATCGCAACAGCGGCGGCGCGCCGCGCTGATCCAGCCGCCAGCCCAGCAACTCGCAGCGACCATCATGATGCAGGCGGGCTTCGAAGCGCAGCGCGTCGCGTTCGAGGTACATCCCGATCCAGCCCGGCGTGCGCAGCGCGCGGACCTGCGCCGAGATCCGCGCGTCTCGAACGGTCTCGCCGCTGGAGCCCTGGTTGTAGCCGTACACGTCTTCGGAATAGAGCCGCGAGCGCTGCGCATCAAACGCCAGCGCGCGGACGCGCTCGTCCGGAGCATGAAGTTCGATACAGCGCGTGTTCACGCCGCGCCACGCGGGCACGTCTTCGGCCAGCGCGCGTGCGACGGGCAGCTCCTCGCCTTCCGTACGGTCGCCTGGCGCGGGTGCCTCGATCGCAGCCGAGTTTGTCGCGTCTTGCGCGGCGATGCTGCGCCACACAGGCTCCGTTGCGTCTGAGCGCAGGTAATTCTGATCGTGTACGGGGAACCAGAGCACGCGCTGGGCCGCGTCCGGCTTGCGCGAGATTTGCCCGTTGATGAACACATCGCCGTCGAGGATTTCGAGCGTGTCGCCCGGCAGGCCGACCAGTCGCTTGATGTAGTTCTGCTCCGGGTCGGTCGGGTCGCGGAAAACGATCACGTCCCAGTGTCGCGGGGCGACCCAGGCCCGCAGCGCGCTGGGCCACTTGTGAACCAGGATGCGATCGCCAGCACGGGTCTGATGCTGCCGCGGATCGAGCGGCAGCCGCGCGTGGCAATTTGGGCACAACGCGTCTTCGGCGAGCTCGAACACGTCTGGCGGGCTGCCGCGATCCGGGCCGTAGGCGAACGAGAAGCCGCAGTGCGGGCAGAGGCATACGCCGTGCGCGCCGCGGAGCGTGTCCGCCATCGAGCCGGTGGGAATGACGAAAGCCTCGATAAAAAACGCGCGAAAGACAAACGCTAGGATCATGGCGGTCAAGACGGTCTGCAGCGTCTCAATCACGTGCAGCGCACCGCCGGCCGCCGGCGCGCTGGCCGCGGCGACGCTGGCAACCGCGTTGGTCGAAACGGTTTCAGGGCGGCCGTCAACGTCGTCAGCGGCGGCGGTCTCCGCGCTGCGGGCGCTGGGGCGCTCATCCCACGGTGTTTCGGAGAGTTTGGGGTCGTTCAAAGCGCGCCGACTCTCGAAAGGAGAATGCGCAGTTGCGGGCGCCACGATCGGCGACGCCGCGCTAGTGAATCCAACGGATGCGTCCGAAATCCGGCAGGATGTTCGGGCCGCTGCCGCCCAGCGCGGTGAATCCTGGCCAATACACCAGGAACGCGCGGCCGATCATCTGGTCGGCTGGCACGGTCCCAGCCTGGTACGCGTGCCCGTTGAATTTCTCGCGCAGATGCGGCCCGAGCGTCGCCTCGGTCCAAAGCCGCGCGTCGAAGCTGCGCGGGCTGTTGTCACCCATGACGAAGTATTCGCGCGGCGAGAGCGTCAGCGGCCGCCCCGGGCCGGCGTTCACCACGCCCGCATCGGTATAGAAAATGTCGCGCTCGATCGCCAGGTGCGCCAGCCGCCCTTTGACGCCTTCGGCCGCGATGCGAATCCGCGGCGCGCCGTTCTGCATCAGCCGAGCGCGGCGCTTGGCAGTCTCCACGTCAGCGTCGTACTGATCCGGCCGCGAGCTCAGCAGCGGCCGCCCGTCGACCCAGACGGTCACGCTGTAGTCGGCATGTCCCAGCGCGAATGCGACCGGTCCACCGCGCCGCGCGTACTGCGCGCGGGCCCACTCGCGGCGCTGCGTCCCGTCGTGATCCTCGTGCTCAAGCGTGACGGCCCCGTCCGCATACAGCCGCGCGAAGAAGCGCCCGTAGTCCTTTGAAACCTGCAGCTCGACATACCCTGTGCCGGATTCGATCGTCACGAAGGTCGAGATGCGCACGTCGCGCACGTTTGACGGCGGGATCGGGGCCGGATCGCCCGGGGCCATGTTCGCCCCGTTGTAGCCGTAGACATCCGAGACAACGCCGGGCGCGCTGGTTCCCGGCGGCCCGGTGACGAACTGGATCTCGCCACGCTGCCCAGCCGCGAGCTCGAAGTGAGGCACGCGCGATTCAAGCGCGCTCCAGCCGCTCTGCTCGCCTAAGGCGACCCAGCGTGGCAGATAGTCGCCGCCGGTGCTCAGCCAGCCGGCCTTTTCGGGCGGATAGTCGTGGTGGTAGTACGGAAGCCAGAGCGACTTCTGTGCGCTTGCGCTCTTACGCGCGACGCGGCCGTTGACGAACACGTCGCCATCGACAATTTCGATCGTTTCGCCCGGCAGGCCTACCAGACGTTTGATGTAGTTCGTCTCGCCGTCGGTGGGCACTTTGAAGACCACCACATCCCAGCGCTTGGGCGCCAGCGCACCGCCGAAGTCGTAGGGCCAGCCGTGCACGACGATTCGATCGCCGGGCTTTTCGCTCAGGTGCACGCCGGGCTGCGCACCGACGGCCACCTGCTCGCGCCAGCGGCAGTTCGGGCATTGCACCAGCCGCGGGCCCTTGGGGTCGTGAAAGCCGGCGTTGTATTCCCAGGCGCAATTCGGGCAGGTGTGCGGCGCGTGCGCGCCGCAGAGCGTCTCCGCCATCGAGCCAGTCGGAATCTGAAACAGCGGCAGGAAGAAACTCTTGAGAACCAGCAACCAGACGAACAGGTCCACGAATCCCGCGATCTGCGTCAGCAGCGGCTCGCGGATGCGACCTTGCTCTGCAGCGGCAGTAGCCGACGCGCTGGCGGACGCCGCGGAAGCAGCGGATGCGGATATGGGTGCGGGCATTAATTTTCCCAATCGCGGCGCTCGCAAGCGTGTCAGACTATTCGCCGACGCGCAGCCGGTCAAAGTAACTCCGGCTTGTTTGCCGAAGCGCAACGTCATAGCATAGCAGCATGGAGACACGACGCATGTACAACAAGATCCGCTGGCTGAGCCTGTACGCCGCTTCCGGCGGGATGATGCTGCAAACCGGATGCGACGTGGGCGAGGCGGTGCTGGCCACCGTGGCGCTCGCGTTCGAGATCGTCAGCGTCTGGGTCTAGGACGTCACCAGGTTCTGATTTCGACAGACCGCGCGACGCCCGCCATGAATCGCTGGATCATCAAGAGCGACCCAGACGAATATTCCGCCGCCGACCTGGAGCGCGACGCCGCCACGCTGTGGGACGGCGTGAGCAACGCGGCAGCGCTCAAGAACCTGCGCGGAATGGCCGCGGGCGACGAAATCCTGATCTATCACACCGGTGATGAGAAGGCCCTGGTCGCGAGCGCCGTCGTCCATGACGCGCAGCTCGACGCGGATGGCAAGACCCCACACGTCACGATTGCGTTCCGCGGCTGGCTCGCCGCGCCCGTCCCGCTGGCGGCGATCAAGGCCGAGCCGGCACTGGCGAAGTTGGCACTGGTGCGCATCGGGCGGCTCTCCGTGATGCTCGCCAACACGGCTCAATGGAAGCGGCTGCTGGCGATGTCGTCAAAGGCGGCACCGCCCGCGAAACGCAAGTAGGCCGTTCGAGCGCAGCCGCCGCGGACCACGAATCTCGCCGTCGCTGAGCAGCCATTGACCCGGACACCACAGTCATCCGGCAGCGCGCCAGCCAGCACACCGCGGATCCTGGAACTTTCGCGCGCGCTTGACCCGCGCCCGGCCGAGTTGGCCGCCAGCGCTCCGCTGCGCGACGCGGTCAACATCCCTGCAAACGAACTCGCCGCACGCACACACGAGCTGCCCGCGCGCAGCGCGGACGCCCAGCGCCTGCTGCACATCGCAAACTTCCCGCCCTACGGCGAACAGGCGGCCGAGTGGCTGCGTGCAAACGGCCGCGGCGCAGCGCTCGTCGACCCCACGCAGATGCCGCTTCGACCGCCGCAAACGCCGCCGCGGGCGTTGCGGCTCTGGTCGCCGACGCAGTATCTCGAGCAATCGCTGCCGCAGCTCGCCGGCCGCACGGCGCTGGAGCTGGCCTGCGGCGTTGGCCGCGATGCGTGCTATCTGGCGTCCGCGGGCTGGCGCGTCATCGCCGTGGACATCCTGCCGGATGCGCTGCAGCGCGGCGCGGCGCTGGCCGCAAGCCATCCACAATTGCAGGAGCGGATAACCTGGCAAATCGCAGACCTGGAGGACGGCGCCGCGCCACCCGCCTTTTCACCGGTCGATCTGCTCACCTGTTTCCGATTTCTGCATCGGCCGCTGCTGCCACACATGCTGACATGGATCGCTCCGGGCGGTGTGCTGCTGCTGGAGACCTTCACGGTCGAGCACCGCGCGCGGCACGGCAAGCCTGCACGCGCTGCACACCTGCTCGAGCGCGGCGAATTGCCGCGTCTGCTGCGAGGCCGGCTGGAAATCGTCTCGTACGACGAGGACTGCCGCAGCGACGGCTCGCACACGGCGCGGCTGCAGGCGCGGCGGGCGGATGCAGCAGCGCCGGGCATGAGCGAGCGGCGCTGAGCCCAGCTGCATTCAGCGCGGGTCGCGCCGGCCGGACGGGATTCTCGAGCATGCACTCGGGCGAGAAGCCGAACGCCGCACCGTCCCCACCAATCCCAGCGCGCTGACCGACATCAGCACGGCGCTGGCCAGTTCGCAGATGCGCGAGACGTCGTCATCGTTGTCGTCGTTTTGCTTGCGGCACGGTTCGTCCCCCGCGAGCTCGATGGTGTTGTCAAGCACGCAGCCATCGTTGGCGGGACAAACCGTCGGACACGTTGAATCAAAACGGCCTCGCACGCGCACGCGATCGCCCACCTGCGCCGTGCCCAGGTTGTCGGGCACGAGCAGAAAGCCGCGATCGTCGAGCAGCATTGTGCAGGCCTGCTGCCGCACCAGCTCGCCGCAGACGGTCAACGTTTCGTCGCAATACGAGATGGACACGACGCGCACACAGCCCTGCCCCTGCTGGCAGAACGTGACGCAGTCGGGCTCGGTGAAGCCGCGGATGCGCAGCCGCTGGCCGATCTCGAAGTCGCCAGTCTCGTTCAATAGGTATTCAGACCCGTCCGCGATGCGAAACAACGGGCACTCAACACCCGAAACCAGTGTGCCGCACTCGTCAAAGGGCAGGCGCTCCTGCGCTGCGGCGAAGGGTGCTGGCAACGACGCGGCCAGCAAGAGGAACACCAACACTGGGTGGCTGCTGTATCGTGCGCGAGTCATGGGTTTCGCGATCCTTTCAATACGCCCCGTTCAAAACCGCATACATGATTTCACGCCACAACTGTCTTGAGAAGTGCGTGCTGCGTGGGCGCGGCTTTGGTCAGGGCCCCTGACAGCGTTGCAGCAGCACGCCCAGATCGGTTTCAGCGACGCGGCCAACGCCGGCTGCAAGCGCCGTTGTCGCTCCCACAATTTTGAGCTGCTCGTCGCTCGGCGCGGAGACTGAGCGATCAGGCTATCGAGCTCGGCGTATTCGCCGCGGCGTTTCCCGACGCGCCCGTTCTCGCGGCGGGCGGCGGTGATCAGCCGACCGTATCGCTCGACCAGCGGTTTCAAGCCTGCGCATCGCCGCGAAGGCCGGCGTTGACCACTGGATCGCTGCCGATGCACCGGTGTGTCCTCGGCCCGCCGAAGCTGCAGCACAGCGCCGCAAGGCCGAGAAAACGCGGGTGCGTTCGGCGGGTACGAGCGGGTATGATCGGAGTGGTTGCACGAATGACGCTGAGACGGTTTCATTTCCGCGAAGTCATGCAAGTCCGAATTCTTGTTTCATCTGGAGGCGCGCCATGAAAGAGCTCGAGGGCAAGGTCAGCCTGGTCACGGGCGGAAGTCGCGGAATCGGCCGGGCGATCACGCTGGCACTGGCGGATGCCGGCTCCGCCGTGGCCGTCAACTACGCGGGCAATCACGATCGCGCGGAGGAGACCTGCAACCTGGCGCGGTCGCGCGGCGTTCGCGTAGCGCGCTACCAGGCCAACATTGCGAAGGATGACGAGAACCACCGCATGGTCGAGCAGGTCCTGGCAGACTTCGGACGGATCGACATCCTGGTGAACAACGCCGGCATCACGCGCGACAAGAGCTTCGCCAAGATGACGTACGAAATGTGGCACGAAGTGCTGGATGTCGACCTGACCGGGCCGGCGATGGTGACGCACGAAGTGCTCAAGAGTATGGCGACGCTCGGCTGGGGTCGGATCATCTTCATCACGTCTGTGATCGGGCAAGTCGGCAACTTTGGCCAGGCGAACTACGCAGCCGCCAAAGGCGGTTTGACGGCCCTGGCCAAGACGCTGGCGCGCGAGACGGCCCGCAGGGGGATCACGGTGAATGCGGTGGCGCCGGGCTTCATCGAGACCGAGATTCTCAGCAGCGTCCCGCACGAGGCGCTCGACAAGGTCAAGGAGGCCACGCCCGTCGGCCGGCTCGGCCGCCCGGAAGAAGTGGCTGGGGCGGTGCGATTCCTCTGCAGCCCGCTGGCCTCGTACATCACCGGCGAAGTGCTGAACGTCAACGGCGGGATGTACATGGGCTAGCCGCCGCGCGGCTCAGCCGCGCTTTCGAGCGCGGCCGCGATTCAGCGCGTCCGGATTCAGCGCTTCTGGAACAGCTCTGCGATCTGCACCGCGTTCAGCGCAGCACCCTTGCGCAACTGGTCGCCAGCACAAATGAACTGAACGCCGCGCTGGTCGGCGATGCTCGTGTCCTGGCGAATGCGACCGACCAGCACGGCGTCGGCGCCGGCGGCCTTCAGTGGCGTCGGGAAGTCACCCGCTTCGCGGTCGTCCAGCACGCGCACGCCGGGCGCCGCCTGCAAAATCTCCCTTGCGCGGCGCTCCGGCATCGGATCGGTGAACTCCAGGCTGACCACCGCCGTGTGCGCCCGCATGACCGCGACGCGCATGCACGTCGGGGCCACGCGAATCTGCGGATCGCCGAAGATCTTTTGCGTCTCGTGGATCAGCTTGGATTCCTCGACGTTGTAGCCGTCCGCACCGATCGGCGTGTTGTGGCTGAAGACGTTAAACGCGCAAGGCTCACGGAACACCTGCGGCGCAGGCGGCTGGCCTTCGAGCACGCGCCGCGTCTGCGCGGTCAGCTCGTGCAGCGCGCGGGCCCCCGCGCCGCTGACCGCCTGGTAGGTCGCCACCACCATCCGCCGCAGCGGGTTCACACGATGCAGCGGCCAGGCCGCGACCGCCACGATGATCGTCGAGCAGTTCGGATTGGCGATGATGCCGCGATGCGCCTGGGCCGTATTCGCATTGATCTCCGGGATGACCAGCGGCACATCCGGCTGCATGCGAAAAGCCGAGGAGTTGTCGATCACCAGTGCCCCAGCCCGCACCGCCAGCGGCGCAAATTCGCGGCTGATCGCGGCGCCGGCGCTGAACAGCGCCAGCTCGACGCCGGCGAAGGCCTCCGCGGTCAGCTCGCGCACCGACAGCTCGTCGCCGCACCAGTGCAGCGTCTTGCCGGCGGAGCGGGCCGACGCGAGCAGGCGGTATTCGCGGGCCGCGAAGCGCCGCTGCTGCAGTACAACGCCGAACTCGTGCCCGACGGCGCCCGTCGCCCCGACAATCGCCACGCGACCAAACATGCCCATCTGACTCCACCTGCGGTCGACTGCTGCAGCGCCGCGGCAGTGTAACGCGACCGGTGCGTCTCGCTACGGGATGCAATTCGAGTGCTGCAACCTTGCCGGCGCGGTCGATCCGGAACCCGGTGCATCTCGGAATTGCAATTTGTAGCGTGATGTACCCGAACGCGACGCGCGGCAACGCCGCGCCGTGTTCGGATTCGGTGCAAACGCTATCATCCTGCGGTCTGGCCGAAGGAGCCGCCATGGGCCTCTGGACGTACTACTCGCCGCTGCTGCTCGGCACGCTGTTGGCCTGGCTGATCGCGGCCAATTCCTGGTCGACGGTTGAAATCTGGCCGGCCTGGCAGCGGACGCTGCTGCTGGTACTGGGTTGCCCGCTCGTGGGCGGGCTGTGTCAGGTCGGAATGCTCGGCGCACAAGGGGCCTTTGCCCAGGTGCTGCCTGTTCCGCCGGGACGCTCGATCCGCGGTCGGGCCGCGGTTTTGACGGGCGCCGCGATCCTCGCGACGCTCGCGGCCGGCGCGGTGGCCGTGTTTTTGGCGGTGCAGGACGTGCGCGCCGCGGCCTGGACGCTGGCGGCAATCGCCGCGCTCTGCCTGCTGCTCGCCGCGTCGGCGTATGCCTGGAATATTCCCGCCGCCGTGCACGACTTCGGCGAGCGGCGCGGCGGCTAAACGATCTTCGCGCATCACACACCAGCATTCGGCGAGGGCTGAGCCATGCGGATCTTTGTCACCGGCGGCGCGGGCTACATCGGCAGCCACTGCGTGCGGCATCTGGTCGAGAGCGGACACCGGGTCACCGTGTATGACAATCTCAGCTTCGGGCACCGCGCCGCGATCGCGCCGCAGGCGGCCTTCGTCGAAGGCGACATCGGCGACGGCGGCAAGCTCGCCGACGTGCTGCGACCCGGCCGCTTCGATGCGGTCATGCATTTCGCCGCGTTTCTAAACGTCGGCGAATCCGTCGCGCGCCCGCTGATGTATTACCGCAACAACGTCGCCAACACGATCACGCTGCTCGAAGCAATCCAGAACGCCGGCATCCGCCGAATGGTCTTCAGCAGCACCTGCGCGGTGTACGGGGTTCCCAGCGAGCTGCCGATTACCGAAGACCTGCCGAAAGCGCCGATCAACCCCTACGGCGCGACGAAGCTGGTCATGGAGTGGACACTGCGCGACTGCGCAAGCGCCTGGGGTCTTGGATCGGTCTGCCTGCGATACTTCAACGCGGCCGGCGCCGCCTCCGACGGTCTGATCGGCGAAGACCACAATCCCGAGGTCCATCTGATCCCGGTCGTGCTGCAGGTTGCGCTTGGCCAGCGCGAGCACGTCCAGGTTTTCGGGACGGATTATCCGACGCCCGACGGAACCTGCGTTCGGGACTACATCCACGTCGAGGACCTGGCCGCGGCACATCGGCTGGCGATCGAGGGCGTCAATGAAGGCGTTGCCGAGGCGTTCAACGTTGGCACGGGCCGTGGGCAGAGCGTGCTGGAAGTGATTACATGCGCACGGCGCGTAACTGGGCACGCAATCCCGGTGGTCAAGAACGAGCGTCGCCCCGGCGACCCGCCGGCGCTCTATGCCGACCCTTCACGAATTCGCGCCCGGTTTGGGTGGTCGGCGCGGGTGACGGAGCTGGAGCCGATTGTTGCGAGCGCCTGGCGCTGGCACAAATCCCACCCGACTGGGTACCGCAACGGGTAATTTTTTTCAGGACGATCTGGGCGAGACAGGTAGCGTCTTATATTCTTGACTCGTGGCTGTATGCGCCCGCGGGCTCGTTTTCGCTGGTAGTTCCAGCACTTATTCTTCATTACAACGGCCCGCCCGCGTCTAACCACTTGGCATTGCGTCGGATATCGCGTGATCGCACCCGCGGGCAACGATCGAGTGCCCGGGGCTTCCGACCTGTTGCGCGGTTTCGCGCCACGGACAGCGCGCGTGCGCCCACAAGATTCGGACGCTGGAACGACATTTGCACGCGTGTGCGGCATCACAACCGTGTATTGAGCACACGGTGGAGACAGATTTCGGGACTCATTCATTCATCCCGTGTTCGTGTAGGAGACGACTGACATGGTCTGGGGACTCTTGAAGAAAGCGGAGAAGCTCAAACCGGTTGCCAAACCGGCCTTGAAGCCCTCCGCGCGTGCGGCGGAACTCGTCGGCCCACCCATCACCGCCGAGGAGCTGGGCGCGAACCTGTCCGCTTTGGAGAGGAAGCTCAATCACGAAATGAAGTGCCCGGCGGGGAAGAACCAGGTGTTCCTGCGGTCGTTGCTAACTTCAAACGGCACGACCAAGCCACGTATCGCGTTGAAGTGCCATCTGCGGCGCGACATCGGCTTATCGCAGGAAGTGTTTTATGAGCACATTCGTGACGTCTGTTGCTCGGACCCGACCCAGTGTCCGGCGTATCAGGCGTTCAAAAATCGGTTTGTGCAGACCTGATTTGTAAAGTTCTGATGCCTCATCGCCCGCGGCAACCGCGGCGGGGGATGTGGGGGAGCCGCACGGCGGTGTCTCGAATGGGACGCCGCCGTGTTTTTCTTTTTTCACCGTCTTTGCAGTGCGCGGCGACTTACGGCCGCGTACGCGCGCTGCACGCCCGGGCGTCGCCTCCGGACAGGGCTCCTTTTCGTTTCCGGACCGCTGCGGCGGCACTGAAGCGCGCGGCGTCTCGGACCGATGCGCAGGCGCGACGTTGCGCCAAGCCGCGTCGCGGAACTGAGCGGGACCATGCAAAGACACAACCGCCGAATCCTGGTCTCGCTGATCTGCGCTGCGCAGTTGGGCTTTCTGCTGGGCGGGGTGATTTGGTTTACGGGGCGGCTGGCGCGGCAACTCGATTTGCAGGCACAGCAGCACGCGTTGGAGGGCTTGCGCGACCTGGTCGATCACGTCGCGGCTCACCTGGCCACGCTCGGCCTGTGCGACCTGTCGCCCGAGAGCGCCGAGCACCAGCGGCTGGCGCAATTCCTGGAGACCGCTGACCCTTCGCGCGAAACGGCCTTCTGCCTGGTGCGGCCCGGCGCGGGCGAGGTGTGCGGCGCCGAGAGCTTGATCCAGACGCTGGCGCTGACCGACGCCACCGCCCGCTTTGCCCACTCGGGCGCAACGCTGCACAGCGTCGTCGATGCCAGCGGCTACATTGCGATGCGGGCGCTGCCCGAGATGAACGCCGTCCTGATCGCGCGGCAAATACCCCGCAGCTCCGAGGGACTCTCGGCCCAGACCGCCCGCGGCGTGCGTCAGGCCGGCATGTTCGGCGCGATCCTGCTTGCCGGGTTCAGTGCGCTGGCGACGCTGGCGATCACCAACCGCTACGAAAGCAAGTTGGTGCACATCAACCAGAACCTCGAGCTGCTGGTCGAACGCCGCAGCCACGCCCTGCGCAAGACGCGCGACGCGGTCATCTTCGGCCTGGCCAAGCTGGCCGAATCGCGCGATGACGACACCGGCGAGCACCTCGATCGCATCCGCGTCTATACGCGCATTCTCGCCGAGGAGCTGGCCGCGCTCGATCCGACCCTGACCAACGAGTTCATCAGTACGCTGGGGGTGGCCTCGTCACTGCACGACATCGGCAAGGTCGGCGTGCCGGACGCCGTCTTGCTCAAGGAAGGCCCGCTCACGCCGCGCGAGCGCGAGATCATCGAGTATCACCCGCTGATCGGGGGCGATTGTCTGCTGGCGATGAAGGAGCGCTTGGGCGACGATGATTTCCTGGAGACGGCCTGCGAGATCGCATTCGGCCATCACGAGCGCTGGGACGGGACCGGCTATCCCTTCGGCCTTTCGGGCGAGCAGATCCCGCTCGCGGCCCGCATCGTGGCCCTGGCGGATGTCTACGACGCGTTGACCACCAAGCGCTCCTACAAGCCAGCGTTCAGCCACGAAGCCGCGCGGCGCATTATCCTCGACGGACGCGGCAAGCACTTTGACCCGCGCGTCGTGGACGCCTTCCTGGCGACCGAAGCGCGCTTCCGCGACGTCTCGGCGCGTCACGCACACGCCGCCTCGCGCCCAGCGCTGCGGCGGACTGTCGAAGCGCTGGAACATCCCGCCCAGCAGACCGCCTGATACAGCCGCGCGCCGCGGAAGCGAAGTTTGTTCGCGGTCAATTCACATGCTATTCTGGTTGAAAACGCAGCGACCAATCGACCGCTCGAGATGCCGCGGCAGACGCGCGGCACAAACAGGACTCGCAGAATGGCCGGACACTCACATTGGGCTCGAATCAAGCGCGCCAAAGCGGTCACCGATTCTCGCCGCGGCAGGCTCTGGAGCAAGCTCTCGCGCGCGATCATCGTGGCGGCCCGCGCGGGCGGCGGCGACCCGGACGGCAACCTCGCGCTGCGCTACGCGATCGACGCCGCCAAAGACGCCAACATGCCGCGCGACACGATCGAACGCGCCATTAAGAAAGGCACCGGCGAGCTCGGGGCCGAATCCTACGAAGAGCTAATGTACGAAGGCTACGGCCCCGGCGGGGCAGCGATTCTCGCCGCCATCCTCACCGACAACCGCACCCGCACCGCCGCCGAGATCCGCAAGATCTTCGAAATGAGCGGCGGCAACCTGGGGGCCAGCAACTGCGTCGCCTGGATGTTCGCCAAGCGCGGCGTGGTGCTTGTGCCCGCCGCGCAGACCGACGAGGACACACTCACCGCGCTGGCGCTCGATTGCGGCGCGGAGGACGTGCGGCGTGACGGCGATGCGTTCGAGATCACCTGCGAACCGTCGGCGTTCGAGGCGCTGCGCACGGCGCTGAGCGCCGCCAAGCTCACGCCCGAGAGCGCCGAGATCACCATGGTTCCTTCGACGAACGTGGCCCTGGCTGGCGAGCAGGCCGAGCGCATGCTGAAATTGATCGACGCGCTGGAAGACAACGACGACGTTCAGAAGGTCTACAGCAACGCCGACATCAGCGACGGTGATCTGAACGCGCTTTCGCGATAAGCAACGCATTCGACCACGGCCAGGCATGCGAGCGTCATGCGCCGCGCCTGCCGCGCAAGGCCTCTTCGAGCATGGCGCGGTTCGCGAATTCGATCGAGCCGCCGGGCGCGAGCCCGCGCGCCAAGCGCGTGAGCTGCACGCCGCTGTCCTGCAGCAGGCTGGTGACGTAGAGCGCGGTGGCGTCGCCTTCGAGCGTCGGATTGGTGGCCAGGATCACTTCGCGCACCCCGCCGCCGCGGACGCGCTGCACAAGCGCGTCGAGCGTCAGGTCCGCAGGCTCGATGCCCTCCAGCGGCGCGATGCGGCCCATCAGCACGTGATAAACGCCGCTGATCAGCCCGGTCGCCTCGAGCGTCAGTAGGTCTTTGGGCTGCTCGACCACAATGATCTGACCTGCATCCCGCCGCGGATCGGCGCAGATGTTGCACAGCTCGGCGTCGGCGAGGTTGTAGCAGCGGGCGCAGGGGCGGATGTCGTCCTTGGTTGCGCGGATCGCGTCGGCCAAGGAAAGCGCATCGTCGCGCTGCGCCTTGAGCAAATGAAACGCGATCCGCTCGGCCGAGCGCGGCCCGACGCCCGGCAGCTTCTTGAGCTCATCGATCAGCCGCTGCAACGGCCCGGAAAGTGTCGCCATGGTCGCTCAGGTCCCGCGCGGCAGCGGCATACGTCCGGCCGCAAGCGGTCCATGCTGCGGCACGTGCGGCTCGATCGCGCCATTGCCCGGCATGAGCAGCGGCAGCGGCAGTTGCTGGCGCTCGAAGATGTCTTTGCTGAAGCCGTCATCGATCGGGATCGGGTAGTCGCCAGAGAAGCAGGCGTTGCAATAGTCGCCGCGCTGCCGGCTGAGCGCCGCGAGCATGCCTTCCAGCGAGAGAAACGCAAGCGAATCGACGCCCAGGTAATCGCAGATCTCCTGCACGCTGCGCTCGTTCGCGATCAACTCGGCCCGCCGCGGGAAATCGATGCCGTAGTAGCACGGATGGCGGATGGGCGGGCTGGCGACGCGCAGGTGAATCTCCCGGGCCCCGGCTTTCCGCAGAGACTGCATCTTGCCGCGCGTGGTCGTGCCGCGCACCACGGAATCTTCCACCACGACCAGCCGCTTGCCGGCAACGCTGTCGCGAATCGGGTTCAACTTGAGCTTAACCGTCAAATCGCGGATCGTCTGCGAAGGCTGGATGAACGAGCGGCCGACGTAGTGATTGGTCGTGAAGCCGCGCCCGATCGGAATCCCGGATTGCTCGTGATAGCCCAGCGCGGCGCAGCGGGCGCAATTCGGCACCGCGACCACCAGATCCGCCGACACTGGCGCCTCACGCGCCAGCGCCGCGCCGAAGGCGCGCCGCACCGCGTGCACACTCTCGCCGAAGATCCGGCTGGCGGGGTCAGCAAAGTAGACCATCTCGAAAACGCACTGCGCAATCCGAGTCGCGCCGGCGTTCGCGAATCGCCGCGAGCTCAGCCCCGCGGCCGAAAGCGTCACGATTTCACCCGGCTCGACGTCGCGGACGTACTCCGCATCAACCAGGTCGAGCGCACAGGTCTCGCTCGCAACTACCCAGGCATCGCCCAGCTTGCCCAGGCACAGCGGGCGATTCCCGGACGCGTCGCGCACGGCCTCGATCCGATCCGGGTACATCAGCAGCAGGCAGAACGAGCCTTGCAGGCTGCGCAGCACGCTCGCCAGCGGGTCAGGCTGCTCGCGAAACTCCAGATTCGCGAGCATGTGCAGGGCCACCTCCGTATCCGACGTGGACGTGAAAATGTGCCCCTGCTGCTCATAGCGCGCCCGCAGCCCGGCGGCGTTCGTCAGGTTCCCGTTGTGGCAGATCGCGACCTGGCCCATCGCCGCGCTGGCCAGCAGCGGCTGGGCGTTTTCGTCGCGGCAGGAGCCGGTGGTCGAGTAGCGCACGTGCCCGATCGCCAGCGGATTACGCAACGACTTGAGCGTTTCGGGCGTGAAGGCATCCGTTACCAGTCCCATCGCGATGTGTCGTCGCAACGTCTGCCCGTCGGAGCTGCAGATGCCGGCAGATTCCTGCCCACGATGCTGCTGCGCATAAAGCCCCAGATAGGTTAGCTCCGCCGCGTCGGCGTGATTTGCGATTCCGAAAAGACCGCAATAATGACGAACGTCGTGCGCCATCTCATCCTGCCCGTCGGTGCAAACCCGAAACTGTTAGTCTATCCGCCGAGGACGCCGCCGGCGACACCGAGAGCACGCCGCGGCGTTGCATGTCGCTACCGGTTGCGGTTTAGAACCGCGCCAGTGAGGGCATTCCGAGCCGCGCCCGTCAGGGAGCGGTCGCGGCGGAAAGCGACGCGTGTCGATTTCAACCGCAGAATTGCGAGCGCGCGGCGCTGAATGCACAAGCGACGCGCCGCTCTCCGCCGGCGACCGCTCTGCACTCGTTCCTCGCTACTCATAACTCGAAGCTCACTTCCGGCCTGACAGTTCCACGGCGTTGCGGAACGTGAGTCGCACCCATCGCGAATTGCACCCCAAGCGCCGCCGCGGCCTTATAGTTCCCGCGTGCCTCCGGCGCCGCTCATATCCACGGATTTCCGCGTTTTTGGGCCCGACCACCTCGGCGCACTGCTGGCGATTGGCGTGTTCGCCGCGGGCATTTCGCTCTGGCTGCGTCGGCTGACGCATGCCGGGCGCCACGCCGCCCACCGACGGGCGCTCACCTGCGGGCTGCTGGCCGGCGGGCTGCTGCTGAACGCGATCGTGGCCGAAATCTGGGAGATCCGCAGCGGCGTCTGGGATCTCCGCAGCTCTGCCCCGCTGCATCTGTGCGACTTCGCACTCTTCGTCACCATCACCGTGTTCGTGCGCACCGCATACACAAGCCGCAGCGCAACGAACCGCGCGCCCCTGGACCAGTGGCTTTACGAGTTAACCTGGTTCTGGGCCATCGCCGGCACCGTGCAGGCGCTGCTAACGCCCGAAATCGACGACCGCTTTCCGCAGCCGCGCTTTATCTTTTTCTTCGTGATGCATGGCGGCATTGTGGCGGGCGCGCTGATTCTCACATTTGGGTTAGGATTTCGGCCGGCGCGCGGGGCGGTGTGGCGCGCCTGGCTGGTTACAAACATCCTGGCGGTGCTGGTGCTCGGTCTCAACGGGCTGATCGGCGCGAACTACATGTACCTCTGCGGTCCCCCGGCCAATCCGTCGCTGTACGACCACTTTGGCCCGTGGCCGTGGTCGCTGCTGATGCTCGAAGCGATCGGCACGCTGCTGTTCATCGTGTGCTACTGCCCATTCTGGCTGGCAAACCGGCTGCGCGACGCGCAAACGCACACGCAGCCGGCGACCGGAGCTTTCGATGGCAACTGAGCGCTACGACGTGATCATTCTCGGCGCGGGCGCCATGGGCTGCGCCGCCGCCTGGCAGCTCGCGGAGCGCGGCCGCCGCGTGCTGGCGCTCGAGCAGTTTCAAATCGCGCATGATCGCGGCAGCTCGCACGGCCAGACGCGGATTATCCGCAAGGCGTATTTCGAGCATCCCGCGTACGTGCCGCTGGTGCACCGCGCGTACGAGCTCTGGACGCGACTCGAGCAGCTTCGCGGCGTCACGCTCTTCGAGCGCGCCGGCCTGCTGCTGCTGGGCAGCGAAGAAGGCCGCGTCATCGGCAGCGTGCGGCTGGCCGCCGCCCAGCATAAGCTCGAGATCGAATCGCTCAGCGCTGCGGAGGCGCGCCAGAGATTTCAGCATCTGCGGATCGACGACGACCTGGTCGGCTTGTTCGAGCCGGACGCGGGGTATCTGCACGTCGAGCGCTGCGTAGAGACAATGGCTCAGGCCGCACAGGTCGCCGGAGCGCGAATCCTGCCGCAGACGCGCGTGCGGGACTGGGTCGTCCGTGCCGACGGTGTGCGGGTCGCGACCGACGCGGGCGAATTCTGGGCGGAAAGGCTGGTGGTCACGGCGGGCCCCTGGTCTGCGCCGCTGCTGGCAGACCTGCCGGTGACGCTGGAAGTCCGCCGAAAAGTGCAGCTCTGGTTCGCGCCGCGCGCCGCGCCGCCGGCCGTCGCGCGGCGCGGCCCGGTCTTTGCGTACGAACTCTCGCACGGCTTTTTCTACGGCTTACCGTTGCAAGATGACGGCCTGCAGAAGGTCGCCGAACACAGCGGGCGCGAGCTGGTTGCGAATGCGGACGCGCTCGATCGCGACCTGCACGCGGATGACACGCCGCGCGTGTCGGCGTTTGTCGAGCGCTATCTACCCGAGCTGGCGCCGCGCGTCGTGCGGCACTCGGTCTGCATGTACACCATGAGCCCCGACGAGCATTTCATCGTCGATCAACACCCGCGCAGCCCGCGCGTGTTTCTTGCGGCGGGCTTCAGCGGGCATGGCTTCAAATTCGCACCTTTGGTGGGCGAATTGCTGGCGGATTTGGTCGTTTCGGGCCGCGCCGCCGAGTCGGCCGCCTTCCTGCGAATCGGGCGCTTTTCCCACGTGAATCGCCGCGCAGTCTAGCCCGCCGCCGCATCTGGCTCCGCGCCGCGGCGTGAACAACCGTTGACCGATTCGCCCGAATCCCGATAAAATGTCCGGTTAAGCCAGCCTTGCGACGCAGCGCGTCGGTGTTGTCGCGGGCCACCCGTTTTCAGTTCGCCTCGCCACACCCTCGCGGTCGGGTCCGCGACAACGATGCGACCTGGGCTCGGGCAGCGCAGCGGAGAGGATCTGTGAAACGCTTGTATGTCGGAAACCTGCCGTACCAGGTCAGCGAGGCGGATGTGCAAAACGCGTTCGCTGTCTACGGTCCGGTCAGGAGCTGCTCCATCGTCCGCGACCGCGAGACCGGCCAATCCCGCGGCTTCGCATTCGTCGAAATGGAGAACGACGAAAACGCGCTGGCTGCCATCAACGGACTGAACGGCCAGCAGCTCGACGGTCGCGCCCTCACCGTGAACGAAGCCCGACCACCGCAACGTAGCGGTGGCGGCGGCTGATATCGCGGCGGTGCTGGGGGCATGGGCCGCGGTGGTGGCGGTGTC
>CAZHTF010000021.1:0-43120 GCA_964535305.1 uncultured Planctomycetales bacterium | reverse complement strand
TTCAGGCACTGAACCGCGAACACGCAGGCCGCGAGCGGGTCATCGAACGCGTGCGCCGCGACCCCGTGCCGCGAGATCCACAGATCGACCAGCCCGGCAGCGGCGTGATCCCGAGCGCGGAGGTGAATTGCGGAGCGCGGAGAATGCATACTCGGCCTCCGGCAAGCCTCTGGATTCTCCCGCGGGCCGGCGGCAATGTCAAAAAAGATAGCCGGAATTCGGAGAATCTCCATAAGCTGCGTGGAGCAGATCCGGTCGGAAATTCGAGAAGTTGCAACTTTCCATATTCACGCACAAACTCCCGCCAGCACACGACCAGCCGATTCGATTCGTCCTGAACCGACAAGGGGACCGCGCATGGCGGAGTATTCGCAGAATCTCTGGGCACCCTGGCGGATGGAGTACATCGAGGCCCTCAGCGATTCCGTCGGCGGCTGCTTCCTTTGCCGGTACAAGCAGAATTCGGCCGCGGATCCGCAGAACCACGTGCTGTGGCGGACGCCCAGGACGTTGGTGCTCTTGAACCGATTTCCGTACACCAATGGGCACTTGCTGGTCGCGCCGGCCGAGCACATCGCCAGCCCCGAAGCACTCCCGGATGACGTGCTTTGCGAGCTTTCTCGGCGGATCTGCGAGGCCAAGCGCGTGCTGGACGATTGCTTGGCTGCACAGGGCTACAACATCGGAATGAACCTGGGCCGCTGCGCCGGGGCGGGTCTGCCCGATCATCTGCATTGGCACATCGTGCCGCGCTGGAACGGCGACACGAATTTCGTCCCGATCCTGAGCGACGCACGGGTCATGCCGCAGTCACTCGAGCGCACCCAGCAGCGCTTCCTCGAATCCGCGGCCAAGCTGGGCCTGGGCGGCGGCTAGTGTGGCAGTCGAAACGTAGTCAGCGGCCTGCGCCGGCTTGACGATCCTAGGATCCGCAGCTAGTTTATGCGATCCTTGGGTTCGCCATGACTCAAGCGACATCGCCCGTTCGCACGGGGCGCGTGCGGCAGTTGCAGTTGTCCGCACAGTGGGCCGGCCAGAATCGCGGCCGCCGGCTCAGGCCTCCGAGCGGGTCTCTCGACCGCGACAACCGAAGTTTCATGGCGGGTTTGAGGTTTGCGAACGAGGCAACGCATCGGGCGTGCGCTTGCGCACCGCCGCGAATTTACCCGGTGGTGTAATCGGTAACACACCAGGTTTTGGTCCTGGTATTCCTGGTTCGAGTCCAGGCCGGGTAGCTGGCGTCATCGCGCGCCTGCGTGAGAAGGATTGGGATGAGCAGCCAAGCGAGCATCGCCGCCGTAATTCTTGCCGCGGGCAAGAGTACGCGGATGCGCACCGAGATGTGCAAGGTGCTGCACCCGGTCTGCGGGCGGCCGATGCTGGCATTTGTGCTGGATGCCTGCCGGCAGGCGGGTGTGCAGCGCTGCTTCGTGATCGTCGGCTACGGAAAGGAGCAGGTGATTGCTGCCTTCGCGGATGACTCGCACCTGGGCTGGGTCGAGCAGCGCGAGCAGAAGGGCACCGGCCATGCCGTGCTGTGCGCCCGAGAGCAGATCGCCGGGCGCTTTGAACATGTGCTGGTGCTCTGCGGCGACGGTCCGCTGATCCGCGCGGAGACGGTGCGGCAATTGCTCGAGCGGCACATCAGCGAGCAGAGCTACGCCACGCTGGCGACCGCGGTGTTGTCCGATCCGAGCGGATACGGCCGCATCGTGCGCGACGCGGAAGGCCGGCTGCGCGGCATCGTCGAGCACAATGATTGCAGTGCGGAGCAGCGGCAGATCAGCGAAGTCAACCCCAGCTACTACTGTTTCCGCACGCGCGAATTGCTTGAAGCGCTCGACCAGGTCAAGCCCAACAACGCGAAGAACGAGTATTACATCACCGATGCGATCTCGATCCTGATCAATGCCGGCCGCAAGGCGGTCGCGGTCAGCGCCGTTCCGCCGGAGGATGTATTCAGCATCAATTCGCGCGCTGAGCTTGCGTTGGTGAACCGCGTGATGCGTGATCGCGTCAATGCGGCGCTGATGGCGGCGGGCGTAACGATTGTCGATCCGCAGACGACCTGGATCGACGCGCGGGCTCAGATCGGCGCGGATTCGATCGTGCACCCGTTCTCGCACATCGGCCCGGCCAGCTTCGGGCGCGATTGCAGCATCGGGCCGTTCGCGCATGTGGCCGGCGGCGTGTTCGCGGACGCGAGCGTGATTCCGCCCGGCTGGCGGGCCGCGCCATGAACGAACTGCGGATTTTCGCCGGTCGCAGCAACACGCCGCTGGCGACGCGCGTGGCCGGCTATCTGGGCATTCCGCTGGGCCGGGCGCAGCTCGAGCATTTTCCCGACGGCGAGATTTCGCTGAAGCTCTTCGAAGACGTGCGCGGCAGCGACGCATTCATCGTGCAGTCCACCAGCACGCCGGTGAACGAGCACCTGATGGAGCTGCTGGTTTACATCGACTGCCTGAAGCGCGCCTCCGCCGCGCGGATCACGGCGGTGGTGCCGTATTTCGGCTACGCCCGCCAGGATCGCAAGGATGAGGGCCGCGTTCCGATCACGGCCAAGCTGGTGGCGAACCTGATGACGGTGGCGGGCTGCCACCGCGTGCTGACGATCGACCTGCACGCCGCACAGATTCAGGGCTTTTTTGATATTCCCGTGGATCATCTTTCGGCCGAGCCGGTGATTACGGCGTTTTTCGAGTCGATCGACGACGGGCCGATCACGCTGGTCAGCCCGGACGTGGGCAACGCAAAGCGCGCCCGCGTGTACGCCGACCGGCTCGGCGGCGAGTTAGCGATCATCGACAAACGCCGCATCAGCGGCAGCGAGGCGGTGAGCTACTCGATCATCGGCGATGTGAAGAACCGCACCGTGGTTATGGTCGACGACATGATCGCCACGGCGGGAACCGTGGTGCAGGCGGTCAACCTGGTGCGCGAGCGCGGCGCCAAGCGGATCATCGTCTCGGCTACGCATGGGGTGTTGTGCGGCCCGGCGATCGAGCGTTTGTGTAAGTCGCCGATCGATCATCTTGCCGTGACCGACACGATCAATCTGAGCGAGGACGCCAGGCGGCGATTGAAGAACGTAACCGTGCTGACGGTCAGTGAGTTGCTGGGCGAGGCCATCCGCCGCATCCATCGCAACGAGTCCGTCAGCAGCCTATTTATGAAGTGAAGCCAGCGGCCGCTAGAGCCGTCGGGATTTGAGCGGAGCACACGATGCAGATCGCGAATATTGAAGGCATGACACGCAAGGCCGGCGGGCGGCACGCCAACGAGCGCGTTCGCCGCGCCGGGTACGTCCCGGCCGTGATCTACGGCCACGGCGAAGCGCCCGAGGCGGTCTCGCTCTCGCGGCGCGACCTGGTCACTGCGCTGGAAGGGCACCAGCATGTGATCCGCCTGGCGGTCGGCGGGGTGCAGACGCAGTACCTGATCAAGGACGTGCAGTTCGACCATCTGCAGCGCGAGCCGCTGCATGTCGACCTGATGCGCGTCGATCCGAACGAGCGCGTCAAGCTAAATGTGCGGATCGAGCTGAAGGGCACGCCCGCGGGCACGCGCGAAGGCGGCGTGCTGCTGCAGGTGCTGTCGGATCTGGAGATCGAGTGCCTGCTGCTGGAGATCCCGGATTCGATCCGCGCGAACATCGGGCACCTGAAGCTGGGCGAGGCCCTGCACGTGCGCGAGCTGGAATTGCCTGCGGGCGTGAAGGCTCTGACGCCCGCGGACGATCTGATCGCAGTCGTGCGCCTGCCGAAGGGTCCGGAAGTGCACGCGGCCGAGCCGGTCGCCGGTGAGGAAGCCGCCAAGGAGCCCGAAGTCATTGGCCGCGTGGCGAAGGATCGTGAAGGCGAGGAGGCCGGGGCGTAGTAGTGAAGCTGATCGCCGGGTTGGGCAATCCTGGTCGGCAGTACGACGGCTCGCGACACAACGTCGGGTTCGCCGTGGCCGACGAGCTCGCCCGCCGCTGGCGGATCGAGTTGACGTATTCCGAGCGTTTCGAGGGCCTGCTCGGAGAGGCAATGGTCGGTACGCAGCGCACGCTGCTGCTCAAACCGGCGACGTACATGAACCTGAGCGGCCGCAGCGTTGGGGCTGTTGCGCGTTTTTACAAGTTGGCGGTGAACGACGTGCTGCTGATCTACGACGAGCTCGACCTGCCGCTGGGTGAGCTGCGGGTGCGCGCCGGCGGCTCGGCCGGCGGCCACCGCGGAATGCAGGACGTGCTTACGCAGCTCAGCGCGCCGGACGTCGCCCGCATCCGCATCGGCATCGGCAAGGTGCACCGCAGCGCCACGGTCGAGCACGTCCTCGGCCGCTTTGCGCCCGACGAGCGCGAACCCGCCGCGCAGGCCGTGCTCAACGCCGCCGACGCTGCAAGCTGCTGGCTGACGCACGGCATCAGCAGCGCCATGAACCAGTTCAACAAGCGGCGTGCCGACGCGCCGCGCCGCGCGTCGCGCAAAGCCGCGGACGACGCGGGCCCGTCTCAAGGAGATCCGGTGTGAAACGCTACGAAGGCATGTTTTTGTTTGACAATGCCGTCTCGCACGACTGGCCGTCGATCGAGGCCGAAATCAAGCGGCTGATGGACCGCATCGGCGCCACGCTGCTGGTGTGCCTCAAGTTTGACGAGCGCAAGCTGGCGTACGAAATCAAGGGCCGCAAGCGCGGCACCTACGTGCTGACGTACTTCGACGCGCCCGGCGAGAAGATTGGCGAGCTGGAGCGCGACGCGCAGCTCAGCGAGTCCGTGCTGCGCGTGCTGGTTCTGCGGGCCGAAGGGCTAAGCGAGGAGCGCCTGGCGCAGCTCAAGGCCCACCAACCCGACACGCCGCTTCAGCCGATCTCCGGCGACGGTCGGCGACACGACGAATACGGCGGACGCGAGGGCCGCGGCGGACGTGACTACCGCGACAGCGAGCCGCGCGGTGACGAGGGCGGCTGGTCAGAGGCTGAGCCGGTCGAGACCGCGCGCTAGCGCGCCGGCCAGGAGCTTGCAATGTCCGGATTCAACAAAGTCATCCTGATGGGCAACCTGACGCGCGACCCCGAGCTCAAATACCTGCCCAATAACGTGGCGGTATGCGAGTTTGGCGTGGCGATGAACCGCCGCTTTCGCGACAAGGACGGCAATCAGCGCGATGAGGTGTGCTTCGTAGACGTCTCGGCCTTTGCGCGGACCGGCGAGATGATCAATCAGTACATGACGAAGGGTAAGCCGATCCTGCTCGAAGGCCGCCTGAAGTACGACACCTGGACCGGCCAGGACGGGCAGAAGCGCTCGAAGCTGAGCGTGGTGGCGGACAATTTCACGTTAGTCGGTTCGCGCGAGGGCGGCGAAGGTTTGCCGGGCGGCAGCGGCGGCGCGGCGCCGCGCAGCGCGCCGCCGCAACGCGCCGGAGCGCCGCGCAGCGCCGCGCCTGCCCAAGGGGGCGACGATTTTTCCCCGCCGCCGGGCGGCGACGACATCCCGTTCTGATTGGAATTGAGCTAAGAATGCAACGCGGCTGGGCCGCGCTGGAGGATTGACGCATGGCAATGTATGGACCGCGGGGTGGCGGGAACGCCGCTCAGAAAAAGAAGAAAAAGAAGCGCGCCAAGCGCCAGGGCGAAGCCGCCAAGATGCGCGGCCCGCGGATCAAGCTGGAAGAGATCGACTACAAGGACGTGCCGCTGCTGCAGCGGATCACCAGCGCCCAGGGCAAGCTCTTTTCGCGCAAGCGCAGCGGGCTAGACGCGCCCTGTCAGCGCGCCGCGGCCTTGGCGATCAAGCGGGCGCGCTTCATGGCGTTGATGCCGTTCGTGAGCTAAGTCGCCGCTGCGCCGCCACGTCAGCGCTGCGCTGGCGCGCGGCCCGCCGCTGGTTCGGTGTTGAGCATTCTGCCGCAGCCCTGCTGCGGATGCCGGAAATCTGGTTGAAGGGTTGCCATCATGAAGCTGTTGCTGGTGAAAGACGTTCGCAAGCTGGGGCATGTGGGCGATGTAGTCGAGGTGAAATCCGGCTACGCTCGCAATTTTCTGTTGCCGCAGCGGATCGCGGTCGAGCCGACCGAAGCCAATCTGAAGTCGATCGAGACGCTGCGCAAGCAGGCCGCGCAAGAGCGGGCCCAGAAGCAGCAGGAGTTCGGCGAGCTGGTCAAGCGGCTGGTGGACGTGCAGGTCACGATCGAGGCCGCCGCCAATCCCGAGGGCACGCTGTACGGCTCGGTCGGGCCGAAGGAGATCGCCGCGGCGCTGCAGGCCCAGGGGCACGCCGTGCTGGCGGAGCACGTGCTGCTTGATCGTCCGATTCGCACGCTTGATAATCGGATGGTCACGCTGGAGTTTCTGGAAGACGTGAGCACCACCGTGAAGGTCTGGGTGGTCCGCGAAGGAGGCGCGCTCAATGCCGCGAGCGGCGAATCCGAGCAGTCCGAAACAGACCAGTCCGAGCAAGACGCAGACGCTTAACGCGCACAGCGCTTTCGAGCGCGTTTTACCGCATTCGCCCGACGCGGAGCGGGCCCTGCTGGGCTCGATGCTGCAGGAGCACGCCGCCATCGGCGAGGCCGTTTCGGTCCTGCAGGACTGCGGGCCGTCTGCGTTCTTTTTCGACCGGCATCAGCGGCTCTACGATCACATCGTCGCGCTCTACGATGAGGCCCGCCCGATCGACGGCGTGGTCATCAAAGATGAACTGGTTCGCCGCGGACAGTTCGAATCGCTGGGCGGCTACGAGTTTCTGGCGGAGCTGCTGAGCGCCGTGCCCTCGGCGCTGCGCGTTCGCGACTACGCACGCATCGTGCGCGAGAAGTTCGTGCTGCGGGCCCTGATCCGCGCCACGCACCGCGTGATGGAAATCGCCTTCGACGAAAAGAGCCCGACACAGGCGATCCTCGACGAAGCCGAGCGCGAAATCTTCGAAGTCACTGAGAAGCGCGTCGCCGGCGGGCCGACCGCGCTGCCCGATCTCGTCCGCGAAGAATTCGCCCGCATCGAGCAGCGCGGCGACGAGGATGTGGTCACCGGCGAGCCGAGCGGCTATGACGCGCTGGACGAGATGACCTGCGGCCTGCAGCGATCGGAACTGATCATCGTTGCCGGCCGCCCCAGCATGGGAAAGACCGCGCTGGGTCTGAACATGGCTGAGCACATGGCCCTGAACGCCGGCCGCCCGGTGCTCTTCTTCTCGCTCGAGATGAGCCGCCAGCAGGTGGCGCAGCGCATCCTGTGCAGCCGCGCCCGGGTCGATTCACACCGGCTGCGCCGCGGCCGCATCAGCGACCGCGAGCTGGATCAGCTCAAGACCGCCGCCGACGAGATTAGCGGCAAGCCGCTGTTCGTCGACGACTCCGGCTCGCTGACGATTCTCGAATTGCGGGCGCGGGCGCGCATGGCATATCGCAAGCTGGGCGTGCGCGCCATTTTCGTGGACTATCTTCAACTGGCGCGCTCGCCGGGGTCCGAGAGTCGTCAGAACGAAGTGGCCGACATTTCGCGCGGGCTCAAGGCGCTGGCCAAGGAGCTCGAGATTCCGGTGATCGCGATGGCGCAGCTCAATCGCAATCCGGAGGATCGCTCGGGCAACCGCCCGCGAATGAGCGACCTGCGCGAGTCAGGCGCGATTGAGCAGGATGCCGATGTGATCATGCTGCTGCATCGCGAGGCGTACTACAAGCCCGCCAACGAGCTCTCCGAGGAGGAGGCCGCCCAAGCGCAGCTCATCATTGCGAAGCAGCGCAATGGGCCGGTGGGCGATGTCGATCTGCATTTCAACCACAGCCTGACGCGCTTCGACAACCCGCAGGTCGGCGGGCGCTATCAGAACTACCGCGAAGCCCAGGCCGGCCCCGGCGGCATCGTCCCGGGAACGCCCTTTTAGGGCGCGTCCGCGAATGCCAGTGGCTTTCGACAAACGGGGCCGCCGCTCCCGGCCACACGCCGTCGGCGTGTCGGCTCTGAACTAACGTCAGCTCGCTTGAGTGTTATCGGCCATTTGAAAAATCCATTCTTAGTCGCTTCTGGCCGTGCTAACCTAACTCGTGGGGATACCTCAGGCGTTCCGCGGCGCGTTTCGGCGACGGCCATTCGGCTTGCTGCCCGGCAACACAATTGACCGTACATTCGCGGCGCGCAGAACCAAATTTCCAATCGGTGGAACGTGAACCGAAGCTACGCCTTTGTGCTGTGTTTCCTGGCGCTCGCCCTGCCTGCAAGGGGACAATTGCACGTGTTCGACAGCGCTGGCCTGGCGCTTGGTCTGGATAACAACGGTCGCGTTGCGTCGCTGATCGATCTGGTGACCGGCGTCGAGCGAATTCAGACCGTCGCCGCGTACCACCTGTCGCTGTGTGAAGCGACTTCAGCCGGTGTGCGGCACACCCCGACCGCGATGACCCGCAGCGGCTCGCTGATTTCGTACACGTTCGGCGGGTTGACGCCGGCGCCGAGGGTCGACTTGGCGATCGTAAATCGCGGGGACTACCTGCTGATCTGGATCGTCGGGCTGGCCGACGCAGACGCACTGGATGAGATCCGCTTTGTGAATCTGGATACGGGTGGGTCGATTGGCG
Source organism: uncultured Planctomycetales bacterium (assembly GCA_964535305.1). GTDB lineage: Bacteria > Planctomycetota > Phycisphaerae > UBA1845 > Fen-1342 > CAZHTF01. The sequence goes on along the minus strand of CAZHTF010000021.1, from coordinate 34,556 downwards.
GCGGCGCATTCCGCTTCCTGGAGTACCCGGACGCGGGCGGTCCGCGCATGATCGGCCTGTGCGGCCTGGATGTCTTCACGCGCACGCAAGTCGGACCTGGAGCGGCGGGCAGCTACCTCTGGGCGACCGCGTACCGCGACCTACCATGGGTCACTCCGGTCAGCATGGTCGGACGCGGGGCGGCGCTGTTCGCATGCGCGGCGGATGACGCGTCCGTGCTTTCCGTGGTCGCGCGGATTGAACAGGATGCATCGATCCCGCTGGGCGTCGCAGCGCGGCAGCAGTCGGTGCTGAATCGGTCGGGCGTGTTTTGGGTGCAGGTGCCGTACCAGCATCGGCAGCAGGTGTTGCAATACACGCTGGACGCCGGCGCCGGAAAACTGCTGATGCTGGCCTGGGCCTGGGCCAATCCGCGCACTCGGTATCTTCCGCCGACCGCCTGGGGCGGCTGGACTGCGCTCAACGATTGGGTCGAGCAATGTCGCACCGCGGGCCTGGTGGTCGGGGCGCATTTCTACCCCAGCATCATCCCAAACGACGCGGTGGATTACATCCGCGGCGGATGCCATCCGAACATTCGCCGCGATCATCGTGCGACACTGGCGGTCGATCTACCGGCGTCGCAAACTGACGGCCTGATTCAGACGGTCGAGCCGCCGACTGGTTGGCCGCTCGCGCCGAAGAATCAGATCGTGATCGGCCAGGAGATCATCGGATACACCGGGATCAGCGTGACGCCCCCGTACGGGCTGACGGGTCCGTTCACGCGTGCGTTTCGGCAGACGGGCCCGGGCGGGCTCGGGGCGCAGTCGCACGCGGCGGGCGCTGCGGTTGAGCATTTGGCGGGCGTGGACGAAGGCGGTTACTACCAATGGGATCTGGCCAGCGGTGGGGTGTTGCACTGGATGCAGGACATCACCACGGCGCTGGACGCGATTGGCTTCGATTACATCTACATTGACAACTTGGAGGACTGCGAGCAGCCGGAGTGGTTCACGCACGGCATGCTGACGTATCTTTCGTACCTGATGCCGGCCCGCAAGCCGCTGTGGCTGGAGGCGTCTGACACATCGGGTTCGTTCAGTTGGCCGCTGGTCGCGATGAGTGGGCAGATGGACTACTGGTATCCGCGCGGCTTTCGCGTGGAGGTCGAGCGAAACCTGGCGCGTTTCAGTCGGCCCGAGTCGCGCTACGACGTGAAGCAGCTCGGTTGGCCGCGGCCGTCGCACTCGGCGGCGGAGCATGTTACGCCGGACGAGTTTGAGTACCTGGTTTCGCGTGGGCTGGCGTTTGATGCGCCGGTGGTGATCGAGGTGTGGTGGGATTGGATGCAGCTGTGGCCGAACCGCGACGCGAATCTCTATCTGATGAAAACCTACGAGAATTTACGATTGTCGCAGTATTTTCAGGACGCGGCCCTGCAGCCGGCCCGCACACCCTATCAGGACGTGATGCTCTTTCGCGATGGGCAGGGTCACTATCGGCTGACCAAGGTGCAGCACGCGCCGGTGGCGGACAACACGCCGGCGCTGCGCGCGTTCGTCTCGAGCGTGCCGATCGACGGCGAATGGCTGGTGTCGGTTTGGGCCCCGGCACTGAACGACCCGCGTGATCTGTTTCTGATCGGTGCGCAGGCCAGCGACATCACCGCCGAAGACTATCGCGGCAACCCGCTGCCGCTGACGAACTTCGCCGGCTCTGTTCATGTTCCGATCCAGAGTCGCAGTTATCTGCGGCTTCGCAATGTGTCCGACCCGTTTGCACTGCTTCGCAATGCGCGGCTCACGGCCAGCACGACGCCCTGCGCCGGCGACACGAACCATGATCGCCGGGTGAACGAGAGCGACATGGGCGTGGTGCTGGCGTCGATCGGCGTAGACGGTCGCGGCGACCTGGATGGCGACAACGACACGGACGAAGCCGACTTGGGGATCGTGCTGGCAAACTGGGGGCTGAGCTGTCCGTAGTTTTCGGGCGCGGTCGTTTGCGCCGCAGCGTTCGCAGCGTTTTCACAATTGGGCGGCCGCGATTCTTTGTGCGCGATCCGCATCCGCACGATCGCGTGGCATGTCGGTTTTTCAAGCGGCGGCCGATTTGGTAGTGATTCAGTGCGGTCTATCGCGGGACAATCTTTGTGAAATGCGCGGAGCGCACTTGACCGCAGCGCGCGTGTTCCTATGATCGACCGCTCTATCGACCCAAGAGGATCAGCTCAACCGATGTTTCCAAAGTGGACGAACGGGCTGCGAAACGCCGCCGGTGGCGGCGTCATCATCGCCGGCCTCTATGTGGCGACGATCGTGACTTTCGGGTTTTCGCCGCGGGCGACGGACGTTGGTTACGCCCCGGATCAGCCGGTGCCGTACAGCCACGCCGTGCACGTCGGCAAGCTGGGTCTAGATTGCCGCTACTGCCACACGACGGTCGAGCACGCCGGGCACGCGGCCATTCCGCCGACGCAGACCTGCATGGGTTGCCATACCAACATCAAGCCCACGAGCGAGAAGCTCGCCAAGGTGCGCGACAGTTTCGCCAGCGGCGAGTCGGTGCAGTGGGTGAAGGTGCACGACTTGCCCGATTATGCCTACTTCAATCACAGCGCCCACGTGCGGCGCGGCGTGGGTTGTGTCTCGTGCCACGGCCGCGTCGATCACATGGAAGTGGTGTATCGCGCCGAGCCGCTGAGCATGGGCTGGTGCCTGGATTGCCATCGCAACCCCGAACCGCATCTGCGCCCGGTCGAATTCGTCACCAAAATGGACTGGGTTCCGCAGGAAGACCAGCAGACGCTGGGCGCGCGGCTGCGGCGGGAAAACAACATCAACCCGTCGACGGATTGCACGACCTGTCATCGCTAGTGCGGGCAGGTCAGCCGGAGACGAGCTGAGGGAGCGCATGACGAAGCCAATTGACCGCGGAAGCGGCCAAGCCTACTGGCGGAGCCTCGACGAGTTGGCGGACACGCCGGAGTTCCGCAAGTTCGTCACGAGCGAGTTCCCGCACCTGCCCGAGTTGCTGAGCGGGCCGACGCGCCGCAATTTTCTGAAGGCGATGGGCGCGTCGCTGGGGCTCGCCGGGCTGACGGCGTGCCGCTGGCCGCGCGAGGAGATCGTCGCATTCGCCAGCAATTCGGCCGGGCGCGTGCCGGGTATCCCGCAGCAGTACGCCACCGCGAGCGAGCTAGGCGGCGTGGGCCTGGGGCTGCTGGTCACCAGCTATGACGGCCGGCCGATCAAGATCGAGGGCAACCCGGAGCACGGCTTCAGCCAGGGTGCGACGGACGCGATCACGCAAGCTTCGATCCTCGAGCTGTACGACCCGGACCGCAGCCAATCATGTGTGCTGCGCTCCGACGCCCAGCGCCCGCTGCGTACCTGGGCTGAGTTTACGGCCTTCGCTACGCCGCACTTCGCGGCGCTGAAGGGCAGCGGCGGCGAGGGGCTGTGCGTGCTGAGCGAGGCGTCAAGCTCGCCGAGCCTGGGCCAGATGCGCGCGCGGCTGGCGGCGGCGTTCCCCAAGGCCGCCTGGTTTGAATACGAAGCGCTCTCGCGCGACCACGAACGCAGCGGGCTGACGCAGGCGCTGGGCAGCCCGCATCGGCCACAATATGACCTTTCCAGAGCGGACGTGATCCTCTCGCTTGATTGCGATTTCCTGATGCAGCACCCGGCGGCCCTGCGGCTGACGCGCGCGTTCACGCAGCGCCGCGACGGCGCCGCGCAGGGCAAGATGAACCGGCTGTACGTGCTCGAGGCGACGCACTCGATCACCGGGTCAAACGCTGACGAACGCGCCGCGCTACGCAGCAGCGACATCGCCGCCGCGGCGGTGCAGATCGCGGCGGGCCTTGCGGCCAAATCGGTCGCGTTGCCGGGTGCGGCTGCCACGCTCGCCGGCGCCACCGTGAAGGTGCTGGACGCGGCACTGCTGGACGCGATTGTCAGCGATCTCGTCGCGCATCGCGGGCACAGCCTGATCCTGGCTGGCGAAGCGCAGCCGCCGGAGGTGCACGCACTGTGCGCCGCGCTAAACGAGGCGCTGGGCAACGTGGGCCAGACGGTGCATTACGCCGCCGAGCCAGACGCGCAGCGGCCGACGCACGTCGAGGCGATCAGCACGCTCTGCGAGCGGATGAAGGCCGGCGCGGTCAAGACGCTGGTGCTCATCGGCGGTAACCCGGTCTACGACGCGCCGGCGGACCTGGACTTCGCCGCGGCGCTGGCGAAGGTCCCAACTTCGATCCACCTGGGCTATTACTACGACGAGACCGGGCGCGAGGCGCTCTGGCACGTGAACCGCGCGCACTTTCTCGAATCCTGGGGCGACGTGTGCGCCTACGACGGCACCGTCTCGGTCGTGCAGCCGCTGGTCGCGCCGATCTACGACGGAAAGTCTGCCATCGAGCTGCTGGCGCTGCTCACGGCGGACGAGTTGAACAACGGCTACGACATCGTTCGGCGGACGCTCAAGCAGCAGGCGGCGGCGGACGTGGCGGATTTCGAGCTGGTCTGGCGGCAATGGCTGAACGCGGGCGTCATCGCCGGCAGCGCCTGGGCCGTCAGCGCCGCGAAGGTCAGCGGCGATGCGTGGATCGCGCCGCTGATGGCGCGGGTTCAGTCCAGCGCCGGCAAGGCCGGCGGCGCGCTGGAGCTGGTATTCCGCGGTGATTACAAGGTCTACGACGGCCGATTCGCCAATAACGGCTGGCTGCAGGAACTGCCCGACCCGATGTCCAAGCTGGTCTGGGACAACGCGCTCTACCTGGCACCGTCTACCGCGGCGAAGCTGGGTGTGCGCAAGAAGGGCCAGTTCGTGAGAATCGACGTGGGCGGCAAGACGCTGGAAGTCCCGGCGTTTGTGATGCCCGGTCACGCCGCCGACTCGCTCTCGTTGGCGCTGGGCTGGGGTCGGCGCAATGGCGGTGCCGTGGCGCGGGGTGCGGGCTTCAACGCCTACCCGCTGCGGACAAGGGCCAACTGGTACATCGCGACAGGCGTGCAAGCCACCTCACCCGGCTCAGCGTACAAGCTGATCGGGACGCAGGATCATCACGCGATCACGACCGAAGTGGGCGACGCCGAAACGGCCAAGCGCGTACCCAAGCTGATTCGCGAAGTCAGCGAAGCGGCATTCCGCAAGAACCCCAAGCTCATCAGCGATTTCGTGCACCATCTGCCGCAGGCGCCGTTGCACGAACCGCACCAGTACAACGGGGCGCGCTGGGCGATGAGCATCGACCTGAGCAAGTGCACCGGCTGCAGTGCCTGCGTGGTGGCCTGCCAGGCGGAGAACAACATCCCGGTCGTGGGGAAGGCTGAGGTCGCGCGCGGCCGCGAGATGCACTGGATCCGCATCGATCGCTATTTCCGCGGCGACCCGGAGCAAGCGACCGTCTCTCATCAGCCGCTGACCTGTCACCACTGCGAAAACGCGCCGTGCGAGACGGTCTGCCCGGTGAACGCCACCGTGCACGACAGCGAGGGGCTGAACGCGATGGTCTACAACCGTTGCGTGGGCACGCGCTATTGCGCGAACAACTGCCCGTTCAAAGTGCGGCGCTTCAACTGGTTCTACAACCACCACGGCCCGCATCACCCGCGCAGCGGCCAGACCGGGCCGGTGCTGACACAAGGCCGCGAGGTCACGATCCTCGAGCGGATGGCGTACAACCCGGATGTCACCGTCCGCAGCCGCGGCGTGATGGAGAAGTGCAGTTTCTGCCTGCAGCGGATCAACCGCGCCAAGATCGTTTACAAGAACGAGAAGCTGCCCGTGCCGGATGGCGCGGTGGTCCCGGCCTGTGCACAGGTCTGCCCCAGCGAGGCGATCGTTTTCGGCGATCTGGCCGTCGCGGGCAGCGCCGTCTCCAAGGCGCACGACGACGCTCGCTCGTACACGATTCTGGATGAGCTGAATGTCAAGCCGCGAACCAAGTACATGGCGCGGTTGAAGAACTGGGCGCTCGCCGCGGCGGATTCGCCCGCGGCCCCCGGAAGCTCGGATACGCATCATTAAGGCGGCGAAATGGCGACGATCCCGATTGATCAACTCGACAACACCTGGGATGACCCGCAGCGCCGCGCACCGCTGGTGCTCGGCAAGACGGCCTCGCTCGCGAACCTGACGGACGCGGTCTGTGCGCCGGTCGAATCCAGCCACACGCCGATGGCCTGGTACCTGGGCTTTGCCGTCTCGGCCGCTTGCCTGGGCCTGTTCGGCGCGATGATCGGCTACCTGGTGTTCACTGGCGTAGGCGTCTGGGGTTTGAACAACCCGGTCAGTTGGGGCTTTGACATCACCAACTTCGTCTTCTGGGTTGGCATTGGTCACGCCGGCACGCTGATCTCGGCGATTCTGTTCCTCTTCCGCCAGAAGTGGCGCACCGGGATCAATCGCTTTGCTGAAGCGATGACCATCTTCGCGGTGATTTGCGCCGCGACGTTTCCGGGCATACACATCGGGCGGGTCTGGCTGGCGTACTGGCTGTTTCCGATTCCCAACCAGATGCTGATGTGGCCGCAGTTTCGCAGCCCGCTGCTGTGGGACGTGTTCGCGGTCGGCACGTATTTCACCGTTTCGCTGCTGTTCTGGTATGTCGGCCTGATTCCGGACCTGGCGACGCTGCGCGACCGGGCCCGCTCGAATGTCGCCAAGTTCGCGTACGGCTTCTTCGCGCTGGGCTGGACCGGCTCGGCCCGCCATTGGCACCGCTACGAAGTGGCCTATCTGCTGCTGGCGGCCATGTCGACCCCGCTGGTGCTGAGCGTGCACTCGATCGTGAGTTTCGACTTTGCGGTCTCGATCCTGCCCGGCTGGCATACGACCATTTTCCCGCCGTACTTCGTCGCGGGTGCGATTTTCAGCGGCTTTGCGATGGTGGTGACGCTGGCGGTCCCGGCGCGTGCGTGGTTCAACCTTAAGGATGTGATCACCATGCGGCACCTGGACAACATGAACAAGATCATCTTGGTGACCGGGCTGATGGTGGGCTACGCCTACAGCACGGAGTTCTTCATCGCCTGGTATTCGGGCAGCGTCTATGAGCGCTTCGCATTCATCAACCGCGCGTTCGGGGCCTGGGCCTTTTCGTACTGGATCATGGTTTCCTGTAACGTGCTCGCGCCGCAGCTCTTCTGGTTCAAGCGCATCCGCACCAGCATCCCGGCGATGATGGTCATCTGCGTGCTGGTGAACATCGGCATGTGGTTCGAGCGCTTCGTGATCATCGTCACCTCGCTGAGCCAGGACTTCCTGCCGTCCGCGTGGGACACGTATCACCCGACGTGGGTCGAGTTCTCGATGCTGCTGGGCAGCTTCGGGCTGTTCTTCACGCTATTTCTGCTGTTCATCCGCTTCCTGCCGATGGTGGCGATGGCGGAAGTCAAGAGCGTCATCGTGCATGAGCAGCACGAAGCCCGCGCGCGGCACGGGCACGGACATGCGGCCGGCGGCTTACACGGGCAGACTTCGCACAGACCCGGCGCGCTGGGCTTGGAGGGTTCGCAATGAGCACGGTCTTAGCCCCGCCCAGCGCGGACGCGGGCTCGCGCGGACACGCCGCGCCGCGATCTGCTGGCACGCGGCTGCACAGCCTGCTGATCGAATTCGACAACGAGGATCAGCTCAAGGCTGCTGCGATCCGTGTGCGTGAGGCCGGTTACGAAAAGTGGGACGTGCACTCGCCGTATCCGGTGCACGGAATTGATGGCGCCATGGGCATCCGCCGGACGCGCTTGCCGTGGCTGGTGTTCGCGTGCGGTGCGACGGGCACCACAGTGGGCCTGCTGCTGACGTGGTTCACGAACGCGTACGACTATCCGATCATCGTGGGCGGCAAGCCGTTCTGGAGCCTGCCAGCGCTGATCCCGGTGGTTTTTGAGTTGACCATCCTGCTGGCGTCGTTCGGGGCCGTGTTCGGCATGCTGGGATTGAACGGGCTGCCGACGCTATACAACGCACTCTTTCAGAGCCAACGTTTTGCGCGCGTCACCAACGACCGCTTTTTCATCGCGATCAGCGCGGCGGACGCGCGTTTCTCGATCGCGACCAGTACGCGATTCGCCGAGTCGCTGGGCGGGACTGCGGTCGAGCAGGTGCATGAGAGCTTGGCGCCCAGCGCTCCCCCGGCGTGGCTGGGGCGGGCAGCGGTGATCGCGGCCTGCGTGGCGCTGATTCCGCTGGCGATCGTAGCCAAGGCGCGGGTTTCAAAGTCGTCTAGCCCGCCGATTCACATCATCCAGGACATGGACAACCAGGAGAAGTTCAAGACGCAGAAGCGCAATCCGCTCTTTGCCGACGGGCGCGCCAGCCGCCAGCCGATCGCCGGCACCGTCGCGCGAGCCGTAACGCTACCGGGGCTTTCACGGTTGATCCCCGGCGACGTGGACGACGATCCGCATTTCAACCACGGCTACAAGAAGACGCTTGATGACCGGGGTCAGCCGCTGGTGGTCTACATGGACGATTTCCCGCTGCATCGCCGCGAGCTGTTTCCAGAAGGCAAGCTAAGCGAGTCATTCATTCGCCGCGGGCAGCAGCGTTACAACATCTACTGCGCCCCGTGTCACGGCCTGGGCGGCGAAGGCAATGGCCGTATCCAGCAGCGGGCCGAGCAGCTCGGCGAAGCAACCTGGGTGCAGCCCAGCAACTTGAATGACGACGAACGCCGTGGACGCGCGGTGGGGCATCTATTCAACACGATTACGAACGGCATTCGCTCGATGCCGGCGTACGGCGCGCAGATCCCGGTCGATGACCGCTGGGCGATCGTAGCGTACGTGCGTGCGCTGCAGCGGGCGAACTCTGGATCGCTCGCGGACGTCTCGCCCGACGAGCGCAGGCAGCTTGAATCGCGATGAGGAAAGGCGGCGGGCCGCAACCGCAAACAGCATCGAACACGACGCGCACGGCGGCCGCAACCGCTACCGAGGACATGGCGTGAACCCGACGCAGGCAATCGGCAACGAACTTCGCACGCTCGACGAGCTCGCACCGGCTTGGAGCCGCACGGCCACGACCGTGGGCGTGTTGGGCGTGGTGGGCGGCGCGGCGCTGGGGGCCTGGTCGCAGGGCTTGGCGGGTATGTTCCGCTCGTACCTGGTGGCGTATGCCTTCTGCCTGACCCTGGCGCTGGGCGGGTTGTTCTTCGTCATGCTGCAGCACCTGACGCGCGCCGGCTGGAGCGTCGTCGTCCGCCGCATCGCGGAGAATGTCGCCGGCACGATGCCGCTCATGGGGCTGCTGTTCCTGCCGCTGCTGGTGCCGATCCTGGCGGGCATGCCGGAGCTGTATCCGTGGTCGGTTGGGGCTGCGGCGCTGGAGGCGCAGCACGATGAGCTGACGTTGGCCAAGGTCGGCTATCTAAACACGACCTTTTTCATCGTGCGCTGGGCGACCTATTTCCTGATCTGGATCGGGTTGGCCCGTTTCTTCGTCGGCCGCTCGCTCGAGCAGGACACTTCCGGCGACCCGCAGCTCACCAGCCGTATGCAAGCCTGGAGCGCGCCGGGCATGCTGTTGTACGCGCTGACGCAGTCGTTTGCGTCGATCGACCTGATCAAGTCGCTCGAGCCACACTGGTTCAGCACGATGTTCGGCGTGTATTTCTTCGCCGGCAGCGCGCTGGGCTTTTTCTGTTTGCTGGCGCTGCTGATGGGGCTGCTGCAATCGGCGGGCCGGCTGACGCAATCGATCAATCGCGAGCACTATCACGACGTGGGCAAGCTGATGTTCGCGTTCGTGGTGTTCTGGACGTATATCGCCTTCTCGCAGTACATGCTGATCTGGTACGCGGCCCTGCCGGAGGAGACCATCTGGTACTTCGCGCGGCAGGGCGACGCCTGGTCGATCGGGCTGAGCCTGTTCCTGCTCGGCGGGCATTTCATTCTGCCCTTTCTGACGATGATCTCGCGTGTGCCCAAGCGCACGCCGCGGCTGCTGCTGATCGCGGCCGGCTGGGTGCTTTTCATGCACTGGTTTGACATATTCTGGCAGATCAAGCCGCGCGTACACCCAGCGTTGCACGATGGGCAGAGCGCCATGCAGCAATTGGCCTTTAGCAGCGGCGCGCTGCTGTGCGACGCGGCCATGCTGATCGGCGTGGGCGGGTTGTTTTTCGGGGCGATCGTGCGGCGGATGGGCCGGGCCGCGCTCTTGCCGCAGCGAGATCCGCGGCTGGGCGAATCGCTCGCGTTTCAGAATTTCTAGAACTTGGCCGGAGTGCCTTACGTGAGTCACGCGCAGCAAGCCGATCTGCAGCCGCAACAACTGGACGCGGATCAAGGCGATCCGCACGCCTCGACGATCGTCTATGGCGGCGTGGTGGGCACGCTGATCGTGATCGCGCTGATCATCGCGCTGCAGGCGATGTACTACAAGGTGGAGCGTGCGGCGACGGTCGAGCACGTATACGGCAACGCATATTCCGACGTCACGGAGCTGAATCTGCAGCAGCAGGCGCGGCTGAACTCGCTGGGCTGGACCAGCGACGAGAAGAAGCTGGTGCGCCTGCCGATCGAGCGCGGCCTGACACTGGCGTTGAGCGAGATCAACGCCGGTAAAAAGCCCGCGCCGCCCAAGCCCGCGACTCCGCCCGCGACGCGCGCGTCGCAGCCGTAGCGCAGCGAATTTGAAAGAAGTGCGAAGGTCGGCTGCCATCGTTGGCGGCCCAATACAATCGAGCGTTCATGCGTAGCGGAATCAAACACAAGCGGGGTCCTACGAATGGTGCGGCGGCGTTCGCCACGTCTGTGGCGCTGCTCTGCCTGGCGGGGCCGCTCGTGCAGGCCCAGCAGCGGGCCGACTTCATGCCCAAAGCGCTCGAGGCCGCCGAGATCACGCAGAAAGTCGGAGCGCAGCTTCCGCTCGATCTGACGTTCGTGGATGATCGCGGACGCAGCATCGCGCTGCGCGACTATTTCGACGGCAAGCGCCCCGTGATCCTGACGCTGAATTACTATGGCTGCCCGATGCTCTGCGGTGTGCAGATCAACGGCTTGCTGGATGCGCTGCGCCAGATGGAGTGGACCGCGGGCGAGCAATTTCAGATCCTGACCGTCAGTTTCGACCCGCTGGAGGGGCCGGACCTCGCCGCGGCCAAGAAGCAGAGCTATCTTCAGGAATATGGGCGCAACGCAGCCGCGCGCGGCTGGCATTTCATGACCGGTAAGGTCGAGGCCATCCGGGCGCTGACATCGGCGGTCGGCTTCGGCTATCGCTGGAGCGAGGAGAGCGATCAGTGGCTGCATGCCGCGGCGCTGATCCTGTGCACGCCGGACGGCAAGGTTTCGCGCTATCTGGCGGGCGTGGCGTATGACCCGCGGACGCTGCGGCTCTCGCTGGTGGAGGCGTCGGCTGGCAAGGTCGGCTCGATCATCGACGACCTTTTCTTGACGTGTTATCAGTATGACCCGGCCTCCGGCTCGTACGTGCCGATGGCGCGGCGAATGATGACCATCGGCGGCCTGATGACCGTCGTGATCGTCGGACTGGTTCTACTAAGCTTCTGGCGACAGGAGCTGCGGCGAAAGCGCGGCGCGGATACGCCGATGGCGCCGTCGCCCGCTTAGGGCGGGCTTTGCGTTGTGTGCTTGGGCGGCGGGCAGTTGCCGCCGCGGTGTTTGAAGAGGCGTGAGCAGGACATGAACTTGTTGCCATTGCTGGCGGACGTGCAGCAGCCGCACCGCTTCTGGATGCCGCCGCAGGCGTCGGATTTCGCGGGCGCGGTCGATTCGGTCTTTCACTTTGTGATGGGCGTTTCGATCGTGTTCTTCGTGCTGATCGCGGTGCTGATGTTCTGGTTCGCCGGGGTCTATCGGCGGGCGGAGGGCGTCAAGCCGGCCTATCACATTACGCACAATACGCCGCTGGAGCTGACCTGGAGCATCATCCCGCTGATCCTGGTGGTGATCATGTTCTGGTGGGGCTTCCAGGTCTATATGGACATGAAGGTCGCGCCGAGCAACGCGCGCGAAGTCGAGGTGCTCGCGCAGCGCTGGTTCTGGACGTTCACGTACCCTGGCGGGATCACCAGCGACGAGCTGCACGTCGAGGTGAACCAGCCGGTGCGGCTGGTGATGCGCTCGGAAGACGTGCTGCACAGTCTGTGGGTCCCGGCCTTCCGTGCCAAGATGGATCTGGTGCCCGGGCGCTTTACCAGCATGTGGTTTCGGCCGACCCGCGTTGGCACATTTCCGCTGCTGTGCACGGAGTATTGCGGCAAGGACCACTCGCAGATGGTCTCGAAGGTGATTGTGCACGATGTCGGCAAGCTGGCCGGCGAGCTGGAGCGGCTCGATCCGATCAAGCGCATGACGCCCGAGCAATACCAGGAATATGCCCAGGACCCGGACGCGTTCATCAAGGCCAATCCGGATTTCAAGAACCTGGTCACGCCGGCGGACATGGGCAAGCGGCTGTGGACTAAGAAGGGCTGCGCGGGCTGCCACTCGATCGACGGCACGACCAACCAAGGGCCGACCTGGCTGGGCATCTGGGGCCGCAGCGAGAAGCTGACCGATGGCAGCGAAGTGACGGTCGACGAGAATTACGTGCGCGAGTCGATTTTGAATCCCGGCGCGCGGATCGTCGCCGGCTACCAGAACGTAATGAACTCGTATCAGGGCCGCATCACGGATCGTGAGATTGCGCTGATCATCTCGTTCATGAAAACGCTCGAAAAGAAGTAGTGGAGCAGAAGCAGTTGAGAAGGCGTAGTTTACGGGCGGGTCGCGGAGTGCAGGCCGCCGCCAGCCGGGAAGCGGAATTTGATGGAGATGCCGATGTCGACACTGAACCCAACCGCCGGCTATGCGGCGCCTGATCTGCCGCGTGGCGCGACCCACTATCTGAATTGCTCGTCCGGGTGGGCGTCGTGGCTGCTGACGCTTGATCACAAGCGGATCGGCATCATGTATCTGATTGGAATCCTGAGCATGTTCCTGCTGGGCGGCGTGTTCGCGCTGCTCGTGCGGATCGAGCTGCTCACGCCCGGGCCGACGATCACCGAAAGCGGCGACTGGTACAACCGCTTCTTCACGTTCCACGGCGCGATCATGGTCTTCATGGTCATTATCCCGGGCATCCCCGCGGCGCTTGGAAACTTTGCGCTGCCGATCATGCTCGGCGCCAAGGATGTGGCCTTCCCGCGGCTGAACCTGGGCAGTTTCTACATGTGGCTCGGCGGGACGATCCTGGCGCTGGTCTCGCTGATCTGGGGCGGCGTGGATACCGGCTGGACCTTCTACACGCCGTATAGCACCAAATACGCGTTTGACGGAATGATTCCGGTCGTGGCGGGCGCGTTCATCCTGGGCTTCAGCTCGATCTTCACCGGGCTGAATTTCATCGTGACGATTCACAAGCTGCGCAAGCCCGAGATGGGCTGGTTCCGCATGCCGCTGTTCGTCTGGGCCACATACTCGACCGCGATCATTCAGGTGCTGGCCACGCCCGTGCTGGGCATCACGCTGCTGCTGCTGATCATGGAGCGCGTGCTGGGCGTGGGCATCTTCTCGCCCGACCTGGGCGGCGACCCGGTGCTCTATCAGCACTTCTTCTGGTTCTACTCGCACCCGGCGGTCTACATCATGATCCTGCCGGCGATGGGCGTGATGAGCGAGCTGATCTCGGTCTTCAGCCATAAGCACATTTTCGGCTATCGCTTCATCGCCTTCTCGAGCGTCGCGATCGCGGTCTTCGGCTTCCTGGTCTGGGGCCATCACATGTTCACCAGCGGCCAGTCGCAATTGGCCAGCGTGGTGTTCAGCGCATTGACCTTCAGCGTCGCGATCCCCTCGGCGATCAAGGTGTTCAACTGGATCGCGACCATGTATCGCGGGTCGATCTCGCTGAAGACGCCGATGCTCTATGCCCTCAGCTTCGTGTGGATCTTCGGCTGGGGCGGTCTGACCGGGCTGTTTCTGGGCGTTCTGGCGGTCGACCTGCATCTGCACGACACTTATTTCGTCGTGGCGCATTTCCATTACGTCATGGCCGGGACGATCTTCGTGCTCTTCGGCGGGATTCATTACTGGTGGCCGAAGATGACCGGGAAGATGTATGACGAGCTCAGCGGGCAGATCGGGGCGCTGCTGCTGTTCGTCGGCTTCAACATGACGTTTTTCACGCAGTTTATTCTGGGCTCGCGCGGCATGCCGCGGCGCTATTTCGACTACAGCAAGCTGAGCGAGTTTCATCCGGAATTTCAGACTTTGCACCAGATCAGCTCCAGCGGCTCATTCATCATGGCCGCCGGCATGCTGGTGATCGGATATTGCCTGATCACCTCGCTGCTGCGCGGCAAGCCGGCCCCTGAGAATCCCTGGGGCGCTGGCTCGCTGGAGTGGCGCACGTCGTCGCCGCCGCCGCTCGAGAATTTCCGCGAGATTCCGTACGCGGGCGATTGCTACGACTACAGCGAGTTTGAATACGACTCGCGCACCGGCGGATATGTCTCGAAGCGCGGCGCCGCCGTGCCGGTGGCGGCCCACAGCGGGCACTAAGCGGCCCGCGGGCCGGAAATGCCAAGCCCTGGCTGAGCTTGACGACCTGAGGGAGCGGCAATGGCTGACGTCGTGCAGAGTTCGGTGGCAGCAGCGGCGCACAACGCCGCACACGCACACGCTCATGGTCACTCGCCATACCTGGCGCACCATTTTGATACCCCGGTGCAGCAGTTTGATTCGGGCAAGCTGGGAATGTGGCTGTTCCTCGCGACCGAAGTTCTGCTGTTTGGCGGCCTGTTCTGCGCATACGCCGTTTATCGCGCCAACCACCCCGAAATCTTCCTGTTTGCGCACAAGTACCTGGATGTGTTCTGGGGCGGCGTGAATACCGTCATCCTGCTCGCCAGCAGCTTCACGATGGCGTACGCCGTGCACTGCTCGCAAACCAATCGGCGAATCGGGTTAATTGCGGGCTTGGCTCTGACGCTGGCCGGTGGCGCGGGCTTCATGATCATCAAGTACGTTGAGTACCGGCACAAATTCCACGTCGGCCTGCTTCCCGGCGAAAACTACACGTTCGATCCGGTCAAATACGCCACCGAGCACGGCGACGACCACGGCGCGACGGGCGCGACCGGCACGCAGAAGGAAGCGCCGCACGCCGCGGGAGACAAGTCGGCAGCCGCGACGGGTGCGGCGCAAGTCACGGCGGACGCACCAGCGGTCGGCGGCGGCATGACGCCCGCGGGTTCGACAGACGCATCGGCTGCGGCAGCCGGCGCGGCGCTCGCAGTCGCGGTCACGCCGCCGGGCGAGCCCGAGCGGTCGATTATTCAGCCCAAGTCGCGCGGTCCTGTCGGCCTGGCGCAGCCTGTCGACCCGCACCACGCCGCCCCCGCAAGCGCCGACGCCAAGAACGTGCATATTTTCTTCGGGATTTACTTCCTGATGACCGGGCTGCACGGCATCCACGTGCTCGCCGGGATGGCGGTGATTGCGTATCTGCTGGTGAAATCGCTGCAGGGCGCGTACAGCAGCGAATACTTCACGCCTGTCGACCTCGGCGGCTTGTATTGGCACCTGGTCGACCTGATCTGGATCTACCTGTTCCCGCTGCTGTATCTGATTCACTAATCGCGGCGGTTTGTTTTGACCGCCGCCAAGCGCGGCGCGGAGCACGAGGGAAGCCGATGTCGCACGATGCACATTCAGCGGGAAGCACGGGTCACGGGCACGCAGCAGCCGGCGGCGGGCACGGTCATGTCGGGCACGTTGTGCCGGTGTGGCTGCTGTTTGCCGTGTTGCTGGTGTTGCTGGTGCTGACCTGGCTGACGGTCGAAGCCGTGAATTGGCAGCTCGGCGCGTTCAACATCTGGATCGCGCTGGTCATTGCGACCGTTAAGGCCACGCTGGTCGGGCTGTATTTCATGCACCTGCGCTATGACCGCCCGTTCAACGGCATCATCCTGATCTCGTCGCTCGTGTTCGTGATGCTCTTTGTCGGCTTCGCGCTGCTGGATACCGCCAAGTACAAGCCCGACATTGATTGGAAACAAGTGGTCTTGCAGAAGCAGTAGCGGCGCCGATGTTCCTCTCACTCGTGCCGACGCCCGGTGGATCCGGCGGATCCGGCGGATCGGACGCCGGCGGCCGCGGCGGCATGAGCCCCGGGACGCTCGGCCTGCTGATCTTCCTCGCTTCACTCTCGATCCTTTTCATCGCCAGCCTGGCGCTCTATCTCGTGGCGCGCTTTCGCAGCGAAGTCTGGCCGCAGGCCGGTGTCTGGAATGTCGTCGGCGGGCTGGCCCTAAGTACGGCCATCATGCTGGCCAGCAGCGGCACGATGCACCTGGCGCTGCGTGCCGCGCGTCGCGGACGGCCACAAGCGCTGCGAATGGCAATGCTGCTGACGACGCTGCTGGCGGTGACATTCCTGGTGTGCCAGGTGCGCGTCTGGCTGGCGCTACCGGCACAGGGCATGCAGGCGCAGCGCAACCTGTTCGCCTGGTTGTTTTTCGCACTCACCGGGCTGCACGGCGCGCACGTCGTCGGCGGAATCATCCCGCTGGTATGGGTCAGCGTCGGTAGCTTCCGCGGCCGCTACACGCCGCAGGCGCACGATGGCGTGCGTAACTGCGCGCTGTACTGGCACTTTCTGGACGGCGTTTGGCTGGTGATGCTGAGCGTGATGCTGGTTGCGGGATGAGCGGAAGACAGTTGCGAATCTCGAGTAGCGAGGAACGAGTCTCAGATCACGAACAGCGGGTACGGCAGTGACGAGTAGCGGAGGAGAGCTGCGAGTGACAAGCAGAGAGTAACGAGTTGCAGGAGGCTAACCACTCACGGTTCGCGATCTGAAACTCGTTCTTCGCTACTCGTCGCTCGCAACTGCCGCACGCGCGGCTACGTCGTTTCCGAGCCCGCCGTCGCCAGTTCGGGCTTCTTCTCGCCCGCGTCCGCGGCCTCTTCGCCAGTGAAGACCAGCTTCTTCTCGCCCGCTTCGTCGGTCGCGACGCTGACGCGAACCACCTGCTTACCCACGTACTTGTTCCGCAGGATATCGTCGCTGAGCGGGTCCTCGATCATGCTGCTGATCGTGCGGCGGAGCGGCCGCGCGCCGAATTTCTCGTCGGTGCCTTTTTCCAGCAGGAATTCCTTGGTCTCGTCGTTGAGCTCGAGCCGCAGGCCCTTGTCCTTGATCCGCTTGTTCACCTTGGAGATCTCAAGATCCAGAATGTGGATCAGGTCTTCGTGCTTGAGCTTGTGGAAGACCACCACCTCATCGAGCCGGTTGATGAACTCCGGCCGGAAGGAGCGCTCCAACTCGCTGACGAGCATGTCCTTCATCTTGCCATAGCTAATGGCCTCGTCGCGCTTCATGAAGCCGAAGGGATCCTGGCTCATGATGCGGTCAGCGCCGATGTTGCTGGTCATGATCAGGATCACGTTCTTGAAATCGACGTGCCGCCCGAAGGAATCCGTCAGCCGGCCTTCCTCCATGATCTGCAGCAGCATGTTAAACACATCCGGGTGAGCCTTCTCGATCTCGTCGAGCAGCACCACCGAGTACGGCCGGCGCCGCACGCGCTCCGTGAGCTGGCCGCCCTCCTCGTAGCCGACATATCCCGGCGGGGCGCCGATCAGGCGGCTGACGTTATGCTTTTCCATGTATTCCGACATGTCAATCGTGACCAGGGCTTCCTCGTCGCCGAAGAGGAACTCGGCCAGGCTCTTGGCCAGCAGCGTCTTTCCGACGCCGGACGGACCCAGGAAGATGAACGAGCCCATCGGGCGGTTGGGGTCCTTCAGGCCGCTGCGCGAGCGGCGGACGCTGCGGGCGATGGCGCTGATGGCTTCGTTCTGGCTGATGACGCGCTTGTGCAGCTCGGATTCGAGCTCGAGCAGCCGCTCGACCTCTTCCTTCTCCAGCCGCGTCAGCGGAATGCCGGTCATCATGCTGACGACTTCGGCAATGGTGTTGGCATCGACCACGCCGTCGACTTCCTTGGAGCGGTCTTTCCACTCGCGCTGCAGTGATTCCTTCTTCATCCGCAGCGTCTCGGTCTTGTCGCGCAGCTCGGCGGCCCGCTCATAGTCGGCGTTCTTGACGGCTTCATCCTTTTCAGCGGCCAGCCGCTCGATCTCGCGCTCGATGTCGGCCAGGTCGGGCGGCATGGTCATGCTGGTGATGCGGATGCGCGCCCCAGCCTCGTCGATCACGTCGATGGCCTTATCCGGCAGCACGCGACCGCTGATGTAGCGGTGCGAGAGCTCGACCGCCTCGGTCAAGGCCGAGTCGGTGATCTGCACGCGGTGGTGCGATTCGTAGCGGTCGCGCAGGCCTTTCAGGATTTCGAGCGTGTGCTCGACGCTCGGCTCGTCCACGTGGATCGGCTGAAAACGCCGCGCCAGGGCCGCGTCGTTGTCGATGTATTTGGGAAACTCGTGGAAAGTGGTGGCGCCGATGCATTGGATCTCGCCACGCGAAAGCGCCGGCTTCAGTACGTTCGAGGCGTCGATCGCGCCCTCAGCGCCGCCAGCCCCGACCAGCGTGTGCAGCTCGTCGATGAAGAGGATGACGTTGCGCGCCCGGCGAACTTCATTCATGACGGCCTTGATGCGCTCTTCGAACTGCCCGCGATACTTGGTGCCCGCGACCATCATGGCCAGGTCGAGCACGACGATGCGGCGGCCGTGCAGGATCTCGGGCACCTGGTGGTTGATGATCTTCTGCGCCAGGCCTTCGACGATCGCGGTCTTGCCGACACCGGCCTCGCCCAGCAGCACGGGGTTGTTTTTCATGCGTCGGCAGAGCACGGTGATGACGCGCTCGATCTCGCTGGCGCGGCCGATGACTGGGTCGAGCTTGCCTTCGCGAGCGAGCTCGGTCAGATCGCGGCCGAAGGAATCGAGCGCCGGAGTCTTGCTCTTGCCGTTCTTTTTTGCGGCCTCGGGCGCGTTGGCAGCGCCGGAGGTTTCCTCGGGCTCGACACCGGCGCCCAGCAGGTTGAGCACTTCCTCGCGGACGTCTTCGAGCTTGAGGCCCAGGTTCATCAGCACCTGGGCGGCGACGCCGTCCTGCTCGCGCAGCAGGCCTAGCAGCAGGTGCTCGGTGCCGACATAGTTGTGATTGAGATTGCGGGCCTCTTCGATGGCGTATTCGATGACGCGTTTGGCCCGCGGCGTCTGCGGCAGCTTGCCCATGGTCACCATTTCGGGCCCGCTGCGGACGAGTTTCTCGACTTCGAGGCGGACTTTGCGCAGGTCGACGCCCAGGTTCTTGAGCACGTTCGCGCCGACGCCCGAGCCCTCTTTGACCAGGCCGAGCAGGATGTGCTCGGTGCCGATGTAGTCGTGGTTGAAGCGCTGGGCTTCCTGGTTTGCCAGGGCCATGACCTTGCGGGCGCGATCGGTAAATCGCTCGAACATTCGGATTCACTCCTGGATTCGGAGCGGGAATTCGCAACGGAATTACCGGACCGGACCACGTTTGGCGATTCTAGCGCGCGCTTCAACCACCAGCAAGCGCGCTGCTGCAGGCTGTATCGACCACGGGCCCGCGTGAGTCCACAGATCGATTATTCCTTTTGCGCGGGCGGCACGCGCGCCGCCAGCGCCGCTTCTTGCGCGGCGCTCTCAGCCCGGTAGAGATGATGCCGGTCAAGCCGCCGCACCCGCCGCCAGGCGCGCAGCGCGGCGCTCGCGTCATCCAGCAGGCTGAGCGCCTGCGCGAAGCGATAGGCCACCAGCAGGTCGTGCTCCGCTTCGCTCGCCAGCGGCTGCAAGGCATGCAGCGCGGCGTGCGCGTCTTCGGCGGCCAGGGCCTCGCGGGCGCGCTCCAGCGCCGCGCGTCGAATCGGCGTCGAAAGGCTGGGCGGCGCAAGTGGCCGCAGATGCGCCCGCTGAAACTGTGCGAACAGGTAGGCCGCGACGGCCGCTAACGCCGCGCCGCGGGCGAACCAGCGCGGGAAGTCGTCCGGGATGATCAGGTTCGCGATGATCGCGAGATTGGCCAAGGCGGCGAACGTGACCAGCAGCGCCAGTCCGCTGCGCAGGTGCCCGGCCAGGATCGCACCCCCGCCGGGAACCAGCAGGTCGATGCCGCGCCAGTTGCGACGCTCGCGCCGCGGCGAACCGCTCATGCAGTGCCCCACTCTTCCAGCCGTGGATGACGGGCAATGCCGCGGTACAGGCCGCAGAGCCGCTCGGCGGTGCGCGTGACCGCGTGCGTGCTGCGGATGTAGGCACGCGCCGAGCTGCGCAGCGCGTCGCGCTGCGGGCTGGCCTGGGCCGCGAAGCCGAGCGCGTCGGCCAGCTCGGCGGCGGAGTCCGGCGCGAAGAGCCGCGCGGTGACGTGATCGATGAACCAATCCGCGCGCTGATCGCGCGAGGCGATCACCAACTTGCCCAGCGACATGGCCGAGAGCGGCGCGAGGTGCATGCGCTCGGCGTGCGTCGGCACGACCAGCGCATCGATCCCGGCCAGGACGCGCGTCCATAGCCGCGGCGCGTCGACGAAGGAGGTGCACTCATCGACGCGCAGTTTTCGCGCAGCGTGCCAGACGCGCCGCTGCCCGGCGCCGCTACCCAGCAGCGCGGCCTGCAGTTGCACGCCGCGGGCGCGGGCCAGCGCAATCGCGTCCAGCAGCAGCAGGGCGGCAGCAGGCTCGTCCATCGGATCGAGACAGAGCACGCCCAGGTTTTCATGCGTCTGCGGCTCGGCCTCCTGGTCGTCGGGCGCCAGGCAGGCCGGGATGACCAGGTGCACGCCACTGGGCGGGGTTGGGACGCGCCGCTGCAGCGTCGCGCGCAGCGCCTCGCTCGCGGCCAGCAGCATGTAATTCACGCGCGGGGCACTGCGTTCGATGCGCTGCACGTCGCGCTCGGCGAAGGTGTGCACCACCAGTGGCAGGCCCAAGTCCGCGCACCAGCGGCTGATGGTTGGCAGGGCGGCTGCGCCCCAAAGGTGCACCAACCCGGGCGGCGTCTCGACGCGCGCCATGATCTCGGCGCCCAGCCAGAGCGAACGCCAGCCAAGCAGCGCCGGCACGCGATGGGCCTCGATGGGCGTGGCGTCCAGCTCGCGCGTGAATTCCTCGTCATCGGTGATGAGCGTGACCAGCACATCGATCGCGCTCAGCGCCAGGCCCAGGTGGCGGATCATCGGCGCGAAGCGATCCAGGAACGCGCGATCGGCGACGAAAAGCACGTGCGGGGCTGAACCGCCGTCAACGGGAACCGTCAGGCGCGACATGCGGGCAGCGTACTATGAGAACGCGAGGCCGGCGACGGTGCGCGTTTTCGCCCAAACGGGGCGAAGGAATGTGGCCACGGGTTCCGCTGCGGGCCTGCGGCCCTGCGCTCCACCCGTGGCTACATTCCGCGGCCCGTTCGGGGCCAAGAAAAACTAGAGAGACAAGAAACGCACACTCTGCACATTCCAGAGCTCCACGCGCCAGATCGACACGCGCCAGATCGGAATGCACGAGATCTACTCGCGCCATCGCTGCTGCACGCAGGCTACGCGATTGGGAAAATCGGCTGCTCTACGCGACGCCCAGGTACGCCTTGCGCACGCTGTCGCTGCGGGCCAGCTCCTGGGCCGGGCCTTCCATCGCGACGCTGCCAACCTCGATCACGTACGCGTACTGCGCCACCTGCAGCGCCATGTGCGCGTTTTGTTCGACCAGCAGAATGGTCGTGCCGCGCTGGTTGATCTCGCGAATGATGCGGAAAATGGTCTGCACCACCTGCGGCGCCAGGCCGAGCGAAGGCTCGTCGAGCAGCAGTAGCCGCGGGCGGGCCAGCAGCGCCCGTGCGATGGCCAGCATCTGCTGCTCGCCGCCCGAGAGCGTGCCGGCGCTCTGCCGCAATCGCTCGCGCAGTCTCGGGAAAAGCGCAAGCGAGCGCTCGCGATCCGTGGCGATCTGCTCGCGGTCATTTCGCGGGTACGCGCCCAGGTCGAGATTCTCCTCGACGCTCAGGTTCGGGAAGATCCCGCGGCCTTCCGGGGCGTGCGCGATCCCCAGCCGGACGATCTGGTGCGCCGCGAGCCGCGTGATGCTGTTGCCGTCGAACTTGATCGCGCCGGAGGCCGGCCGCAGCAGGCCGCTGATGGTGCGGAGCGTGGTGCTCTTGCCGGCGCCGTTGCAACCGATCAGCGTGACGATCTGTCCGCGCTCGACGCGCAGGCTGACGCCGTGCAG
Source organism: uncultured Planctomycetales bacterium (assembly GCA_964535305.1). Taxonomy (GTDB): domain Bacteria; phylum Planctomycetota; class Phycisphaerae; order UBA1845; family Fen-1342; genus CAZHTF01. The sequence goes on along the minus strand of CAZHTF010000021.1, from coordinate 12,406 downwards.
CGCGCGGATCGCGCCGTAGTTCACATGCAGCCCATCGATTTCAAGCAGTGCCACGCGTGTTCTCCGGCTGCGCTGCGTCGGCGGGCGCGCCCAGATAGGCCTCGATCACCTTCGGATCGCGCTGGATCGCGGCGGGGTCGCCCTCGGCGATGATCACGCCGTAATCGAGCACCGTGATTCGCTCGCAGATGTCCATCACCACGCCCATATCGTGCTCGATCAGCAGGATGGTAACGGCGAACTCGCGTTGCACGCGGCGGATCAGTTCGCGCAGGCCGAGCTTCTCCTGCGGGTTCATCCCGGCGGCCGGCTCGTCGAGCAGCAGTACTTTGGGGCGCGTCGCCAGTGCGCGGGCGATCTCCAGCCGCCGCTGGTCGCCGTAGGGCAGGTTCTTGGCCTGCTCTTCGGCGCGGTCTTCGAGCGCGAAGATCCTCAGCAGCTCGCGTGCCCGCAGGGTCATCGCGCGTTCCTCGGCGAGGTGGCCGCTGGTGCGCAGAATCGCGGCCAGGATCGACTGCCGAGCCCGCACGTGGCAGGCGAGCTTGACGTTGTCCAGTACGCTGAGCTCGCCGAAGAGGCGGATGTTCTGGAAGGTGCGGGCCAGGCCGCACTGCGCGATGCGGTTGGGTCGCAGGCCGTCCAATTGCGTGCCGTCGAGCCGGATTTCGCCGCTGTCGGCGCGGTAGATCCCGGTCAGCAGATTGAAGACCGTGGTTTTTCCGGCGCCATTTGGTCCGATCAGGCCGCAGAGGCTGCCGCGCTCGAGTCGAACGGAGAATTCGCTGACGGCCTTGAGTCCGCCGAAGGCCTTGCTGACGCGGGCGACTTCAAGCGCCGGGTGGCTGCTCATGCGCGGGCACTCCCGCGTCGGGCGGCGCGGCTGCTTCGCCAGAAGGAGCGCTCCCAGATTTCGCGCACGCCCAACAGCCCTTGCGGCCTGGCGATCATGATGATGATCAGCGCCAGGGCAAAGATGATCATGCGGTAGTCGCCGGGGTTGAATCCGCGATCAATTGCGACGCGCGCGAGCAGCGCGAGCGCCAGCACGAGTGTTAGCAGCATCGCGATCGAGAGGCACATGCCGCTGAAGCTGCGAATTGCGCGACGCGTCAGCGGCCACGCGATCCAGCTCAAGGCGGCGAGCACCACCAGCACCTGCCAGTAGGCAATGAACGGGGCCGGGTCGCGCAGCAGCTCGGGCAGAATCGTGACGATGACGGCGGCGATCGTCGCGCCGGAGATCGAGCCCAGCCCGCCCAGCACGACCATGATGATGATGTCGAAGCTCTTCTGGAAGCCGAGCTCTTGCGGATTGAGCTGCACGCCGACGGTGTGCGCGAACAGTCCGCCGCCGATGCCGGCGAAAAAGGACGAGATCACGAACGCCCAGACTTTGTAGCGCGTGGTGTTGACGCCCATCGCCTCGGCGGCGATCTCGTCTTCGCGGATCGAGAGGAAGGCGCGGCCGTACGTGCTATATTTCAAGCGGTACGAGACGATCAACAGCAGCGCCACGACCAGGAAAACCCAGAACAGGCTGGTGTAAAAGGGCAAGCCCGAAAAGCCCAGCGCGCCGCCGACTCGCGTCGGCAGCAGGTACCAGGCGGTTTCGCGCACTTCCTCGGGTGTGTAGAGCACATCGCCGGTCTGCTGAATCAGCACGCGCACGATTTCGCCAAAGCCGAGCGTCACGATTGCCAGGTAGTCGCCGCGCAGCCGCAGCGACGGCAGTCCGACCAGGTAGCCGAAGAGTCCGGCGACGCAGCCGCCCGCCAGCAGCGCGACGGCGAAGAGCGCGTCGGCGGGCGTGAGCCAGACCCCTGTGCGGCCATGCAGCAACGTGCTGACCGCGCCGCCGTGCATGTTCGCGTCGCCGTAGGCGTACATCGAGCCGTAATAGACGATTGCGGCGGCGGCGTATCCGCCGACGGCCATGAAAGCGCCGTGTCCGATGGAGAACTGGCCGGTGAAACCGTTGACGATCGTGAGCGAGACGGCCAGGACGATGTTGACGCCAATATCGAGCAGGACTTTGGTGCGGAAGTCTCCCAGCAGCGTGCTGGCGTAGAGGTGCAGCAGGAGCGCGCCGGCGAACGCGAGCGCGACTGGCCAGAGCGACGTCAGCGCCGCGCCAGCGGCGCAGGGCCGGGCAACCTGAAATCGCGTGGCGACGGTCGACCCGGTCTCAGCGATCTCCCGCGACGCGGGCCGGCGCGGTCGCACGGCGCGCGAACCGCATTCAGACTTTCTCCGCGACGTTGCGGCCGAGGATTCCGGCCGGGCGGAACAGCAGCACCAGGATCAGCAGCGAGAAGACGTAGACGTCGCGCAACTGGGCCTGCAGATACGCGGTGCCGAAGTATTCGAGCAGGCCGATCAGCAGCCCGCCGAGCATCGCGCCGCGAATGTTCCCGATTCCGCCGACCACCGCAGCCACGAACGCCTTCAGGCCGATCAGCACCCAGATGGCGGCGGCGGGCTGATTCAGCCCGGTGTATTTCTGCGCGTGCAGAAAGCCGGCGGCGGCCGCGAGCGTAGCGCCGAGCACGAAGGTGATGCTGATCACGCGATCGACCGGGATGCCCATCAGGGCCGCGTGCTGCGGGCTATAACTGACCGCCCGCATGGCGCGGCCGGTCTTGGTGTGAAACACGAGCCAATCCAGCGCCAGCATGAGCAGCAGGGCGGTGCCCGCACCCAGCACATCCACCGGCCAGACATTCACGCCGCTAATCTGAAGCCAGGGCTCGGCCGAGGGGATCAGAGCCGGCATCGATTTGGGCCGCGTGCCGAAGACGGCGTCAAGCTGGCCAACGTTCTGCAGAAAGAGCGACACACCAATGGCTGTGATCAGCACGTTCAGGCGCGGCGCGCTGCGCAGCGGGCGATACGCGAGCCGCTCGATCGTGAATCCGACCACGCCGCACACCAGCATCGCCCCAGGCAGCACCAGCATGCCGCCCCACCAGGGGATCGCTTCGGCCGGCCAGAGCCGCTGGGCGGCGAGCGCCGCGAGCGTATACGAGACCCAAGCGCCCATGACAAAGACATCGCTGTGCGCGAAATTGATGAACTTCAGAATCCCGTACACCATCGTGTAGCCTAGCGCGATCAGCGCATACAGGCTGCCGACGGCGATCGCATCCAGCAATGTTTGAAGGAATTGGCTCACGCGCCGGAAATCTACCCGATGGTGCCGCAGCAGTGGCAAAGGCGCCACCCGTCGCGGCAAGTCCGTGAGCGGCATGATAGGCACATCGAAAAGAAACGCCAGATTTCGCGAACACATTCTGGGATCGGCCGCCGCGGCGCACTTTTCGGCGACGCGACAGGGCCCTAAGATAAAGTTTCCGCTGCGCTCGCGAAACTCGACACACGTTGGCAGCGCGGCCCGTCAGCGCGGAGGTCGGTCCGGCGTGCACCGCTTCAGGTTCTTCCTGCCGCAAGAGGACGGCTTCCCAACGCTCAGCGGTGCGTATCTGGTCGGTGCCGATGGCGTGCCCGCCCGCGGCGAGCTGCGCATCAGCGGCGACCAGATCCTCTGCGAAAGCCGAAATACCGACCCGCTCGGGCTCTCGCTGCTCTGGCCGGTGCGCGGCGCGACGCCGGCCGCCGGCGGCGTGCTGCAGCTCGAGACCACCCGCCTGCTGGCCCGCGAAACGCCCTACCATCTGCACATCGAGCTGGCACGCCAACGCTTGCTGCGAATCTCCATGAAACGCGAAGAGTGGGGACTGTTCGACTACTCCGGCGTCGAGCCGATCGCCGCCGATATTGAGAAGGCCCAGGAGCTCTTCATCGCGGCGCTGCAAAAGGCCGACCAGCCGGTCGAGGCCGCTGCCCTGGCGGATGAGTCGCTGGCCGCGAGCCTGGCCGCCTCCGAGAAGCTCTGCCAGTTCCACGCGAACGTGTTCCTCGCCCGCCGCCAGCAGGGTGGCGGATTCACACGCGGATTCCTCGGCGTGACGCTGCCGGCCGGCGTGATCAAATCCGGCCCGCCCAAGCTACGCGAGGTCTTCGACTTCGCCCGCGTGCCGTTCGTCTGGCGCGAAATCCAACCCAAAGAGCAGGGCGCGTCGTACGAGACGCTCGACGCCTGGGTCAAGGCCCTGCAAAAGGCCGGGCTCGCGGTGCGCGGCGGGCCGCTGCTGAACTTCGGTGTGCAGTTCGTGCCTGATTGGATGTACATCTGGGAGAACGACGCCGAAGCCATCAGCGATTTCGCGCTGGATCATGTGCGGCGCACAGCGTCGCGCTACGCGAATCTGATTCATCACTGGGTGGTGGCCAGCGGGCTGCACGCCGACAGCGTCTTCCCGTTCACGTTTGAGCAGATCATGGATCTGACGCGGATGGCGGCCAGCACGACACGGCAGGCGGCGCCCAAGGCGCAGCTGATTGTCGATCTCACACAGCCGTGGGGTGAGTACTACGCCCGCAATCAGCGGACCGTTCCGCCGCTGCTGTATGCCGAGATGGTGGTGCAGGCGGGCGTGAGCTTCGACGCGTTTGGCTTGCAGTTGACCTTCGGGATGGATAGCGAAGGCTTCCACGTTCGCGACCTGCTGCAAATCAGCGCGCTGATCGACCGGCTGGCGAACCTGGGCAAGCCGCTGCACATCACGGCGCTGGCGGCGCCGTCTGAATCGCCGGCGGGCAGGGGCCGCTGCGCAACTGGCGGAGAGTGGCGCGGGCCCTGGTCCGAGCAGACGCAGGCCGAGTGGATCACGGCCTGCAGCGAGATCGCGCTTTCGAAGCCGTTCGTCGAGAGTGTGTGTTTCCAAACGCTCGCCGATGGGCACGCAAGCCCCATCCCATCGTCGGGCCTGCTGCGCGAGAATCTCAGCCCCAAACAGGTCTTTGGCAAGCTCGCGGCGTTGCGTTCGCGGCTGCATGGCGAGGGTCGGCGATGAGCACGCGCGCAAGCAGCGCAGCGGGCCGCGCCGTCCTGCCGAACACGAGCGCTAAACAGCGCCGCGCCGCGGCGCGTTCGGCCGCCGCTGCGGATTCCTACACACCGCGCGGCGGCATGCTGTTTCTGGTCGGCGCCGGGCTGCTGCTCGCCGCGCTCTTCACGCCGCCGCAAAGCGGACCGCTGACACGAGACACCGAAATCGCGCGGCTGCGGCTTGATCCGAATACGGCGAGCGCCGCTGAATTGATGCTGCTGAAAGGGGTCGGACCGGCGACGGCGCAGCGGATCGTTCAGGCCCGCGGCGCAGCGCCGATTCGTCAAGAAGACGATCTCGACGCGATCCCGAGCATCGGGCCTGGTAAGATTTCGCGCATGCGGCCCGGGCTGATCCTTCCAGGTCTCGGCGCGCCCGACCGAGAATCGTCAACGCAAGGCACGCGAGAAACTTCCGCAGGCCGCGAACCGCGAGATCAGGCATCACGACGCGGCAACGCGGCGGCAGCGGATTCACCAGGTCGTGAGGCGCCGGACGAGAGCTCCCGTTGACCGAACCTGCGTTGCCGGTCGTCTTTGAGCCACGCTTCAAACCCAAGCCTTGGGGCGGCAGGCAGCTCGCCGCGCTGCTGGGCAAGCGGCTGCCGCCGGACGTGCCGATCGGGGAGTCGTGGGAGCTGGTCAGTTTGCCGGGAGATGAGTCGGCAGTGGCTGCGGGTCCGCTCGCGGGTCGCCCGCTGAGCAGCCTGGTGGAGTCTTGGGGCTCGCGGCTGCTGGGCAATGCGCGGCTGGTCGACGGGCGTTTTCCGTTGCTGATCAAGTTTCTGGACGCCCGCGAAAATCTGAGTGTGCAGAACCATCCGCGCCCGCCGAGCGCCACGCAGCTGGCGCGGGCCGCGATCAAGCACGAGGCGTGGTACGTGGTGGACGCCGAGCCAAATGCAGTGGTCTACATCGGCTTCAAGCCGGGCGTGAAGCCGCGCGATGTCGAAGCCGCGGCGGGCCACGCAGCGATGGCGGAGCTGCTGCGGCCGCGGCCGGCGCGGCCCGGTCTTTGCTTCTACCTCCCGAGTGGCACGCCGCACGCGCTGGGCGGCGGCGTGGTGGTGGCGGAGGTGCAGACGCCATCGGACGTCACGTATCGGCTGTATGACTGGGAGCGCGTCGGACTGGATGGCAAGCCGCGCGAGCTGCACCTAACGCAGGCGATCGACAACCTGTTGTATGACGTGGACGACGCGCGCATCTGCCAGCCGCGCAGCCACATCGCGAGCGCATTCGCGACGGTGACCCGCCTGGCCGCCAGCGACGCGTTCCTCATCGAAAAGGTGCGGCTCGCGGCGGGCGTCGTACAGCCGCTGCCGCACAGCGAGATGTTGATCTGGATCGTGCTCTCGGGCAGCGCGCGGCTGGTGCGCGACCGTTATCAGACGGACATTCGATTGGGGGACGTCGCTTTAATACCGGCTGAGTCGTCGCGAATCCACGTGGACGTGCGCGACGACCTTCAAGTGTTGGAGGTGAAAATTCCGATCGCGTCTGTTCTGGCTGCGGGTGATTCGGGGCAGTGATCCGACTATACTAGGGTCTCAGGCAGATCGTGCAAAAACTCTGATTTGCACGCGATTTACGGACGTCCTCGTCGCGACGTCGCCGTCTACTCTGGCAGCAGACGCCGTCGGCGGGAGGGGTTTGGATGGTTCGATCACAGGTCGTCGAAGCGCCGTCTAGGCCGATCATCAGCCGCGGGCTGCTCATTCTGCTTGGATTGGCGGCCGTAGGCGCTGCCGGCTACTGGTTTTACCACGCGCCGATTCGCATGCCCGAGGAGGTCGCGACCTATTTGGCGACGCAGACGACGATGTACTGCGGGGCGTGTGGTGGGGAGTTTCCGTTGACGCTGGGCGACCTCGAGAAAATTCCGGTGCAGGACGAAAAGTACCGCTGCCCGACCTGCGGCAAATTCTCGGGCGTTTTCAGTAAACCCGCGCCGAAGGCTTCCAGAGAGCCGGCCCCGCGGATTATGATGGATTCATCCGGCGGCTAAGGGCCGGGCTCAGATCTTTTTCCGATTTCGTTCCTCGTCCTGGTTGGTGCCATTGGCACGCATGTTCATTCACGAGGGCTCGACGATGAAGCGACGTGCATTCACGCTGATTGAGCTTTTGGTCGTGATCGCGATCATCGCGCTGCTGATCTCGATCCTTCTGCCGAGCCTGCAACAGGCGCGCGAGCAGGGCAAGCGCGTCGCCTGCGCGAGCAACCTGGGCGGCATCGGCCGCGCCATGGTGGCCTACGCCGCGGAAGACAAGCAGGAGCTGATCGTCCCGATTCACCAGATGATGATCCAAACGCACACGGCCCATTGGAACGCCACGCAGTATTCATGGCGGACGATGATGCCTGGCGTGTGGGGTGGGCGCACGGCGCAGGCGCCATTTCCGACTGGCGCGGGCAACGTGACATTCGCGATGAACGACTTCGGCGTCTGGGGTGCGCGTACGCGGCCGCTGAACATGTACGTGCTCGGCTCGATCAGCGATTCGGATTTTAAGAAGAACCCATGGTTCGCCTGCCCGTCAGACACGGGCTTCCCGACCTGGTCGCCGGCGCCGCCCGCGCCCTATAGCATTCGCGGCGTTCCGCCGCAGGGTTATGAGGCGCCGCTGTACGACATTGTGGGCAACAGCTATCGCACGAACTTGGGCGGAATCGTGTGGACGACCGGGGGCTCGGGCTACATGGGCGGGTTCTCAAGCTCGGCCTACGGGCATCGGATGTCGACGCTGCAAAACACTTCGCGGCTGCTGCTTGTTTCCGACGCGCTGGTGTACGAAATGAATCCGATCAGCGTGGCGACCGAACCGGTGCCCAAGCCGCTGATCGGCTGGCACAAGCAGCGGCTCAAGGACAACGCGCTTTTCGCCGACGGCTCTGCCCGTTTCCTGACGGTGACGGACGCTGGCCCGTTCGCCCAGGCCACGCTGAATGCGATGGGCGTCGGCACGAACCCGCAGAACGTGAACTTCCTGCGCCGTGGCCGGACGTATCAGATCGACACGTTCCCGACGCCGGGGGCACTGATCTCGCTGCGCGCCGGCGGCACGCCGGTGCCCGGGACGGCCAGTTGGAGCGCGACGTACGGCGACGCGACCAAATGGCCGTACGCGAAGTTTCAGTGGCACGTGCGCTAGAGCGCAACCGCAGGTGCGGCGCGCGGCATGGGGAGTCCGCCGCAGCGCAGCTTGGATGCTGAACAATTGCGGACCGCGGTCAGCTCGCCGCCGGTCCGCCTTGCTTCTGGGAATGCTCCGCCGCAGCGCGGTCTAGCGTGCACAGCCTGTCAAACTCTTTGATCGAAGTCACCCAGCCGGACCTGCAGCGGCGCTATCTCGAGGCGCTGCTTCGCGAGAACCAGCACGTCAACCTAACCGGCATCCGCGATCCGCAGGAAGCCTGGGTGCTGCACGTGCTCGACAGCATCGCCGTGGCGCCCCATCTGCGGGCCGCGGGCGCGCGGCGTGTGCTGGACCTGGGGACGGGCGGCGGCGCGCCGGGCGTGCCAGTCGCGTGTGAGCTGCCAGAAGCGCATCTGACGTTGGTGGACGCGACGCGCAAGAAGGTCGAAGCGGTGGCGCGGATCTGTGCCGCGCTGGAGCTGCGAAATGTCGAGCCGCTCTGGTCGCGCGCAGAGCGATTGCCGCAGGACGTCGCCCGCCGCGGCGCGTACGACGCTGTGCTGGCGCGCGCCGTAGCGCGGCTAGCGCAACTGATCGCCTGGTCCGCGCCGCTACTGCGCGCCGGAGGGCAAGGCTGGTTCTACAAGAGCAGTGCGGCGCTGGGGCAGGAACTCGAGCAGGCGCAGGCCGCCGCCTTGCGATTCAAGCTGTCGCAGGTCGGCGTGCTGCGCTACACGCTGCCGGCAGCGCATGGCGAGCGCGTGCTGATTGCGTATCAGAAGCAGGCGTAGAGCGCAGTTTCGTTTTTCTGCGGATGGATAACCCGCGTGCGTGAAGCACCCGATCGCGTCGGCGCGGTGCAGCGGACTAGCTTGAGTCTTCGCTCGCGCGCGGCGTAGGTTGGCCTCGTACGAAATCTGAACGCCGAGTGCTTCAGGGCGCGGCCTCGGTTGGCCTGCGCTACGAGATCCGCACGCCGAGCGCTTCCGGTGCGAGCGACGTGAGCTCGGCCTCATAGAGCACGCAGGCCAAGCCGTAGGCATCGTTGGCGTCGAAGGCGCCGATGTCGAAGCTGTCGGCGTCGAGCACGCCCCAAACGCGCTCGCCGTCGAAGAGCGGCACGACCACTTCGCTGCGATCACGCGGATCGCAGGCGACGTAGTTCGCGCCGAGCTGCAGCACGTCGCGCACCACGACGGCGCGCTGCTCGCGGAACGATTGCCCGCAAACGCCGTGCAGCCCGATCGGCGAACAGGCGGGCTTATCGCGGCGAGGACCGAGCACCAGCTCGTCGCGTCCTTCGTGTAAATAAAAGCCCACCCACGAAACGCCATGCGCGTGTAGATCCTCCCAGAGCAATTCGACCACGCTGGACATGCGTGTGCTGCGCGCCCCGCTGCGACTGACGCCGTTGACGAGCTTCTGGTAGTCGCGGGCCATGCGTGCACTCCGCAGTGCGGCAGGTCGGTTTCACGCCATTATATTCAGGTCGGCGGGAATGCGCGCCGTCGCCGCGCGCGACATCGTGGCGAAACGCGCCGAGCTATTACCGCGGCGCGAGCGCGCGGCTAAGCTCGTCCAAGGCCGCTTCGAGCTGCGCGGGCTCGTCGATCAAGCTGGTGCAGCCGGCTTGCTGCAGGTCCGCGCGTGTTCGAAAGCCCCAGGTGACGGCGATGGCATGCGTGCCGGCGTTGCGGGCGGTGAGGATGTCGACGGGCGTGTCGCCGATCAGGCAGGTTCGCTGCGGCTGGGCGCCCAGTGTGTGGCAGATCTGTAACAGGGCGGCCGGGTCGGGTTTGCGCTGCACCTCGCCGGTGTAGCCGCGAATGCAGTCGAACCGCGGATCGGGCCAGAAATGCTGCACCACACGGAGCGTCATATCGTGCGGCTTGTTCGAAAGCACGGCCAGCCGGCCGGCGTGCGCGGCGGCGGCGCGGATGGACTCGTCGATCCGCGGGTACGGACGCGAGTGCCGCAGTGGACGCGTGCGATAGCGGGCGCGGGCCAGGTCGGTCAGGCGTTCGAGCAGCCAGGGATAATTCGGGTCGATCGCCTTGCGACAGAGATTCGGCATGCCCTCGCCAACCATGTACCGATAGTCGTCGATCGGATGCGTGCGAAGCCCGAGAATTTCAAGGCAATCGTTCAGTGATTCGCCAATGTCGCGCAGGGTATCGACCAGCGTGCCGTCAAGGTCGAAGACGCATAGGTCGAGAGCGGGCATCCGCAGGCTGCTTGCCGGTTGTTTGGCGTTGCAACCCGCGCGGGCCGCACCTTGTATAATACACGGACGTGAGCCAGAGCGGCTGGGTACGCATCCGCGATGCGCGTGGGAGTGCGATTCATGCGACTTAACCGGATCGGCGCGTGGTTGCTGGTGGGCGTGGCGGTGCTGAGCGCAGCGCAGGCTCAGGAGCGGCGCGGCTACAGCTCGCTGCTGGACAACTCGGAATTCCTGATCGACAGCTACTCGAGCTTCCTGGTTCGAAAATACAACCTGACGCCCGAGCAGACCGAGTTCACCAAGACGCTGATCAAGCAGAAGGCGCAGACGTTCTTATCCAACCACAACGACTCGCTGCGCGGCCTGGTCGATCAGCTCTTTGACGTCCGTACCGGCGCGGAGATGTCGCCGGACGAACTGGTTACTTGGGGCAAGCAGGTCATGCCGCTCTACGAAGAGGCCAAAAAGCTGGTCATCAGCGGCAACGACGATTGGCGGCAGATTCTGAACGACGAGCAGAAGCTGATTCACGATCAAGACCTGGTGCTGATGAACAATAGTTTCCAGATGACAGAGCGGCAGCTTGGCCGCATCGTGTCCGGCGAGATGACGGTTGACGAATTCCGCTTCCCCCAAAACCCGGCGAAGCGCGCAGCGCCCGCGCCGGCTCCGCCGCAGGTTGTCCAGATGCCGCCGCGGCCTGCGCCTGGAGAGGTTGACGCGGAGTTGGCACAGAAGCTGGCGCAGGACCAGCAACAGCAAGTGATCGACGTTCAGGCGCAGGAAGAAGCCAAGCTGAACGAGGCAGTGAAGCAAGCGGAAGAGGCGGGCCTGGATCCTAGCCACGTCCAGCAGCCCGTCGGCGGTCCGCCGATTACACCGGGCAAGTCGATTGACCAGGTGAAGCCTGAGGCGGCGGAGGAAGCGAAGGAGGTGTCCCAGCCGCCGCCCCCGCAACCGCAGCCCATGCCGGCCGTGCCCGCGCCGCACGCGGTACAGCCTGCGCCGCCCTCCGGCCCGGCGAAGGCCCCGCGTCCGCACGAAGGCGAATGGGATACGTACGTGCGGCAGTTCATCGAGCGCTACAAGCTGGATGCGCAGCAAGCGCAAAAAGCACATAGCATTCTGGACGACTGCAAGTCCGCCGCCGAGAAGGTGACGCGTGGCAACCAGGGCGCAATCGAGCGACTCGATCAGCGTAAGGCCGAGCTGACGAATTCGACGTCGCCGACCAAGGCGGCCGACCTGGCAAAGATCGAAGAGGAGCGCAAGAAGTTGCTGGAGCCAATCTCACGCATCTTTGACGGGCAGCTCAAGCCGCGGCTTGAGCGCCTGCCGACGCGGGCGCAGCGCAAGCTCGGGGACGCGGCGCCCAAGCCGGCGGGCGCGGCTCGGCCGGACCCGAAAGCGACAGGCGCAGCGGCCAAGCCGGCCGACAAGGCGAATTCGAAGGCGGAAAAGACCGAAAAACCGTAGCGCGACGGGCGCCCGGGTTGCTTAGTCGGCGAATGTCCGGCCGCCAGATCTGCATGCGTTTGCCGCGCGGGCACGTTTTCAGCCGCGAGCCGAAACCGTGTACGGCGCGGAGGTTGCAATGCGCAGCCGGCGGCGATACTGAAGCGCGGACGCTGGCTCGCCGATGAAACTGCGGTAGCGCCGGTCGGGAACCTGATCGCGTGTCGTCGCTGCGGCTGCGCGGCGTCGGAAGGAGTCGAACGTATGCGTTCATTGATGAATCGCGCAAAAATCTGGCTTATTTCGACTGCCACCGGCGGCACGGTGCTGGTGCTCGAAGGCTGCGACCCCGCGGTCCGCGACACGGTGATCGGCGGCGTCGAAGGCGCGAGCACGACGTTGGTGACGTCGCTGATCCAGGCGTTCTTCGAGTCGCTGCTGGCGCCGGAGGACGACGGCACGGTGACGACGGTCAAGGCGATCGTCGAGTCGCTGCCGCAGTTCTTCGCGTAGCGGGCAAGCTCAGACCAGTCATCTCTGAGGCCTCCTGGCGCCAAACGGCGCGCCGGGGGCAGCGGGTTCTGGTTCGTCGGATATTACGTCGTGCGTCGTGCGCGCAGGCGACGCTCAAAGCAGAGG
>CAZHTF010000020.1:0-43199 GCA_964535305.1 uncultured Planctomycetales bacterium | reverse complement strand
GCCTCGCTCCACCCGTGGCTACACCCCGCGGCCCCTGCGGGGCCGAACTACGGGGCCGAATTCCAGGCTAGAGAAGCCAGACACGCCATCGGCCACGGCCCGCGGCCCCTGCGCGGCCGAATTCAAGGCGCTACGCGACTGAGCAAAAATGAAACCGCTCTAGGCGTGTCGCACAGCGTCGCGCGCCGCGCGGGGCGCCGCGACCTGCAGCGCCGCGGCGACGATGTCGGCCTCGGTCGGCAGCACAAAATCCGCCGCCGGCCCGAGCGGCACGTAGGTGTCGCGCCCGGTGAGCCGTGTTGCCTGCACCTTTTTCCCGCAGCGCTGCATCAGCACCGCCAGGATCGCCTCGGATGTGCCGCCGCTTTCGCGGCCTTCGTCGACGACCAGTACGTGTCCGCTGGCGAGGCTCTGCTCGACGATGAAGTCGGCGTTGAGCGGGTTCAGCCAGCGCAGATCGACGACCCGCGCCGCGACGCCGTGCTGCTCGCGCAGCGTTTTTGCGGCCCGCAGCGACATGTACACGCCGTTCGCGAACGTCAGGATCGTGAGCTGCTTGGCGTCTTCGTGATAGACACGGCCCTGGCCCAGATCGATCGAATCGTCGGGCGCTGGGTAATTGCTCAGCCACAGCCCGTCGCCCGGTTCGTACAGATCTTTCGTCATGTAGAGCGCAATCGGCTCGAGGAACGCCACCACGCGTCCATCGACCTTGGCCAGCGCCAGGCAGGTGCGCAGCATGCGGGCGGCGTCATCTCCGCGGGCCGGCGTGCAGACGATCAGCCCGGGGATGTCGCGCAGCGCCGCGATGCCGTTGTCATTGTGAAAGTGCCCGCCGAAGCCCTTCTGATATGCCCACGATTGCACGCGCAGCACCATCGGATTGCGATACTGGTCCTTCGAGAAGAACTGCGTCGAGCAGGCTTCGCCGCGCAGTTGGTCAATCGCGTTGTAAACATATGCCAGGTATTGAATCTCCGGCACCGGCAGCATGCCCAGGTGCCCGGCCCCGATCGCCATGCCCAGGATGCTGGTCTCATCCAGCAGCGTGTTGAAGACGCGCCCCACGCCGAAGCGTGCGCTCAGCCCGGCGGTGACGTAGTACACGCCGCCGCGGGCCGCTACGTCCTCGCCGAAAATTGCCATCTCTGGATACTTCGCGAGCAGGTCACGCAGGGCCCAGTTGATCAGCACCGCCAGGTGCCGCGGCGGCTGGTGCTCGGGCAGCCGTTCGCGCTCGCCGGATTTGAGGAACCCAGGCGTGCTGTCCAGCGCGAAGGCCTGCAATCGCGCATCGCGACTGGCGCTGCGCCGAGCTTCCTCGCGCACCCGCTGCGGACTGAGCGGCGCCAGCGGCGCCATGATCTGTGCGGCGGATTGAAGCTTTGGCGGTGTACCGAGCAGATCGGCCTCAGCCCTCACCCGTTGCCGCACCTCTTCGTACAGCTCGGCCACTTCTGCGGCCGACAGGTAGCCCGCGTCGATCAGCGTGCGGGCCGAAGCGAGCAGCGGATCCTTGGCCTCGTCTGCCTCGATCTGCGCCAGCGTGTGATACTCGGTCTCCGGGTCGGTGCCGGCGTGCCCCATCAGCCGCACCACGCGCATGTGCAGAAACGCGGGCTTTCGCGTGGCGCGCACGTAGTCAGCCGCCTCGGTCGCGACCGCGATCGCGTCCACCAAGTCCAGCCCGTCGCACTTGAAATAGCGCATCGGCGGGCGATTGCTGAAGCTCCGCTCGACCCAGCCCGGTGCGCTGTGCACCGAAATGCCGATGCCATTGTCTTCGCACACCCACAGCAGCGGCGCCGGCAGATTCTGAAACGCTGCGTAACACGCCGCGTTGAACGCCCCCTGCGCCACGCTGTGATTCGTGCTGGCGTCGCCGAAGGTGCAGACCACGATGCTGTCGGCAGGAATCTCGCCGTGCTGGCCCAGCACCGGCCGCAGGCCCAGGCGCTTGCCGCGCTCCAGCGAGAGCGCCGCACCCATCGCCCGCGGCAGGTGGCTGGCGATTGTGCTGGTCTGTGGCGGCACACACAGCGGCACGCTGCCCCAGACCTTGTGCCGCCCGCCGGAGATCGGCTCTTGGGCCGCGGCCGTGAAGGAAAGCAGCGTGTCACGAATGAAATTCTGCGTGGGAAGCTGGCGGGCGCGTTCTGCCATGAAGCCGCCGCTGCGGTAGTGCAAAAATGCGGGATCGGTGTAACGCGTGGCGCGGCCGACGGCGACGTTGCCCTCGTGCCCGCTGCTGCCGATCGTGTAATAGCCGCGATTCTGCTTGCGCAGCTCGCGGGCCATCAGGTCGAGGTGCCGGCTGACGATCTGAGATTCGAACAGCTCGCGGAGCAAGCGCCCGCTGATCGTTGGCCGGTCCGCGTAAATCGGCTCTTGCAGTGGGCGGCGCGGCGGCAGGCTGCACGCGCTGCCGCGCTCGGCGCAGAAGCGCACGAAGTTGCGATCGATGACCTCGGCCCGATTGAGCGTGAAGGAAGCGGCTGCCATGCCGGCATCTTAGCGGCTGCCGCGCGAGATCTGCAGTCGTGGATTAGCGCCGCGTGCGCGGCGCGGACCTCATCTCAGGCGCCGCGGGCGATGTGTTTTCCCACCGCCGCCGCGATCGGCCGCAACTCGTCCATCATCTGCGCGAAAGCCGGTAGCGTCAGCGATTGGCGGCCATCCGAGACGGCTTTCTCTGGCTCCGGATGGGCCTCGACGATCAGGCCGTCGGCCCCGACCGCGACTGCCGCCCGCGCCAGCGCCGGGACCAGCTCGCGCAGGCCGGCCGCGTGCGATGGGTCGACGATTACCGGCAAATGGCTGCGCTCCTTGAGCACCGGGACGGTGCTGATATCTAGCGTGTTGCGCGTCACGCGGTCGAAGCTGCGAATGCCGCGCTCGCAGAAGATCACGCGCGGGTTGCCGTTGGCGACGATGTACTCGGCCGCCAGCAACAGCTCCTCGATCGTGGCCATCAGCCCGCGTTTGAGCAGCACCGGCCGCGGCTGCGCGCCCAGTGCCGCCAGCAGCCGAAAATTCTGCATGTTGCGCGCTCCGATCTGCAGCATGTCGGCATATCTCGCGACCAGTGCGACCTCTTCGGGTGCGACGACTTCGGTCACGATGCCCAGGCCGGTCGCATCGCGGGCGGCCGCCAACAGTTTCAAGCCGTCTTCACCCAGCCCCTGGAAGCTGTAGGGCGAGCTGCGCGGCTTAAATGCGCCGCCCCGCAGCAGCCGCGCCCCCGCCGCCGCCACGCTGCGGGCGCAGTGCATGATTTGGGCTTCTGATTCGACGGCGCACGGCCCGGCGATGACCACCAGCTCGTCGCCGCCGATCATGACGCGTCCGACGCGCACTTGCGTCGCATCCGGATGATGCTCGCGCGAGACCAGCGGGTACGGCGGCGCGACCGGTCGAACTTCGCGGACGCCGGGCATGGCCGCGAGCTTTGCGGCCAGGCCCTGCGTGTCTCCGCCGATGACGCCGACCAGCGTGTCTTCACCAGCTTCGCTGACCTGCACGCGCAGTCCCTCGCCTTCGAGAAAGCGGACGATGTCGGCCTTGTGCTTGAGCGGGCACTGTTTCTCGAGAACGGCAATCATCGCATGCTCCCAGACGATTCTTCGCGGCCGCTGGGCGCGCCGCGCAGTTGCTCCAGAAAGAGGGCCGGGTCGTCGCCGCGATCGATGGACTCGATCAGCGCCGTGCCGACGATCACGCCGTCGCACTCACCGGCCAGCGTCGCCACGTCGTTGCGGCTGCGAATGCCGAAACCCGCCAGCACCGGCCGATGTGCCGCGGCCCGCACGCGCGCCAGATAGCCGCGAAGCGCGTCACGATCCGCCAGCGCCGCGCCGGTCACACCCGCGACGGTGACGGCGTATACAAACCCCTGGCTCGCGGCACACAGGCGCGCCAGGCGCTCAGGCGGTGTCACGGGCGAGACCAATTGCACCTGCGCCAAGCCCGCATGATCCAGCACGCGTCCGAATTCGGCGCCTTCCTCGAACGGCAGATCCGGCACGATGAAGCCGCTCACGCCGGCCTGCGCCGCGCGCTGCGCCAGCCGCTCGAAGCCGAACGCGTACAGCGGATTGACGTAGCTCATCAGCAGCCGCGGAGCCCGCAGCCGATCCCGCTCGCGCTCCAGCGCATCCAGGATCCACGCAAGCGAGGTGCCGCGTTGCAGCGCGACGCGGCTGGCCCGCTGAATCGTCACGCCATCTGCCAGTGGGTCGCTGAAGGGCACGCCGATCTCGACCGCGTCGGCCACGTCACAAAGCCGTCGCAGGTGCTCGACAAATCGTTCGTGGTCGGGATATCCGCCGGTCAGATACGCCACCAGCGCCGGCCGGCCGGCGCTTGCCGCGGCCCGCAGGCTCTGTTCGATAATCTGATCGCCGCGGTTCATTGTCCCATCGCCATTAGTGCCGGAAGGTCTTTGTCGCCGCGGCCGGAGAGACCGATCACCAGCAGCGCGCCGGGCCGGGCCGTCGCAAAGCGCCGCGCGCCGGCCAGCGCGTGTGCCGTTTCGATTGCGGGAATGATGCCCTCGCAGCTGCAGCATTCGCGCAGCGCGTCGAGCGCGTCGTCGTCCTCGATGGCTTCGTAGCGCACGCGTCCGAGCAGCGCCAACAGCGCGTGCTCCGGGCCGACGCCGGAGTAATCCAGCCCGGCCGAGACCGAGTGCGTCTCGAGCACCTGGCCGTCATCGTCCTGCAAGACCAGCGAGTGGCTTCCGTGCAGCACGCCGCGCCGGCCGTGCGCGATGGACGCGGCGTGTTGCCCGAGCGCGGGCCCGCGCCCGCCGGCTTCGATGCCCAGCAGCTCGACTGCTTCATCCGCGAGGAACGGGTGAAACAGTCCGATCGCGTTCGAGCCGCCGCCCACGCACGCGATCGCGACATCCGGCAGGCGGCCGGTGCATTCGAGCATCTGCCGGCGAGTCTCGCGGCCGATCACGGATTGCAGCTCGCGCACCAGCCAGGGATATGGATGCGGGCCGACGGCCGATCCGAGCAGGTAGTAGCTCAGTTGCGGGTCGCTGACCCACTCGCGCATGGCTTCGTCGATCGCGGCCCGTAAGGTGCGATCGCCGCTGGTGACTGTGACGACCTCGGCGCCGAGTCGCCGCATGCGATCGACATTGGGCGCCTGGCGCTCGACGTCGACCTGCCCCATGTACACGCGGCAGGACAGGCCAAGCCGAGCACACGCGGCGGCGGACGCGACGCCGTGCTGACCCGCGCCGGTCTCCGCCAGCACGCGTCTTGCGCCGAGCCGCTGCGCCAGCAGCGCCTGGCCCAGCGCGTTGTTGATCTTGTGTGCGCCGGTGTGCGCCAGGTCTTCGCGCTTCAGGTAGACCTGCGCGCCCCAGCGCGCCGTGAGGCCACGTGCGTACGTCAACGGCGTCGGCCGGCCGACCCAACTGGCCAACTCTGCCTCGAAGGCTCGCACGAATTCCGCGTCGTTCAACGCTTCCTGCGCGGCGCGCTCCAGCCGCAGCAGCGCCGCCATCAGCGTTTCCGGCACGAATCTGCCGCCGAACGGGCCGAACCAGCCACGTTCGTCGGGCAGGCGCCCGCGCTTGAGCGCCGCGAGAAGCTCCTCGCGCGCCGCGGAGCTCACTTCTGTCGCCGCCGCCATCAGGCTCATCGTTCGTGCTCCTGTGCTGCCTGCCGAGACGCGGCGCCGCGGGCCGCGTCAATGAAGGCACGAATCCGGGCCGCGTCCTTTTTTCCCGGCGCGCTCTCGACCCCGCTGCTGACATCCACCGCGGCGGGCCAGACGCGCGCGATCGCCTCGGCCACATTTTCGGGATTCAGCCCGCCGGCCAGCACCAGCTGGCTGCGGGTCGCGAGCGCGGCGGCGAAATCCCAGTCTGCCAGCGCGCCCGCGCCGGAAATGCGCGATTCAAACAGCAACGCCCGCGCCGCCGTCGCGTCGCCCGGGGCGGAACTCGCGAAACGCTGCGCCGCGGCGCGGGCCTCGGGCGTGTCGCGGAAGACGCGCAGCACGCGCACGCGCTCGCTGTAAACATCCGCCAGCGCGCTATCGTCGAACTGCAGCACATCCGGCGAGACGCGCGCCAGCACTTCATCCAGCCGCGTCGCGGTCGGCGTCCGAAACACGGCCACGCACGCGACCGTCGGCGGAAGCGCACGGCGCAGCTCCGCCGCCTGCTCCAGCGACACCTGCCGCGGCGAGGGGTCAAACACCAGCCCGATCGCGTCGGCGCCGGCCTCCACCGCCGCCTGCACCGCCGAGATCTGCGTCAGTCCGCAGATTTTCACGCGAATCTGGTGCGGCAGCGCGCCAGGGTTCGCGAAAGTACTCGAACAGGAACTTTTCGCTTCGCGCGCCGCGCGCCCGGCCCGCAAAAATGCGCTCAGCGCCCGGCCGCTGTCCGCTGATTTCATCAGTGCCTCGCCGACCAGCGCCATGTCATAGCCAAGCATCGCGACGCGGGCGCAATCTTCTGGGGTATGCAGGCCGCTCTCGGCGACGCGCGGCGCCGCGCCTGGAAATCCGCCCGCCAGCGCCGCGAAGCGCTGCGGCTCGATCTGCAGCGTCCGCAGATTGCGGCAATTCAGACCGAACAGCCACGCGGCCCGCTGCGCCGCCGTCGCACATTGCCAAAGCGCCTTGGCACGCGCCAGGTCCTGTTCGTCGAAGCACTCCAGGAGGCAGAACAGGCCGGCCTCCTGCGCGGCTGCGAGCAGTTCGTGCAGCCGGGCATCGTCGAGCATTTGCAGAATCAGCAAAACGCCGCCGGCGCCGTGCGCCCGTGCTTCCCAGACCTGGTACGCGTCGACCAGGAAATCTTTGCGCATCGTTGGCACGCGGGCAGCGGCACTCGCGGCTTGCAGGTGTGCCAGCGCGCCGTCGAAACGCGTCGGCTCGGTGAGCACGCTGACGGCCGCCGCGCCGTGCTCGCCGTACTGCCGCGCCTGCTGGCTGACGAATTGCAGCGGTTCGCCGGCACTCCGCAGTGCGCCTGCCGCCGGCGAGCGCAGCTTGATTTCCGCAATCAAGTCGAAGCTAAGCGGGCTGCGCCGCAGCGGCGGCGAAGCCGGCGCGTCGAACGCGCGGCGGCGGAGCGCCGCTTCGGGCTCGCGCTGTCGCGCCGCGGCGACGCGCTCGCCGCTGCTGCGGGCCATGTCTGCCAGGAAATCAGTCAAGCGCCGCCTCCCGTGCGACGCGCTGCAGCTTTCGAACCAGTTCGGCGGCGTGACCCTGATCGATGGCCTCCGCGCCGCGCGCAATGGCCTGCTCGGGCGTCGCGCAGCGCCTGGTCACCATCAGCAGCAGCGCACAGTTCAGCAGCAAAGCGTCGCGGTACGCGCCGCGCTGCCCGGCGAACACGTCCAGCAAAGCCGCGGCGTTGTAGCGCGCGTCGCCACCCTGAAGATCCGCTGCCGTGCATCGCGGCAGCCCAAACTCGCGGGGTTCCAGCACGCGCCGCTGCACCTCCTGCGGCCGCACATCAAAGCAGACGAAGGCGCCGATCGGCGTGGGCTCGTCCCAGCCGTCGGCTCCGTGCACCACCAGGTAGCGCTCGATCGGCATGCCGGCCAGCGCGTCGGCCATCAGCCGCGCCACGGGCTCGCTCCACGCGCCCAGCACGCCGAAGCGCGGCCCGGCTGGGTTCGTCAGCGGACCGAGCAGATTGAAGACTGTGCGGACTTTCAGGCTGCGCCGCACGGCGACCAGCGCGCGCAGGGCCTGGTGATATTGCGGCGCGAAGAGGAACGTGAAGCCCGTCTCGCGAAAGCAGGCGCTGACGGCCGGCTCTGGCATGGGCATCGGCAGGTGCAGCGCTTCGAGCAGGTCGGCCGCGCCGCAGCGGCTGGAAATCGCGCGGTTCCCGTGCTTGACGATCGGGACGCCCGCCGCCGCCGCCAGCAGCGCCGCGCCGGTGGAAAGATTCAGGCTGGCCGCCCCGTCGCCGCCGGTGCCGACGATGTCCGCGTACGCCCCGTCGGGCAGCGCCGGGCGCAGCGCCAGCCGGCGCATCGCGCCCGCCAGCCCACGAACTTCCGCGGCGCTCTCGCCCTTGCTGCGCAGGGCCGCGAGCACCGCACCCGCGACCGCCGGCTCGACGTCGTCGCGGGCCAGCGCGTCCAGCAGCGCGGCGGCTTCGACCTCGCTCAAATCGCGGCGATCCAGAAGCTTTTCGAGCAGATGCGTCACGCGCTCACCCGCTCCAGAAAGTTTCGCAGCAGCCGCTCGCCCTCGGGCGTCAGCACGCTCTCGGGATGAAACTGCACGCCTTCGACCGGGTAGCGGCGATGTCTCAGCCCCATGATCTCGCCCTCGGACGTATACGCCGAGATCAGCAGGTCTGCCGGCAACCCGGCTTCCTCGACCGCCAGCGAGTGGTAGCGGCCGGCCTGAAACGGATTGGGAAGCCCATGAAAGAGCGTCTTGCCGTCGTGGTAGACCGCCGACGATTTGCCGTGCATCAGCCGCGCTGCGCCGACCACGCGCCCGCCCAGCGCCTGCGCGAGCGCCTGGTGCCCGAGGCAGACGCCCAGCAGCGGCACGCGCGTCAGAAACTCCTCGATGATCGCCAGCGTGATGCCGGCGGATTCGGGCCGGCCCGGTCCGGGCGAGATGCAAACATGGCTGGGCGCGAGCGCGCGGGCCTCGCCCAGCGTGATCTCGTCGTTACGCCGCACGAACACCTCGGCCCCCAGCGTGCGCAGGATTTGTGCCAGGTTGTACGTGAAGGAATCGTAGTTATCGATCAGCAGCAGCCGCGCGCTCACAGGCCTTCCTCCGCCAAACGCAGCGCCGCCCGCAGCGCCGCGGACTTCGAGATCACTTCGGCGTGCTCGCGGGCCGGGTGCGAATCGGCCACGATGCCCGCCCCCGCCTGAAACGCGCACTGCCCGTTCGAAAAAACCAGCGTGCGAATCGCGATCGCCTGGTCCATCCCGCCGTGGTGCCCGAAATAACCGACCGTGCCGGCGTACAGCCCGCGCGGCACGGGCTCGAGCTCGTCGATCAGCTCCATCGCCCGCACTTTCGGCGCGCCGACCACCGTGCCCGCCGGGAACGACGCCGCGAAAAGATCAAACGCGTCGCGCCCCGGCTCGAGCACGCCGCGCACACCGCTGACCATGTGCATCACGTGGCTGTAGCGCTCGATCACGCGGAATGGTTCGACCGCGATCGAGCCCGGCACGGCCACACGGCCCAGGTCGTTGCGCGCCAGGTCCACCAGCATGACGTGCTCGGCGGATTCCTTCGCATCGGCCAGCAGCTCGCGCTCGTGCTGCAGATCTTCGGCGTCGGTCCCGCCGCGCGGCCGCGTCCCGGCGATCGGCCGCAGGGCCGCCTGCCGACCGTCGAGCCGCACCAGCGCCTCGGGCGATGAGCCCACGATCTGCAGATCGCCGAGGTCCAGGTAATACATGTACGGCGACGGGTTGAGCAGCCGCAATGCACGATAGACCTGGAACGGGTCCGCCTCGCAGTTCAGTTGAAAACGGATCGATAGCACAAGCTGAAATACATCGCCCGCGGTGATGTGTTGCTGCGCCCGCAGCACGGCGGCCTCAAACTCCGCCTGGGTCAGGCTCGGGACTGGCTCGGCGGCGCGAACGTGCGCCGCGCGGTTTGGCAGCGGGCCACGCAGCGCGGCCACCAGCTGGCGGCGCAGCGCGTGCCGCTCGGTTTCCGGTCCGTCGTGCAACAACGCCACGCGCCGCGTCAGATGGTCAAACACCAGCAGCGAGCGCGGCGCGAGCAGCGCCAGCTCCGGTTCGCCGGCACGCGCCGGACGGCGCCGCGGCAGGCGCTCGAAGCGTCGCACCAGGTCATAACTGGCGAAGCCGACCAACCCGCCGCCCAGCGGCACATTCGGGAACTGCGCCCCCGGGCGTGGGGCCGCCGCGAGTGCTTCGCGCAGCAGCGCCAACAGTATGTCGCGTTGTTGTGGGCAAGGCGACGAGCGGCCGTTGCGGATCACGCGATCGTCCAGGATGCGCAGCTCGTTCGCCGGCCCGAAGCCGATGAACGAATAGCGCCCGACGCGCTCCGCGCCCTCGACCGACTCCAGCAGAAAGCGCGGTGTGAATGGCGCGAGCTTCAAATACGCCGACACCGGCGTGTCCAGGTCGGCGGCGATGTCGAACGGCGTTTGGAACATGAACGACGCTCCCAGGCAAACAGGCTCTTGCGGGTACGGCGCTCGGTCCTGACCCGCTTCTGAGCGGCGGCCCATCAACGAAAAAACCCACCTGCCGTTGCCGGGCGGTGGGTCTGAAAGCCGATATCCGTAATTCGCAGACAGACGGACTAGGCCGACGCCACCTCCCGTGGAGTGCGCCACCAACGCCAGCCAAAAAACAGTCCGTCGCGAAGCATAATGCGGGATTGTAGCGGAGCCACTCGGTTCATTTCAAGGCGCTGTGACCGGTCGCGGCGCTGCCGGTTAGCGCTTGGCGCGCTTTTTGACGGACTTGCCGCGCGTCGCCGCGTCGTCTGGTTCGGTGGCGTCGCCGTTGCGCATGGCCTCGTGCTCGTACGCGACGATCTTCTCGACGCGGCGTGCGTGGCGGCCGCCCTCGAATTCGGTTTCCAGCCAGGTCTTGACCATGCTTTGCATGAGCGCGTCGCCCACCAGGTCTGCCGGCAGGCACAGCACATTCGCGTTGTTGTGCCGGCGCGAGAGCTGCGCGGTCAGCTCATCGTGACACAAGGCCGCGCGCACGCCGGACACCTTGTTGGCGGCGATCGACATACCCAGCCCGGTTCCGCAGAAGAGGATGCCGCGCTCTGCCCGACCGTCGGCCACGTCACCGGCAACCGCCAGGGCCGAATCGGGGTAATCGAACGCATCGCGTGAGAACGTGCCGTGGTCCACGACCGGTGCACCCAGATTCTGAAGCAGGGCCTTGATTCGCTCCTTGGCCTCGTATCCGCGGTGGTCGCTACCAATCGCGATCTTCATTCAAAAACTCCTCCACGCGCGCCTGCAACGCCGTGTCAATCTGCTCGGCGCAGCGGCGGTAGTCATCGGCGTCGCCGCCGATCGGATCTGAGACAGTCCGCGGCGCATCGAGCAGCTCGACGCGCGGCGCGGCGGACGGCAGCGATGCAATCACCGCCTCGCGATGCTCCGCCGACATAGCATAAATCCGCTCGGCGCGCTGGATCAACTCGAGCAGCAGCGGCTGCGACTGGTGTCGCCGCGCGTCGATCCCGCGCCGCGCCAATTCGTCGAGCGTGCCTTGCGAAGCGCTTCCGCCGCGCCCGGCCAGCACGCCCGCGGAGCGCACCGCGATGTCGCGCGACGCCAGCTCTTCTGCCCGAACGCCGAGCCGCTGCGCGACGCGCTCGCGGAACAGGTACTCGGCCATCGGCGAGCGACAGGAATTCCCGGTGCAAACGAAGAGCACTTCGCGCAGCGCCAACCGCCGAACGGTGCGTTCGTCCAGCACACCTTCGCGCGTCACGCGCCAGTTTCCGTCGTGAATTTCGACCACCGTCGACGGGCCCGCCATCCGCGTGCGGCCCGCATCCAACGCGAAATCCACCTCGCCCGGCAAGGCCCGCAGCGCCGTCTCGAGATCGTACGGCGGCGGACCATCGACCGGCGTCGCGGCGCTGGCGACGATCGGCGCAGCGCTGCCGCGAAGTAGCGCCTCGGTCGCGCTCTGGTCCGGGCAACGCAGCGAGACCTTCCCGTCGCGAAACACGTTCACCAGCAACGCTGCACCATGCTCCTGCACGATCGGAGTCTGCAGCGGATCGGCCACCTGGCACGTCAGCGCCAGCGGACCCGGCCACGCACGCCGCGCCAGGCGCACGGCGATCGGCGATGGGTGCGGCACGTAGCGTCGCGCATCGCCGCGTTGCCCCAGGTGCACGGTCAACGGCTGCTGTTCGCCCGAACGCCGCAGCGCTCGCAGCCGCTTCACGGCGTCGGCATTGGCGGCGTTCGCACCGATGCCGTAGAGCGTCTCGGTTGGAAACACGACCAGGCCACCCGCGCGCAGCGCGCCGGCGGCCGGAGCGAGCAAATCGTCGTAACGATTTGCTTTGCTGACAGTTATGATTGTGACGCCCATTGCCGTCCCGTTCGACGAGCGATTCTCGAAGCCGGCGCGCGGCATGTCAAGCCGCGCGATGCTGCGGGTCAGATTCCGGTCGGACCGCCTGCGGTGACTGTACGCGCCTTTGCGTTTCTTGCAAACGCGGGCCGCTGCGGTACACTGCAAGGCTCGAATTTCAGGAGCTGCATGCGCTATGATCGACATCAAGCCCGGGTCGCCGATCGAAGTTGAAATCACCCGCGTCCCCAACAACGAGGCCGGCACCAAGACGCTGATCCGGCTCTGCCGAAAGGACCCGCGCATTGTCCGGCATGACCGCACGCAGCAGCGCAAGCGGCCCTCGCTCGAAGAGTGGCGTCGCGGCGGAATGACCTGGCATCACCAGATGAAGACCAAGCCGGCCTTTAGTCTTGTGGTCGGCGCGAAGTACGCGCTGCGGGCCACGGTCGATGTGCTGCGCGACCTGAACAGCATCGAGCGCTTCGTACGCGTCTCGCCGGCCCAGAGCGGCAAGTAGCCGCGATCCACGCACTCTTTTCCGTTTCCGCCGGCTACAACTGCGGCAACGGCGTCGAGACCCCCGCGGTCGGGCGCGTAGCGCCGATCTGCTCGAACACATCCGCGTACGACTCTTCCAGGTAGCCGCGGCGCATGTGCAGCCCGATGTGATCCCACGGCAGCAGCTCGCTCACGCTGCGCTCGCGGTGTGCGTACCAGTCCGGATCAACGCCGCAGGCTTGAAACGCTTCCATCCAGCGGCGGAAGTCGAAGCAATCGGTCCAGCCGTCGAAGCGGGCCCCGCGGCGCCAGGCGTCGTAGATCACCGGCCCAAGTCGGCGGTCGCCGCGGGCGAACACGCCCTCGAGGATCGACATCTCCGGATCGGGCATGGTGATTTTCACGTGCCGATTGCGGCGCAGCGCACTGGGCCCGTCACTCGAAGCCCGCGCGCCTTGCGGCAGGGTCGACGGGCCGGCCCGCGGCACGTACGTCTCCGCGCGGCTGCGGTCGGTGCCGGGCAGGTTGGAACGGCGCTGCTTATTTGCTTCGATCGAGCCGTATCCGCCGCCATCGCCGCGCGCGGCGCGACCGGCCAGGCGCCGTAAGCGCTCGCGCACCTCGCGGAAATACTCGACCCGCGGCTGGGCCATCCATTGCAGCGGTGTGAACGGCTTTGGCACCAGCCAGCCGACGCTGCCGACCACCTCGCCTGGTCCGCCGCGCAGTGGCTGGCGCGCGCGGCTGATCTGGTCGCAGAGGCGGTAGATGTTGTCGATGTCTTCGGGGCGCTCGCCGGGGAAACCGGCCATGAAATAGAGCTTCAGGCGGCGCCAGCCGGCCTTGTAGATCTCGCTGACGCCTTCGAGCAGGTTCCCGTCGGTGACTTTCTTACGGATGGCGCGGCGCAAGTCATCGCTGGCGGCCTCGACCGCCATTGTCAGGCTGGCTTTGCGGACCGAGTTGGCCATCCAGGGGATGTTCTGCAGCATCTTGTCGATGCGCAGCGACGGCAGGCTCAGATTCACCATTCGCGGCGCGAAGCGCTGATTCATGCGCTCGGCCAGCTCACGCAGATGCGGGTAATCCGCGGTGGAGAGCGAGAGCAGGCCGATCTCGTGATGCCCGGTGGCCCGGTATGCCTCCTCGGCGATCGCCAGCAGCCGCTCGACGCTGCGGAGCTTCAACGGCCGCTTGGTGTAGCCGGCGTGGCAGAAGCGGCACACCTGCGGGCAGCCGCGCATCACCTCGATCCCGATGCGGTCGTGCACCACTTCGATCCAAGGCACCAGCGGGCGCGTCGGAAACGGGCAGGTTTCGAAATCCGGCGTGGTGCAGCGCTCGATCCGCGCCGGAATGCCCTCGACCAGCGGCAGCAGGCCGGCGAGCGTACCGTCAGCGTGGTAGCTGGGCTCGTACAGGTTCGGCGCGTACAGCCAAGGAAAACGCCGCGCCAGCAGCACGATCATCGCGCGGCGCGGGATGCCGGCCCGCTTGTATTCGCGGACGGCTTCAAGCATCGCGCTGATGGCGTGCTCGCCATCGCCGATCACGGCCAGGTCGACGAACTCCGCCATGGGTTCGACGTTGTCTGCCTGCGGCCCGCCGACGATCACCAGCGGGTGCGAGTCGTCGCGCTGCGCTGCGCGGAGTGGGATCTCGGCCAGGTCGAGCAGGTTCAGCACGCTGGTGAAGCACAATTCGTATTGCAGCGAGATGCAGAACAGGTCGGCCTGCCGCGCGGGCTGCCGCGTGTCCCAGGTGAAAAGCGGGATTTGCGCGCGGCGCATGATGGCTTCGGCGTCGATCCAGGGGCAGTAGACGCGTTCGGCGCAGACGCCCTGCGTGTGATTGCAGATCCAATAGAGGATCTGGCAGCCCAGGTGCGACATTCCGATGGTGTAGGCGTCGGGGAAGCCGATCACGACGCGGATTTCGGCGCTCTGCCAATCGCCGGGCCGCGCGAGCTGGTTGTGTTCGAAGCCGATGTATTGCGCGGGTTTGCGGACGAAGGGCAAGATCTCGTTCGAGACGCGCTCTGCCAGGGATGGATTGCGCACGACCGGCTTCTCCTTCGGCGATCTGGATTGTAGTCGACCAAACCGCCGCCGCAGATTCGCGCGTTGGTCGGCGGGCGAATTGGACCGGTCGCATGTGCCGCGGCGCGGCGTTAGATTTCCGCACATGGGGCGTGAATATGAGAGCGCTGCGGCCCGATACAACATTTTCGCCTGCGACGTGCTTGCGCCGGCGGTGATCCGCGAACGCGCACCGTTGAGCGTCAGCGTGCTGCAATCCGCCGAGCCGCTGGATCCGAGCGACGCGGTTGAGCGCGAGTTCAGACCCGTGCCGATCGGTTGGCGCTGGGGCCCGGTCTGGTCGACGGCCTGGTTTCAGATTCGCGGCGTGGTGCCGACCAGCATGGCGGGCAAAAGCGTCGGCCTGCGATTTTCGAGCGGCACGGAGGCGACGCTCTGGGAGCGCGGCGAGCCACGCTGCGGACTGGATCCGAACCACGAGCTGGTGCTGCTGTACGAGCCGGCCCGCGGCGGCGAGACCGTCGGGCTGCATGTGGAAGCCGCGTGCAATCGGCCCTTCGGCGTGGCGGTGTTTTCTTGGGAAGACGCCGAGGAGCGCCGCCGCTGGAGCGAGCCGATGCCCGGCCGGCTGGAGTTCTGCGAGCTGGTGGTGCTGGATCAGCCGGTCTGGCGTTTGTGGAAGACCTACGAATTTGCCCGCCAGCTCCTGGCGCAGCTCGGCGAGGAATCGCCCCGCGCGCGGCGACTTGCGGTCGCGCTCGAGCGCGCCACGCAGCGGATCGACGCGGCCGACGTGCCGGCCGCTGCCGCCGCCGCCACCGCGCTGGTCGAGGAAGGGTTGCGCGGCGAAGCGGCATCGACGCAGACCGCGGTCGCGATTGGTCATGCGCACATAGACACGGCCTGGCTCTGGCCGATTCGCGAGACGCGCCGCAAGTGCATTCGCTCGTTCTCGACCGTGGTCGCGCTGATGGAGCGCTACCCGGATTTTCACTTCATGTGCAGCCAGGCGCAGCAATATGCTTGGGTCGAGAAAGACGCACCCGGGCTTTTTGCACGCATCACTGCACGCGTGCGCGAGGGCCGCTGGGAGCCGTGCGGCGGAATGTGGGTCGAGCCGGATGCCAACCTGCCCAGTGGCGAATCGTTGGTGCGGCAGATCCTGCACGGTGTGCGCTACTGGCGCGAGCGTTTCGGCGAGCACGCCCCGCAGCGGATCCTGTATCTGCCGGATACGTTCGGCTTTCCCGCGAGCCTGCCGCAGATCGCGCGGCTGGCGGGTCTGGATACGTTTATCACGAATAAGCTTTGGTGGAACGACACCAACGAATTCCCGCACATGACGTTTGTCTGGCGCGGGTTGGATGGCAGCGAAATCCTGGCGCACAACACGCCGGGAAAGGACTACAACTCGGCCAACACGCCGCGCGAATGGCTGCGCGGCGTGCAGAACGCCGCCCGCATCGATCCGGCCGGAACCGGCCTGTGGCTGCAGCCGTTTGGCTTCGGCGACGGCGGCGGCGGGCCGACCGCTGAGACGATTCACTTCGCGCAGCTCGCCGGAAAGACCGAGGGCCTGCCAAACGTGCTGCAGGGCCGGGCCGATCGCTTCGCCGAGGCGTTGCATCGTCGCCGCAAGGAGCTGCTCACGGCCGGTCGCGATCTTCCGGTTTGGGACGGCGAGCTGTACCTGGAGTTTCATCGCGGCACGTACACGACGCAGGCGTGGCTGAAGCGCGCCAATCGCCGGGCCGAGGGTCTGCTGCGCATTGCGGAGTGGCTGACGTTCTTCGGCCCGCAGCCGCTGGCAAACAGCGAAGCACACGAGGCCAGTCTGCAGCTCGACAAGGCCTGGAAGCAGGTGCTGCTGCACCAATTCCACGACATCTTGCCGGGCTCCTCGATCGCGCAGGTCTACGAGCACGCGCACAGCGACCACGAGCGCGTGCGTGGCGTGTGCGAAGCGCTGATCCGCAGCGCCGCGCGGCGCTGGGCCGCTGCGGCGCATTCGGGCGGTGGACGCCAGCCGTTTCTCGTGCTGAACTCGGCCAGCACGCCACGCAGCGGATGGGTGCGCTGCGGCGAGCGCGAGTGTTTTGCTACGGACGTACCAGCGCTGGGGGCGCGCGTGCTGGATGCGGCGGCCGACACGCCCGCGCCGCAGCCGGTGAATTGCACCGCCGACGAGCTATCGAATGGGATTCTGGCGGCGCGATTTGACGAGCTGGGGCGGATCACGTCGCTGCGGCGGCTGGATCTGCCGCGCGATGCGTGCGGCAGCGGGAGTGGCGCGGCGCTGAATCAGCTCGTGCTGTATGAGGATCGGCCGCGCGTCTACGACGCGTGGGAGATTGATCGCGAGTATGAGCAGAAGGCCGAGCGCGTGCTGACGCCCTGTGCACGGCGGATCACGGGCGATGGTTTGCAGCGCGGCGCGATCGAATTCACGCGCGCCCTGGGGCGCGACAGCCGCATCACGCAGACGTATGTGCTGCGGGCCGGTTCGCCGCGGCTGGATATCCAGACGCGCGTCGAGTGGCGCGAGCGGCATCGGCTGCTGCGGGCGCTGTTCCCGGTGCAGGTGCACGCGCGCCGCGCGACCTACGAGATTCAATTCGGGCATCTGGAGCGCGCGACGCACCGCAACACGCCCTGGGACCAGGCGATGTTCGAGGTGTGTGCGCATGGCTGGATGGATCTGTCGGAGAGCGGCTTCGGCGTGGCGTTGCTGAACGACTGCAAATACGGGCACTCGTGCCATGGCAACGTGCTCGGGCTGTCCTTGCTGCGCGGGCCGACCTTCCCCGATCCGCACGCCGACCTGGGCGAGCACGAGTTCACCTACAGCCTGATGCCGCACGACGGTGACTGGCGCCGCGCCGGCGTCGACAAAGAAGCCGAGGATCTGAATAACCCACTGCAGGCGCATCCGCTCGAGCCCGGCGGGCGCGGGCCGATCGGCGAAGCCTGGGCACCTTTCGAACTGCAGTCCAGCGGCTCGCAAGGCGTGCGCGTGGTCGCCGCCAAACGCGGCGAGCGCGGCGACGCACTGGTGCTGCGGCTGGTCGAAACGCACGGCGGACGGGCGCGGGTCACGCTGCGCTGGGCGCTGCCGGTGACGGCGGTCCGCAGCGTCGATCTGCTCGAGCACGATCATGCGCTCGAGGATTTCCGGCACGATGCCCGCGAGCGCGTCAGTAGCTTTGCGATGCAGCCGTTTCAGATCGTTACGCTGGCGGCCAAGTAATCATGGCCCGCGCACCTCGGCCCAGGTCTTGGGTGTCTCGTAGACGCGCACGCAGTGCAGCCGGGCGGGGGCGACGTGCGGTGCCAGCATCTGCCACACAACGCGGGCGATGTTCTCGACGCTGGGGTTTAACCTGCGAAACGCCTCGGTATCCTGGTTCAGGTGCTTGTGATCCAGCAGCTCGATCACGCGCTCCTGGACGATCCGCTCGAATCGCGGCAGGGCCAGCACCGCGCCGCGCTCATCGACCTGCCCGGCGACGGTCACCTCCACGACATAGTTGTGCCCGTGCCCGTTGGGGTTGTTGCACTTACCGAAGGTCGCCCGGTTCTCATCCTCGGAAAGCTCCGGGCAGTGCAGCCGATGTGCCGCGGAGAACTCGAACTGCTGCGTCAGTTGCACCATGTCGGACTCCTCACGATCGATCGCGAACGACAGGAACGGCGTCGCGCACAGCGCCAGGCGTTCCAGTTCCGCGGGCGGCAGTACGCGCTCTGTCACCACCGGCCAAAGCGCCAGCAAAAGCTGCTCTGCCGAAAGCCGCCAGCCGCGGCGCTCGAGCTCCTGGGCGGCGTACGGGATGGCATGCTGGCGCAGCAGATCATCCAACAGCTTGATATTGCACAGGTAGCCGGTGAGCGGGTGCGGCTGGCCGCAGACAGTCAAGCGCACGCGCAGGTACGGGATCAGGCCGACCGCGCTGGGCCAGCCCGCCCAGGAGTTGTGCACCGGTTTGGACGCATCAATTCGGCCGGCCCAGTCGCGATCGACCGAGAAGCGGACCTCGCGCGTCAGGTGAATCATGCGAGGATTGTAGTTGCGCCGTGGCGGATTGTAGATGTTGCCGGCGGGCGGGCAGCGGCGCTTCGCGGAATACGGCCGGGCACTGAACACGGCGGTAATTCACGTAGGGGCGAAAGCGCAATCTGCTGAAGCCGTCCGACGGTTTCAGCCAACGTGCTTGCGACTGGCCGTCGCTACGGATATACGGGCGCGCGATATGCTTCGCTCGAACCAGTCGCGCTACAACGACAAGCGCTGGGCGCGCTTCGCCCCGCGCGGCCTGGCGGCACTGTGGCTGCTGGTGGCGCTGGCGGCCGTGATCGGGCTGGGCTGGCTCGCGGCCCGGCCGCTGCTGGCGCGCAGCAAGCTCTCGAACGCGATTCAGCAGGGCATTGATGCGCTCGCCAGCGCCGAATCGTTCGAAGCCGAGCAGGCCGCGCTCGCAGACTGGGAAGCGCAGACAGCGCCGACCTGGCGCGATCGCCGCGATGCGCTGATCGATCGCCTGCTCGATCGCAATCCGTTCCAGGATCGCCGCACACGCGCGCTGCTGCGCTACGTGGCGGGCGTGGATTTCGGCGACCGCGTGCAGGATTGGCAGCGCTGGCGTGAAGATCGCGAGCAACTGCGCGAGGGCCAGCCGCCCCAGGTGAGTTCGAAGGAAGCGGTTCGGCTGCAGCCGCGCTGGACGGCCCCGGTGGGGCTGACATCGTCCGCGACGCTGATCCTGCCGATCGATCGCGCCATCTATGTCGGCTCGCAGGGCGCTGCGCTGGATCAGGCGGATGATCTGCACGATGGGATCGTCCGCGTCGATGCGCTCACCGGCATCTCCGAGCTGGTTTTCGAGCCGCCCGAGCGCGGGCAGCGCGATGTGGTCGGGCTGGCCGCCGGCAGCGAGGTCGTGATCGCGGCGACGCGTGGTGGCTGGGTCTATGCGGTGCAGCCCGATGGCAAGCTGCTTTGGAAAGAGCGCGCTGGTCGGCAGGTCAGCGGCGATGTGCTGACGCTGGATATCACGCGCGACAACGTCGCCGATGTCGTCGTGCCGGTCGATGGCGCCACGCTGGTCTGCCTGAATGGCGCGACCGGGCGCGGCCTTTGGCGTACCGCGCTGCCGCAGCTTGGCAGCGGCGCTGTGCGCGGCCGCCGCGCGGGCCACGCAACGCTGGTGGCGCTGGGCGAGCTTCTGGCGGAAGCCGGGCCGGAGCTGCTGGCAACTACGCAGGAGGGCGGCGTGTTCGTGCTCTCCGCACAGAATGGGCGGATTCGCTGGCAAGGGCCGTTGCAGGTCGAATCGCTGGGCGGTCCGATCTGTGTGGGCGAACACCCGGCTGCCGGCCCGCTGGCGCTGCTGAGTGACGCCAGTTGCGGGCTCTGGACGCTGAGCGTCAGCGGCGCAGCGCCGCAGATCGCGCGGCGCTGGAGTTTCGCGGCCCGCGGCACGCAGACGACGTTGACGCCGCCGCGCTTCGCCAGTCTGGGTCCGGATCAGCCGACGGCATTCATCACCTGTGTTGTGGATCGCGGGTCGGTCGAGCCCGCGGGCGTGGCGCTGGTCGCCTGGGACCAGCTTGCCTGGCGCCAGGCGCTGCCGGGTGAACTCCGCGCCGCGCCCGCGATCGCGAATCTCAATAGCGAGCGCGGCAGCGAGTTGCTGGTCGCGAGCGTGATCCCCAGCCACGCGGGCGGACCGGCACGCGGGCAAATCAGTGTGCTGTCGCGTGGCGGACGCCTGCTGAAGCGCGTCGAGCTTGAATTCGGCGTCGAAGCCGCGCCGGTGGTGTTCGATGTCGACGGCGACGGCAGGCTGGATGTGCTGGTCGCGGACCAGGCCGGCCTGCTGCATTGCTTCGCCACCGACGGCCGCGGGCCGGTCGAGTGGGGTTTGGGCGGCGGCGACATCCGCAACGCGCGGAACGCGCGCTCGGCGTACTCATACGGCCAGACGCCGGTCGGCTACCAGTGGAAGTGGAAACCCGAGTAGCGCGCCTTGATTCGCTGCGGGCGTCTGGCCGCGACCCCCGCCGACAAACTTCCAGGCGTACACCGGCGCGTTACGACAAGAAGCGGCTGATGTCCTGGATCGTCACCAATACGCCGACCAGCAGGATCACCGCCAGCCCGACCAACGTGCTGATCATCTGCGTGCGGATGCTGAGCGGTTTACCCTTGAGCTTCTCGATAATCAGGAACACCATCAGTCCGCCGTCCATGACCGGCAGCGGCAGGAAGTTGATCACGGCCAGGTTGATCGAGAGGATCGCCAGGAACTGCAGCAGATCCGGCAGGCCCAGCTTGGCCTGCTCGATCGCGGCGCCGAAGATCCCGACTGGTCCGGCCATGTACTCGGTGCTCACATTCTGCCGGCTGAGCTGCCCGAGGAACTGATACACGCGGAAGACCTCGCCGATCACCATCTTCGCGCCCATCTTCATCGCCAGGATCGGGTTTCCGTCGGCGTCGACCGTCTCACGCAGCTCCTCGAACTGCCGCAGATTGCACATGTACACCACGCGCATCTGCCAGGGCTCGACCGCCGCCGCATCGACCAGCCAGGTCGTTTCCTGGGGCGTGCTCTGCGGCGTGTCGGCGTAGCGCACCACGACGCGCTTGCCGGCGCGCTCGGCCAGCAGCATGCGCAGCGCGGTGGGATCGGGCAGCCGCAGCGTACGTGGTTCGCCGTTGGTCTGGGCCGGCACACTGACCGAATCACGGCCGTCGATGGAGAGCACGCGCACCGTCTCGGGCAGGTTCAAGGCGCTGATGATGCTGGCGGGCACGGCGAGCACGCCTTCGACTTCGTCTGCACCGGTGCGGTAGCGCAGCGTAATGCTGCGACCCGCGGCGCGCTTGAGCGCCTCGGTTACCTCAAACCAGTTCGAGACCGGCTGACCATCCAACGCGAGGATCAGCGATCCGCGCGGCATCTGCAGCGCCGCGGCCGGCGTGCCGGGCACAACGTCCGCAACGATCGGCTTTTGCTCCTCGGCCCGCCCGAAAACCAGTCCGACGCGCGGCCGGCCGCTACCGGTGATGGAGAAGGGTGTCTCGGCTTTCAGCTCGACGCTCACGCGCTCCGCGCCGCGCTCGACCACCACACGCATTGGCTTGCCGCCGCTGCCGCGAATCTGCTCGAGAATCTCCGGATGCACCGGGCTCGACACCGGGCCCCACTCGGCGATGACGTCGCCGATCTTCAGCCCAGCCTTGATCGCCGGCTTTCCGGGCGCCAGTCCATCGATCATCGGCCGCCGTAGGAACCCGAGGATGTGCTGATCCGCGGTGATCGCGCGGCCGGGGGTGCCCGAAGGCAGGACGAAGAGCATCGGCCGCTGAAACGCGCGCAGCGTCTCGTGCTCGCCGGGCGTGTCGGCACGCGGCCGCTGAACTTCGAATTCCACTTCTTTCCCGCCGGAGACGCGAAACGCGTTCTCGATGTCGTAGGCGGAATTGACTGGCGTGGCCTGCCCGTTCTTCACGATCGAGATGATCCTGTCGCGCGCTTTCAGCCTCGGCAGGTCGCCGGCAGGCTCGCCATCCGTGGCCAGCGTCGTGGTCGCCATCTGCTCGACGCCTACGGAGCGGAAGCGGCGGCTTTCGTCAGGCAGCGGCGTGATTTCAAACTCATCCAGCGGCTTGCCATCGCGTTCGACGCGCACTCGGATCGGCCCATCCGACAACAGTTCCGCGAAGCGCAGGTCGCGAAACGCGTGCGCCCTGGCCCCATCCACCTCCAGCAGCCGATCGCCGGCTCGCAGCTTGCCGGCGGAGGGCCCCTCCGGATGCACAAAGCCGATGACCGGGGCCTCCATGTCGATGCCCAGCAGGAAGACGGCCATCAGCGCCACGGCCGCGAACAGAATATTGAAGAGTACGCCGGCAGATGCGACGATCATTCGATGCCCGACCGGGCGATTGATGAACGCCCGCGGGTCCTTGGTCGTCTGCATCTCGCCGGTCTTCTCGTCGATGTTGATGTCGTCGTGGCCCATCATCTTGACGTAACCGCCGATCGGCAGGGCCTGGAAGCAGTAGTCGGTCTCGCCGTAGCCGCGAGCCTCGAGCTCGGCCACGCCGTAATTCGGCCGATTGCCGAACGTGACACCCTCGCCCTTGCGATAGCCGATCAGCCGATAGCCGAATCCGACCGAGAATCGGTCGACACGCACCCCAACCCACTTGGCGGCCAGGAAGTGCCCCAGCTCGTGCACGAAGATGATCAGCGAGAAGCCAACCAGCACCTTGAGGAACATCGCGGAGCTGTAGATCCAGCCCGAAAGGTCGATGTTGAACAGCGCCGATGCCGCTACGTCATGCATGCAACAACCTCTTCGCGTGCCCAGGCGTCGGCCGCCAGCAGGTCCGCCAGGCTCGGCTGCGGCAGACAGCGGTGCCGGCGGAAAACGCGCTCCGTGACGCGCGCGATGTCGCCAAACTTGCCGTGCCCGCGCTGAAACCACTCCACCGCGGCCTCGTTGGCCGCATTCAGCACCGCGCCGCTTGAGCCACCCAGCGCGGCAGCCTCAAAGCCCAGTTGCAGCGCCGGGAAGCGGGCCACGTCCGGCGGTTCGAAGCGCAGCGTGCGGGCGACGGACCAATCCAGTGTCGGCCAGGGCGCAGCGCAGCGCTGCGGGTAGGTCAGTGCGTATTGAATCGGCGTGCGCATGTCGGGTGCGCCGAGCTGCGCCATGATCGAGCCGTCGTGAAACTCCACCATGGAATGCACGATCGACTCGGGGTGCACCAGCACTTCGATCCGCTCGCGCGGTACGCCGAAGAGATGGTGGGCCTCGATCACCTCCAGGGCCTTGTTCATCATCGAGGCGCTGTCGATCGTGATCTTGGGGCCCATGGACCAGGTCGGGTGCGCCAACGCAGCTTCGAGCGTCGCCGACTCGATCTGCTCGAGCGACCATTCGCGGAACGGCCCGCCGGAAGCGGTCAAAAAGATCTTGCGGACTTCTTCGGCGCGGCCGGCCTGCATCGCCTGGAAGATGGCCGAGTGCTCGCTGTCGACCGGAATCAAGCGCGCACCGCGCTGCCGCGCCAGCGCCGTCATCAGCGGTCCGGCGACGACCAGGGCCTCCTTGTTGGCCAGGCCGACGTCGATGCCGCGCTCGACTGCCGCCAGCGTCGGCGGTAGGCCGGCTGCGCCGACGATCGCGGAGAGCACGAAATCGGCCTGCGTGGCCCGCACCAGCTCGACCAGCCCGTCCGAGCCAACGAAAAGCCGCGCGCCGCGCGGCAGCAGCGCCCGCAGGTCAGCAAAATGCTGTTCGTCGGCGAGGGCCAAGGCGGCGTGCGGGTGCTGCGCGGCCTGCTCGGCCAGCCGGCGCCACTCGCGCCGCGCCGCGAGCCCGACCACCTCAAAGCGATCCGGCAATGCCGCGACCACATCCAGCGCCGACCGGCCGATCGAACCGGTCGCGCCAAGGATCAAAATCCTCTTGCGCATCGGCGAACACTATATCCGGCGCAGCCGCATCCGGCACGCGCGCCAGCCCCACAACGCCCGCGGCCGGCCGCGTCGGCATACTCGAGTTCACTTCGGAGCGCCCGGGCTATTGAGCCGCAATCTCGATCGTCGTCTGCGCTACGATCTCGCGATTCAGCGTCACCCACAGCTCATCTTGCACTTCATCCAGCGAAACAAATGCGCCTGAGCTCGCGTCGCCGCTGTTCACCGTCACCGGCGTGCCCGCGATGCGCACCACAGGCGGCGTGCGGGCCGTGTAGTTCTGGACGACGATAATCGGGCTGCGCACCGGCCCGCTGGCGGGCGTCAAGTTGAACGCCACGCGGTTGTTCGCCGCGACCGCGTAGTGGGCCGCGTACGTGTCATTGTAGCCGCCCAAAAGCGTCTTGGTCTGCGTCGCGCCAGGGCCGACCGGGGCCTGCGAGCCGACCGCGCCGCTGGTGAACAGCTCCAAGCTGGTCGCATTCAGCGCTTCGACCTGCCGCAGCACCGCCTCGACGTCGCCCGGCTGACTGCACGGACCGGTCTGCACATCGCCGCGGCAGCGCGGCCCCAGCACGACGAACGTGGCGTACGCGCGGTCGCCGCGGCCGTCGCCCACACCCGAGTAGTCAAACAGCGCAAACGAGCTCGCGCCGAGCCAGCCGTAGGGCGTGCCCCAGGCGATCAGCTTCGTGCCGCTGGCTTCATTCAGCGGCTTACCGGTACCCAGCGCCCAGTCAAAGTTCATCAATTGGAACGGCCAGCCGTTAACGCAGGGCATCGTGTATTGGCGGTTGTCGCCGAAGCCATTGCAGTCGCCGCGATCGGTAAAGACGGCCGCGGAGGTTGCGCCGCGCTCACGGCCGTAGACGCGATCCTGGTAGCCCATCTGCTTGTCGCGAGCGCGGGTCTGCACAATGCCCATCTCGGCGTTCACGTTTGCGGTCCAGGTGCGCGTAAAGGCGACCGAATTTGGCGTGTTGTACGTCCAGGGCGACATGAGCGTCAGTTGATTGTCGGTGGTGGTGAAGCGCAGGCCAAAGTCACCCCAGGCCACGCCGCCGATCGCGTCGCCCTGGAAGCGGTTGGCGGCGCCGTCGAAGTTCAGCGAGCCGTACGGGCCGCGCACGTCCATTCGGTAGGTGTTGAAATCGACCGCATTGGGATTGACGGCTTGGCCCGTTCTCCAGGTGACGGCCCAGACCGGGTGGTCGCGGCCGGTGGCGACGAACCACTCGATCACCACCGGGATTTTCACGCCGTTGCCGCCCGGCTCGCGATCGCGGTCATATAGCAGCTCGACGCGATGCAGCGCGTGATGTCCGCCGCGCAGCACGGTGGTTTGTACGCGCGTCGGCGTGTTGGCCTTTCCGAGCGGGGAGTTGCCGTTCTGCGTGTTGTGCGAGACGACGTAGCCGAAACCCTCGTGGCCCCAGGCATCGTCATTGACCGAGCGCTGCACCACCTGACCGTTATCTACAAAGCTGAAGTCGTATTGATACAGGTAGCCGCCCAGCGTCATGGCCCGCTCGGCCCCGCGGCCATCGCGCCAGGCCAGTCGCGTGACATTCGCCGGAGCGGCGACCTGCTCTGGGTCGCTGCGTACGCCGGCGGCGCTTGCGGTGATGCTGTTCGCCGTCGCGACAATGCTCGGCGGCGGCGGTGGTGGCGGAGGAGGCGGCGGTGGAGGAGGCGGCGGAGCAGGCGGCGGTGGCAAAGGATTTGCCGTCGGCGCGGGTGCCGGAGCAGGTGCGGGTGCAGGCGCCGGACCAGGCGCTGGCGCCGGAGCCGGGGCGGGCGCTGGGGCCGGCGCGGGCGCAGGCGCCGGAGCAGGCGCAGGTGCAGGTGCCGGCGCGGGCGCCGGGTCAGGTGCGGGCGCGGGACCGGGGAGCGGATCCGGCTCTGGCGCAGGAACCGTTCGAGGCTCCTGGCCGCAGGGCGTAAGCGCTGACGCATCCGCCGGCACATCACTGCACTGCTCGACGCAGCCGCCCAAGCCGACCAGGGCGGTGGCGCTGACGAATGCGACCAGCAGCACGCCTGCGCACGTTCCGAGTTTCAAGGCACGCATCGTTGTCTCCGTGTGTCCACAATCGCGCCGCGCGAAGCGCGGTGCGCCGCAGCAAACCTCGGAGCGATGCAGGCGCGGCGGATTCACGCGCAGCGCTGCGCGTGCGCTTGGCTCGGATTCGCCCGGCGCGCTTAAGTATTTGTTGGAGCGAGGGTTATTCGCTGCCGTCGGACCGTGGCTCATTCGCCGCGTCGACCGCGTTCGCGTTCGGCTCCACGGCCGGAGCCGCCGCCTCGCTGCGATCCACGCAGGTCGCGATGACCAGGTCGCCGGTGACGTTGACGACCGTGCGGCACATGTCAAGAAAGCGGTCGACACCCACGATCATCCCGATCGCCTCGGCGGGCACGCCGTAGCTCGCCGCGACCATCGCGATAAACGGGAGCGCCCCGCTGGGGACGCCGGCGGTCCCGATGCCCGCGAGAATGCAGACGAACATCAGCCCAGCTTGCTGGAGCAGCGTCAGATCGATGCCGAAGGCCTGGCACAGGAACAGCACCGTAACGCCTTCGTAGAGCGCCGTGCCGTTCTGGTTTGCGGTGGCCCCGACGGTCAGCACGAAGCTGGACACGTCCGCGCGCAGCCCGAGCGGCTGCCGCGCAACGCGCAGCGCCGTCGGCAGCGTGGCGTTTGACGAGCTGGTCGCGAAGGCGGTCAGCGTCACTTCACTGATTCGCGCGAAGAAGCGCAGCGGCGAATAGCCCGCCAGCAGCGTCAGGGTCAGCGGATACACGACCAGGTATTGGAGCAGCATCGCGGCCAGGGCGGTCGCGACGAACCACACCAGCGTGTGCAGAATCTCCGCGCCCAGCGTCGCGGTGAGCGAGAACATCAGACCCGCGACGCCCAGCGGCGCCAGGTACATCGCGAAACGGATGATCGCCATGCAGGCGTCGAAGATCCCCTCAAGTACAGCGAGCAGCGGGCGGGCGCGCTGCGGCTGTGCCAGCAGTGCGGCGCCCAGCACCAAGCTGAAGAACATGACGGCGATGATTCCGCCGCCGGGCGAGCTGCCGTCCACGGCGCCGACCAATTCGCGCAGGGGGTTGCGCGGGATGATGTCGAGCAACGCGTCGCGCACCGATTTTGCGGTTTTGGCCTGCTGCGCGATTTCGCCGCCGCGCGTTTCGTATCGCGCCCGCAGCTCGCCGCGCTGCTGCTCGTCCAGTCCGCTGCCGGGTCTGAGTGTGTTGGCGCACAGCAGCCCGATCAGTACCGCCAGCGTCGAGAGGCCGACCGTGTAGCGCAGCGAGCTCAGCCCGACGCGCCCCAGTCGTCGCAGGTCGCCCAGGCCGGCGACGCCCAGGATCAGCGCCGCGACCACCAGCGGCACGACCACCATGAAGATCAGCCGCAGGAAAATCTGCCCCAGCGGGTGTGCGACGTATTCGACCAGAAAATTGAGCGTGGGGTGCGGCGCGGCGGCGCTGGGCGGGAATTGCACGCGCGCAGCCAGGCCCGCGCCCGCGCCGATCAGCACTCCCAGCAGGATCCACCAGTGCAGGCGCGCGTGCGGCATGTCAGCAGCTCCCGTCGACCGGCTTCGGTGCGCCGCGGCGGCGCCGGGAATCACCCGTTTCGAGCGCGCTGCTTGCGGGCCGCTTCGACCGTATTGCGCAGCAGCATTGCGACGGTCAGCGGACCGACGCCGCCCGGCACCGGCGAGATCGCACCCGCCACTGGCAGCGCCGTCTCGAAATCAACATCGCCGACGGTCCGCGCGATTTCATTTCCGCTCGCGTCGCGCTGGATGACGCGGTTGATGCCGACGTCGATCACCACCGCGCCCGGCTTGATCCACGCCCCACCGATCGCGCGCGGCTGGCCGATCGCGACCACCAGCAGGTCGGCGGCGCGGGTCAGTTGCGGCAGGTCGCGCGTGTACTTCTGACACGCGGTCACGGTTGCGTCCTGCGACGCCAGGAACATCGTCACGGGTTTGCCGACAATGCGGCTCTGCCCGACGACCACGGCGTGCGCGCCGCGCACCACCATTCCGCTGCGCCGCACCAGCTCATTCACTGCGAGTGCCGTGCACGGCGCGATGATCGGCTCGCCATAGAAGAGCAGCCCGATGTTGGCCGGATTCACGCCTTCGACGTCTTTGTACGGATCGATGCGATATTGGGCCGCGGCCGAATCCAGCCCGGCCGGCAGTGGTAGTTGCAGGATGATTCCGGTGACGTTCGCGTCGGTGTTCAGCGCGTCGATCTGCTGATGCAGCCGCGCCTGCGACGTGTCGGCCGGCAGTTCGATCAGGTCGTAGTCGATATCGGCTTTTGCGCACTGCCGCTTCTGCGACTCGGCGTAAAGCCGGCTGGCGTCGTCCTGACCGACCAGCAGCGCGCAAAGCCGCACCGGCGCGTGCAGCGCCTCAAACTCGCGCACCTGCGCGGCGACCGAAGCCCGAATGTCAGCGGCGTACGCGGCGCCGTCGAGAATGATCGCGGCCATGCTGCAGATTGGATTGGGACGGTGCAGGGGCGTCAAGCGACGAAGCGCGTTCACAACGTGCGGAGCACGCAGCCGAGCGGTCGGCTACGGCGTATGTGCGATCACACAGATTCCCAGCCGCCGCGCGACTTCGATCAGTTTCTCGCGATCGAGCAAGATCGTCTTGCCGGCCTCGACCACGAGCCCGCGCGCCCCGGCGCGATGCAGATTCTCAATCGTGTGCAGCCCGATCGTGGGCACATCGAAGCGCATGTCCTGGTTCGGCTTGGCGAGCTTCACCAGCGTCCAGCCGCCCGCGGGGCAGAGCTTGCCGCTGCGCTCGATCAGCGCGTCAGTACCTTCGATCGCCTCGACCGCGATGATTTCGCGCTCTTTCACAGCGACGGCCTGCCCGATATCCAGCGCCGCGATCTGCCGCGCGATCGGCCAGGCGAATTCCAGGTCGCGCTGCATCGCGACAGACGGTTCGCCGCCGGTCAGCAGCCCAGGCTGCGCCAGCGCTTCCGGGATGTAGCGGGTCGAGTCGATCAAGGTCAGTCCGCGGCGGCCCAGCTCGTCTGCGACGGCGCCCAGCAGCGTGTCATTGCGCTTGTCGCGCGTCGCGAAGTACCAGACGCGTATGCTCGTGAGGTCGGGCAGGTAGTGCAACCACTGCCGCCAGCGCGGCACGGCGAACATGTCCGCCTTGCGCACGCGACCGACCATCACCACTTCGCGACAACCCGCCCGCCGCAGCGTGCGGATCCACGCGCCCAGCCGGGCAACGCCGCAGACGCGGAACTCGTCGACGAGCGTCGCGACGTCCGGATCGGCGAATCCGCGCAGCCCGACGGCGCAGACGCGCAGGCCGGCCTGACGCGCTCCGCGGGCGACCAGCTTGGGCAGCTCGCCCGCGCCGGCGATCAGGCCCAGCGGATGCAGCGCGTCCCTGCGGGGGTCCATGTCGACGCAGGATAGCCGCGCTGGCCGGCCGACGCGCGGCGTGCTCGGCGATGTCGTCACGCCCGCAGCGGCCCGTGCCCGGATTCCCTGCGAATGCGGTTGGCCTGCGCCCAGGCCTTCGGGTGATCCGCGAGCAGTCGCGTCAGATTCGAACTGCTGACGCCCAGCAGCGCCGCAGCATCGGCCAATCGACCGGCGCTGCTTGCCAGCGCGTCCAGGCAGACCGCCGCCACACGGTGATAATTGGGATTCGACGGGCTGACATTCAGCCGCCCGCCGTGGATCCGCACATTTTCGGGCCAGGTGAGCGTCACCGGTAGCGGTGCGCGGAACTCGATCGCGAGCGCCTCGCGTAGCCGCTCCATCGCCGCCGCTCGGTTCTGATGCTGCGAGCGCCGTTCCGAGCCGGTCACCACCAGCCCGCTGGGAATGTGCCGCAGCCGCACGGCCGATTCCGTCTTGTTGCGATGCTGCCCGCCAGGACCGCCGATGCGATGCAGGTGCACTTCGCATTCGGCCAGCAGTTGCGCATCGCTATAATCCAGACGTAGTCGGAGCTGCGCAGGGGAAAGCGGCGGTTGCGGCGGGCCAGACATGCTCAAACCTCAGCACACCAGGGCGACGACCGGCCATTCGCGCCAGACGCATTCGCACCAGACACACGCGCAGCGCGCTCTGCGGACGCGACCGCGCCGCCGCGGCTTCACACTGATCGAGTTGCTGGTAGTGATCGCTATCATCTCGATGCTGATCTCTATCCTAACGCCCTCACTCTCGCGCGCCCGCCAGCAGGCCAAGGCCACCGTCTGCCTGACGCGCATGAGCGAATTCATGAAGGGGCTGACGGCGTACGGCGGAGACCACGGCTTCGCGCTGCCGCCAATGCGCTACAACGTGGCGCCGCTATCCGCGAGCACCGCGATCTATCACGGCTGGGCGGAGACGCTGTACGCCTCGCTCTATCGCGAGAAGAACTACCGCTTCGACACGAACTTCCCGGTGCAGCGCAACCTGGGCGGCGAATACGAGCTATTTTCCGATAAAGAGGGTGAGCCGCGCAGCGACCATACCGGGCACTATCGCGTGTTCGAGGCGAGTTGGTCGCTGGGCTCGCTGGATGCGGTCAAGCCGCGCCTGCCGCTGATCGCCGATGCGAATCCGGAGGTCACGTTTCCCGAAGACCTGCAACGCAGCGACGTGCCGATGCTGCGGATCGCCGGCCTGCTGGGCGAGGCGTACGTCGATGAGCGGCACTACGGCGGCGCGAATTACGCATTCCCGGATGGACACGCGGAGCGCAGCACGCAGCTAAAACTGAAGCTGGCGCTGGATTGGGACCTGGATCCCAGCACGCCGAACCAGTAGCCGGAGCCGAACATCGAAACGCTCACATACCTGGACAACAACGCGACCACGCGCGTCGACCCGGCGGTGATTGACGCGATGCTGCCGTACCTGGGCGAGCATTACGGCAACGCGGCCAGTTCGCACCACGCCGGCGCGGCGGCGGCCGCTGGGGTCGAGCAGGCCCGCGCCCAGCTCGCCGCCGCCATCGGCGCCCGCGAATCGGAGATTGTCTTCACCAGCGGCGGGACCGAGGCCGACAACGCCGCCTTGCGCGGCGTGCTGACGGCGAGACCCGGTCGGCGTCACCTGGTGATCTCCGCCATCGAGCATCACGCCGTCATCGACACCGCCGAACAGCTTGCACACGAAGGCGCCAGCGTCACGTACGTAGGCGTAAACCGCAGCGGCGTGCTCGATCTGCAGCAGCTCGCGGCCGCGCTGCGCGACGACACCGCGCTGGTCTGCGTGATGCTGGCGAACAATGAGACCGGCGTGCTCCAGCCGGTGGCGCAGGCCGCGGCACTGGCTCACCAGCGCGGGGCGCTGCTCTTCTGTGACGCCGTGCAGGCGCTGGGCAAGATCCCGATCGATGTGGCGCAGCTTGATGTTGACCTGCTGAGCGTCAGCGCGCACAAGCTCTACGGCCCGAAGGGCGTCGGCGCGCTTTACATCCGCCGCGCCACACCGCTGCGACCACTGCTGCTCGGCGGCCACCAGGAGCGCGATCGCCGCGGCGGCACGCACAACGTGCCCGGCATCGTCGGCTTCGGGGCGGCTTGCGCGCTGGCGATCCGCGAGCTGGCCGGCGAGCGCGAGCGGCTGACGCGGCTGCGCGATCGGCTGGAGCGCGAGCTCACGGCGCGGTTTGACTTCGTGCAGCGCGTCGGTGCCGCCGCCGAGCGTCTGCCGAATACGTCGTGCGTATGCTTTGCCGGCGTCGGTGCTGAGGCGCTGCTACTGCTGCTGAGCGAGGCGGGCGTGTGCGTATCGAGCGGGGCGGCGTGCAGCAGCGGCTCGCTCGAAGCATCGCACGTGCTCAAGGCGATGGGCATCGAGCCGCACGTCGCACAGGGCCAGATCCGCATTTCGCTGGGGCGCTTCAGCAGTGACGCCGACATCGAGCGGCTGCTCGCCGCATTGCCCGCGGCGCTGGCGCGCCTCATGGCAGTCAACGTGTGAGGCCCGGTCAGCTCTGTATCAGCCGCAGCGGCGGAAACGCGTTGCCCAGTACGCGCTCGGGCTTCATCTCAAGCCAGTCACGCAGCACGGCCGAATACACGCGGCGGAAATCGACGCCGAAGGCCAGGTCGCCGCGGTGCAGATTTTTCAGGCTTGGGTGCTCTTCGTGCACGCCGGCGCGGATCTTCGAGCCGAACAAGAACAGCGGCGCGGCTTCGCCGTGGTCGGTCCCGCCGCTGGCGTTCTCCTGCACCCGGCGACCGAATTCAGAAAACGTCAGCACCAGCACGCGGTCGAGCAGCTTGTGCTCGGCGAGCGAGTCGATGAACGCGTTCATGGCGCTTGCGAACTGCTGCATCAGCCGCTGATGGCGGGCCGCCTGCGTGGTGTGCGTGTCGAAGCCGCCCATCGAAACGTAATAGACGCGTGTCGGCAGGTCGGCGGCGATCATGCGTGCCACCATTTGCAGTTGCTGCCCGAGCTGGGCGCCCT
The DNA here is from genome assembly GCA_964535305.1 of uncultured Planctomycetales bacterium. Taxonomy (GTDB): domain Bacteria; phylum Planctomycetota; class Phycisphaerae; order UBA1845; family Fen-1342; genus CAZHTF01. The sequence goes on along the minus strand of CAZHTF010000020.1, from coordinate 10,621 downwards.
GTTGAAATCCAGCCCCGCGCCGCCCGCGCAGCGTGCTGCCGGCGGCTTTGCGGATCTGCTCGGCGCCGAGCTGGGCCTTCAGCGCGGCGCGCTGCAGGAACTGCGCGGTCGGCTCGCCCGCGGTCGGCAGGTCGCCGGCGATGTTGTTCAGCTTGCGGAACGATTCCTCCGCCAGCGCGTCGCGCTTCGAGGTGCGCCACGAAAGCGTATCCGGGTTCTCAAACGCCAGCGGCGTGAAGCGCGCCCCGTGCAGCGCCAGCGGCGAATCCTGCATCAGCGCAATGCCCTCAATCGGCTCGGGCTCCGGATCATCGCCCTTGCAGCAGGCGTCGAAATAGCGACCCAACCAGCCGCTGTGCGTGCCCAGCTCGCGATCCGCGGTATGCCAGATGTCCATGCTGGTGAAGTGGCTGCGATCCGGATTCGGATAGCCCACGCCCTGCACCACCGCCATGCGGCCTTCGTCAAAGAGCTCCTTCAGGCCCGCGGCTGCGGGGTTCAGGCCCACGCCCTTTTCGAGCTTGAGCGCGTCCTGCTTGGCGATCGCCAGCCGCGGCCGCGCGCGATAGTACTCATCCATCTCGACCGGCACGATCGTGTTCAGCCCGTCGTTCCCGCCCGCGAGCTGCAGCACGACTAGGACGCGCTGCGCCGATTTCTTACCGGCGGGCGCTGCATCCTGCGCGTACACCCGCGCCGTGTGGCCCAGAAACAGCGGCAAGGTGCTGGCGGCGCTGAGCAAGCCCAGGCTCTCCGCCAGAAACTCGCGCCGCGACGTGTAGAATGGTAGCTCGCGCATGCCCGCTCTCCCGTGCTTGTGTTAGTGCAGTTGGTATTCCGGCGTGCTGCAGAGCAGGTGCACCATCGTCCGCACGCGCTGCTCGCTGGCAGGCTTGGATAGATCCAGCGGGCCGCCTTCACGCAGATAATGCACCAACTGGTCGCGCTTGCCCGGCCCCAGCGGGGCGGCGAGCAGATGCGCGACAAGAAAGTCCACCACTTCGTCCGCCGACGCTGACGCACGCGATTCCAGCAGCCGCTCTGGATCCAGCGGCGGCTGCGGCCCGCCGCGCAGCCGCGATTTGGCCGCCAGCGCGCCGGCCATCATTCGCTCCTCGTCGGTCGCGACGTCTTCGGCGGCGCTCGCATTTGCATTCGAATCCGGGCTCGAATCGCCGGCGAGCGATCTTTGCACGGCGCGCGTCCGCGGGTCAACCGCGCCGCCGGCAATCGCCGACCCGATCACGTTGTAGCGGTTGTAGAGCGTCGCGGTGTTGATCCAGGCCGTCCCGCCGCGCCAGCCTTTGACGTTTGGCGGCTGCATCAATTCCTGCCCCATGTTGACCAGGGCCCGCTCGGCCGCCACCAGATTGGTGAGCGGGATTTCCAGCTCGCGCGCGAGCCCGATCAGCAGTTGCGTTGGGCTTTTCACCAGGCAGCCGCGCGACTCGGCGTGATAAAAGGCCTGGCTGCGAAAGAGCGTTCGCATCGTCGGCCGTAGCTCGTACTTGTTGCGAATCAGCTCGCGCGCCAGTTGCTCGACCAAGGCCGCGTCCGGCTCGGGGCGCACGAAGAACTCCAACAGTTTCCGCGACAGGAACCGGGCGCATTCCGGCCGGCTCAGGATCAGATCGACGATGTCTGTCCCGTCGAATTTGCCCGTGCGACCCAGGAATGTCTTATCGCCGAAGTCGTGCAGCCGCGAACGGAAGACAAAGCCCTCGTCGTCGTAGCCCCAGCCGGTGAAGGCCCGCGCCGCGGCCTTGACGTCGGCCTCGCCGTAGTTGCCGATGCCCAGCGTGAAAAGCTCGAGCAGCTCGCGGGCGTAGTTCTCGTTGGGCGCGGCTTTGACATTGCGAATGCCGTCCAAGTACGTGAGCATGGCGCGATCCTTGCTGATGCCGATCAGCAGGTCGCGGAAGTTGCCCAGCGCGTATTTCCGCAGCAGCTCGTTCTGTTCCAGCATGAAGACCGCGCGTCGCACTTCGCGCATGCCGCTGGTGAAATGGCCGTGCCAAAAAAGCGTCATTTTTTCTTCTAGCGGCCGCGGCGAACGCTGCATTCGCTCGATCCACCAGACGCGCACTTCCTCGAATGAGCGCCGCTCCGCCTGCCGCTGTTTTTGCTGCAATTCCTGCCGCTCGGATTCTGATAGCGCCCGCGCCTCACGCCGTGAAAGCGGATTCTCCGCGGCCAGTTCAGCAATCGGCGGCGGTGAACACTCAAACGCGATGTCCCGATAATCAACCAGCGAACCAACCGCCGCATCCAGCCCCATGTTTGCGAGACGCTGCACATCCGCCGGAGAGCCCGAGAAGCCCGCCCGCCGCAGCAGATGCGCGGCGGCCCCCGCGTCCCATGCGTCGGCCGGCAGTGCGGTGAGCGCATTTCGACCGGGCTGGGCCAGCGCGGGCCCGGGCAGCGCGGCGACGAACAGCGGCAGCGCAGTAAACACGAGTGAAACGCGTTGCGCGGCTGCTCGAGATCCCGATCGACGATTAAAGGCGGACATTGCGAATCTCCCGACGAATCGCGGGCGGGCGCGGCGGTCTGGTCGACACGGCTCGCACCTGTGCCGCCGACCGGCCTGCGTGCGCGCCTCGGCCCGCGTGTCGTCGACTCCCCAGCGCGACGAACACACGGCAAAACGATCGGAAGGCGAGCCTATTGCCGGACTTGGGGATAAACACGCCGTCAGTTCGCGTGCGCTCCGCCGGCAGACTCCGGACCATCGGGCTGGTGCGTCGCCTTGCGACTATGGCGCTTGTTCGGGGCGGGCCGCGAGTTGCGACGCCATTCGTTTCTCCAAGTGCTCCAGGCGGCGCCGCAGCTCGGCATTCTCGGCCCGAAGCGCGCTAAGCTGACCTGCCGTCTCGTCGCGCACGATCGCGAGCTGCGCCAGCACTTCGGCTCCGATCCTCTGCTGCAACTCGCCATCCGATCGCAGCCCCTCGATCCGTGTCCGCTGCGCGTCGATCTGCGCTTGCTGCTCCTCGATCGCTTCGGCTAGCAGCGGCGTCACGCCCTGATAGTTCAGGAACTTTGATCCATCCTCACCGACCTTGACGAGATTGGGCGCGATCGCCTCGACCTCCTGCGCGATGAACCCGATCTGGCGGCCGTTCCTGGCTCGTTCTGGGTCGATCCAGTCGAATGTCACGCCGCGCAGTCGCCGCACGGTCGCGAGCGCATCATGGAGCGGCTCGACATTCGTTTTCTTGCGCGCGTCGCTCAGGCAGGTGATGCCGCAGCCAAGGACATCGCCGTCGGCCTGAACCTGAAACAGGCTGCTGCCAGTGGTTGAGTAACACGAGAACACGAATGGATTTCCGAGCCCGTTCCGCACGGCGAAATCGTTGTTTGTGTATGCCTGCCGAACGCCGGCATTGCCGGTCGAATTGTCTCCGAGCAATTGGATGAAGCCGCCGTTGGGGTTGAGCAGAAGGCTGTTATAGCCGACGTTGATTTCCTTCACCTGAATCATGCCGACGCCGCCGTCCAACACACCGATGCCCATTGACTTCTCGCCGATTCCGTTATTGATCTGAAACTGCAAGTCGTGTTGCAGCGCGATCACGTCGGAACCGCCGAGCGTTCGGCTGACCTGCAGCGCATTTTCTGGCGAATCAGTGCCGATGCCGAGCTTTCCGTCGCTGCTGATCCGCATGCGCTCCACGTAGCCGGCGCCGCGGCTGGTTTCGTTGCCGAATCGCAGCGCGTCGGAGATCGGCCAGATAAACGACGGATCGTCCGCCGCATGCATGTAGAGATAGTCGTCCGAGTTAAACGAAACGCCCAGGCTGGGCCGGTTGTAGAGGTTCGTGGGTCCGGCGACTTCGAACGACATGCTTGGAGTCGTCGTGCTCACGCCGACCTCGCCCACACTATCCACGAAGAGCGCGGAAACGGGATTGCCGTCGACAGCGTTGAGCGCGTGGCCGTTTGGCGCTGAAAGGGCCCGTGCCGCGTATGGGGTAGCTGTCAGCGCCAGCCGCGGCGAGAGGAGCGTGTATGAGCCGCTGCCGCAGTTGCCCGGCGTGCTGTCGGGTCGAACGCTGACGGAAAGCCACAGTGCGCTACCGTCGAAGACGGGGCCGAAATCAACGACCACCGAGAAGAGCCCACCGACGACGCTAACGCCATCTAGGCAAATCGGCCCGAATATCGTGCCGCCGCCGCTTGCGCTGGGGTGCAAGCGGAACTGCATGTCGTGCGGGCCGTTGGCTGGCACGCCGCCGCTGCTGAGTCGGCCCTGATACGTGAATGCCGCTCCGAGCGGCTGCGCCCAGGATGCCGAGCTCCAAAGGTGCGCGAACAGAAGGCCGCCGATGAGTCGAGCGCGCATATCGTTTTCCTCCGGCCAGAATTGAACAGACCCCAATGGGATGATACTGATCCAGCGGAGAATCCCGCAGAGGATTTGCGGAAGACCCGTGCATGATACCCGCGCCGCGGTCATGCCAAGGATGGTCGGCCGGGCTGGCGCAGCGTTACTTCGCCGCGGTTCCGTGCATTTGCCCCAGTGCCTCGCCACAGACGAACGCGCTGCTCCAGGCCCACTGGAAGTTGAATCCGCCGATGCGGCCGTCGACGTCCAGGATTTCGCCCACCAGGTACAGCCCGGGCTGTAGCCGCGACTGCATGCTGCGCGAGTCGATCTCGCCCAGCGCCACGCCGCCCGCGGTGACCTCGGCGTATCCGTATCCGCGGCTGTCGCGCACCGGCAGCGGCCACGCCAGCAGCGCCTGCAAGAGCGCGTGGCGGGCCGCCCGCGAGAATTGCGCTAGCGGCGTCGTGGCGGGCGCGGCCAGGCGCTGACACACCGCTCCCGCAACCCGGGTCGGAAGCCAGCGCTCCAGGATCGATTGCAACCGGCCCGCGGGCGATTCCGCCGCAAGTTGCAGAAACGCCTGCTCAGCGGCCTCAAAATGCGGGAGCGGCACGAGTCGGGCGGTGACTTTGGGCGTCTGGCCCGCGCGCGTCAGCCGATGCCAGGTTCCGGAGGCATTCATCGGTGCGGGTCCGCTGATTCCGAAGTGCGTCCAGAGCAGCGCGCCGGGAAAGCTCGCGCGGGTCGCGCCGGAGCGAATCTGGATCTCTACCTCGTGCGAAACGCCCGACAGGCCGCTGTGAAAATCTCCATCGAGCAAGAGCGGGGCGAGCGCCGGCGTGGTCGGGACGATCGAATGTCCGAAGTGCCGCGCAATCGCGTAGCCGGCGCCGTCGCTGCCCGTTTTGGGAAGCGAGAGTCCGCCGGTCGCCAGCACCACGGCCGCCGCACGCAGCCGCTCGCGCTTCGTTGCGGCAACGTCGTCGAGCTCAAGTTCGAGCGTAGACCCCGCGGCACTCACCGCCCGCACGCGCCGACCCAGAAGGATGCGCACACCGACTCGGGCCGCTTCGCCCAGCAGTGCGTCGCACACGCTGCGAGCACGGTTCGAGTCTGGAAAAAGCTTGCCGTTGTCCTCCTCGTGCAGCGAAACCCCGATCTCGCGAAAGAACGCGATCGTGCTGGCGACGTCAAAGCGCGCCAGCACGCGGCGGATGATGTTGCGGCTGCCGCCCTGGTAATCGCTGGGGCTGACGCGCGCGTTGGTGACGTTGCAGCGCCCGCCGCCGCTGACCAGGATCTTCGCTCCGATGCTGCGGGCCCCTTCGAGCAGCCAGACGCTCAACTGCGGGTTGCGGCGCCGGGCGAAGATGGCGGTGGCGAGGCCGGCCGCGCCCGCGCCGACGATCGCGACGTCGCAAATCTTTTCCGCGCCGGCAGCGGTGAGCATCGCGCGATCTTGCCGCGGCGGAGCGTGAATGGCAACCATGCATTCCGCGCGCGGAAAAGCGAGCCACGGCGCCGGCATCTGCCGCTGCGACACTTTGGCCGTTTGACCGGTGGCGTATTCTGAAATGGACGCCGGTGGCTGCGGCGTTCCGATCCTGCGGAGTCTTGCTGGGTAATTCTGCCCGATTGAAGACAGCGCTGCGTTGCTGCGCTGAGCGCCTGCGGACCTACGATCGCCGATCGATTGTGCGTTGCCGCGCGCTGTCGATTTGTCCTCGCGCGCGGCACGCGGGCCCAAAGCATGATGTCCGGCGTCGGGGGGACGCCGGACATCGCGCGATGAAGAACTCGTGAGTGCGTCGCGTGAGATGTTGGAGCTAGGGCAGTTTCGTTCCATCCCGCTGTGTAGCGTGAGTGGAGCAGCCTGCCGCGTTCGATCGTCCTTTCGGTTGAGATTCCACGGAATGTAGCCGATTGCGTGTCTTGGTTTTCTGGAAATTCGGCCCCGGCGGTCCGCGGAATGTCGCCAAGGATGTGTCTGGGTTTTCTAGAAACTCGGCCCCGCAGGCCTCGCTCCACCCGTGGCTACATTCCTCCGCCCCGTCGGGGCGAAGACTCGCGCCACGTTGGCCAGCGACGCAAACGGTCGCCGCTGGCCAGCGATGCAAACAGTCGCCGTCGTCCAGCGCAACGAATCTCCACTTCACGCAGGCAGGCAACGCCGCCGGGGTAAAGTCAAACCGCTCAGCGATTCTCGCTGATCTGGCTCCAATTCTCGCGCGCCTGAGTAAATGGAATGCGGAGCGAGAGCGTATCCGAACGGTTCACCACCTCGATCGGGTATCCGCACTTCTCGAAGACGCGCATCATCCGCAGATTGTCCGATAGCACGATCGCGGTGAAGCCGTCGAGGCCGCGGACCTCGGCGATCTCGGTTAGCCGCCGCATCAGCAGCGTGCCGATGCCGCGGCCCTGCCAGGCGTCGTCGACCAGGAATGCGGCCTCGGCGAAATCACCTTCAGGCTCGCGGTTGTACGTTGCAAAGCCGATCAGCTTCTCGTCGTCGCCGCTGCGCAGCGAGGCGACCAGCGTCATATCGCGCTCGTAGTCGACGTTGCAGAAGCGCTGCAGGTGCTCGTGCGGCATCATTCTCCGCGTTGCGAAGAAGCGGTGATAAATGGTCTCCTGCGTCAGGCGGTAGAACATTTCGCGCAGCAACGATTCATCCGTGGGCTTGATCGGGCGGATCAGCACGGTGGTGCCATCTTTGCAGCGCGCCTGCGTCTCGAGCCGTTTTGGATACACCGGGGCCCGCAGCGGGGGCTCGAGCTGATCTCGGTACACCAGCCGGTGCTGCTTGGCCTCGGCCAACAGCCACGGGCGGAATTTTGGATGCGCGATTGAGATCAGCGCCATGGCCCGCTCGCGCACGTTTTTTCCGTGAAGGTTGACGGCGCCATACTCGGTGACCACCCAGTGCACGTCGCCGCGCGTGGTTACTACGCCGGCGCCATCGCTGAGCCGCGGGACAATCCGCGAGACACTGCCGTCGCAGGCGGTGGCGGGCAGCGCGATGATTGGCTTTCCGCCGCGGCTGCGGGCGGCGCCGCGGATGAAGTCGACCTGCCCGCCGATGCCGCTGTAGAAGCGTGTACCGATCGAGTCGGAGCAGACCTGCCCGGTCAGATCGATCTCAAGGCAGGTGTTGATCGCGATCATGTTGTCATTTCGGGCGATGACGAAGGGATCGTTGGTGTAGTCGACTGGGTAGAGCTCGACAACCGGGTTGTTGTCGAGGAAGTCGTAGACGCGCTTTGTGCCGAAGCAGAAGCTGGCGACGATTTTTCCGTTGTGCAGCGTCTTGCAGCGTCCGGTGATCACGCCGCGCTCCGCCAACTCGACCACGCCGTCGCTGAACATCTCAGTGTGAATACCGAGATCTTTGCGATCGGTGAGGAAGCGCAGCACGCCGTCGGGAATGCCGCCGATGCCCAGTTGCAGCGTGGCGCCGTCGGGGATCAGCTCGGCGATGTTGCGGGCGATGGCCTCGGTTTCGCCACGCATTTTGGGCGGCGGCAGCGTCGGAATCTCGTGCTCAATCTCGACCAGCGCCGCGATGCGGTCAAGGTGCAGCCGATGCGGCCCGTGGCTGCGCGGCATGCGCGGATTCACCTGTGCAATGATTACGCGGGCCGCGTCGCACGCCGCCGGCGCGCAGTCCACGTGCGTGCCAAACGTGCAGAAGCCGGCCTCGTCCGGCGGGGAGACCGCGATCATCGCCACATCGATCGGGATGCGGCGGGTTCGAATCTGTCCCGGAATCTCCGACAAGAAGATCGGGGTGTAATCCGCACGTCCGTCGGCGACCGCGTCACGCACGTTCGGCCCGATGAATAGCGCGTTGTGCCGGAACTTGCCAGCGAACTCGGGCCGCACATACGGCGCGTCCCCAAAGGTCAACATGTGAATAATCTCGTTGTCACCAAGGGCAGCTTCCGGCGCGATCAAGCCTGGAATCAGACCCAGCGGCGTCGCGGAGCCGTCGGAAAGGTAAATGCGATCGCCGGGCCGAATCCGCGCGATCGCGTTGGCCAGGCTGGTGATTTTCGAGGCGTGGCGTTTCCGCCAGTCGTTGGCGGCCATTGGAGCGGGCGCAATGCCTGCGGACACAAAGGACTCCTTGCTGCGAACCAGGTCGATCAACCGGTCACTTCATCGGCAATCGCCATGCCAGTGACGGGCATCGCGGCTAGTAGCGTCGCCGCACTGCTCGCGCAAGCCGCTGCGCGAAATCCCGCGCCGCTGCGGGAATTTGATCGGCCGCCGCCAGATTCGCTCTGAACACCGCCGCACCTATAATCGCGGCATGTCGGCGATGACCGTGGCGACAATGGGCGTGCGGCGGTCAAACCAAGTGTACTTCGAGCAGGTCAGCACGCGTACCACGCTCGATTGCGGCTATGCGTATCTCTGCGACGCACATCGCCGCGCGCCGCAACTCAATTTTATGGGAGAGATTGAGCTGGGCGAAGACGCGGCCGGCGCGCCGACGCTGATCGACGCGTTCTTCCGGGAGCATGACGCCGAGTGCGGCGCGTGGCGGCCGCGCCTGGAACAGCCGCCCGAGCCGCTCGAACCGCTGGCCGCGCAGCGCGGCCTGGCGCGGTGCGAATCCGTGTCGCTGGTGCTGCCACTGGAGCGGCGCATCTCCGCTGTGGAGCGCATTCGCTGCCTCAGCGCGCGGGCCATGCGCCGCACGTATACGCAAGTGCTGACACGCCGCGCGGAGCTGGCGGGCGCCTGGGGGGCGGCGTGGCAATACGCGATGCTCGAGCGGCTGAATGACCCGCAATACGAAGCGCTGCTCGCGCTGCGCGGTGATCAGCCGCTGGGTATTGCGGCGCTATTGCAGGTCGGGCAGATCGGTCGGCTGTGCGATTTTTTCGTGCTGCCCGAGCAGCGGCGGATGGGTGTCGGCACGGCGCTCGCGGCTCAACTGGTGGCGACGGCGCGGCGCTGGCGGCTGTTGCCGGTGTGCCTCGAGATCGATACGCAGAATCTGCCGGCCCGCGCGTGGGCGCAGCGGCTCGGATTCGTCGATGATGGCGTGATGGTTTGGTTCGTTCGGCCCGACGCGCGGGAGTCGTGGACATGAGCACTGCGGATACGGCCCGATACGAGCCGATCATCGGGCTCGAGATCCATGTGCAGCTCGCGACGCGCTCGAAGATGTTCTGCGCCTGCCCGCTGCGTTTCGGGGCCGAGCCGAATACCTGCGTCTGCCCGGTGTGCCTGGGGCTGCCCGGAGCGCTGCCGGTGATTAACCGGCACGCGATCGAGCTGGCGGTGCGCTGCGCGCTGGCGCTGAACTGTCGCATCGCCGGGCTGACGCGCTGGGACCGCAAGAGCTACTACTACCCGGATCTGCCGAAGAATTACCAGATCTCACAATTCGATCAACCGCTGGGCAGCGAGGGCTACTTGGAATTCGCATTCGAGGGGCAGCATCGCCGCGTGCGGATCAAGCGTGCACATCTGGAGGAGGACGCCGGCAAGAGCGTGCATGATTTTCCGGGATGCTCGGCGATCGACCTGAACCGCGCCGGCACGCCGCTGCTGGAGATCGTCAGCGAGCCGGACCTGCGCAGTGCGGAGGAGGCCCGCGAGTTTGCGGTGCAGTTGCAGCGGCTGGTGCGCTACCTCGGTGTGAGCGAAGCCAACATGCAGCAGGGACAGATGCGCTTCGAGCCAAACATCAACCTGCGCGTGCTCGAGGACGGGCGCGAGTTCCGCACGCCGATCGTCGAGGTGAAGAACCTCAACTCGTTCCGCTCGGTGCACAGCGCGGTGGCGTTCGAGCTGGAGCGGCAGCGGGCGGCGTGGCGCGAGCAGCGGGAAGAATTTGCCCTGGGCAACAAGACCAATCGCGGCTGGGACGATGCCCGGATGGTCACGCTGCCGCAGCGGCAAAAAGAAGAAGCCCACGAATACCGCTACTTTCCCGATCCGGACCTGCCGACGTTGCAGCTCGAACATGACTGGATCGAGAGTTTGCGCGAAGAGATGCCCGAGCTGCCGCTGCCGCGGACGGAGCGCTTCGTCTGCGAGTATCGCGTGCCTGCGCAGGACGCGCCCGCGCTGGTGGACGACCGCGCCACGGCCGATCTGCTCGACGCGGCGGCGGACGCCGGCGGCGACAAGCTCACGCTCGCCAAGCAATTCCTCGGCTTCTGGGCGATGCACGCCAACGCGCGCCAGACCACCATCGCCGGGCTGGGCATCGCGCCGCAGCAAATGGCCGAACTGTCGATCCATAAGGTCGCGTATTTCGTTCCGGATTTT
>CAZHTF010000019.1:0-44666 GCA_964535305.1 uncultured Planctomycetales bacterium | reverse complement strand
ACGTAGCGGTGGCGGCGGCGGATATCGCGGCGGTGCTGGTGGCATGGGCCGCGGTGGTGGCGGTGTCGGCGGCGGTGAACGTGCCGACCGCGGCCGCGAACGCGGCGGCGACGGCGGCCGCGGACGTGGTGACGGCGGCCGCGACCGCAATCGCTGGTAAACAAACTCGAGATCCCCGACGCGCAGCCCCACACGCACCGGATTCGCGCTAGAACGCCCGGCGGCCGCGCTCCGCGATCCGGCAGACGACAAAGCCGGATTTTTCCGCCTTCGTGTACAGGGAAAACGCCCGGTCTACGGCCATGTGCGGCGAAGCCGCCGGCGATTGCCCTATCTCCCTCGGCTGCTCGCGAATACCATGATTACGAGCCGTACACGGAGTTAACCAATGGCCGCGATCAGCGATCCGACGAGCACACACTCGCTCTCCGCGTCTTATGCGATCCCCAAGCGCCCCGGCGCGCTGCGTCGCTGGACTGTGCCGCTCGCGGTGATCGGCCTGGTCGGGCTCCTGATATTCCTGCTGGGAAGCACGTGGAATAGCTGGACGAGCTGGTTCGGCAAGCCCGATGCCGCCGGCGAGACCTTCGAGGTCAAGCCGGTCGAACTGAGCGTCACGCTGACCGAGCGCGGCGAACTCAAGCCGCTTGATTTGATCGAGGTCAAGAGCGAAGTCGAGGGCCAGGCAACGCTGCTGTTCCTGATCGAGGAGAGCAAGCGCGTCAGCAAGGGCGACCTGCTGATCGAGCTGGCGTCGGATGAGCTGGTCGAGAAGTTTGAGCAGGAATCGATCGAGCTGGGCTCGACCCGCGCCGCGCTCGAAGGTGCCAAGCAGGATCTCGACATCGTCCTAAACGAGAACCTCAGCATGATCAGCAAGGCCGAGATCGCGCTCGAAGTCGCCCAGCTCGACAAGCTGCAGTACAATCAGGGTGATTTCGAGAAAGAGATTCTGAGCGCCGACATCGAAATTCAACAGACCGACATGGATATCGCGCGCAAGCGGATCGATCTCGACAAGAACATCAAGCTCGCCGAGAGCGGCTTCGTCACCAAGGCCAAGCTCGACGAGCTGCGGCTCGAGCTGACCAAGCTTGAGCTGACGCTCAGGAAGAACAATCTCGCCAAGAGCACGCTGCTGCAGTATGAGCGGCCCAAGCTGCAGAAGCAGAAGCAATCGGCGGTCGATCAGGCCGAACAGGAGCTCGGGCGCGAGCGCAAACGGGCCCAGTCGCGCGAGCGGCAGGCCGAGGCGCTCGTGCAGGAGAAGCTCGCCCAGGTCGCGCTGCGCGAGAATCGCGTCGCGCGGCTGAAGCGCCAGATCGAACGCTGCAAGATCTACGCACCCGTCGACGGCGTGGTGCAATACCCCAATGATAGCATGGGCTGGCGCTACTCCGTCAGCGAGCGGCTGGCGCCGGGGGCCAAGGTGGTCGAAGGACAGACGCTGCTGGTGCTGCCGAGCACCGATCGCATGCTGGTCACGACGCGCATTCACGAGGCCGACCGCCACAAGTTACGCGATAACCTACCGGCGATCGTGCGGGTTACGGCGGTGCCGAACCAGACCTTCACGGGCAAGATTTCCAAAATCGCCAAGTTCGCCGATTCGCAGAATCGCTGGCTGAATCCTGAGCTCAAGGAGCACGCGACCGAAATCCTGCTCGACGAAGCACACGCCAAGCTCTCGCCTGGAGACTCGGCCGAGATCAAGATTCTGATCGAAGAAGTGCAGAACGTGCTGGCCGTCCCGGTGCAGGCCATCTTCGCCCGCGGCCGGAAAAGCTACGTTTTCGTGATCCGCAACGGCGGCGTCGAACCGGTCGAGGTCAAGCTCGGCCGCTCGAGCACAAATTTGATTGAGGTCGTCGAGGGCCTGCGCGCCGGCGACCGCGTGCGGCTGGCCGCCGACGAGCGCATGCTGTCGATGCTGCCAGAGATCAAGCAGTCGGATGAGCGCGCCGCGGGCCCGCCGCGCGAAGCCGGTCCGCCCGCTGGTGGACGCCGCGGCGGTGGTGGTGGCGGACGCGGCTCTGCGGGTTGATCAGATTCACGAACGCAGCGTGGCGCCGCCATTCGCAACACCTGTGCCAAGGTCATGGAGGACCCTGTGAAGCCAGCGCAGCCGATTGCCGTCTTCGATTCCGGACTGGGCGGGCTCTCCGTCGTACGGCACCTGCGGGCGCAGCTCCCCGGCGAACGCATCGTCTACTTCGGCGACACGGCCCGTGTGCCCTACGGAACGAAATCCGCCCGCACGGTCCTCACATTCGCACAGGAAGCCGCGCAGTTCCTGCTGAGCTTTGATCCCAAGCTGATCGTGGCGGCCTGCAACACAGCCAGCGCCCTGGCGCTCGACGAACTGGAGCGCGAGCTGCCGCTGCCGACGATCGGCGTCGTCGAACCGGGCGCCGCCAGCGCCGTGCGGCAGGCCGCCGGCCGGGCGATCGGCGTGCTGGCCACGGAGGCCACCACGCGCAGCGGCGCATACGAGCGGGCGATCCGCGCCATCCTGCCCGACGCGAGCGTGGTCTCGCGCGCCTGCCCATTGTTCGTTCCGCTGGTCGAGGAGGGCCGCGGGCCGGACGATGCGATCGTGCGGGCCGTCGCGAGCGAGTACCTCGCCTCGCTGCGTTCGGCGCAAGTGGGCGTGCTGGTGCTCGGCTGCACGCACTATCCGCTTCTGCGCCAGGCGATCGCCGAGCAGCTCGGCCCGGATGTCACCATTGTCGACAGCGGCGAGGAGACCGCCCGCGTCGTGCACCAGACGCTGCTGGAAATGGACGGCTTGTCCGACCTGCATCAGCCCGCTAGCATTCAGTGTTACGTGAGCGACAACCCGGCGCGGTTCAGACAAGTCGGCTCGCGTTTTCTTCATGAACCAATCGAACACGTCGAGTTTGTGCCGCCTGAGCGCTACATTCACGCTGCGCCGCTCCAAGAGCCGCACAGTTAGCCGCGTTCGGCGGCGGGCGTACGGCCTGCTGGCGCTGCTGTTTGGCGCCGTCGCGGGTTGCTCGGATCAGCAACTGGATGCCGCCGTCCGAAAAGTCCTCGAGCCGCGCCGCACGCCTCAGCAATACATGCTGGTGGCGGTGGCGGACGCGGATGCCGACAAGCGCCGCAGCGCGGTCGCGCGGATCGCCGACAGCCGCGAGGCCGAGGCGGATTGGGCGGTCAAGGGCTTTATCGCGATCGCGTTGCTCGAGAACGACACGCAGGCGCGGCTGGTGGCGATCCGCGCCTTGGCGCGCACCGCCGATCCGCGTGGCGTCGAAACGTTGCTGAAACTCCTGAACCACGCCGACTTCCCGCCAGAACAGGTGCGCCCGCCGGACAGCCTGTGTCGCTGGGATGCGCTCGACGGACTCGCTCAGGCGGCCGAGCGCGGTGCCGCAGCCGCGCCGCTGCATGCTGCGCTGCGTAGCGTGTTTCTGCGGCATTTGGCCGAGGATGAGGACTGGCACGCGCGCGTCGCCGCGGCACGCGGCTTGGCGGCGCTGCCCGGCACGCCGGACGCGCTGGATGCCCTGATCGGCGGGCTGCGCGACGAGCGCTTTGCGGTCGTCTACGCCTGCGAAGCGGCGCTGGTGAAGCTCACCGGTCACACGCATGACGCCAACATCGCCGCCTGGGAGGCGTGGCGCGAGCAGAACAAGGCCGCGCCCTTCGAGAACGCCGGGCGCATTCCGGACGCGCGGCGGCCGCCGTACGACACGCGCTGGGAGAAGTTCACGTACGAGACCAAGCAGGCGCTGCGCTGGGCCTTCCCCGGCGACAAGTCCAACTAGGGGCGGACCGGCAGGCATGCAAGCGATCCTGGTTGATTCGAACAGCTCGCCGCCTGTGCGGTTTGACGCCACCTACCCTACCCCGCAAGCCGGCCCGGATGAGGTGCGCATCCGCGTGCACCTGGCCGGTATCTGCGCCACGGATCTGGAGATTGCCCGCGGATACATGCAGTTCGCGGGCGTGCCGGGGCATGAGTTTGTCGGTACAGTCGTGGACGACGGCTCGCCGCTGCGCGGCAAGCGCGTGGTCGCGGAGATCAACTGCGTCTGCGACGCATGCGACATGTGCCGCAACGGTGCGCCGAATCACTGCCGCAAGCGGACGGTGGTCGGGATTCTGGGGCGCGACGGGGCCTTCGCGCAGTACGTCAATGTGCCGGCCTCGAATTGCTACATCGTCCCGGACGAAGTCAGCGATCAGCAGGCCGTCTTTGTCGAGCCGCTGGCGGCGGCGCTGCAGGTCGTCGCGCAGCACCCGGTCTCGCTCGGGACGCGCGTCGCGCTGATCGGCACCGGCCGGCTCGGGCTGCTGGTGGCGCAGGTTCTCGCGCAGAAGGGCTGCGATTTGCTCGCCGTCGGCCGCAATGCCGGCACGCTGCAGCACTGTGCGGCGTACGGCGTGCGCGCGATTCACATCAGCCAGGCGGCGCCCTGCGCCGATCGCGACCTGGTGGTCGAGTGCACCGGTTCGCCGGAGGGGCTGCGGCTGGCGCTGCAGATGGTGCGGCCGCGCGGCACGATCGTGCTCAAGAGCACATACGCGACGCCGCCGGATGTCGACCTGGCGCCGATCGTGGTGAACGAGCTGCGCGTGGTGGGCAACCGCTGCGGGCCGTTTCCGGCGGCGCTGGAGATGCTCCGCGAGAAGCGCGTTCGCGTGGACGACCTCGTTTCGCAGGTCTTTCCGCTCTCGCGCGCGGCGGAGGCCTTCGCCGCCGCCGCCGACTCGGCCAATATCAAAGTCCTGCTGCGTCCCGATCCGGCGTGATGCGTTTCGTCGAAATTGCGGGGCGACGATACGCGCAGTTCGCGAAGCTGGCGGATCAGCCGGGCTTGCTGCATGCATTCAGCACGCGCCCGCAGGACGTCTCCGCCCGCGACGACGCCGACGCGCCCGCCCGCGCGCAGCGCCGCGCCCAGATGGCGCAAGACTGGGGCGTCTCGCCGGAGCGGCTGCACTATTGCGTTCAGGTGCACCAGCCGCGGCGCCGCCGAATCACACACGCCAGCCCCACCGGGCCGCAGGAATCGATCGACGCGCTTTATAGCGACGCGCACGGCGCGGGCTTGATGACCTTTTCGGCCGATTGCCCGCTGGTGCTGGTGTTTGACGTGCGGCGTGCGGTGGTCGCGATGGTGCACGCGAGCTGGCGCTGTAGTGTCGCGCAGGCCACGCGGCTGTTGATCGCGGACCTGCGGGCCGAGTTCGGCTGCGATCCGCGCGAGCTGCAAGCCGGCATCGGTCCTTCGGCAGGTCCGTGTTGCTACGAAGTGAAGGCGGACGTTTGGGAAGCGGCGGCGAACCTGCCGCGGCGCGAGAGCCTCTTCTTGCAGCGCGGTGGCCGCCTATACTTTGATCTTTGGCTCGCCAATCGCACACAACTTGAATGCGCGGGCCTGCCGTCGGAAAACATCGAGCTGAGCGAGATCTGCACCATGTGCCGCACAGACCTGTTCTACTCGTTTCGCCGCGAGGGCCCGGGTTGCGGACACTTCGGGCTGCTCGCCGCCATACGCGGATCGTGAATTCACCTGCGGATCTGCTCTTCGACGACGCACCGCGACCGCCGCTCACGCGGCGCCAAATCGCGGCCGGCCTGGGCATTGTGCTGTCGATCTACGTCGCGACGCGCTTGCTGGTCTGGACCTTTGCGTATGCGGGCGCCCTGCTGAACCTGCGGATCGAGCTACAGCTCAGCCCGCCTTTTGATCAGCATGAGAAGCCGCTGGCGGCGCGGCTGGCGGACAGGGACTCGCGCGAGTTTGTGCTGTTTCAGGAGCGCTTCGCGAACCTGCGGCCGCTGCTGAATTTCGACGGGCTGCACTATCGCTCGATCGTGCAGCGCGGCTACAAGTATCAGCCGGTCTCAACTCAGGCCGAGCCGAACGAGCGCCAGCAGAACATCGCCTTTTTCCCGCTGTATCCGCTGCTGTGCCGGGTGTTCGCGCCGCTGCTGGGCGTGCACGCGGCCATGATCTTCGTCTCGCACGCGGCGGCGCTAACCGCGGCAATGGTGCTGTATTTCTGGCTGGCGCGGCGGATCGACCCGCCCGCGGCGGGCTACGCGGTGGCGTGCGTCTTCTGCCTGCCGCCGGCGTGCTATTACAGCTTCGGCTACGCCGAGAGCACCACGCTGCTGTTCACCTGCCTGACGCTGATGTGCTTGGATTCAGGCCGCTGGACGGCGGCGGCGATCGCCTGCGGCATCGCCAGCGCGACGCGCCCCACCGCAGCTTCGCTGGTGCTCGTGTTCGTGCTGACCTTCTGGCAGCGGCTAGCGCCGGCAAAAGCGCTATCGCGCGCCGTGCGGCTGGCGCCGCGTGCAGCGCTGGCCGGGCTGGGAATCGCGGCGTACGCGCTGTACTTGACCATGCGCTTCGGCTCGCCGCTCGTATATTTCACGAATTTTCGCGTTGGCTGGGTGCCTGACCAACACCGGGCCGACTGGTTGCAGTATGCCACGCTGGCGCGGGTGTGGGACCAGTTCAAATACTTCGGCCGCGCGCTGGGCGGCGTGCCTGAGAGCTTGGTGACGCTGATCAAGCCCTTCGCCTGGAACATGCCGATCTGTCTGGGGCTGGTGGCGCTGAGCCTGCTGGCACTGCGCGTCACGCCGCCACGCTTTCGCCCGCTGCTCTGGCTCGGGCCGTTCATTTTTCTGCAGTCGTATTTCGCCTCGGGTGGGGCGACCTTCGGCGTCGAGCCGATTGCGCGCTACATGTGCGTGGCGACGCCGGCGCTGATCGTGCTCGGGGTGTGGATGTCGCGGCGCTGGTCAAGCGGGGCCCGCAGCGGCGTGCTGGGGACGATGCTGGTGCTGCAGGCTGCCTGGGCGCTGCATTTCGGGCTGGGCGAGTGGTCTGGGTGACGCCGATGGGCGCCGCGCGGCCCAGCCGGACCGCGATCCGGTCCTACGCGGTGCGCCCTTGCCGCGTATCGGCCGCGCGGCTCCAATGGTGCGCTCGTGGGAGGCACGCCGTGCGAATCACGCGACGCAGTCGAATTGCCGTAAGCAATTACGCCGCCTGGATGTGCACGTGCATCTCGGGCCTGATGCTGCCGGGCTGCGGGGCGACCGATTTTGGCGGCGAACTGGCGGCCACTCCGCGGCCGCGCGTGCTGGCGACATCCGCCGCCGCGACGACCCTGCGGCTGCCCGCCGACGAGAAATTCTCGATCGTCTTCGCGCCGTCGAAACGCGCCCCAGGCCTGGGCGGCGAGGCCGACGCGCAGGCCAGCGCATCCAGCGACGGCGAGGCGGAAGTCAAAGTCCGCGTCGCCCGCAGTGGCACGGCATCGGGCGTGTTTCAACTTGGCCACGCGCTCAAGAACGAATCCGGCGTGCAGCTTGACCTGTCGATCCGCGTGCAGGCCAGATTCGAATACGACGCGAGAGCCACGCCGGCCAGCGGTCGCAAGGACGCATCCGTCGCGCTGCGGCTGTTTGCCCGCGATCAACGCAACCGTCAACTGCGCAATCTCGACCTGCTGATTCATGGCGTCGACCAGGGTGATGCCCGCAGCACTGTGCAGAAAGAGCTCACCTTCCCATTGACGCTCGGCCCGGGCGATAGCGCCAGCATCTTCCTCGCCGGCCAGGCCGAGGCCACCACCGAGACCGCGGCGCAGGCCTGGGCCCATCTGAAGATCAGCGAATTGCAAATGGAGATGACTGCAACACCCGCACCCGCCGTGGCGCCGGCCGATGCCAAGCGATGAGGCCGCGCTGCTGGCGCGCGTGCGCTGGTTGCAGGACGAATTGCGACGGCACGACCGGCTTTACTTTGTCGAGCACGCCCCAGAAATCTCCGATCAGGCTTACGACGAGCTGATGCGCGAGCTGCGCGCGCTCGAGGAACAGCACCCGCAGCTTGCCCGCGAAGATTCGCCCACGCGACGCGTCGGCGAGCAGCCTCTCGCGGGATTCGCGCATGTGACGCATTCGCTGCCGATGCTCTCGATCGACAACACATACTCACTTCCGGAGCTGCGCGAGTTCGACGCGCGCGTCCGCAAGCTGCTCGCCGCGGAATCCGTGGCGTACGTGGTAGAACCGAAGGTCGATGGCGTCGCGGTCGCGCTGCGCTTTGAAGACGGCCGGCTGTGCCTGGCGGCCACGCGCGGCGACGGCGAGACCGGCGACGACATCACCGCAAATGTCCGCGCCATCCGCAGCGTGCCGCTGCGCCTGACCGGCGACTGCCCGCGCGTGCTGGAAGTGCGCGGCGAAATCTACTGGCCGCGCCCTGAATTCGAGCGCTTCAATCAACAGCGCGCCGCCCACGGCGAGGCGACATTCGCCAACCCGCGCAATGCCACCGCCGGCACACTCAAGCAGCTTGACCCGCGCGTAGTGGCCGAGCGCGGGCTGCGCTTCATGGCGCACGGCCACGGGCGGATTGAGCCCCGACCGACCGACGCCAGCCACAGTGACCTTTTCGCGCACCTGCGGAGCTGGGGTCTGCCGACCAATCCGCACGCGCGTCGGCTGGAGACGATTTCTGCGGTCGAGGCGTTTGTGGTGGATTGGGAACCACGCCGCCGCACGCTGGATTACGACACCGACGGATTGGTGATCAAGCTGGATGACCTGGCGCAGCGGAGCGAGCTCGGGCAGACTTCCAAGGCGCCGCGCTGGTGCATTGCGTACAAGTACGCCGCCGAGCAGGCCGAGACCGAGTTGCTGCGCGTCGATCTGCAAGTGGGCAAGCTCGGCACGATCACGCCGCGGGCGGTGATGGCCCCGGTGCTGCTGGCGGGCACCACTGTGCAGCACGCGACGCTGCACAACTTTGACCAGATCGAGCGGCTGGGCCTGCACGTCGGCGATCGCGTGATCATTGAAAAGGCCGGCGAGATCATCCCGCAGGTCGTCAGGGTGCGCAGCGAGCTGCGGCCCGAGAGCGCTACGCCGATCCTGCGGCCCAGCACCTGCCCGGCCTGCGGCGGCGCGGTCGAGCAGGACGAGGGCGGCGTGTATTTGCGCTGCACGAACGCCGAGTGCCCGGCGCAGATCGTCGAGCGGCTCAAGTACTTCTGCGCCCGCGACCAGATGGATATCGAGGGCGCCGGCGAGCGTTTCATTGAAGCCGCCTACGAGGCCGGATTGCTGCGAACTTTCGCCGATCTTTTCCGATTGCAGACGCAGCGCGCTCGGCTGCTCGAACTGGAGCGCATCGGCCCGACCAGCGCCGACAAACTGCTGGCCGCGATCGAGGCCGCCAAGCAACGCCCGCTGGCGCGGCTGCTGGCGGCGCTGAATATCCGCCACGTCGGAGCGTCGACCGCCGAGGCGCTGGCGGAGCACTTTGGTCACATGGACGCGATTCGCGATGCGAGCGTCGAAGCACTTCAGCAAGTCGAAGGAATTGGGGAACAGGTCGCCCGCTCGCTGCACGCCTGGCTGAAGAGCGGCAGCGGTCAGCACATCCTGTCCGAACTGCACGACGTCGGCGTGAACTTCGAACAGCCCAGGCGCGAACAACCCGCCGGCGGCGCCGCGTTGACGGGCAAAACACTGGTCGTTACGGGCAGGCTCGAACGCTATCAACGGCATGAGATCGAAGCGCTGATCAAGCAGCACGGCGGCAAGGTCAGCGCCAGCGTCAGCAAAAAGACCGACTATGTCGTCGCCGGGGCGGATGCCGGGTCGAAGCTCGAAAAGGCCAGCAAGCTGGGCGTCAAAATCCTCAGCGAAGCCGAGTTTGAAGCGCTGCTCGACGGAGCCGATCCGGCGTGAGTGCAACCGGCCAATTTCCCTTCCTCCAGCGGTTGCTGCTCGTGCTGCCAAACTGGGTCGGCGACGTCGTGCTGGCCACGCCAATTCTCGCCGCCCTGCGCCAGCAGCGGCCGGCGAAGCAGATCACCTACCTGGCGCGCGGCTACGTCGCGGAAATTGTGGAGGGCTGCGGCTGGCACGATGCACTGCTCACCTGGCCCAAACAGCGCGGCGTCGCGGCCCTTCCGGCCCTGCGCCGACTGGCCCGACAGCTCGCGTCGCAACGATTCGATGCCGCCCTGCTGCTGACCAATTCGTTCCGCTCGGCGCTGGCGGTGTGGCTGGCGCGGATCCCGCGCCGTGTCGGATACGCGCGCGAGGCGCGCGGCTGGATGCTCACGCATCGATTGCGGCCGCTGCGCCGCCACGGTCAATTCGTCCCTACGCCAATGCTCGACTATTACAGCGCCCTCGCCCAAGCCATCGGCGTAGATGTCGAACGCCGCGCGCTGCAGCTCGGCGTCAGCGCCGAGCAGGAGGCCGCCGGACGGGCGCTGCAACAGCACTATCAACTGGCGCCCGGACGATACGCAGTCATCAATCCCGGCGCGGCGTTTGGTGCGTCCAAGTGCTGGCCGCCGGAGCGCTTCGCTTCGGTCTGCGAGCAATTGCAGCAGCGCGGCCTGACGCCCGTGCTGGTCGGCGCGCCGAATGAGCAGCCGCTGATGCGCGAAATCGCGCGGCTGGCGCAAAGTCCACTGATCTCCTGCGAGCAGCCCGGCACGACGCTCGGCTCGTTGAAGGTGCTGGTGCGCGACGCGGCCCTGCTGGTTTGCAATGACACGGGCCCCAGGCACTACGGCAACGCATTCAACGTGCCGACGGTGACGATCTTTGGCCCGACGCACCAGGAATGGACAGACACCGGCTATTCGGGTGAAATCAAGCTTCAGGCGCAGGTCGAATGCGGACCGTGTCAGCTCAAGCACTGCCCGCTCGATCACCGCTGCATGCAGCGCATCGCGCCGGAGACCGTGATGCAAGCGGCCGAGTCGCTGCTCGCACGCGACGGCCGGCGCATTTGAGTATGCGGCCGGCAAGCGCGCCGCGCGGCGCGAACGCAGCCGCAGCGCGATGGACACGCGCCGCGGGCGTATGGAGACAGCCATTTCCGATCACGTTCGCATCGACCCGCTCTATCGCGCGGCGCTCGAAGCCTGCGATCTGCACACGGTCGACGGCGCGCTGCGCCGCGTCGAAGGGCGCGTGGTGGCCTGGAGCCGCACGACTGACACGCTGCACGTGCCGGGCACCGACGACGCGCCCGGCTTTTTCCTGAAACGCTTCTTCTATCCGCATTGGGGCAAGCGGCTGCGCGGCGCGCTGCGCGGCACGCTTCTGGGACCGCACCGCGCCCTGATCGAATACCGCCTGTTGCAGGCGATGCGGAATCTCGGTATCCCGGCGGTTCGGCCGGTGGCGTGCGGTGCGCGGCGCTCGTTCGAATTCGTCAGCGCCTGCTACCTGGTCACCGAGGAAGTGCCGCACGCCCGGAATCTGACCAGCTTTGCGCAGGACGTGCACGCCGGCCGCGTGAATCTGAGCCTCCCCTGCCGGCGCGAGCTGCTGCGCTGCTTGGCGCGGCTGGTAGCCGATATGCATGCCGCCGGCTTTTCGCACGGCCAGATGTTCTGGCGCAACATCCTGGTGCGCAACGAGCCGATCGGCGACCCAGAGTTCTTCCTGCTCGACGCGCGGCCGCGGCACGGCCGTCGTTATGTCGGCCGCCGCACGAACTGGTGGCTGGATGAGCTGGCGCACCTGGCCGCTTCGGCGCGGCAATTCACGACCCGCACACAGCGCTTGCGATTCCTGCAACAGTACCTGGGCGAGGCGCGCTCGCCGCTGGAAGTGCGGCAGATTGCGCGCCGCGTGGAGCGCATGGCGCAGCGTTGGCGGCGGCACGAGGGCCATCGCATTCACATGAACCGCCTGTTCGAGGAATGGGCACGTCAGTTGGAGCGCGAGCGGGTCATGGCCAATGAGACGGTCGCGGCGTCGCACGCCTGAGGGCGGCGGGAACATGGCACGCAGCCAGGAGATCGCGAGCGAGTGGCGCGAAGCGTTGCAGGCCGCCGGCCTGACCCCGCTCGAGAGGCTGCTTGATCTGCCGAGCGAGGAGCTGGCCCGAGGCCGGGCGCTGACGCCGCTGACCAAACCCGGGCTGCGCGGCCGGGCACGCTGGCGGCTGCAACTCGCAAGCGGCCCCGCCCCAGCAGCGCTCTACATCAAACGCTACGAGCGGGCCACATGGCGCGAGCAGTGGGACCGCATCGTGCGGCAGACCGCGTGGCATAGCCGCGCCTGGTGGGAGCATCAGCAGTCGCGGGCCCTGGCCGGGCTGCACATTCCCGCGGCGCGCAGCGCCGGCTTCATCGAGGAGATGCACGGGCAATTCGAGGCCCGCAGCGCCGTGCTGCTCGAGAGCGTGCCAGGCGAGGCGTTTGATCGCGACTGGATGGCGCGGCTCGCCGCCGCGGATCCGTGCACGCGCGGCCTAGCGCGGCACGACCTGATCACGCGGTTGGCGCGCTTTGTCGCGGCCTTTCACGGCACCGGGCTGTGCCACCGCGACCTGTACCTCTGCCATATCTTCGTCGAGCACCCGCAGCCGACCGGCAGCGCCCCGCGCTTTCACCTGATCGACCTGGCCCGCACGCATCGGCCGCGCTGGCGCCGCATGCGCTGGGTACTGAAAGATCTTTCGCAACTAGACGCCTCCGCCCGGCGGATCGGCGCGACACGCACCGACCGCTATCGCTTCTTGCTCGCCTATCTGGGTTTGCAGTGCGGCGCCGCGCGGGTCCGCTGGTACGCACGCCGCGTCACCGCCCGCAGCCAGCGCATCCTGCGGCGCGAAGCGCGAAAAAACCGGCCCGCATGAAGATCGCCATCGTCCAGTCCACGCTCGACGCGCGCCGCGGCGGCGCAGAGACCTCGACGCTCGAAATGGCCGCGTGCCTGGCGCAGCTCGGACCGCACGTGACGCTACTCGGCGGAGACGTGTCGGCGGAGCTCGCTTCGCAGCTCGCGGGCCGCGGTGAGCCGCGCCTTACGGCCGCGCAGGTCGGCCCGTGTGTGCGCAAGCCCGCACCACGGGACTTCGCGGCACACGTCGATGCCTACGTCCGCGCCGCGGATTTCGATGTCGTGCACGCCGTCGCCCCGCCCTGCCCTTCGGCGCACGTCTACCAGCCGCGCGGGGGGACCTATCGCGAGACCATCCGCCGCACGCTGGCGTTGGTGCGCCCGACCTGGCTGCGGGCGCTCAAGCGCGTCGCGCGGCGGCTGAACAGGCGGCAACAGGCGCTGCTTCAACTCGAGCGCGAGCTGATCTCTCGCGGCGCTTGCCATGTGGCCTGCGTATCCGAATACGTCAGACGCCAGGTGCTAGACGAGTTTCCCGACGCCGCCGCGCGCACCCGCGTCATTTTCAACGGCGTGGATTTCCGCGTGTTGGACGAGGCCGAGCATCGGCGGCTACGCGGCGCAGCGCGCGCCGCGGCGGGCCTGACCGCGGACGAGCCGGCGGTGCTGTTCGTCGCGCACAATTTTGCGCTCAAGGGGTTACGCGAGCTGATCCACGCCCGCGCAATCGCCGCTGCGTCGCCCGGTTCGCCCGCGTGGAAGCTGATTGTCGCCGGTCGCGACCAGCCGGCGGCGTATGAAGCCTTGGCGCGGCGTCTGGGCGTCCTCGATCAGATTCGATTCGTCGGCGCCGGCACGCCCGTCACGCACTGGTTCGCCGCGGCGGACGCGCTGCTGCACCCGACCTGGTATGACCCGTGCAGCCGCGTCGTGCTCGAAGCGCTGGCGTGCGGTCTGCCGACCGTCACGACCCGCTGGAACGGCGCCGCGGACGCGATCCAGCCGGATGTGCACGGCGAGGTGCTTGATTCTCCGGACGACGCGCGTCGCCTGAGCCGGGCGGTTACGCGGGTGCTGTCGCCCGCGCTCCGCGCTGCCTGCCGGGCCGACGCGCCGCGCTTCCGCGAGCGCTACTCGATGGCGCGGCACGCGCGCGAGCTGCTCGAGCTCTATGAGTCGATCCTGTCGCGGCGAACCTGAGCGCGAGATGCCGGCGCGCGGGTGCAACGCGCGGGCACGCGCGCGGGTGGCGCTACAGCCCCTTGTCGCCGCCTTCGCTGTGCAGGCGAATGGTTTTCCGCGTCAGATCGTGGATCGCGGTGATGTAGCGCACCGTGTGTGAACGCGAGCGCATCACGACCGAGTGCGTGCGGGCAAGCTTCCCATCCAGCCGCACGCCGCGCAGCATGGCGTTGTCGGTGATTCCGGTCGCGGCGAAGACGATGCCGTCGCCTTGGGCCATGTCTTCGGACGTGTACACGCGTCGCAGGTCTTCCTGGTCGATGCCCAGCTCCTTGAGCTTGCCGCGTTCCTCGTCGTCGCGCGGCCACATGCGGGCCAGGATCTCGCCGCCAAGGCATTTGATGGCCGCGGCCGCGAGAACGGCCTCCGGCGCTCCGCCGATGCCCATGTAGGCGTCAACGCCGCTATCAGACATGGACGGTGCGATGGCGCCCGCGACGTCGCCGTCGCCGATCAGGCGAATGGCTGCGCCGGTTCTGCGCACCTGGCCGATGAGCTTCTCGTGTCGCGGGCGATCGAGAATGCACACGACCAGGTCGCGGACGCGCTTGCCAACCTTCAGCGCAATCACTTCGAGATTCTGCTCGACCGAGGCATCCATTCGGATCGTGCCGGTGCCTTCCTTCACCTTTGGCCCGACCGCGATCTTCTCCATGTATACGCAGGGCACATTGAGCAGCGCATGATCGTCGGCCGAGGTGGTCTTCGCCGCGGCGATCACCGCCAGCGCGCCGGGCAGGCCTTTTGACGTGAGCGTGGTGCCGTCGATTGGGTCCAGCGCCAGGCTGATGCTGGGTGCGTCAGGCTTCCAGGTCCCCAGCTTCTCGCCGACGAAAATGCCCGGCGCCTGGTCCTTGATTCCTTCGCCAATCGTGCACGTGCCGCGGATGTCCATCAGGTTCAACATGCCACGCAACGCGTCGGTCGCGGCGGCGTCGGCGGCGATCTTGTCGCCTTTACCAATCCACTGAAACGTGTTCAGCGCCGCGGCCTCGCACGCGCGGACCAGGTCCAGGCCAATCAGCTTCTCCGGCTCAAACTCGCTGCTGTAGCCGCGCCCGTCGGACATGCTTGTTCTCCTGCGATCGGCTGCGCTACGCCGCTCCGGTCCGATGTATGCCATAGGCGATCGCGTCGTCAGAAGTAGGCCGCACACGCCGCACGAACGTACGGCGTGCACATCGGCCTTGCCTTAACATACTCATCGCGGCCGGACGGGACAATGCATCCGGCCTGCGTCGTGAGCCGCGCCGATGGCCACAATCGACTGGACCACGCTGCAACCGCTTTCTGTCGCACGAGCCGGCGCCGCGCCGCCGCCGCTGGGCGCGCACGCCTTGCTGCGGAACTTCTTGGCACGCGCCGCGCGCGCCGCGCAGCCGGTGCTATTGTTGATCAATGACAGCCACCGCGCCACGCGGACGCGGCCGGTGCTGTGCGAGCTGGCCGAGATGTCCGCCGACGGGCGCGAAAACGGGGGCGACGCGGCGCGATTCGGACTGCTGGTCGCGACCGGCACGCATGCGTTCAGCGCTGAGCAGCGCCGCGCATTCGAGGCGACGACGATCGAAGGCAGCGGCCTGCCGCTCGAATTCGTCGAATGGCACGAGTGCGATTCGCCCACGTTAATGGACATCGGCGGATTTCGATTCAACCCGCGCCTGGCGGGCGCGGCGTTCGTGCTCGCGATCGGCAGTGTCGAGCCGCACTACTTCGCGGGGCTGACCGGTGCGCACAAGACACTGACGATCGGCTGCCTGTCGCGGGAGGACATCGAGCGCAATCACGCCGGCGCTTTGTCGCCGAGTTCGGATGTGCTGCGGAGCGACGGCAACCCGGTGCACGAGGGAATCTGCGCGGCGCTGACCGCTCTGAAAAACTCGGGCAAGCAATTGCTGGCGATCAACCAGGTGCAGAGCGGCGCGGCGCTGCTCGCGCTCGAGGTCGGCGAACCGCTAGCCACGCTCGCGGCACTGCGGCCGGCAGCGCAGCGCGTGTACCTGCACTGCGTCGATCAGCCCGCGGACGTGCTGCACCTGCGCGTGCCGTCGCCACTGGGAAACAGCCTATACCAGGCCGACAAGGCCCTGAAAAATAACCACAGCGCCGTCCGCGACGCTGGCGGAATCGTGCTTGAAGCCGCGTGCGCCGAGGGCGTCGGGCCCGACGCATTCCTGAGCCTGCTGCGGCGGGCCGAGAGCTACGCCGCCGCATGCCGCTTCGTCCGGCAGAACGGCTATCGGCTCGGCGATCACAAGGCCGTCAAGCTGCGGTATCTGACCGACGCGGCGCAGCGAGCCGTGAACGTGGCGCTGGTGAGCGGCGGCGTGCCGGTGGACCTGGCGGCGCTTTGCGGGCTGCGCGCGATGCCGAGTGTTGCAGCAGCACTGGCGTGGCTGGAGCAGGTCTGCGGACCGCTGCGGCGCGGCCTGCGGATCGAAGACGCCGGCGTCGTCAGCGTCTGCCGCGCGGACTAAGGGCGCATTGAGTGCGCGAAGGGGCGGTGCGACAGCCCGGCGGCGGCGTTCGCGCGATCGTCGCGCCCCGCGCAGCCTTCCGCCGCGCGGCTTGCCTCCACACCCCCTGCCTCTACACTCCGCCGAATGCATCTCCTCGACTACACCATCCTGGGCGTGTTCTTCATGGTCTCGTTCGCGGTAGCGCTCGCGGTGCGGAGCCGCGCGGCCCGCTCGATCGAAAGCTACTTCCTGGGCGAGCGCTCGCTGCGCTGGTGGTTGCTGGGCGCTTCCGGAATGGCCTCAAACGTCGACATGACCGGCACCATGCTGACCGCCTCGCTGCTCTACGTCTTCGGCTTCAGCGGGTTCTGGATCGAGCTGCGCGGCGGAATCGTGCTGATCATGGCGTTCTTCCTGATTTACGTGGGAAAGTGGACGCGGCGCAGCGGCTGCATGACCGTCGCCGAGTGGATGCAGTTCCGCTTCGGTTCGCAGGGCGGGCTGCCGCGGCTGCTGAATGCGCTGTTTAACATTGTCTTCTTCGTCTGGGCGATGGGCTTTTTCGCGGTGGGCTCGATCAAGTTCTTCAATGTGGTGCTGCCATTGAAAATCCCCGGCGTCGATCTGGACCCGGGCCTGACGACCTCGGCGCTGCTGATCCTGATCGTCATGATTTACACTGCGATTTCCGGCCTGGTGGGCGTGGTCTGGACCGATCTGCTGCAGAGCGTGCTGATCCTGTTTCTGGCTGGCTACATCTCGGTGCAGGCCTTCGTGCAGGTCGATCCCGCGCAGCTACAGGCGATCGTCGGCGACACGTGGTTCACGCTGCTTCCGCCGCTGCGGATCGACCCGCCGCAGGGGTATCCCGAGCTTGAATACCTGGGCGTGGCGATCGGGTTTTACCTGCTCAAGACGCTGATTGACGGCATGTCCGGCGCGGGCGGCTACATGGCGCAGCGCTTCTTCGCGGCGCGCAGCGAGCGCGAGTGCGGGCTGCTGTCGCTCTTCTGGATCGGGCTGATGTCGTTCCGCTGGCCGCTGATGATGGGCGTGGCGGTGCTGGGCCTGCTGCAGCGCGAGCGTTTTGCGGACGCGGAGTTCGTGCTGCCGACGGTGATTCACGACTTGACGCCGGTGGGCATTCGCGGGCTGCTGATCGCGGGGCTGCTGAGCGCCGCGATGTCGACCTACAGCGGGATGATGAACGCGGGTGCGTCCTACTTTGTCCGCGATATCTACCAGGCATACTGCCGGCCGCGGGCTGCGGATCGCGAGTTGATCTGGGTCGGCTATCTGTCGACGTTGCTGCTGGTGATCTTCGCGCTGTGGCTGGCGTCCCTGACGCGCACGATCAATCAGATCTGGGATTTTCTGAACATGGGGCTGGGCGTCGGCCTGATGCTGCCGAACTTCCTGCGCTGGTACTGGCATCGTTTCAACGGCTACGGCTACGCCGCCGGCGCCGCGGTCGGCATGGTCACGGCGCTCGCGCTGGAGTTGCTGGCGCAATCGCAAGCCATCCCGCGGCTCTCGCCGTATGCGAGCTTCGCGCTGCTGAGCGGCTTGTCGCTGCTGACGATGATCGCGGTCTCGCTGGCGACGCCGGCGGTCGCGCCGCAGACGCTGCTGCACTTCTATCGTACGACGCGGCCGTTCGGCATCTGGGGTCCGGTCCGCCGGCAGGTGGTCCGCGAAGAGCAGCTCGCCATCGACCGCGAGAATCGGCACGATCTCGTGTCGCTGCTGCTGGCCCTGCCCTGGCAGCTTGTGCTGTTTCTGCTGCCGATGGCGCTGGTCATCCGCCGCTGGGACTACGTGGCGCTGTTCGGCGGCTTGCTCAGCGCACTCAGCGTGGCGCTGTACTTCACCTGGTTCCGCCGACTGCCAGCCGAGGGCGCCAGCAGTGCGAGAGCGACCGCTAGCGCGGGATGAACTTCTCCGTCGCAGCGCACAGCTCCTTCACGTGCGCCACGCTGCTGCTGAACATCTCGCGCTCTTTCGTGTCGAGCTCGACTTCCAGGATGCGCTCCACGCCACTGCGACCCAGCACGCACGGGACGCCCACGAAGTAGCCGCCCACGCCATATTCCTTCTGGCAATACACGGCGCAGGGCATCACGCGGCGTTTGTCGCGGATGATGGATTCGGCCATCGCGACGGTGGCGGCGGCGGGCGCATAGTACGCGCTGCCGGTCTTGAGCAGGTTGACGATCTCGGCCCCGCCGGTGCGGGCGCGCTGCACAATGGCTTCGAGCTTGGCGGGCGCGATCAGTTGTGTGATCGGAATGCCGCTGACGTTCGTGTAGCGGATCAGCGGGACCATGTCGTCGCCGTGGCCGCCCATCAGCAACGCCGAGACATCCTCGACGCTGCAGCCGACTTCTTCGGCGATGAAGGTTCGGTAGCGGGCGACATCGAGCACGCCGGCCTGGCCCATGATCCGCTGCGTGGGGAATCCGGAGACCTTCCAGGCGACGTACACCATGGCGTCGAGTGGGTTGGAGACGACAATCAGCACCGCGTTGGGGCTACGCTCGACGGCCTTGGCCGTAACGTCGGCGACGATCTTTGCGTTCGTTTCGAGCAACTGGTCGCGCGACATGCCAGGCTTGCGGGCGATCCCGGAGGTGATGATCACGATATCGCTGCCGGCGGTTGCGGCGTAGTCATTCGTCCCGACGATCCGCGCGTCGAAACCTTCGACCGGTGATGCCTCGAACAAATCCAGGGCTTTGCCTTGAGGCAGGCCTTCGACGATGTCGACCAGCACGATGTCGCCCAGCTCCTTCGACGCCGCCCAGTGTGCGCACGTCGCGCCGACGTTGCCCGCTCCGATAACCGTGATCTTGGCGCGCTGCATCTGTATTACTCCGCATGACGAACACAAAAAGACGATCCGGCCCGCGCCGGTCGCCCGCGTGGGGCGAACCAGCGATTCTAACGCGACGCCAGCCTGCTGGCGAAGCCAGGACGGAGCGGCGATTTGCCGTCTCCGGCGGCGGCTGGGTATACTTCAGAAGCTCTTCCAGGGCCGATGCGCCCTCGAGTTGCAGCGCGCGCTTCGGGTTGGGGCTTCGCAAGGGAACGCAGTGCACACGTCGGACGAGATCCTGCTCCAGCGCATCGCTCTGCACGACCGCGAAGCCTTCGCGCAGTTCTACGATCAGCATTCTTCCCGCACCTTCGGCCTGCTGCTGCGGCTGCTGCGCGACCGGCGCGAAGCCGAAGAAGCCCTGCAGGACGCCTTCTGGCACGTCTGGGAGCGCGCGGCGCAATACGACCCGCAGCGCGGCGTGCCGGGCTTGTGGCTGCTCATGATCGCCCGTTCACGCGCCCTGGACCGCCTACGGCGCATCGCGCGCGGCAATCAGACTCAGCCGCTGGTCGACTCCGGGCCCGAACCGGCCGCGGCTCCGCAGGCCACGGTCAGTGAGCAGGCTGAGCAGGCCGGTCGCGCACGCGTGGCTCTGGCACAACTGCCGCAGGAGCAGCGTCGCGCGATCGAGCTGGCGTTCTTCGAAGGTCTGACGCACACCGAAATCGCCAAGCGCGACGGCATCTCGCTCGGCACGATCAAGACTCGCATTCGACTGGGCATGCGCAAGTTACGCGAACTACTGGGTGCGGAGGCAAGTGCGGCGTGAGTTCCGCGGAACGCACGACCGAGATGGTATCGCTGTACGCCGCCGGCGCATTGCCCGCGGAAGAAGCTGCCGAGTTTGAGCACGCGCTCGCGAGTGGCGATCCTGCGGCGCTGCGGGCTTGGAGCGAGTTCGCGCCGGTGGTGCAGGCGCTCGCCGCCGTCGCGGCCGCCCCGGCCCCGCAAAGCGCGCGGGACTGGCTCCTGGAACGTGCGTCCAACGGCGCTGCGCCACAGCCCAGCTGGGTGATGATCCGTTCGGCGTTCGGGCAATGGGCGGAGACCGGAATTCCGGGTGTGCAGCTCAAGTCGCTCTTCATTGATCGGCTGCGGAATATTCACACATTCCTGCTGCGTGTCGCGCCCGGCACGCAGGTGCCGACGCACGCGCACAGCGGCCCGGAAGAGTGCTTCGTCGTCAGCGGCGACCTGCACACTTACGACACCATTCTGCGCGATGGCGACTATCTGCGCGCCGACGCCCGGACGACGCATCCGCCCTCCTTCACGCGCGACGGCTGCACGCTGCTGGTCACGGCGGCGATCGGCGACGAAGAAGAGCTCGAGCACGAACACAATCAAGTCTGAAGATCGGTCAACCAGCCAGGCGCGCCGCGGCGCGCGGGCAAACGTCGTGCGTCGCGGCTGCGGGTAGAAAATGCAGACGGCCGGCGCAATGGCCGGCCGCCTGTGCAGCATTTGTGCATCGAATCTGCAGCTTCGCGCGCGATCGCGTCTTTGCTAGCCGCGGCGCCGGCTGGCGAGCAGTCCGCCCAGAGCCAGCAGCACCAGGCTGGTCGGCTCGGGGACGTTGGCGCTGCCGGGGGTCATGGTGAAACTGACCGGCACAGGTACGCCGTTCGGGTCGATGATTTCGAGCGGGTCGTTCACGAACGGGCCGGGCGTCGTGCCCAGGGCATCGAAGGCGTAGGCGGCGTTGCCGACGCGCTGGAACGCATCCGGTGAAAACGACTGCTGCGGGAATGCAAAGCCGCCCAGTGCCGCGGCGTAGGAGTTGTTGACCGCCGCGGTATCGTCCTCGATCAGGCCAAAAACATCCAGCACGCTGCTCCAAGGCGCCGCGCTGTCGAAGATGCCGTTGTTATCGACATCCAGATCCAGCCCGACGCTACCCGTAAAGCCCGAGACGATCAGAAAGGTCTGCGTGCCGTTCTCGAGATCCGGCGAGAAGTCGGCGACGTTCAGCGTGGTGGCGCTATCCGGCGCGGGCGAGAGCACCGTCGCCGAATCGCGCCAGAGGAACAGGCCATTGCTGCCGGTGCTGAATGCGCTCAGGCTCAGGGCCACGTCAATCACACCCGAGGCGGTGCCGTCACCGTCGATGCCGATCAGCGTCAACCCGGCCATGCTGAAATTCGGGGCAGCGCTGAGCAGCTCGATGAATTCCGTGCCGTTGTCTGTGCCCGGCGGATTCAGCAGCAGTTCATTAAAGCGGACCTGCGCGAACGCGGCGCCGCTCAGTGCGAGCGCAGCGCATCCCACAAGAAACTTGCGAACCATCACTTCTCCTCCTGTTTCAACCAATATTGCCGCGAGGGCCCCCGACCTCCGGTTGGCCACCACGGAACCGGAAGTAGAACTGCGGATTGCGAACATATTGTTCGCGCGGCGTTAGCGAAGTGTTTGGATCAGGTTTCTGGATTGGCTAGCGCTGCGCGTGTGTGCTGACGCCGCGCAACGCGTCGTCGGCCGGGTCGAGCGGTTCAGACGGAATCAGCCGCTGGGCTTCCATCGAACGCACCGGCGGCGAGCTCGCGAAGTTCACCCTGCGGGCTTCGTCCCAGTAGCGGCCGGCGTTGAACTCAAACCCGGCACGCATCACCAGCTCCGCCACCAGCCCGGCCATAATCGCCACGAAGCCCAGCACGAACAGCAAGAGCCCGACCAGCGGAGCCTTACCCCAAAATGCGTTCCACGGATCGCGCGAGATGATCGCATTGCCCGCGGCGAACACAAAGCACAGTAGCGTGCCCAGCCAGGTCCATTGCGTGATCTTGCCGAAGAAGTGAATCGGCTTGGTGCGGTACTTCTGCAGCATCCGCACCAGCAGCAAATCCAGGAGCACCTTCACGATGCGGCCGTAGCCGTACTTACTTCGGCCGGCGACGCGCGGATGGTGCTTGACCACCATCTCGGCGATGCGCGCCCCGTGCATCGAGGTGTACACCGGGATGAAGCGGTGCATTTCGCCGAAAAGCCGCGCATCGCGGAGCATGTCGGCGCGGTAGGCCTTGAGCGTGCAGCCGTAGTCGTGCAGGCGTACGCCGGTGATCCAGCCGATCAGGCCATTGGCGCAGCGCGAGGCCAGCGTGCGATGCCAGGAGTCCTTGCGGTCGCGGCGCCAGCCGCTGACGACGTCGTAGCCTTCGTCGAGCTTTTCGACCAGCCGCGAGACATCATCCGGGTCGTTCTGCCCGTCGCCATCCATCGGCACGATCACCTCGCCGCGAGCCGCGAGGATGCCGGACATCATGGCAGCGGTCTGCCCGAAATTCCGCGCCAGGTGGATGATTCGCAGCCGCGGCTCAAGCTCGGCCAACTGGTCGAGCCGCTCGCCGGTTCGATCGCGGCTGCCGTCGTTGACGACGATCAGTTCAAACGCGCGTCCCTGCCGGGCCAGCGAGCTGAGCACGCGCGGAATGACCGTGTCCACGTTGGCTTCTTCGTGGAAAACGGGCATCACGACGGACAAAGTTGGACGGACGGGCTGCATGCTCCGCTCTCTCGACGTCGACGCCGGTCAGCCACACGCCCGTTGGCGGCAACAATCGCGGCGAAGCCAGGGAGTATAGGGCAACTTCCGCACCGAAAAACAGCACCGCCGGGCGAACCTCGCGGTACGCCCGGCGGCGATTGTGGTTCTGACGGCGTGCTCGACGAAAAACGCCGACCGAAAACTAGGCGCCGGCGACCTTGGTCGCGTTCTCGATGGCGGCCAACGCGGCCTGAATCTTGGCCTTGGCCAGCTCAACCTTGGCCTGCTTGTCGCAGCAGGTCTTGGTGTCGCCGATGGCGTACTCGACCTTCTCGTTCTTGTCGGAGCAGGCCTTCGCCTTCGAGCAGTCGACTTCCTTACCGTCGACCAGGGCCTTCATCGTGACCTTATCCGCAGCCTCGCGGGCGGCTTTTGCGGCCTTCTCCGCCTGTTCCTTGCTGTCGAAGGTCATCGAGGCCAGGCGGTACTTGATCTTGCCGTCGCTCTTCTTGGCCAGCTCGGCAGCTTCCATCGGACAGGCGACGCAATCATCGCCGACGGCGTACTTGACCGTCATCATCTGGCCCATGTACTTGTCCAGCGCGTCGGCGTAAGCCGTCATCGCCTCACCCTGATCGTCGAACGCCTTGCCAGCAACAACGTACTTGATCTCGGCCTTGTCGGTCTTGGCCATCTGGGCGGCGCCCTTCGGGCAGCAGCACTCCTTGTCGCCGACGCGGTAGGTCATGACCGGCATGCCGGCCAGGGCCTTACCACCGCAAGCGGCCTTCGACTTGTCGCCGCACGAGGCAGTGGCCTTACTGCTGCCGCAGCTCTTCTCGCAGCTCGAAGCGGAGGCCTTCTCGCCGGTAGCGCACTTGGCGGGCTTGTCCGCGCTGGTCTGGGCGACCGCGACGGCGCAACATAGCGTCAGACCCGCAACTGCCGAGAGAAATCGGTTCAACATGCTTCAGAGTCCTTTGTGCCAGTTTTCAGGATTACGTCGGGTACACGACGAGCCCCGCGCTCTTGGTCGGCCCCGAACCGAACACCTCTTATACGAAACCACGCTCGGCGCGGTTTCATTCCCTCGGCCGAGATAATACCGGATCGGTACGGATTGTCTAGAAAAAATGCGCCCCCGCGCCCACCCACCCGCTCGAGCCGCCCGGCCGCGGCTGCCACGATTCAAACCGTCGCAAGCGCCGTTATGCAAACGCGAACAACGACCCGAACAGCGTAGCCAGGAACGAAAGGAATGCGATCCAGAACATGACGGCCTCCGGTTGTTGGAAGTCATTCGGCATGCGGCGCACGCCCTACAACTTATCGACTGGATCGCCAAAATGATTCAAGTTTGTTTAAAGTATTGCCAAATCACGGTTTATATCCAAATTACGCCTGCGGCACCTTGCTCGGCAGGGCCTCAGCCGCCGGATCGCTGTTCCGTCCGGCAACGCCCGACGATATCGTCCGCCTTCCAAACTTGCGCTTGCGAGGACGCTGTGACACCGAGAATCGCCGCCGTCATTCTGACCGCAACGAGTTGCGCGTGGGCCATGGCCTGGGGCGCCCACGGCCACCGCACGATCACCTACCTGGCGCTCGATACGCTGCCGACGGACGCGCCCGCGTGGCTGCGCGATGCGACCGTCCGCCACCGCATCGCATACCAATCCAGCGAGGCCGATCGCTGGCGCGGCTGGCGCGCGACCGCGCTCACGCACGAAAACGACCCGGATCACTATCTCGATATCGATTTGCTCGACCAATTCGGCCTGACGCTGCAGACGCTGCCGCCCTGGCGCGGCGAATACCTGCGAACGCTGGCAGTCTCCAAGCACGTCCACCCGGAAACAGTCTCGGCATACGACGCGAGCGAAGACCCGGACCGCACCAAAGAGTGGCCCGGCTTCCTGCCATACGCGATCGCCGAGCATTACGCCAAATTGCAGTCCGCGTTTAACCAGGTGCGCGTGCTGGAGCAGATCGGCGAGCCAAGCCGCGCGTACCAACTTCAGAATTCGCGCGAGAACGCGCTCTATCACATGGGAATGCTCAGTCACTTCGTCGGCGACGCAGCCCAACCGCTGCACACAACCAGGCACTTCAACGGCTGGGTCGGCGAAAATCCCGGCGGTTACACCACCGCCAGGACATTCCACGCGTACATCGACACCGGCGTCGTCCTGGAGCATGGAATCGACTACGCCATGCTACGGCCGATGATGACACGGACGATCGAAATCAACCGCCGCGATCCCTGGAACGATACGCTGGCACACATTCAGCGCTCGGCGGACCAGATGGAGCGGCTCTACCAACTCGAGAAAAGCGGCGCGCTGCGCGCCGCGGCCGGTCGAGAGCTGATCTGCGCGCGAGTGGTGGACGCGGCGACGATGCTGCGCGAATTGTATTGGAGCGCCTGGGTCAGCGCCGTGCCGACGCCCGAGCAGCTCGCGGCGTTCGTTCGCTACGAGGAGCGCCAGACACAGGCGCTGCCCGAGCCGGTGCTGACGACGCAACCGGCCTCGCAGCCGGCGACGTCCGCGCCCGCGTCGCAGCCGGCAACTCAGCCGGTCCTCGAGTCGACGCCCACATAGGCCGCTCGCGCACTCCGCCGATCGGGTAAGACGCCGCCGCGATCGCTACGGATCCGAGACGCCCCAGTTGGTCATCATCAGGCCCAGGTCGGATTCGTCGGTGTCGCCGTCAAGATCGATGTCGGCCCGAGCATCGACCAGAAACGAGTTCAGCAAGATGCCCAGGTCCGCTTCTGAGACGCGTCGATCGCCGGTGAGGTCGCCGGGCACGCGCGGACGGGCCACCACGCGCTGCTCGAAGAACAGGATCATGGCGTCGTCCGTCGCGCTGCCCAGGTTTCCATGGCCGGCCGCTGGAATGATGCGATAGACGCCCGGCACACCCAGGTTGTTGAGCGCCGTCGCCAACCGGCCGCTCTGGTTCAGCGGCACGGAAGTGTCTTGCGCGCCGTGTGCGATGAACGTGGGCGGGTCGTCCGCGGTCGCCCAGTAGATCGGGTTCGCTTCGTTACAACGCTGCACCAACATCGGGTACGGGGCCTGCGAGTCGCTCAGGTGCGCGCGAATATCGCCCAGGCCCTGTCCTGGCTGGTCCCAGCCAACCAGCTCCGACCCCGGCCCGTCGGGGGCGTCGTGATTGAAGATATTGCCCGGCGGGACGGTCACATCCGGGGCGAGATTGAGAAGATCCGTAGGGCCGAAATAGTCGGCGCAGGCGATCACGCGCGACGAATAGCCGGCGTTTCCGCCCGTATCGCCTTCGATTGACGGCTCATCGCCCGAGGTCGCGGCCAGTGCCGCCAGGTGCCCCCCGGCGGAGCTGCCGAAGATGCCGATGCGGGTTGCGTCGAGCGCGTACTGCTGCGCGTTGGCCCGTAGGTAGCGGATCGCACCCTTCACATCGTGAATCTGCGCCGGGAAAATCGCCTGTGGGCTGAGGCGATACTCAATGCTCGCCACCGCCATGCTGTGCTCCAGCAGCCGCGGGATGAACCCCGGCAGCGTTTGGTACGTCCCGCCGCGCCACGCCCCGCCATGCACCCAGACCACCAGCGGGAACGGCGGCTGTGCCACGTTGCGCGGCATGTAGATGTCCATGTGCAGCGGCAACTTGTTGCCGGCGTCGTCCAACGCGCTGGACCAAACAAGATCATTGACATCTGTGGGCTGCGCTGCGACCGGCCGGGACGTTTCGAGCGCGAGCACGAGAAACGCGAGCATTCCGATCAGAATCGGCCCTGCAGGGCGAGCGCGCATTGCTTCCTTCCTCCACCACCCCAAGTGCCACGCCGATGCGAGTCTAACGTGCAGTCCGCATGAAATACAGCATTTTTGCGCGCTGCCCGCGTTCGCCGCCGCGGCGTGGCGCGCCGCAGCCCGAGCGCCACGCGTGCGCCGTTTTCACGCGCGGCGGGGCGGAAACTCCCGAAGTTCTGTATCGGTCGCGAGGTAGAGCGGATGACGCGGATCGCCGCCAAGCGTCAGCCCCAGACACCACAAGCGCGGCTGCCAGCGACGCAGCAAGCGTTCAACAAACTCGGCCCGTGGTCGCCAATGTGCGGCCCGCCCCCAGCCGACGATGACGCGTCGAGCGTGCGCTACGGCGTCCGCCACGTGTCGATCGTTCGCGGGGCCGATTGGATCTCGCGCTTGTTTCAAGCGGGCCGGATCTGTGGCGCACAGCGCGAAGAGATTGACCAGCAGCACGCCACCGCTGCCCCACGCGCGGGCCAGCCGCACACAGGCGCGCAGCGTGGCGTCATCGCGCGTGTGGTCCGCCGTGCTGGGATTCAGCAGGACGTACGTTTCGACCGGGTCAGCGGGCTGCCAAACGCGCCAGAGTCGATAGCGGTAGCGGCCGCGGCGATCGAAAATCGCGCCACGATCCGAGAGCATCCGCGACGCTATCGGCGGCGACGGATTTGGCGCTGTGTGTGGTGCAGCGCGCGAGGCGCCGCGCCGCCGCTGCTTGCGGAGCGTTCCCGTTGGGCGCGCGTGTGTCGGCGCGGCGGTCTGAGCATCAGCCCGCATCGCGGGCGACTTCCTTCAGCACATGCTCTTCAACGTAAATCGGAACTTCACTGGCGACGCCCAGCGCGATCGCATCGGATGGGCGACTGTCGACCTCAACCAGCTCGCCGTTACGGCGGATGACCAGCTTGGCGTAGAAGGTGTGGTCCTGAAGGTCGTTAATGACGATTTTCTCGAGCTCGCACGAAAGCTGATCGATGACATTGCTGAGCAGGTCGTGGGTCATCGGCCGCAGCGTCTGCACGCCTTTGAGCCGGCGATCAATCGCGAGCGCTTCCGTCAGGCCGATCAGAATCGGCAGCTTGCGTGCGCCGTTGCGTTCGCGGAGCAGAATCAGTTGATGGTCGCGGGTCTCGCAAATCACGATCTGCGCGAGATCCATCCGGATTTCCATGCGCGCGACCGTAGCTACGCGGCGGCCCGCTTGTCAAGCGTACCGCGTTTTATGGAAGCTCGACCCGCGCGCGGAAGACGTTGCCTTCCGTGAAAAACACGAAGCGCACCCGCGATCCGCAATCAAAACTGCCCGGCTTGGCTAAAAAGAGGCGATCGTCCGACGTCGTGACGCTCAGCGTGGCGCCGTTGAATAGCACCGGACGATCGACGCCGATCGTCCGAAGCTGCGCGCAATCGAGCGTGATCGTGGCGCTTTCGCCGGCGCGCAATTCGGCGACCGGGCGCGTGGTGAAGCTGGTATTGAGGTTCGCGGCTACAAACAGCCCGGCCTCGTCGCCGGCGCTGCTGCTGGTGAACAGATTTGGGCGGACGTTGGCCGCGGTCGGATTGACCAGCTCGATCGTCACCGGCGCCGGCGGATCGGGCGTCACCACGACGCAGCCGCTACCCGGCGCAAGCACCAGAGCCAGCAGCAGCGCCGCGCCGCCGCGAAAAACGACGCCGCGCAGCTGCGCAGTCAATCGCGGAGCGCTGTGTGTCATCGCGTCACACTCAGACTGGTGGTGAAGGTGCTGCCCGAGCGTCCGAATGTGAGCGTGACGGTGTCGCCGCAGAAGACGTTTACGTCTTGTGTGAGTACGACCTGCTGGCTGACACCGTCGGGGCTGTTGAGGTTGTTTCCGAAGCGGCCGCCTTTTGAGCCGAGCACGCGCGTAGCGCTGCACTCGAGCGTGAATTCCGCGGAATCGCGGTCTGCCAGTAGGCCAATCGTGCCCACGCCGAAGCTGGTGAACTTCCGCGAGGCGTCGAAGAGTTGATCGACGCTGACGGGTTCTGCAGCGATGTAGAATTCGGGGTCGAGCGTGGTGTTCGTGGTGTTTACCAAGCGGATGGTGATGCGGCTGGTTCCGCCCCCGCCGTTGCCGCCGTCGTCGTCGTTGGGCGGCGGATCGATCGTGACGACGCACGCGCCCGCACTGCAAAGCGTCAGCATTGCTGCCAGGCCCGTGAATCCGATCAGACGCCGAAGGTCCATTGGGAAATCCTTTGGTCGTGTGGATGAGCGCGGCAGTCCTCGCGGGGACCGCTGCGCGATAAGCTGCTTTTGACGAATTATCGCCGAATCCAAGTGGCCGACAAGCCGCGGAGCAGCCCTATGTCCCCTGCCGAAGCACCACCGGCTCTGTTGACGAACATCGGCACACTCGCGGCGGTTCCGCGCGGCCCGCTGCGCGGCGCCGCAATGCGCATTGTGCCGCAGTTGCGCGATGCAGCCATGCTGGTCGAAAATGGCAAGATCACCTGGTTCGGCCCGGCCGCGAACTTGCCCGAAGTCGCGCGGCAGCCCAGCCTGCCGCGCGTCGACTGTCGCGGCGGCACGCTCGTTCCTGGATTGATCGATTGCCACACGCACATCCCGTTCGCCGGCGACCGCGCCGGAGAATTCATGCGGCGCATCGCGGGCGAGTCGTACCTGTCGATCATGCAATCGGGCGGCGGCATTCGCGTGACCTGTGCGGCCGTACGCCGCGCAAGTCTCGACGAGCTGATCGAGCTCAATCTGCCGCGGTTGCAGCGCATGCTGCGGCGCGGCGTGACGACCGTAGAGTGCAAGAGCGGCTACGGTCTTTCGCCAGAGCACGAGCTCAAGCAACTGCGCGCGATCCGCGCGCTGGCCGGGCGCACGCTGATCGAGCTGATCCCGACGTACTTCGGCGTGCACGCCGTCCCGGCTGAGTATGAGGGTCGCGCGGACGCATTCGTTGAAGCGATGAGCGCCGCCGACCTGCTGCGCAGCATCGCCGACGAACGCTTGGCGCGCTTCTGCGACGTATTTTGCGACGCGGGCGCGTTCGACGTCCCGCAGAGTCGCCGCGTGCTCCAGGCCGCGGCTCGGGCTGGACTGAAGCCGAAGATTCACGCGGATGAGCTGGCGCAGATCGGCGCGTCGCGGTTGGCCGGCGAATTGCGGGCCGTCTCCGCCGACCATCTTGAGCATCTCGACCACGCGGGCAGCGCCGCGCTGCGTGCCGCGGGCACAATCGCGGTGCTACTGCCGGGCACGTCCTTCTTCCTGGGCATCGCACACGCGGACGCGCGAGCCATGCTGGCGGCGGAGCTGTCGCTGGCGCTGGCGACGGATTTCAACCCGGGCAGCTCGATGGTCGAATCGCTGCAATTCGTTATGCACATCGCCTGCTGCCAGTTGCGCATGCACCCGCTGGAGGTGCTCAGCGCCGTGACCACGAATGCCGCCGCCGCCATCTGTGAATCTGACCGGCTGGGCGCGATCGAGATCGGCATGCAGGCGGATCTGCTGCTGCTCGATTGTCCGACGGTCGAGCATTGGCTCTACGAGGTCGGCCGCGACGCGGTGTCGCTTGTGTTCAAGCGCGGTGCGCTGGCTTACACACGTGAAAATCCGCAGCGCATGACGCCGTAATCGCTTCCGGAGCCGTTCTTCAGCGTCCCAAGCGTGTTTTCTTGCGCCGCTTGCATGCAGTCGCCTTCGCAGCGCGTTGACCCACCCATGTGCGCGCCTTGACGCGCGCAAGTCCGGAATGCCGATTGACACTCCGCGAATAATGCTTGCGCCGGGTGCGAGTCGCCAATCGGCGTTTCTGTCCCGGCATCAATGACCGTGTGACCGCCTTCGAAACAGTTCATTGGAGACACGGGATGAAACGCATGTGGTTCGCTGTATTCGTCTCAACACTTCTGGCCGGCTGCACGTTGAATGCTCCGCTCGATCCCGCCAATCTGGCTCAGCCGCTCGACGATCTGCTCGGCAACATACAGGACGCCATCGACGATGCCGTCGCCGACCCGCTCGATCAGCGACCGTTCCCGGTGCTGGTGGGCGGAAGCAGCGCGCGCCTGTACTACGCGACAAATCTGGGCGACCTGAAGATCAACTTCCCCGGACCGACCGGCACAGTCGTCGTGCCGGGCTATTTCGGCCCGAGCAACTTGTACCAGCGCGACGCGCGGCAGCGCGAGCTGCTGGCGCCGCTGCTGCCGTCCGGCACGTTCACCGGGCTGGGCACAGACGGGCGTTATGTGGCCTTCGCCGCGATCCGAGACCTGAGTTCACCGGCGGCGAGTGCCGTCGTCGTGCTGGATACCGGCGGGCTCTCGGCCCGTACGATTTTTGAGCCCGTCGACGAGGGCATGGGGCTCGACGGCGTGCAGATCGAGGTCGACGCGGCCCGCGTGGCGTTTCTGGTGCGCGAGCCGGGCGCAGGGACAAACGCCGTGCGGATCCAGGCGCTCGAGGGCGAGCGCGCCGCGCGCGATGTCGCCGGTTCGGACCTGATTCTGTCGTTCGCGCTGCGCGGCAGCCGGCTGGTGTGGATCGAGGCGGATGGCGCGCTGCAACGGGTGATGCTGCTGGACTTGGCGACCGATGAGCGGCGCGTGCTGGACGCGGATGCGCTCAACGCCAGCTTCTTCGAGCCGCAGGTGTTTCTGACGGCTAATCGCGCCGTGTGGAGCGAGGCCGCGGCCGACGACGGGCTCTCGCGCGTGCTGGCGTACAATTTTACGACCGGTGAAACCAGCGTGTGGTCCGATGCGCTGCAGGGCACGCTGAGCGGCGCGTCCGACTCGTTTGCACTCGCGGAAGAGCTCGTCGCCGATCTGCCGGACAGGCCGAATCAGATCGTGATCCGCCGCTACGGCGCAGACGGAAGCGTCAAGAAGCTGGCGGACTTCCGCGCCGACGGGTTGGCTGGCCAATCCGCCGTACTGGGCGATCGCGCCGTCTGGGTCAATCCGCAGCGGCGGATCGTGGTGGCGCCGCTCGCCGGCGGCGATCGCCAGAGCTTCGAGCCGTTCTGAGCGGCGCCGATCGGATACCATCGCGGTCGTGAACGACACGTCCGCACGGGATCACGCTGCGCCCCCCGCCGCGCCAGCCGCTTCGCCGTCGCTTCGTCGCAACGTGCTGTATGCGCTCGGCGGAGAGGGCTTCTTCAACGTCTGTCGGCTGCTGGTGGTCGTGCTGCTAGCGCGGCTGACTTCGCCGGAAGTGTTGGGCCAGTTTGATTACGCGCTGGCGCTCAGCGCCCCGGTGGTG
The DNA here is from genome assembly GCA_964535305.1 of uncultured Planctomycetales bacterium. Lineage (GTDB taxonomy): Bacteria > Planctomycetota > Phycisphaerae > UBA1845 > Fen-1342 > CAZHTF01. The sequence goes on along the minus strand of CAZHTF010000019.1, from coordinate 12,900 downwards.
CTCTTCTGCACGCTACAGCTCAAGGCCGCGTACGTTTCGGACGCGGCGGACACGTCGCCTTTCGGAGCCTACCGCGCGCTGCGTAGTTGCGGGCTGCTGGCCGCCGGCGCCGTATTGGGCGGCTTGTGCGTCTGGAGCTTTTTCAGCGAACCGCAGCCAGTCTTCGCGCTGATTCTTTTGGCAGTCTCGCTAAGCAAGCTGGCGCACGCGGCGGCCGAGGTCTACTGGGGTGTCTTCCAGCGCCGCGAGCGGATCGACTTGGCGGCGCGCTCGAGCCTGTTGCGCGGCGGCGCGATGCTGCTGGCGGTCGGCACGCTGCTGCCGCTGTGGGCGGCGCTCTCGGCCAGCGCCAACGCGCGGGCCTGGATCACGGCTGGCGCGATCTGCACGTACGCGCTCGCCTGGTGGCTCGTGCTCTGGCTGTACGATCGGCCCAGCGCCCTGCGGCTGGGTCCGCTGGAGCCGCGTTGGACCTGGCCGCAGGTCGCAGCGTTGCTGAAACAGACGCTACCGCTGGGCGGCATCCTGCTGATCATCAGTCTGTACGAGAGTCTGCCGCGCTACTTCGTCGAAGCGCGCCCGAATGGCAAAGCGCTGCTGGGCTACTTCGGGGCGCTGAACTACATCGCGCTTGCCTCCAGCCTGGTGCTGACGCAGGTGTGTGTGGCGTCGGCCAGCCGCGTCGCGCGCTATTCGCAGCGCGATCGGCCGGCGTTCGTGCGACTGGCGGGCAAGCTGCTCGCGCTCGCACTCGCGCTCGGAGCGACGCTGATCTGCGCCACCTGGCTGGGCGGGGCGTGGTTTCTGCGCACGCTCTATCAGCCCGACTACGCCCGCTACGCTGAGCAATTCCTGCTGCTGATCGTGGGGCAGGCATTCGTGCTGCTGGCGAACGTGCTGGGGTTCCTGGTGACGCACATGCGCATGTTCTGGATCCAGGTCCCGATTCAATGCGCCGTGCTAGCAACGACATTCGTCGCGGCCCAGGTGTTCATCGCCACCACGACGACCGACTCGGACGCCGTTCGCGGCGGCGCGCTTACGGTCCTGGTGCGGGCGGTAACGCAGGCAGCCTTGCTGGCGGTTTGCGTGCTGGTCGGCCTGCGCCGGCCGACGGCGCTCGCCGGGAGCCCAAGCGTGCGCTAAACCGCGCCGCCCGCGCAGCACACGATCGCATTGTCAACGAGTGCGATGCGCCGGATAATTGACTGCAATCCGGCGGGCCTCCTCCGCGCCGGATCGGGACGGCAGCGGTTGTAAACCGCGAACTGGTTCCCGCGCCGCGCGGCAGCAGGCGGCGCTTTTCCGAGGAAGAACAAGGCCACGTCACATGTCGCAGGACGATTTTCTGCCGATCCGCGGGTATGACCACGTCGAGTTCTACGTCGGCAACGCCAAACAGGCGGCGCATTTCTACGACAAAACCTTCGGCTTCAAGCCCGTGGCCAAGATGGGCCTGGAGACCGGCTGTCGCGAGCGGGCCAGCTATGTCATGCAGCAGGGCCGCGTACGCTTCGTGCTCAGCAGCGCGTTCACGCCGGACCACGAAATCACGCGCCACTGCGCCCTGCACGGCGACGGCGTGAAGGTGATCGGCATCGAGGTGGGCGACGTGGAGCAGGCGCTGCGCGAGGTCAAATCGCGCGGGGCGACGGTGCTGCAGCCGGCCCAGGCGTTCGAGGACGAGCACGGCGTCGCCAAGACGGGCGTGATTCGCTACGCCGGCGACACGGTCTTCAAGTTCGTCGAGCGCGGCAGCTATCGCGGGCCGTTCCTGCCCGGCTATCGCGCTTTGCAGGCCCACGGGGCCGAGGCGGTTGGCATCGCCGCGATCGACCACATTGTGACCAACGTCTACCTGGGCGAGATGAACTACTGGGTCAACTGGTTCGCGCAGGTGATGGGCTTTACCCAGCTCAAGCATTTCTCCGACAAGGACATCAGCACCGAGTACAGCGCGCTGATGAGCAAGGTGATGGAGAACGGCACCGGTAAATGCAAGTTCCCGATCAACGAGCCGGCCGAGGGCAAGCGCAGGAGCCAGATCGATGAGTACCTGGATTTTTATTACGGGCCGGGCGTGCAGCATATCGCCATGAACGTGCCGGACATCTGCGCCAGCGTACGCGAGCTGCGCAAGCGCGACATTGATTTTCTGCGTGTGCCGGATACCTACTACGAAGACCTGCGGGCGCGTGTCGGCGAGATCGAGGAAGACTACAGCGAGCTGAAAGAGCTCGGAATCCTGGTCGATCGCGACGAGGACGGCTACCTGCTGCAAATCTTCACGCAGCCGATGCAGGATCGGCCGACGCTCTTTTACGAACTGATCGAGCGGCATGGCTGCCGCGGCTTCGGTCAGGGGAACTTCAAGGCGCTTTTCGTCAGCCTCGAGCGCGAGCAGGCGCGCCGCGGGAACCTGTAGCGCGTCTGGAAGCGAGCCTGCGGCTCGTTTCCGCGTGGCTAGGCGCGCGGGCCTAACCGTGCGCGGAGTGCGGGTCGCGCGTCGTGCGTCGCGCGCGAGCGACGGCGCTTCCGAACCGCCATCGCAAGATCCCTCCGCCGCGCCGGGGCGGAAGATAGTGATCACGATCGATTCCACGGGTTCCGCTCGGCCCTGCGGGCCTCGCTGCACCCGTGGCTACACTCCGTCGCCGCGCTGGGGCGAAGACGCGCTTCGCGAATCCCCACACTATTCAACCCACGCCCTCGCCCAGCCGATGCGCAGGTACGCGCCGCGGCGCTGCGCCCCGGCAAAACTGCGCTCCGTTCGCGAAATTGCTGGGGGAATCAGACATGCGCCCGCGATTTTCCGCCGTCCGCCGCTCGAACTGCGATGTACTTCTCGGTTTCCTCACGCTCGCCGCCGCGACACTGGCGTTGGCGTCCCTGGGCGGCTGTCCGCAGAACGGAACCAGCTTCAGCGGCACGACCACCAGCGGCACCAGCGGCAGCAGCGGCCTGGGCGGATCGACCACCGGCCAGAGCGGCGGCAACGGGAGCGGCACGACCAAGCCGCTCTACATCACCACCATGACGCACATGGAAGGCAACTTCATGGATGATCGCGACCAGGCCATCTTCCAGCAGCACGTCACGCAGATGCAGTTCGGCATGTCGCTGGCGGACGAGTACGGCGCCAAGCTCACATTCGAAAGCGAGCGGCCTTTCGCCCGCGCCTGCACCAACTGGGGCTACAACGCCCTGGCTGACGTCATCGCCCGCGGGCACGGCGTCGGCACGCACTGCGACATCGCTCCCGACACGCCGACCATGTCCGTCGATCAATACGCACAACTGCTCGCAATGCGAAAAATCGCCGTCGATGAACTCGTCGGCGCGGAGAACAACCGCGGCTTCTCCGGCGGTGGCAGCGACAACGACTGGGTGCAGGGCGGGCTGGCCGCGGGCTTCGCGTACGCGACCGGAATCGTCGGGCTGCATTATCTGCCCATGCCGATGTCCGCCCGGCCGGATTCGAGCTGGACCGACGATTTCATCCTGGCCGAGGGCTTTCACTACAACGCGCCGCACGACCTGTACGACCGCATCTACCCGCGCAAGCTGGCCGACGCGCAGGATTTCGTCGAGGACGCAAACGGTGCGTTCCTGCTGAGCGCCGGCGACCTGGGCCGGCTCGATCGCATCGAGGAAGGCGAGCAGACCGCCACCTGCGGCGCGGCGTGCACGATGACCACGCAAGACGTCGATCTGCTGATCGGTGACATCGCGGTGGTGATCGCTTCGCGCGACGTGACGCGCATGGGCAAGATCACGGTGTATTTCGCGGTCGACAATTTCACCGCTACGAACGAATACGTACTGCGCTACTTCTTCGCGAAGGTACAGGAGCTGGTCGAGAGCGGCTCGCTGGTGTGGGGCACGCAAGGCGACGTGCTCGATGCGTACAACAGCCTGCAGGCTACGCCGCAGTAACGCCCCTACGTGATCGCCGCCGAATTGCGTTCAGCGCACGGCCTGTCCGACTTTGGCCAGGTAGGTGCGCAGCGCCGTCGGCGACCAACTGGTGATGATGAAGCGGTCGGTGCTGGTCCAGGCGATGCCGGCGACAAAGCCGAATTGCAGGTACCAGACGCCGTCCGAATCGTAGTGCAGCGCCGGGGCTCCGGGGTCGGATTCGCCGGCCTGGTCGAGCGCCTTCTGCCACGCGCGGCAGAAGGCTTCGAGCGTCTTGCGCACTTTCGCCGGCTCGTCGCGTATTTCCACCAGCCCGGTCATCGCCAGCGGCAGGCGCAGCGGGTGTGGCGGGTCGTTGTGCAGCACGATCGTATCGCCCAGGTGCGCGAGCAGATCGCGCTCGGCGTCGAAACCGTGCTCGCGTTGAATGCGAGCCCATTCGGCGTCGACCGTCTGGCGCACGTCCTGCCCGCGCGTGCTGTAGAGGCTGGAGAACAGCCGCGTCATGATCTGCCCCGCCGGCACGCGATAAATCGCGTAGCGGGCGCTGTCCGGAATCGTCGCCAGCAGCCGCGGGTCGCGGATGGTTGGGTCCGCGTACAGCCGCTCGAGCGTTGTGTCGCCTTTTAGAAATCGCGCCGTGCAATACAGCGCCCGCTGCTCAAAGCCCAGCGCCCAGTGCGCGCGATCAATGTCGTCTGCGCGCCAGGCCGTGAAGAATTCGCTGGCCCGGCCTTGCACAAACGGATCCAGCCGCTGGCGAATGCCGTTCACCGAGACGATCACCTCAATCAATGCATCTGGACGCTTGCTGCGGCCGCTGGCGACGAAGCGATCGCCCCCCAGCGACGCGGATTTGCCCGCGGCGACGTCGGCGACCTGGGCCCAGACCTCCTCGCCGACCGTCAGCACGAAGCAGTCTTCGATCTGGCCCCAGCCGATGCGGCACCATTCCGGCAGCCGCGCGTCGCGCAGCTCCTGGTAGCTCCATCTCTGTGCCTTACGCCGCGCGAGCGTCGCCTGTGATTGATCGGTCTGTTCGTTGACGACTTTTTGAATCACGCGCCGCAACGGCTCGGAGCGCCCCTGCGTCCGCACCACCAGCGCGAAGCGGAGCTGATCGACGCGGCGGCTGTCGGGGTCGTTCTCGAGCGGCTTCGCGCGGGCGTCCAGGATCGTCAGCGCAAATTCGTAGCGGATCACCAGGCCCAGCAACTCCACCGCGCGCAGCGCAAGTTGCGCCCGGCCTTCGATCGGCCGGCCGGCGATCCGGGCCCCGACGTCAAAGAGCGTCGTCAGCGGCGAGGGCGCTTCGTCGTCTGAAGGCGGCGAAACCTCCGGCAACGGACGCGACGACCAAGCCAGCAGGGCATCCGCGGGGATCAACTCCAGCGGATCCGCGGCACGGGCCGCGACCGGCGCGCTGCACGCGCACGCCAGCACCAGCAGTGCCGCGAGCGCGCCGCGCCCCGAGCGGTGGTGATTACGGGCGAACGTTGACGCGCCGTCCCAGGCGCCGCTTGCGGCTGATGAGCTTGCGACCGCCCTTGGTCCGCATGCGCGCCAGAAAGCCGTGCTTCCGGCGACGCTTGATCTTGCTGATGCGAGGATATTCCATCTCCAAGCCCCTGAGCGCCGCACCCAAACGCGCCGGCGGCGAACGGTTCCACGGATCCAGTCAAGCCACGTATTGTTACGCAGTACCGGCGAGTTGGCAACCGCCGACCGCGTGCGTTCGGCGCGGCCGCGGGTCGCGAGTCGACCGGCTTCAAACCCGAACGACGCGTGGCGCGGCGGAAAGCAGGCGCTTGTAGCACAAACCGCACAGAAGTAAGCTGAAGTTTTGAATTGGAGACTTGGTCATGGCGTCGTACATGCCGCTCTTCCGCCGCTGCGTCATCCGGCTTGCAGTGTCGCTTTGTTACGCGTGCGTGCTGGCCGCGCCCGTGCTGGCACAATCGAAGAAGGGCGAAGACCGCCCGCCGCCGTGGGACGTGAACGGTCTGGAGGCGACGCGGCCGTGGATCCCGTGGGCATTCGCGTTTCTGTTCGCGGTCGCGTGCGCTGCGATCGCCTTCAAGAACCCGCACCGCTCGCACATGGACTGATCCGGACTCCGCCAAGAAAAACGCAGAAAGCAGGATGCTCGGCATGGCCACCGGCGTCCTGCTTTCTGCGTCGTGCGTTGTGAGACCCAAACTCGATCTAGAACGTCGGGCTTTCCGTGAAACCCGCCGGGAAGGCGTTCTCGCCGCCGACCGGGAGCGGCAGGTAGCTCATGTCCTGCGTGTCGAAGCTCAGACAGGCTGCGCCCGAGAGGTCGCTGAAATCCGCGAAATTCAGGCACAGATTGCTGGCCGTGGTCGTGTCCGTCCCGCCGGTCGATTGCGCCGAGAGCAGCAGTGCCGTGCTCTGCCGCTGGTAGTGCACGGCGGACTGCATTGAGGTGTAGCCATTGGGGTGCTGCTGGAAGTCGGCGCTGGCGCGGACGGTCTTCTCGGTGACGCCGCTGCCGTTCTCGCGCAGGTCAACGCGCGTGTAGGCGATATCGGCCTTGACCTGCAGCGATTGATCGACCGAGCCGCTGACGTACGCCAGGTTCCACTTGTGTGCCGAGTCGGTGCGATCCCACTGAATCAGAAGCTGCTGATCGGCCGGGGCGCTGCCGTCGCCATTGACAGGCCGGGCCACGAGCGTGCCGGCCCCGAGGTTGCCGGAGCGTGGCAGCACGGTCACCAGTCCGCACATGAGCTGCACAAATCCCGAGCCGCGGTCGGTCCAGATGCGGAACGCGACCGGCACAGTCTGTGAGTTGCCCGAGCCGTCCAGCGTACCGTCGCCGTCGAAGTCGAATGCGCCAAAGTCGCACTTGTAGCTGACCGTGGTGCTGTTGATGGTCAGCTCGCCGCTGACCTGCGACTGCGTCCGCGCGGTCAGGTCGTCGGTAATCTGCTGGCCGATCGAGACCACGATGTCGCCGGCATTCTGGAACATCTCGACGATGTCGGCCGAGCCGCGCACGATGCCGCGGTAGCCATCCGCGGGCGTGCGGGCGCTTTGTACGGCGCTGACTTCGCTGACATCCAGCGAGACGCTGCTGGGCAGGAAGCTCTGAATGTCGCTGGTATCAGTCGTGCCGGTGCCCGTGCCGGTTCCGGTTCCAGTCGTTGTTGTGGTTGTCGTTGTGCTTGTCGTTGGGCAACCGCCCAGCGCCAACAGCGCGGCGATCGGGCAAGTCAGGGCGGCAATGCGAGCGAAACGGCTCATGCGTTCTCCTTCGAACGAGCAAGTGTGAGTATCTGCAGCGCGTGAATTGCGCCTGGGGTCACCCGTTCCCCAAGAGATGCATCGGGCAGCCCGCAAGCGTGCTTGAGTCGCACCGCACACCCGGCATGCCGCAGCTTCGCGGCGCGTGTTGAATTTTCGGATCGCGCAAGCGGCGCGCACAGCGCCCGCGGCGCACTTCCTGCTGGGGGTCAGAATCCTGCGTCGCCCGCGTGCGGCGTGGGCGCGGTGCGCACGCCGCGCGTTTCCGCGAGCTGGGCTTCGTTGACTTCGCAGAAGCAGCGCCAGGTGGCCGCGGCGCGATCGACCATTCCGACACTCTGCAGCGCCAGCGTGAGATTGGCGCGGAAGTCGCGGGCGATGTCGGCGGGCAGATCCTGCTCGAAGTGATCGAGCGCCACGTCGAACTGCGCCCGTTGCGCGAAACGCAGCGCCAGGCGATAGTGCGTCTGGAGCGTCTCGGGCGAGACGAACAGTGCGTGCCGCAGCGTGTCGAGCGCTTCATCCACGCGGCCGCGCTCGCGCAGGCATACCCCCAAGCGCACCGCGGCCTTCACGAACGTCGGCTGAACCTGGAGTGCGTCGCAGAAGGCCCGTTGCGCGCGGTCAAACGCGCCCTGGTGCCGCAGCAAGACGCCGTGGCGATACAGCAGATCGGCCCGCCGCGGCCAGCGCAGCAGGGCCTGTGCGTGGCGGCGGAGCGCTTCGTTCATCCAATCCTCGACGCGCGCGTCGTGCGGCGGCGACGCCCTGTCGCGCGGGATCGCGGCTGCGTCGCGCATCTGCGTGGCGCGCAGATGCAGCCGCGCGGTCTCCGAGAGCAGCAGCGTGCTGTTGGGCTCGAGGCTGGCCGCCAGTCCAAGCGTCTCAAGCGCCGCGCTGTGCTGCCCAGCGGCGGCCTGCGCGACGCACAGCCCGGCGAAGGCTAGCAGCATGCGGTCGTTCAACTCGACGGCGCGGTTGAAGGCCTGGGCCGCGTCCTCGTAGCGGCCCTGGCGCAGGTGCTGCGTCCCGAGCTTGACCGTGGCTTCAATGAAGCCCGGGTGCAGCTCGATCGCGGCCCGGTAGCTGGCGATTGCTGCCGCATCGTCGCCGCTGCGGGCGTAGAGATCGCCCAGGTGCACGCGGAACTCGGATACGCCGGGGTGCTTTTCGACCAGGCTTTCGAAAGCGGCCAGTGCCTCGTCGGTGCGGCCGTTCTGGCAGAGCTGCTGCGTCTCGCGGGTGGCCTCCTCGGTGCAATCCGGCTCGATCAGCAGCGCGCATTGAAAGCGCTCGATCGCGGACGCTGGCTGCCGGGCCGCCAGGTGCAGCGTCGCCAGCGTCAGCAGCACGTCGACATCGCCGGGGTCCAGCCCGTTCAGATGCTCGTAGCTGCGCAGCGCGTCGTCCCACTGGCTGCGGTGAATCGCCAGCGCCGCGCGACGTTCGTACGCGTTCCGCAGCCGCGGACACAGCCCGATGGCCCGCGCATATTCGCTGATCGCCGCGGCCTCATCGCCGCTGCGTTCGCGGCACATTGCGATCGCAAAGGTGATGGCCGGGTCCTGCGGATCGAGCTCGCGCGCGTGCAGCAGTTCGCCAACGGCCAGATCATCGCGGCCCAGCTCGTCGAACACGCACGCCAGACCCAGCGTCGGATAGGGAGCCTGCGGGTCGATGCCGCGGGCGCGCTCGAAACAGGCCCGCGCGTCGGACAGCCGCATGGCTCGCAGATGCACCATGCCCAGCCGCAGCGCCAGGTCCGCCGAGCGCGGCGAATCCGCGCAGCGCGTGATCAGTTCGGGCAGGTCGAGCTCGTCTTCGGCGGGCAACTGGCTGCGGAATGCGTCATGCAATTGCGACAGCAATCCGCGCCCGAGTGTTTCAAGCAGGTAGCTCATACGCGCCTCCGCGTGGAGTGCGCGGCGCGCAGCTTCTTCACCGCACCGCCTGCGGCAGGCGACGCGAATTCAATGGCATGAATCGCAACCACTGTCCTTCCCCCTCGAAGGCGCGGCAGGTCAAGCTCGGCGTACGTCGCGGACGGCCCAGCTCAGGCGCGGCGCTGCTTGGGTGGCTCCGGATCCGGGGTAGGCGGCGCGACATCCGGGACGCGGAACGGGCTGCTGCAATACGCGCAGCGCACCACTTTGCCGCGAGCCGACGGCGGCGCAATCACCGTCTGCCCGCAGTTCAGGTTCGGGCAGATCATCGTCACGATCGGATCGGTTTTCACACTGTTGGTGCTCATGGTCAGTCCTGACAGCGCCTTAGCATTTCCTGCCTTTACGCTCTTCGTCGGCAATCCGCCTGCAACGCTTGGGTCAATTCTTCAATCGAAACAGCGTCCGAAGCGCCACGCCGCAGCGCGATCTGCGGCCACGCTCGTGGCTATGAGGACTGGGCACACCGTCGGAGCTTTGATTTTCGGGCGTCGCGCGGACTAGGATCAGTGAGATCCTCGCATCTGCGCGATCTCCCCAGTCTGGTGGCGGTTTTCGGACCTGACGAACACAGCGGAGCGACGCCCATGCGCCGAATCACACCTCTCCTGACCGTAGTCGGCTTCTGCAACGCCGCGCTCTTCGGCGGCGAGCAACTGCCGTACGCCTTTCAGATCAACTCCAACACCAGCGGTCTGAATGCCAACGTCAGCGCCGCGGTCGACACGCAGGGCACCTTGATCGGCAACTACGACGCCACCAGCAACCCGACCGGCACGCGCACCAAGCCCGGCTTGTTCGGACCGTTCGGCCCAACGGAGAACTTACCGGTGAGCGTCTCGCTGGATGGCAATCTCGGCGGCCCGCAGAACACGCGCAGCGCCGGCGGCTTCCAGATCGCGATCGATACGGCCGGCGGATCGCTGAGCCTGAGCAACTACGCCGTCGATCTGCTGGACAGCGGCTCAATCAGCCTGCCCGCCAGCGTCACGCTCAGCACGGCGACTTTCCGCACGCGAAACCCGGATTTCCTCTACCTCGGCGGGATTCCGATCACCCTCCCGCTCGGCAACGCCACCATCACCAGCCTGAGCGTCACGCAGATCGGCACGGCCGCACCCGGCACGTTGACGCCCGTCGGTCAGAACCGCTACGCCTTCAGCGTCGTGCCGCTGGTTTCGCTGACTGCCACATTCGATTTCTTCGGCAATGTGTTCACGCTGCCGGGCGCGCCGCTGCCACTCCCGCTGGATGGCGAGATTTTGCTGAATGGGACGAGCGCGATGCTCACGTCTTCGCGTTTGATCGACCTGACAAACTCCAGCAACCCCAACCTGGCCATTCCGCAGTTCCCGCTGGCGCTGCCCACGCTCGGCGATCCTGCCAACGTGCTGGCCGACCTGACGCTCGACACGATCAGCGGCGGGATCAACGGAACGCTCAACACGAACGCGCTGGGTACGCTGGTTCCCGAGCCGGCCAGCAGCCTGGCCTGGCTGTGTCTGCTCGCGTGCGGCAACGTGCGGCGGCGCAGCGCCTGAGAGCGCGCCGCGGACCACCGCTGCGTCCGCACGGCGCCCGGACGCACACGCATCGGCCTGCGAATCGCGTAATATCCCCGCATCCGCTACAAATGCGGACTCGGAGGCCCCATGCAAGATTGTCAACGAGCGAACGCCGCGACTGCTGGAATTCTGCGTGGCCGGCTGGCGGCGATTCGCGGATTGCTCCCGATGTTGACGCTACTGGCCGGCTGCCAGAACCCGGCTGGACCTGCCGGCGTCAGCGCGGAGCGCAGGGCGGAACTGGCGACGCGCGCGGATCTCTCACAACTGATCGCGTACATGCGCGGCTCGTTCAGCAGCGCGCCACAGGCCGCAAAGGACCCAGATTTCCGCGACATCCGCCTGGAGATCGTCCCGATCTGGTCGACCCGCGATGACGGCTTCTGGCTGTACGTCGAGCAGGCGGCGGCCGAAGCGCTGGATCGGCCCTATCGCCAGCGGATCTATCAGGTCGTGATCGGCGGCGGCGGGACATTCGAAAGCCGCGTGTTTGAGCTGCCCGGTGATCCGCTTGAATTCGCCGGCGCGTTTCGCCAACCGGCGCGCTTTGACAGCCTCACACCGGCGCAGCTCGCGCCGCGCCGCGGCTGCACCGTGACGCTGCGGCGCGACGGGCCGGCGTTTGTCGGCAGCACCAGCGGCGAGGCCTGCGAGAGCGCGCTGCGCGGCGCGAAATACGCGACCTCCGAGGTCATGATCCTGCCCGGTGGCATGCAGACGTGGGATCGCGGCTTCGACGCGCAGGGCAAACAGGTCTGGGGCAGCGAAAAAGGCCCGTACGTGTTCACCAAGGCCCAACCCGGCGAGCCCACCTGAGCCGGCCCGCGGCCCGCGAATGCACCAACATCATCAACCACTTCCGTCACAACCGCCGCCGGCCGCCGCGCTGCCAACCGGATTGCAGCCATTCTTCGCGCTCCGCATGGCATTTCGCAACGGCTACGGCTGGGCCGATCTGCGCGCCGACCTGCTTGCCGGCGCGGTGGTCGGCTTTGTCGCACTGCCGCTGTGCATGGCGCTGGCGATCGCGTCCGGCGTGCCGCCGCAACACGGACTGTACACCGGCATCGTGGCCGGGGCAGTCATCGCGCTGCTGGGCGGCTCGAAGGTGCAGGTCTCCGGACCGACCGCCGCATTCGTCGTGATCCTCGCGCCGATCGCGCATCAGCATGGGCCCGGCGGGTTGTTGCTGGCCACGGCGCTGGCCGGGTTGATCCTGGCGGGCATGGCGCTGGCCCGGCTGGGTCGGCTGGTTGAGTACATCCCCTTTCCGGTCGTCACCGGCTTCACCTCCGGCATCGCCGTGGTGATCGCGACGCTGCAGCTCAAGGATTTTTTCGGCCTGGCGATCGAGCACATGCCCGATCACTTCGTCGAACGCGTCTGGAGCATCGCGCTGGCGCTCCCCACGCTGCGTCTGCAGGACATGGCGATCGGCCTGTTTACGCTGGCGCTGCTGCTGGGGCTGCCGCGGATCACGCGTCGCATCCCGGCCCCGATCGTGGCCCTGCCGGCGGCCGCGTGCCTGGCACTTGTTCTGACGCACTGGGTTCCCGATTTCTCCGTCGCCACGATTCAATCGCGCTTCGACGGCATTCCGCAGGCGCTGCCGCGCTTCGCCTGGCCCTGGGAATATCCCGATGAGCAGGGCCGGCCGCTGCTGGCCAGCCTGGACTTTGACCGCTTCAGCGCGCTGCTCACCTCGGCCTTCGCGGTGGCGATGCTGGGCGCGATCGAGTCGCTACTGTCGGCAGTCGTGGCCGACGGCATGACCGGCAAGAAGCACGATCCCGATGCCGAGCTGCTCGCTCAAGGCGTCGGCAACCTGGTCGCGCCGCTTCTTGGCGGATTCGCCGCGACCGGCGCGATCGCGCGCACCGCGACCAACATCCGCTACGGGGCGCGCTCGCCGCTGGCGGCCATGACGCACGCGCTGTTCATTCTGCTGGCGATGCTGCTCTTCGCCCCGTGGCTTGGATACCTACCGATGTCGGCGATGGCGGCGCTGCTCTTCATCGTGGCCTGGAACATGAGCGAAGTGAAGCACTTCATTCATGTGCTGCGGGTAGCCCCGCGGCACGACATCATCGTGCTGCTGATTTGCTTCGGCCTGACGGTCATCTTTGACATGGCAATCGCTGTCACGGTCGGCGTGATCCTCGCGGCGCTGTTGTTCATCCAGCGAATCGCGGACATGACCGGTACGC
>CAZHTF010000018.1:0-44779 GCA_964535305.1 uncultured Planctomycetales bacterium | reverse complement strand
CTAGAAAACCCAGACACATCATTGGCGACATTCCGCGGACCGCCGGGGCCGAATTTCCAGAAAACCAAGACACGCCATCGGTGACGACCCGCGGCCCCTGCGGGGCCGAATTTAAGGCACTACGCGATTTAGCAAACATGAAGCCGCTCTACCGCGAACACGTCCGTCCGCGGCGTGTGAAACGCCGTCGTCGCACTGCGCGGCTGACCGCGCTCTCGCGCATTTTGCGACGGATCGCGCGGCGCGATCCACCGCGCAGGTTTCTGCTACGGGCAGACGTTCAGCCAGTTTGCCAGCAGCAGGCCGAGGTCAGATTCGTCCGTGTCGCCGTCTGCGTCCAGGTCGCCGCCGCTGCCGGCCTGCCAAGCGGCCAACAGCGCTCCCAGGTCGGATTCATCCACGCTGCGGTCGCCGTTGAGGTCGCCGGGGCAGGGCGCGACGCAATCGGGCACGAGCACGCTCAGGTCATCGATCGCGGCCTCGACGACTGACGGCGAACCCAGGTCGGTGGCGACGAAGCGCAGCCGGATCTGCGCCGACGGCGGCACGATGTCCGCGACGCGGAACTCATGCGAAATCCAGCCGCCGGAGGAGTCGAAACCGGTGCCGATCCGCTCGACCAGCGCCCAGCTCGTGCCGTTGTTGTTGGAGATCTCGATCGTGAAAGTGTCGTTGATGCTGAAGACGTCGGAACTGTTGCTATACCAGCGCCAGTAGCGGATGCGTGCTTCGGCAGCGCTGCTCAGGTCGTACGTCGGCGTCGTCAGCGTCGTGCGTCCGCTGACGTCACTGGATACGCCGGTATAGAAGCATGTGATCCCGATCGGCGAGTGATCGTCGGCGGGTTCGGCCAAGTTGCCCGGCGGATTGCCGCGCAACCACGCGCCGACGCCGAAATCCTGGGCCGAGCCGACCGTCCAGCCCGTGTTGGTCTCCAGATCGTCCGACAGCAGCACGCTGCTGCCGTACGCGGCCAGCGCTTCGTACGAACGTTGCGGGGCGCTGGGCGGATCGCGCCACGTGAGCGAATCGCTCGTGTCAGCCTCGAAGTAGAAGCGCAGCGTGCGGCCACAGGCGATCGGCGGAAACGTCGCGCGATACAGGTTGCCGCTGACGTTCACCAGCGGGATCGACGCGTAGCCCGCGCCGCTGTCCAACAGCATCCGGGCGCTGCTCGCAATCGGCACCGACGCACCCTGCACGTTGATCGACACATCGATCGTCTGGCCGGCCGGGTTGATCTGCTGCGGCAGCGCACTCGGATACGTGAAGCTCAGCCCGCTGCCCGGCAGGCGCCAGACAAAGAGGCCCTTTTCAATGTCGCTGCCGAGGATCGTGCCGCTGGGCAGGAAGGGATAGTTGTTCCACAGCCCGTTGAAATTCGGCAGATCATCCTGCGGCCAGGTGTCGAAATAGCCGATTTCGGTCGGCGCCGTCGGGTTGCTGATGTCGAAGATGCGCAGGCCGCTGCGGTAGCTGGACTGCACGATGCGATCTCCGATCACATAGTGATTGTGATCGACCGCGGTGGAGCCGTTGCTGTATTGCCCGGCCAGCACCGGGGCCGCCAGGTCCTGCACGTCGATGATGAGCGTGCGCGTTGTGTTGCCGAAGTTCTGCTCGTCAAGCTCGTCATTGATGTAGGCGTAGCGGCGATCTTCAGACAACCACACCTGATGCGAATAGGCGGCCATCGGCCAGTTGACATATGAGAGCTGCACCGGCGCGGCCTTGTTGGTCACATCGACGATGTATAACCCAGTCTCCGAGAATCCCGTGTTCAAGCCGCCGCAACAGAAGGCGATCTCGCGGCCGGCGTAGGGGCCGCTGCTGTAGCTGACCACCTGTGCCTCGTGCACGTAGCGCGACGACCAGCTTCCGACCAGCGTGGGATTGTCCGGCGTGGCCAGGCTGTACATCCGCAGGCCGTTCGAACCGCCGCCGCAGCGATACAGGTGACCGCTCTGCGGGTTGAGCACGAGTGTGTGTGTCGCGGTTGCGCCGCCGGTTGTCACGTTGCGGACGAAGCTGACCGTTCCATCGTCGATCTGCCGCAAATCGAAGACCTGAATGCCGCTGCCGCTCTCGCTGACGGAATAGGCGTACTCGCCGAATGCTTTGACGTCTCGCCACAGGCCGGCAGGCCCGGAGAGCACGGCGACCACGCGCGCATCGGCCGGGTCGGTCACCTCCACGAATGCCGTGCCGTGCGAGAGCCCCATGATGGCGTATTCGCGGCCACTGGGCGAAACGTAGCCCCAGCAAGAATTGCCGCTGGTGTGCTGCGTGCCGAACTCCTGCAGCGGAAGCCAGCTCATCAGCGTCACGCCGCTGGACGGAAAGCTCGGCAGTGCGTCGCGCAGAATTGCGCGATAACCCGGGCCGCGATAGGGCGGCTGCCGGTCGCGAACCTTCGCGTCATCCGAATGTGCCAGCACGGCGGCAACGCTTACCCACGAAAACGTCAAGCACGCAAGCGTGGAACGCAACGACAGCATGCAGAGCTCCCTCGGTCTCAGGTCGGAAAGACGATGTCAATGTACCCGTTTCGTCCACAAGAAGCGCGGAAATCTGGGTCGCGGCGCGGCCCGTGTCAGACGCACACCGCTTGCCACGCGCCGCCCACGCACACCTCGCGAACGCACGCCGCGCTGCCGCCGAAGATCGCGTGCGTCGCGAGCGTCTCGGGCGTCCAGCCGCGCAGCTCCGGGTGCGTTAGGTCCAGCACGCAGAAGTCGGCCCATTGACCGGGCGCGATGCGGCCGGCGGCCAGGCCGAGCGCCGCGGCGCCGTTGCACGTGCCGATCTCGATCAGCGGCGCCGCGAGGTCGCCGTCGCTGCGGCGCGCGATGCCGCGCTTCTCGGCCCGCAGCCGCTGCACAAACTCCAGCCAGCGCAGCTCTTCAAAAGGATCGAGGCGGATGTTGGAGTCAGACCCGATGCACAGCCGCCCGGCATGCGTCAGCACGCGCGGCAGGTCGGCCAGCCCATCGCCCAGATTGCCCTCGGTGATCGGGCAAACGCACACGCGTGCGCCGGCGGCCAGCCAGTCGTCCAGGGCCTGGGGCTCGGCGTGCGTGGCGTGAATCGCGGTGCAATTCGGACCGACCGGCGCGCGCTCGAGCACCCAGCGCATCGGCGCCACGCCGAAGGCCGCCCGGCAATCATCCTGCTCGCGCTGCTGCTCCTCCAAATGGATGTGGCAGGGCACGCCGCGCTCGGCGGCGGCGGCAAAAAGTTCGCGCAGCGCGGCTGGCGGCACCGCGCGGACGCTATGCGGCGCGATCGCAAGCGATTGCTCAGGCCGCAGCCGCGGGGCGAGGCGCTCCAAGCTCGCGATGAAATCGGCCACGCTGCGCGTTGCGAAGCGCTGCTGAGCGCGATTCAACGGCTGGCCGATCGCGCCCGTTTCGTAGTACGTCAGCAGCAGCACCAGCCGGATGCCGGCCTGGTGCGCCGCGTCCAGGATCAACTCGTCCAGCGCAAAATCATACGCGTCGCAGCCGCTGTGCCGCAGGTAGTGGAATTCGCCCACGCTGGTGTAGCCGGCGACCAGCATCTCCTGAAACGCCAGCGCGTACGCCGCGCGCACGCGTTCCGCGGGCAATTGCTCGACCAGCGCGTACATCGACTCGCGCCACGACCAGAAATCGCCGCGACCGGCCGGGTAGGTCTCGCCCTGGCCGCGCAGCTCGCGCTGAAACGCATGGCTGTGCACGTTCACGAACCCTGGCAGCAGGGCCGCGCTCGCAAGCCGCCGAGGCGGCGCAGCGGGCACTGCCGCGACCTGCGCGATGCGGCCGCTGGCATCGATGCTCACGGCGACATTTGGCTCGAAGCGTCCGTCGATCCACGTCAGATCGGCCTGGATCCAATTCGCGATTGGCGGCGGGCTGGGCTGCGACACAGGTCGACTCCGGCTAGGCGATGCAGAAGCGCTCGATGATCTGATCTAGCCAGCGGCCACCGGCCTCGAACGCCTCGTGCAAGATGAACTCGTTGGCCTGGTGCGCGTCTTCAATGCGGCCCGGTCCGAAAAGCACGCAATTCAGCCCCATCGTTGACAGCCAGCCGGCGTCGCTGGCGTACGAAACGCCGACGCTGGCACACTGCCGCAGCAGCCGGGCCAGTTCGATGTTTGCCGGCGCGTTTTTGTCGCAGAGCATCGGCGGGTTGTCGCGGATCGTCTCGAAGTGCAGGGCGGCGCGCGTCTCGGGCGGCAGCCGCGCGATGAGCGCGTGCATCTCGTCCAGCGCCGCGCTGCTGGATTGGCCCGGCATGAGCCGCACACCGACCTGGATCACGCACTCGCGCGGGACGACGTTGACGGCTTCGCCGGCGGCAAGTGTGGCGATGTTCAGCACCGGGTAAGGCACCTCGGGGAAATGCGCGCTGCTGGGCGTGCGGACATGCCGCCAGCTTTGCGCCAGTTCGGCCAATGCCGCCAGCAGTGGCGTGGCGCGCTCGATCGCGTTCTGCCCCAGATGCGGATAGCCGCTGTGCGCCGGCCGCCCGCGAAGCGTGAAGCGCAGCGCCAGGTGCCCCTTGTGCATGCGCACGACGCGCAGCCCGGTCGGCTCGCCGACGATCACATCGCGCGGCAGCGGCCAGGCGTCGCGCCACTCGCGGGCGAAACGTGCCGCGCCCGCCGACCCGACCTCCTCATCGTGTGTCAGCAGCAGCAGCAGCGGGCGGCGCAGCTCGGACCGGCTGTGTCGAGCGCGCAGCCGGTTCAGTGCCAGCGCGACGAAGCCCTTCATGTCGACGGCGCCGCGGCCCACCAACCGGCCGTCGCGGCGGGTGAGCGCAAACGGGTCGCTGGCCCAGTCCGGTTCGCGCGCCGGCACGCAATCGACATGTCCGCAGAGCAGAATCCCGCCCGGCTCATCCGGCCCAACGCGCAGCAGCAGATTGATCTTGGAGCCCGCAGCGTCGGGCATGCGCAGCACATCACCGGGCGGAAGACCGGCATAGTCGCAGACAAAGTCGATCAGCGCGGCGTTCGAGCGATCGCTGGTGGTATCGAAGGCAACCAGCCGCGCCAGCAGGTCCTGATCAGCGAGCGTCATGGCGTTGGCTGCGGTCATCGGGTCGCGTCCGGTCGCGGTCGTTGCAAGCGCGGGCAGCGCGATCATTCAGCCAGGCGCGCCTGCAGCGCGTCCGCGTCGGTGAACGGCAACTGGCAAACGTAGTTTCGGCAGACGTACGCCGCCGGTCGCCCGTTCACCAGCGTGCGGTCGCGCAGCAGTGGCGACGGAAAGGCCTTGCCGGGCTCGTTGGGGTCGAGCCCCATCAGCACGCGGTTTGGCAGGTATGCGCTGCGCGCCACGCGCGCCAGCCGCTGCGTCCGCGGATCGTCAGGCGGGCCGACGACGGCGATTTCGATTGGGCCGGCGAGCGCGAATTCCGCCGCCGCCAGAAAGCGCTCGCCCGCGCCCGGATTGGCCAGCACCTGAGCGCCCAGGCGCGTCATGCTGCGCTCGGCCAGCTCGCGCAGTCGCGCGTCGCCAAGGATCGAGGCCAGCCGCAGCAGGTTCATGAGCTGCACCGAGTTGCCCGACGGCACGGCCGAGTCGCGCAGGTCCTTGGTGCGTGCCAGCAGCGTCTCGTGATCGCTGGCGGTGAAGAAGAAGCCGCCGTCGCGCTCGTCGGCGTGTAGGCGGATCGCGGCCTGATTCAATTCGACCGCGTGCTGCAGCCAACGGGCATCAAAGGTCGCTTCGTAGAGCTCGAGCAGCCCCTCGATCATGCAGGCGTAATCCGACAGGAACCCATACTGCGACGCGCGCCCGTCGCGATAGGAGCGCAGCAGCCGGCCTTCACGCACCTGCTGGCTCAGCACGGCCTCCGCTGCGCGGGCCGCGGCCTGCACATAGCGCGGTTCGTCCAGCGCGGCGCCGCCGAAGGCCAGGCTGGCGATCATCAGCCCGTTCCACTCCGCCAAGATTTTCTCGTCGCGCAGCGGCGGGACGCGCGCCGCGCGCAGCGCCAGCAGCCTGGCGCGGCCATCGGCCAACTCCTGCTCAAGCTGGGCCGCATCGACCTGGTTGAGCCTGGCGACGGTCGCCAAGTCGCGCGGCGTATGCAGGATGTTCTTGGCGACGCCGGGCGCGTGCGGGTCAGACCAGTTGCCGGATTCGCTGACGTCGTAATAGCTGCAGAAGCGTGGGCCGGCATCGGGCCCGAGCGCGGCGAGGATCTCAGCTTGCGTCCAGACGTAGTACTTGCCTTCCTCGCCCTCGCTGTCGGCGTCGCGGGCGCTGTAGAAGCCGCCCGCGGGCGATTGCAGGTCGCTCAGCACGTAGTCGAAGATCGCCCGCGCGTTGCGGGCATAGTCCGGCCGCTGGGTAACCAGGTAACCCTCGACGTAGGCGCGTCCGACCAGCGCCTGGTCGTAAAGCATCTTTTCAAAGTGCGGCACGAGCCAATCGGGATCGGTGCTGTAGCGCGCGATCCCGCCGGCCAGGTGGTCGAAGATCCCGCCCGCGGCCATGTGGTCGAGCGTGGTCTGCACGCGCTCGAGCAGCACGCGGGCCCGCGCAGGCTCATCGCGCCCGCGCCGCGCCGAGCGCAGCATCAGGCCCAGCGCCATGCTGGGCGGGAACTTGTTGGTCCCGCCGCTGAGCATCCCGCCGCGCTGCTCGTCGAACGCCCTGGCCAGCAGGTCGGCGGTGCGGTCGATCAGGCTGAGCGTGATCGCGCCCTCGCCCGGCTGAGCGGATGCCAGATGCTCGACCAGGTACTCGGTCAGCTTGTCGGCGTCGGCCAGCAGTGCGGCGCGGCGCGTGGTCCAGAACTCGGCGATCCGCAGAGACAGCTCGCGGAAGCCCGGCCGGCCCCAGCGCGACTCGGGCGGAAAATAGGTGCCGGCGAAAAACGGCTTGAGCTCGGGCGTCAGAAATACGCTCATCGGCCAGCCGCCCTGACCCTGGTTCAAGATCATCGTCGCCTGCATGTAGATCTCGTCCAGGTCAGGACGCTCTTCGCGGTCGACCTTGATGCTGACGAAATGCCGGTTCAGCACTTCGGCCACGGCGGCGCTCTCAAAGCTCTCGTGCGCCATGACGTGGCACCAGTGGCACGCCGAGTAGCCGATGCTCAGGAAGATCGGTTTGTCTTCATCGCGGGCGCGGCGCAGCGCTTCCGGGCCCCACTCGTACCAATCGACCGGGTTGTTCGCGTGTTGCTGAAGGTATGGCGAAGTGGCCGCGCTCAGCCGATTGGGCTTCTGGGGCGCATTGGGGCCGGTCATCGTCTGCTCCCGCGCCTGCTTGCAGCCCATCGAGCACAGTAGCGCGAGCGCCGCGCACGCCGTCGTACGCAACGCCGCCCGGATGGGTTTGAGTACCGCAGCCACGTTGGCGCAGTTATATTCCGTGCACGCTCAACGCACGAGTCGAATTGCACGAGGGCCCGGGCCCGGGGAGCTCGGTGAGCAGCAATCCCGCACCGCCGTCGCCGCACGATCCCACTTCGATGGCCACCTGGGACAGCGACCTCAAGCATGCCAGCCCGCTCGCCAGCGACGCCATCCCCGGCTATCGAATCGTGCGCGAGGTGCACCGCGGCGGACAAGGCGTCGTCTACCAGGCGCTGCAACTGGCTACACGCCGCAATGTCGCGATCAAGGTGATGCGTTCGGGTCCGTTCGCCGGCAACGACGACCGCGTCCGCTTCGAGCGCGAGATGCAGATCCTGGCGCTGCTCGAGCATGACAACATCGTCACCATTCACCACGGCGGCGCCGCGGCCGGGCACGACTACTTCGCGATGGACTATGTTGACGGCCAGACGCTGGATCGCCACGTCGCGTAGCTGGGCGGCACAGCCGGCACGGGCCAAAGCCGCGAGACGCGCCCCAGGCAGATCGTGCGACTCTTCGTAATCATCTGCCGCGCGCTGGCCATCGCGCACCAGCGCGGCGTCGTGCATCGCGATCTCAAACCCAGCAACATCCGCGTCGATCAAACGGGCAAGCCGTATATCCTGGACTTTGGCCTGGCCAAGCTCTCGCGGCCCGGCACGGCCGAAGACACGGCGCAGCATTCCATGACCCAGACGGGCCAATTGCTCGGCTCGCTGCCGTGGACCAGCCCCGAGCAGCTCGCCGGCGCGGCGGCGGTCGACGCCCGCATCGACGTCTATTCGCTGGGTGTGATGCTCTTCCAAGCGCTCGCGGGCGGCTTGCCGCGTCAGGCCAAGCGCGCCGAGCTGAAGTGGCCCGAATAGCGGACCAACGCCGACGATCCCAGGCGCGGGCTTGGCTGTGTCGATCCAGGCGTGCTCAGAATTTGGATTAGCTGACCGGAATGCTGTATTTGGCCATCTTGTCGCGCAGCGTGGTGCGCGGGATGCCCAGCCGCTGCGCCGCGCGGGCCTGGTTCCCGCCGCAGCTGCGCAGCGCCATCAGGATCAGCCGCTTTTCGATATCCGCGACCGTCTCCGTCAGACCCAGGTGCGTCTGCTCGGGGGCTTCCAGCGGCGGCGGGGCCATGGGGGAGGTGGCTCCGGGCAGCGGCAGGATGTGCTCGGGGCGGATTTCGCCGCCGTTGCAGAACGCCAGGGCCCGCTCGATCACGTGCTCAAGCTCGCGCGCGTTGCCCGGCCAGACGTGCCGCACCAGCTCGTCCAGCGCGTGCGGCGAGATCGCCACGCGGCGATTGCCGGCCAGGGCCGCGTGCTTCTCGATGAAATGCTGCGCCAGGATGGCGACGTCGTCGCGGCGGTCGCGCAGCGGCGGGATCACCAGGCTGATCACATTCAGCCGGTAATACAGGTCTTCGCGGAAGCGCGACTCTTTCACAAGCGCGAGAAGGTCGCGCTTCGTGGCGCAGATCAGCCGCACGTCGACGCTGATGCGCTCGTCGCCCCCAACGCGCTCCAGCGTCTGCGTCTCGACCACGCGCAGCAGCTTGACCTGCACCTCGGCGGGCAACTCGTCGACTTCGTCGAGCAGCAGCGTGCCGCCACTGGCGAGCTCAAAGCGCCCGGCCTTCTGCCGCGCGGCGCCGGGAAATGCGCCCTTTTCGTGACCGAACAGCTCGCTCTCCAGCGCCGCGGGCGTCAATCCGCCGCAGCCGAAGCGAATGAGCTGCTTATCCGCGCGGCGGCTGGCGGCGTGGATCGCTTCGGCGAACAGCTCCTTGCCCGTGCCGCTCTCGCCGCAGAGCAGCACCGTGCGATCGGCGTCGGCGGCGGTGCGGGCCTGCGCGAACAGACGCCGCATCGCCGGGCTGCGGGCCACCAGTCGCCCGAAGATCTCCGCCTCGCGTAGCAGTTGTGCCGGGGCCCGGGCGGCGAACAGCCGATCAAGCTTCTCCAGCAGCTCCTGCGTCGTGAATGGCTTGGTAATGTAGTCGTACGCGCCGCGCTTCAGCGCCAGCACGGCAGTGTCCACCGTGGCGTACGCGGTCATCAGGATCACGGGTACGTCGGGCTGCACGCTCTTCACATGCGCGAGCAGGTCCAGGCCGCTCAGCCCCGGCATGCGCACGTCGCTGACGACCACGTCAATGCTCTTGTTGTCGAGCAGGGCCCGCGCCACCTGCGCGTCGGCCGCTTCGTACACCTGGTAGCCCGCTTCGCTCAGCTCGATCTGCAGCGTGATGCGCTTGAGCGGCTCATCGTCAACCACCAAGATGGCCGGAGCCTCGCTGCGTGCGGCTTTGACGTCAGACGTGTGCAACTTCCGCGACTCCTGCACGCCACCCAACCTGCGACGGCTCCACGGCGTTCCGCTTGGAAACTCTGAAGATTAACTCACTGCGCGGCGCGGCCGCAAGCGCGCTCCGCCAGCGTGCCAGCCGGCGCCTCACTCCAGCGTAACAGAGAACTGCGCCCGCTCGGTGACGCCGTCCTGCGTCACGTCTGCGTACAGCTCCCAGTAACCCGGCATGTGCAACTGAACGCCGCGCACCGTGAATGTCCCGTCCGCGTTCGCGCTGACCAGCGGCTGCGTGTTCATGCCGTGCCGGTGCTCGGGCATGTCCGCGTCGAAATCCAGTCGCACGCGCTGTAGCGGCGTATCGCGCTGCTCAGCCCGCGTCACCGCAACCAGCAACTCGAACGGCTCGTTCAGCGGAACGGGCTGGCTGCTGGGCCGCGCGGCGACAAAGTACGCGCCGTCGTTGCTGACCGCGGTGAACGGGAAATCGCGGAGGTCGAGTGTCGCCGCGGCGCTGGCTGCCGGGCCGCTCGCGGCTGGGCCGCTCGCGGGTGCGCTCGTCGGTGTGCTCGCCGCGACCTCCGGCATTCCGGTGTCGCGCGGTGCGCTGGGCGGTGTGGCGCGTTCACAGCCCGCCAGCGCCGCCAATGAAATCAGCGCCGCGCGCGAAAACCGCGCCGCACGCGAACCGGCCGGCGCTAAAGCTCGAAACTTCGCTAGGTTTCTCGTTGAACGCAAGTCTGGTTGCTCCTGGTGGATCAGTCGCTGTCGACTTATCGCGGTCTGGCGCGCAGCGCCGGGCGCACGTACCAGCGCGCACCAAACACGCTCTGAAACTCGCCGCTCAGATCAAAGTATTGCCCGCGGTGATTGCCAAAGTCGATCACCAGCAGCCGCCCGCGCGCGTCGATCGTCATGCCGGCGGGTCGATGAAACTCGCCCGCGCCCAGTCCCGGCTTGCCCCAGCGCGCCAGCCGCGCCCCGGCCGCATCGTACTTACTAAGACGGTGCAGACCGCGGTCGCTGACGAAAAGCGCCGCATCGCGCGCGACAATCCCGGCTGGCTCGCCGGTGGGCTCGTCCGCCTCGCAGACCGCAAAGCCCCGGCGATGCTCGCCGCTGCGCGCGAAGCACTCGACCCGCCGCGCCTGGGCATCCAGCACCAGCACCTCGGCGCCGCTCACCGCCAAATCTACGGGGCGCCGCAGCGCGGCGGATGCGTCACCTGGACCGCCCAGCACGCGGACGCAAGCGAGCCGCGCGTCGAATTCGAGCACGATCGCGTTTCGCGAATCGACGGCCAGCAGCGCGGCATCGGCGGTTCGCTCGAGCGCGTCGATCCGCAGCGGCCAGCCGAGCCGCTCGCGCGGGACGCTCTTCTCCAGCACGTCGAACGGAACGGATTTGACCAGCCGCGAGATCAGCAGCGAATATGCCAGCTCGGCCTGCGAATCGAGCTTCAGTTGATAGCGCACCAGGCGGCGGTTTCCGGCGTCTACCACCCAGAGCGTGCCATCGGCGGCCAGATCGACGTCGCGCGGGTGCACAAACTGCCCGAACTTGGCGCCGTAACCTCCCAGCGTAGTGATGTTGATCGGCTCGGAGCGCGAGGTGTTGAAGATCTGCACCTGGTGTGTTTCGGGCTCGGTCATGGCCAGGAAGTCGCCGGCACTGCTGACGCGCTGACCATAGTGGGCGGCGGCCTGCTCCATGCCCAGCCGCAGGTACGAAATGTCGTCCTGCGGGCCGCTCATGCGGACGAAGATCTGGCAGCGGCCCTCCCAGGCTTCGCAGACGACGACGAAATCTTCGCGCGGTGCGACCGCCGCCGACGTGGGGTAATGGATTCGCCCCTGGCCCTGCCGCGGCTCGACCACGTGCACACCCCAGTCGTACAAGACCGCCCAGTCGCGGATGCGCTGCACCTGCACGCGGTGGTTCATGACGTCGGTGACGTACAAGTGTTCGCCACGCGTCGTGACCATCAGCGGTGTTCCCAGAAAGCCCGGCAGCGCGCCATACTCGCCCCAGGACGCGAGCGGCTCGCCCGTCTTCGAGAAGCGCTGCACACGCGGCGCGTGTGCGTCGCTGACGAACAGCTCGCCGTCCGCTGACAGCGCGACGCTGAGCGGCTCGCGCAGCAGCTCGCCCGCCGCGCCAGGCTGAGCGCTAAGCGCTCGGCGTGGCTGGCCGCTGGTCGCGTCGAGCACCTGGATGCGGTCATTGCCGCGATCGGCGACGAAGAGCTCGTCGGCGGCGAGCGCCAGGCCGGTGGGTGCGAAGAATTCGCCCGCCGCGCGGCCGCGCTGGCCCCACGTGCCCAGCGGCTGCCCTTCGCGCGAGAAACGCTGCAGGCGGTGATTGCCGGTGTCGGCCACGATCAGGTTTCTGTCCGCGTCCAGCGCGATGCCCTGCGGGTTGAGCAACTGGCCCGGCGATTCGCCCCGCGCGCCAAAGCGGCGAACGATCTTCCCGTCGCGCGTCGCCACAACAACGCAATGCTGCCCGCTGTCGACGATGTAGATCGTGTCGTCTTCATCGATGACGGCGGCTGCCGGCTCGTTCAGCCCTTCAATCGTGGCGACATACTTGCCCAGCCGCGCTTCGAACGGCGGCGCTGGCGCCGTGGTGGTTTGTGGCGCGGCCTGTACCGTGGCGAGCGGCGCAAGCGCCAGGAACCACGTCGCCGTCAGCCAGCCGGCTGCTGACTTCGTGGCGCGCACCGAGAATACCGAACTCACCATCGAATCGATGCTCGAATGTCGCATGCTCACCTGGAGGTTTGTGATTCTGCGGACTCCCCATCTCTGCGGAAAATGAGCGCCCGTAACTCGTGGCCGACGCGCTCCAGCGCGTGCTGCCGATCGTCGGCTTCGCGCCGCTGGACACGCGCATCGGGCGCGGCCGCATGCGCCAGGAACTCGCGTGCAAAGGCGCCGGAGCGAATTTCCGCCAGCAAGGCCCGCATTTCCGCGCGCGTGGCTTCGCCGATCACACGCTGCCCGCGCGTCAGGTCGCCGAAGCGGGCCGTGTTCGAGATGCGCGCCCGCATGGCGCTGATGCCGGATTCGTAGATCAGGTCGGCGATGATCTTCAGTTCGTGACAGCACTCCAGGTACGCCAATTCCGGCGCGTATCCGGCCTGAACCAGCGTGTCGAACCCGGCCCGAATCAGCTCGCTCAATCCGCCGCAGAGCACGGCCTGCTCGCCGAAGAGGTCGGTCTCGGTTTCGTCGGCGAAGGTGGTTTCGAGGATGCCGGCGCGCGCGGCGCCGATTCCGGCGGCCCAGGCGAGCGCGAGCTCGCGGGCGTGACCGCTGGCGTTTTGATGGACGGCGATCAGCGCCAACACGCCGCGCCCCGCTTCGAATTCCAAGCGCACGGCGCGGCCCTGGGCCTTCGGGGCGACCAGCAGCACGTCGACCGTAGGCGGCGGCTTGATCAGGCAATAGTGCATCACAAAGCCGTGCATGAATCCCAGGGCCTGCCCGGCCCGCAGATGCGGTCGAATCTGCTGTTCGAACACGCGCGGGGCGATTTCGTCCGGCAGGCCAAAGATCAGCAGTTCGGCTCGCTGCACGGCCTGCTCGACGCTGACGGGCGCGAAACCGTCGGCCAGCGCCTGCGAATGCCGGGGCGAGCTGGCCCGCTGCGCGACCAGCACTTCGACGCCGCTGTCGCGCAGATTGCGGGCGTGCGCCGCGCCCTGCGCGCCGTAGCCCAGAACCGCGACGCGCCGCTGCAGCAGCGGCGCGAGGGATGCGTTCGTGACTGGCTGGATCATGCTGGGTCTGCGTTCATGCGAGAACGGCATCCTCTCAAAGTAGGCGGAATTTCGCTGCGTGCGCCGCCGTTATGCTTGCTCCAAGTGTTGCTGCATGCACGAGCGGTGGTCCGCGCGTGTGCGAATTCAACTCGAAATTCTACAGACTCCGCCGCGAATACGGGGTTATCGCAACGCGCCGGTTCGGGCAAGCAATGCCGCGGGATCGCAAACTTGAGACTCCAAATCCGCACGCATCGCATTCCGGCCCAACCGCTCGCGTACGGTCGCGGCGCTGAATTACGCTCTCGTGTCTGCGAATGCGGATGGTCGCGCTTCCATCCGGACTGGTTTGGCGCGGTTGTGTCGCGGCGCGGATTCGGCCCTGACTAGAAAGTAAGATTCTGGAACTCTGGAGGTCCGAGCGTGCCACCTGTCCTGCTTGTGAAAAACGCCGAAAAGTCCTTCGGGCAGACCGCGGCGCTGCGCGGCGTCGATCTGGAGCTGCGGCGCGGCGAACTTCTGGCGCTTCTGGGCCCCAACGGTGCGGGCAAAACCACGCTGATGCGCGCCATCGTCGGCACCGTGCGGCTGGATCGCGGCACCGTCGAGCAGCGGCCGCCGGACGATGCCGCCGCGGCACAGAGCCCGCAGCTGGGCTTCGTGCCGCAGGAGTTGGCGATCTACCCGCTGCTGACCGCACGCGAGAACCTGCGCGCGTTCGGCGCGTTCTACGGCGTGCGCGGCGGGCAGCTCGAGCAGCGCGTAAAATGGGCCCTGGAATGGACTGGCCTGGCCGAACGGGCCGACCAAGCGGCGCAGCAGTTCTCTGGAGGAATGAAGCGGCGGCTCAACATCGCCTGCGGCGTGCTGCACGAACCGGCGACGGTGCTGCTTGACGAGCCGACCGTCGGCGTCGACCCGCAAAGCCGCGAGCGGATCTGGGAAATGTGCCGCCAGTTGCAGGCGCAGGGCGCGTCGCTGATTCTCACCACGCACCAGCTCGACGAGGCGCAGCGCATCTGCGATCGCATCGTGATCATCGACCACGGGCGCGTGATCGCGACCGGCACGCTCAGCGAGTTGATTTCGCAGACCGTCGGGCCGCAGCGGCGCGTGACACTGCGGCTCCGGGCGCCCATTCAATCTGACGGATTGGCGTGTGAATGGTCCGAAGACCGGCGCTCGCTATCGGCGCGTGTGTCTGAAGTGGCCGACGAACTGCCGCTGCTGCTCGAGCGCGTGCGCGGCGCTGGCGGCGAGGTCGACGACGTGCAGGTCGAGCGTCCGAGCCTGCAAGCGGTGTTCATTCACCTGACGGGTCAGGCGCTGCGCGAATGAGACGTGCCAGCTTGCGAACGCAACGGCCGGGTGAGCGAGATTCACGAGACCGGCCGTTGATCGAATCCTCTGTGTCGCCTACCGCGGGATCCAGCCCGAACCGTAAAGCCGCCGATCGTCTGTTCCAAGCCAAGGGCCGAACCAATTGTGCTGGACGACAGGCGTGTTGTCGTAGCGCCATTTCTGCCCGCGCCATGCCACGCGCCATTGCCGCGTCTGCGATTGGTAGTCGCTCGGCTTGTGCATGTCACCCTGCGGCCGCAATGTGATGACCGCGGCGTGGCCGTCGACAAAGACTACGTTGAATTTGGCCATCTGCCCGTGCCAGCCAGGAATGCTGACCGGCTGCGAACCCAAGGCAGTGCCGCCGCTGTACGGGATTCCCATATTGAACAATTCGCGGGCGTTGGCCATGGCCTGAACGAAGCGCGACTCCCAGAAGAGGATGTTTCGCGAAGGTTCAGCGAACTTGTCCAAAGACCGACGGTACGCGCCGAACCGCAGATATGGAACCGGATCCCAGCTCGCGTGGTCCTTCGCATAAAAGAAGTCGCCCATGTAACTATTGCCGGACGCCTCAAAAACGGACGTCGACCAGACCGCAGGCCTCCCGTTGCGGTTGCCGGACAACGACATGTTCGGCGCGACAAACAGCCCCTCATCGCCGGGGCAGCGGAAGACGTTGAAGTCATTCTTGTTGTTGTTCTGAGCGCTGGTCACCTCAGCGCCGAACATGAGCCGGTTCATGAAGCGGCCGAACGCCGCTTTCCCGGGTCTCCCGCCGGCACCGGTTCGGTTGTATTCATTGTCGGCCCCGTCCGAGCCGCCCCAGCAGAAATCGCCCGAGCCCATCCAGTACATGGACCCATTGCTGCCCGCGCTACTTGAAATCGCTGCGTCTTCATTCGTCGCCGGGTGCGGTGTGTGCAGCCGCCTTTGTCGATCCTGCTGCGAGTTCAGGTGCGCGAAGTTCGCATGCTCTTTTTGGTTCGCCAGGCACTTAACGCGCTTGGCTTGGTTTCTCGCACCTTGCAGCGACGGCAAAAGAATCGCGATCAACAGCGCGAGAATCGCGACCACGACGAGAAGTTCGATCAGGGTGAAGGCTCGAGAGGTCGTTGCGCGCCGCATGTTGCGCATCCTTGAGAGTTGCGGTCCGGCTGTTCCACGAAGACCGACATTAGATGGGGACGCTCGCTCGCGCGAGCCCGCACTCCGACACGACGGATCGCTTACGCGCGGCGAACTGAAATCGCCGCACCCGATAGGCTGAAACCGCTACGTCACATCGAGCGCGAAGAGTATCGCGCGAGAGAGAGAGTGTGTGTGTATTCCTCTCCCATAATTTTTGAAGTTACCGGAATACACGGACGAATTCAAGATCAATCCGATCGGTTCCACGGTTGTCGCATTCGTCGAGTTATCGGATGCGTACAAAATCAGGCTCGGCTACTGCCAGTGCCTGATGAGCCTCACATCTGCCGTCTGAGCTGCCCGCACGCGGCGTCGGCGTCCCGGCCGCGTGAGCGGCGGATGTGTGAAGTTACCCCGTGCGACCGTAGCCTGGCCTGAAAAGTCTCGGCTTCGTCGGCCGAGGGTCGCGCGTACGGCAGGCCGGGCACGGGGTTGTAACGCAGCAGGTTGATATTGGCCCGAAGCTGCCGCGCGATCCGCGCCAATGCGTCGGCGTGCACCGCGGCTGTGTTCACGCCGCTGAGCAATACGTACTCCAGCGTCACTTCGCGGCCGGTTTTCTCGAAGTAATAGCGACAGGCTTCGAGCAAGTCGCGAATCGGCACGCCCTTGCCCCAGGGGATCAACTTGTGCCGCAGCGTGTCGTCCGGCGCGTGCAGCGAAAGCGCCAGGTTGATCGGCAAACCCTCCTCCGCGAGCCGGCGAATCTGCGCCGGCAGCCCGACCGTGCTGAGCGTGATCTTGCGTGCGCCGATGCCCAGCCCCCAGGGCGCGTTCATAATGCGAATGGCATGCACGACGGCGGCGTAGTTCGCCAGTGGCTCACCCATGCCCATCAGCACAATGTTCGAGAGCCGCGCAGCGGCATCGGCGGATTCGACCAGCGCGCGGACACACAGGACCTGTTCAACGATCTCGTCCGTGCTGAGATTGCGGGTCACGCCATCGAGACCGCTGGCGCAAAAGCGGCAGCCGACCGGGCAGCCGACCTGCGACGAGATGCACGCGGTGTGCCGATCTTCGCTGGGGATCCAGACAGTCTCGACCGACTCACCGTCCGCGAACGTCAGCAGCAGCTTGCGTGTGCCGTCATCGCTGCGAGTCTCGAGCGCGGTCGTGGCGCGCTGCAGTACAAACGCGGCGGAAAGCGCGTCGCGCAGCGTCTTCGACAGGTCGGTCATCTGTGCGAACGAGGTCGCACCGCGCTGATATACCCACGCCAGGATTTGATTCGCCCGATATGCGGGTTCGCCACGAGCGGCAAGCCAGGCCTGAAGCGTATCGGGCGTGGCAGCGAGCAGCGCGGCGCGCGCGTCGGGCGAGAGATCGGCGCGCGGATGCAACGGCAAGGGTGACACAGAATTTCCCGTTCTCACCGGCGAACCCGCGGCCGGGTACGCCAGTATAGGCGGGCGTGCGGCGGGATTCGCGCTCGCGGGCGCCCGCCGAGGCGCTTGCTGCTCAGTGCGGGGTCGGGTGCTCATTGCACGGGCACGCTGGGCCGCGTATTCTAAAAGATTGTGGGCAAAGTCTGAACGTGGCGCGCCGGCGGAGCGTGAGCCACACGCATTTTTGGAATCAGCGCACGGACAACGCCCGCCGCGGGCACGTTGCGCGGTCAAGGTCTGTTGACGCGGAGGCTGCGATGTCGACCAACGTCACCCCGGAACCCAACTTCGACCCGAACCCAAACCTCAAGATCTGGCTGGACGGCCGCATCGTCCCGGTCGGCGAGGCCAAGGTCAGCGTCTTTGATCACGGGCTGCTCTATGGCGACGGCGTCTTCGAGGGAATCCGCAGCTACAACGGGCGAATCTTCGAACGCGAGGCA
This sequence comes from uncultured Planctomycetales bacterium, assembly GCA_964535305.1. Lineage (GTDB taxonomy): Bacteria > Planctomycetota > Phycisphaerae > UBA1845 > Fen-1342 > CAZHTF01. Next base: position 26,986 of record CAZHTF010000018.1, on the reverse strand, counting down.
CACCTGCGGCGATTCTTCCAATCCGCGAAAGCCATTCAGCTCAAGCTGCCCTACACGTTCGAGCAGATCGACAAGGCCATGGACGACGCGCTCGAAGCCAACGGCTACCTGACGCCCGAGAAGGATGCGTACATCCGCATGGTGTGCACGCGCGGCGTGGGCCTGCTGGGCATCTCGCCGCGGCGGGCCTGGAAACCGCAACTCTACATCATCGCGGCGACGATCCAGATGTACCCGCCGGAGCTGTACGAGACCGGCATGCCGGTAATTGTCAGCTCGATCACGCGGAATCACTCGAACGCGATGCCGCCCCAGATCAAATCGCTGAACTACCTGAACAACATTCTGGCGAAGCTCGAGGCGCACGCGGCGAATGTGCCGGAAGCGATCATGCTGAATCACTTGGGGTTTGTGGCGGAAGCGACCGGCGACAACGTGTTCATTGTCCGCAATGGGCAGGTGCAGACGCCGCCGCTGGCCGCGGGGCTGCTCGAAGGCGTTACGCGCGCGACGGTGATACGGCTGGCGCGCGAGATGGGGCTCGAGGTGTTCGAGCGCGACCTGTGCCGCATGGAGCTTTACACCGCGGACGAGATCTTCCTGACGGGCACGGGCGCGGAAGTGATCGGCGTGACGTCGGTGGACGGGCGGCCGGTCGGCGCGGGCAAGACCGGCACGATTACGCGCACGATCATGGAGGCGTATCAGAAGACGGTCCGCGGCATCCCGACTGAAGGCTCGGCGTTTGAACGTGGGCTGGCAGGGGCGAGCCGGGGGGCCGTGTAACGGCAGTTTCGAGTTACTAGTTGCGAATAACGAGTCAAGAAACACGCCGGCGGCACTATTTCTTGACTCGTTACGCGCTACTCGAAACTCGCTACTATGCACTCGCAACTGGTCTTTGAACTCGTTCGTCGCAACTAGTCACTCGAAACTGGTCGTTCTACTCGTTCCTCGCTACTCGAAACTCGCTGCTACTGCACAAACTGCTCATACAGCCGCGCGTAGCGCCCGCCGGCCGCGACCAGCTCGCTGTGTGTGCCGCGCTCGATAATTCGGCCCTGATCGAGCACCAGAATGCAATCCGCCCGCAGAATCGTGCTCAGGCGATGCGCCACGACGAACGTGGTGCGGCCCTGGCGAATGCGCATCAGGCAGGCGTGAATCAGCAACTCGGTCGCCGTGTCGATGGCGCTGGTGGCCTCGTCCAGCAGGAAAATGCGCGGGTCCGTCAGAAACGCGCGTGTAAAGCAGATCAGTTGCCGCTGCCCGAGCGAGACATTGCTGCCGCGCTCGCCGACACGCGTCTGGAAGCCATCGGCCAGCGCCGCCAGTGCATCATATGAGCCGATCGCGCGGGCCGCGGCCAGCACGTCGGCATCGCTGGCGGCGGGTCGCGCGTAGCGGATGTTGTCGAGCACCGTGCCGGAGAACAGGAAATTCGTCTGCAGCACCAGGCCCATCTGGCGGTGCAGCGAGTCGCCGCGCACTTCGCGAATGTCGTGCCCGTCGACCAGCACGCGGCCGCGCTGCGGCTGATAGAAGCGCGCCAGCAGCGCGATGATGCTGCTCTTGCCGCTGCCGGTCGCGCCGACCAATGCGATCATCTGCCCGGCGCGGGCTTCGAAGTCGATCTCGTGCAGCACGGGCCGCTCGGGCTTGTAGCCAAACGTGACGCTTTCGAAGCGCACGTGCCCGACGATCCTCGGCAGCGCGCGGGCCTGCGCGACGTCGCTCACATCGATGGGGGTATCGAGCAGGTTGAAGACGCGTTCGCCGCCGGCCATGGCCATCATGAGCTGGTTATGGAAATTGCCGAAGGTGAGGATCGGCGTCATGAACCAATCCCAGTAGAGGAACGCGGCGACGACCGCGCCGACGCCGCCGGGCAGCGCCCCGCGGGCCACCAGGTATCCGCCGTAGAGTAGCACGATCGCCTTTCCGGCGAATCCGATGAGTTGCAGAATCGGCTGGTAGAGGCCGTTGATGCGAGCGGCGGCGACGCTGTTGGCGGTGTTGGCGTGTTGCAGTGCGTCAAATGCGGCCAGGTTCCACTGCTGGCGATTGAAGGCGGTGACCACGCGCACGCCGGTGATGTTCTCAGCCAGGTTTGTGGCAACGCGCGTATAGCCTTCGCGGACGCGCTGCCAGGCGATCGCGATTCGGCGGCGATACGCCAGGTGTGCACCGGCCAGCACCGGCGCGAGCCAGCAGACCGCCAGGAACAGCCGCGGATCGGTGAGCAGCAGCATGATGGCGGCGACTAACATCATCAGCATATTTTTGACGACGGTGTCGATGCCCCAGACGTTGATGTCGCGCAGGCTGTGCAGGTCGCTGGTACAGCGGCTGATGATGCGGCCCAGCTTGGTGCGGTCGTAATAGCTCATCGAGAGCCGCTGCAGATGCGCGAACAGCGCGCGGCGCAGGTCGAATTGCACGCGTTCGCCGGCGTCGGTCATGATCAGGATCGTACTGCGCTGAATCAGGATCGAGAGCGCGAAGACCGCGGCCCAGAGCGCGACGATCGCCGCCACGCGCCAGGCCGCCGCGCTGAGCGTCGCCGCGTCGCGACTGGCGGCGTTGGCAGCGTTGGCCGCGACGGCCGTGTTGATGATCGCCTCGACGAAGCGCGGCGCGAGCATCTCGAGCAGGATGTGCACGACGCCCAGGCTGATGCCCAGCGCGTAGCGCCGCCGGTACGGCGCCAGCCAACCCAGCAGACGCCGCACAAGCCGCCAGTCAATCGGGCGGTATTGCGGCTCGTCGCTCTCGATCAGCGGTGGATCCGGCGCGCGCGCCGCGCCGCGGCGCTGCGCAAATGGCCAGAAGCGCTTGTGCCGTCGGCTCACGGGAAGCGTGCCCCTTCGTCGCGTCCGTGCTCGCGCTGTTCGTCGGCGCCGACGCGATCCAGGTGCGAGGGTAGATCGCCTTCCGCGTCGCGATCCAGGCCGTCACCAAAAAGCTGCACCTCGGCCACGTCGCGATAGTGGCCATCGCGCGCCATCAGCTCGGCGTGCGTGCCCTGCTGCGTAATGCGTCCGTGCTCGAGCACCAGCACGCGATCCGCGCGGCGGACGGTGCTGAGGCGGTGTGCGATGATGAACGTGGTGCGCTGCCGCATGGCAAAGCGCATCCCGCGGACAATCAGCTCCTCGGTCTGCGGGTCGACCGACGCGGTGGCGTCGTCGAGGATCAGGATGCGCGGGTCTGAGAGGATGGCGCGGGCGATCGTCAGACGCTGCCGCTGACCGCCCGAGAGCGTGATGCCGCGTTCGCCGAGCGTGGTCTGATAGCGTTGCGGGAGCGTGTCGATGAATTCGATCGCCTGGGCGAGCTGCGCGGCGCGCTGGATCTCGCTGGTGTCGGGTCCGAGCGCGTCCGGCCGGCCGTAGGCGACGTTGGCCTCGATCGTATCGCTGAAGAGATAGGGTTCCTGGAAGACGTAGGCGACCTGACTTCGGAGTGAGTCGAAGGAGATTTCGCGCAGGTCGACGCCGTCGATTCGCACGCTGCCCTGCTGCGGGTCGTAGAAGCGGGCGATCAGGTTGACCAGCGTGGTTTTCCCCGCGCCGGTGGCGCCGACGATGGCGATCACGCTGCCGCCCTCGACGCGGAAGGTGAGCTCGCGCAGCACGGGCTTGGCCGGGTCGTAGCCGAAGCTGACCCGCTCGAACTCGACCGCACCCGGTCCGGGCGGCAGCGGTCGCGGCGCGGCCGGCTCGCGCGGCTCGCCCTGGGCCTGCAGGATGTCGTACAGCCTGCGAGCCGAGACGATGGCGCTCTGATACTGCTCATTGATCACGGCGATCTGCTGCAGGCGGCCCAGAATGGCGCCCAGCGCCGCACCCAGGATCAGCAGGTCGCCCGCCAGCATCCGCCCGTGCACGATCAGAATGCCCGCCGCCAGAAACAGCAGCAGGTGCGCGGCGGCGGCGATCGCACGTGTTGCGGGCGTGAAGTTGGCGTACAGGCGGATGCGCTGCATTACGCGGCGGAAGAATTCGTCGGCGTTCTGCGCATAGCGCTGGATCTCGAGCGCCTGCGTGCCGTACGACTTGACCACGTGCACGCCGGCGATGTTCTCGGTCAGGATCGAGACGTTCTGATCGCCGGCCTCCATCACGCTTTTCTGCACCGGCTGAATGCGGCGGCTGAAGCGCAGCACGTAGATCGTCCAGAACGGCAGCGGCGCCAGCGCCAGCAGCGCTACCCAGGGCGAGCGTGTCAGCAGCACCGCGAAATAGCCGACGACGATCAGCAGAATGTCGAGCGGGACCAGGATCGCGGCGTAGGTGAACTCGCGTACGTGCTGCAGGTCTGACAAGGCCCGGTTGATCAGCTCGCCGGTGGTGATGCGGTCGTGGAAGGCCAGGCCGACGCGCTGCAGCTTGTCGTAGGTCGCTTCGCGCATGTGAAAGGCGACCTGCATGCTGAGCTTGCCGCGCGAGACTTCGCGGTGATAGGCCAGCAGCGCCCCGCACAACATGTACGCCGCCAGCCAGCCGATCGCGGCGCGCAGCGCGGCGACGTCCGGCTCGCTGGATGTGAGCCAGCTCCAGAGCGAGCTGTGCTGGGCCGAATCACGAAGCTGGATGAACTTGATGCGGTTGACGGCCTCGGCGGTCTGCTGCACGGCCAGGATCTCGGCCGCGATGCAAAGCGCCAGGACCGACGCCGCCAGCGCAGCGTAGCCGCGTGCGGGACGCAGGAACTGGAACATCCACCAAAAGAGCTGGCGATTGGTCATGCGGCTGCGCCGCCTGTCGGGCGGAATCGGTAGTGTAGCCGCGGGCCGCGTACCCGCGAATGCCGCGGCGCGGCTAACATGCCAAGACCGCGAGCGGCATGCGGCTGGAGAGACGAGCGCCTGCGTGTACAAGCTCTTTCTGACGTTTCGATATCTGCGCAAGCGGCGGATCGCGTACTTTGCGATCGCGGCGGTGACGCTGTGCGTGGCGATGGTGCTGATCGTGATGTCCGTGATGGGCGGCTGGCTCGACCAGGTGAAGCAGCGCGCCCGCGGCCTGCTGGGCGATGTGATCGTGGACAATCGCTCGTACGCCGGCTTCCCGCTCTACCAGGAGTTCATCGACGACGTCCGGCAGTGGCCCGAGATTGCGCAGGCCACGCCGGTGATTTACAGCTATGGGCTGTTTCACTTTAAGCATCGTCAAGATCACAACGGGACGGCGCGCGTGATTGGCCTGAAGCTGCGCGAGACGTATGAAGTAAACGCGTTTCGCGACGGGCTGTACTACGAGCGTTTCTATCCGGAGACCACAGACCTGGCGCCACAGGCCCAGCCGCTGGCCGGTTTCGCCCCGAGCGCAAACGATCCAGCGGAGCCGCCGCGCTTGTCGCTGCCCGAGCCGCTGCGGTCGGCGCTGGAGCGCTCGCGGGCCGCGGGCCTGGTCGACACGGACTCGGCTGACGAAGAGCTCAACCGATTTCAGCGGCAGGTGCGGCAGCCGGCGATCCCGGGGTACTTTGACGTGAATGACACCGATCCGACGCTGGCGATTGGTCCGCCGACATGGCACGGCGAAGCCTGGCCGGGCGTGATCGTCGGGCGCGACATCGTCGGCAAGCGCCGCTCAAATGGCAGCTACGACCGCTTCTACCCGCGCGGGCAATTGCTGACACTCTCGGTGCTGGCCACGCCCATGGGTGGCACGCTCGACCCGACCCCGATTCGCCAGGCCTTCCGCTATGTCGATGATTCGCGCACCGGCGTGTTCGATATCGATTCGCAGCATGTCTATGTCGACTTTGACCTGCTGCAGAAGCTGGTGCAGATGGACAGCGTGCCGCGCGCGGACGGCAACGGGCGCACCGCTGCTCGCTGTTCGCAGATCCAGATCAAGCTGCGCGGCGGCGTCGACGCCGAGCAGCTCTGTCGCCGGCTGCGGGCACACTACCTGGCGCTGCTGGATGATCCGCGGGCCGCGGGCCTGGATACGCGCGAGCAGCGGCTGGTCAGCACGATCGACGCGCTCACCTGGGAGCAGTCGCAGGCGCACATCATCGGCCCGGTCGAAAAAGAGCGGCAACTGGTCACCACGCTCTTCGGCATCATCTCGCTGGTCGCGATCGCGCTGGTGCTCTGCATCCTCTACATGATCGTCGTCCAGAAGACCCGCGACATCGGCATCATCAAGAGCATCGGCGGATCTTCCGGCGGGGTGGCGCTGATTTTCGTGCTTTACGGCATGGCAGTCGGCATGGTCGGGGCCGTGCTTGGCGCCATTCTCGGCTCGCTCTTTGTGCGAAATCTCAACCAGATCCAGGATTTCCTGGTCTGGCTGTTTGGCTGGCGCATGTGGGACCCGGCGGTCTACGCCTTCGACCGCATTCCCGACCGTGTCGACCCGGCGGATCTGCTGCTGGTGATCGTGTTCGCGATCGCGTCTTCGACCATCGGGTCGGCCGCGGCCGCGTGGCGCGCCGGCTCGATGCAGCCGGTCGAGGCGATCCGCTATGAATGACGCCGGCAGCCAACTCGCCGCGCCGCCGCGCGCTGCCGCGCCGGTGCAGACGCCGCTGCTGCGGGCCGAGGGCATCACGCGGCAGTACCGCATGGGCGGTGCGACGCTCGACGTGCTGCGCGGCTGCTGCCTGAGCGTGCGTTCTGGCGAATTCCTGGCGATCATGGGCAAATCCGGCAGCGGCAAGAGCACGCTGCTGCACATCCTCGGCGCGCTGGACGTGCCGCAGGCCGGGCAGGTCTATTTTGAGAACGAGCCGGTTTTTGCGCCCGAGTCTCGCCGGCGCATGCGCACCAGCATCACCGACGTGCTCTCTGCCGCCGAACGTTGGCGCATTCGCCTGCGACGGCGGATGGTCGGCTTCGTGTTTCAGTTTTACCACCTGCTGCCCGAGCTGAATGTGCTTGAAAACGTGCTGCTTCCGCAGATGGTGGATTCGTCGATCTGGGGCTGGTGGGGCAAGGCCGCAACCGCGCGGCTTGTCGCGCGCGAGATCGTCGAACGCGTCGGGCTCGCGCAGCGGGCTACGCATCGCCCCAATCAGCTCTCCGGCGGCGAGCGGCAGCGCGTCGCGATCGCGCGGGCGCTGGTCAATCAGCCACGCATCCTGCTGGCGGACGAGCCGACCGGAAACCTGGACGCCGAGACGGGCGCGACGATCCTGGCGCTGCTCGAAGGGCTGCACAAGGATGGGCAAACGATCGTGATGGTCACGCACGACGCGTCCGTGGCCGAGCGGGCGGACCGCGTGCTGCGGCTGGAGAGCGGCCGACTGGACTGATCGCCGCGCGGCGCCGCGGATGGTCGCCGCGCACTTCGCGCAGCACTGTGAGAGCGAATATGCCGCAGACGTGGAATCGCAGCGCGTTGGCGCGGGTGATTGATCACACGGTTCTGAAGCCAGAGGCCAGTGCTGCGCAGCTCGATCAGCTCTGCGACGAGTGCCAAGAATTCGGTTTTGTCGCCGCGTGCGTGCAGCCGAGCTGGGTCGAGCGCTGCGTGCGCCGGCTGTCGGGCAGCGGCGTACTGGTCGCGACCGTTGCCGGATTTCCACATGGTGCGGCGCTGCCCGAGATCAAAGCGCTGGAGGCGGCCCGCGCAGTGGAGCAGGGCGCGCTGGAAGTCGACATGGTGATCCATCTGGCGGCGCTGCTGGCGGCGGACGCGGGCGCCGTCGCGAGCGACATCGAGGCGGTGGTCAGCGCGACCCGCCGCGCGAACCCGGCGGCGCTGGTGAAAGTTATTCTGGAGACCGCGCTGCTCGACGAATCGCAGATCGCGCTGGGCTGCCGCTGTGCCCGTGATTCCGGAGCGGCGTTCGTGAAAACGTCGACCGGCTTTCATCCCGCTGGCGGTGCACAGGCCGCACAGGTCGCGCTGCTGCGTCGCTACGCCGGCGGAATGCGCGTCAAGGCCGCGGGGGGAATTCGCGATTTGCCGACGGCGCTGGCGATGTTGGAAGCTGGCGCGGATCGATTGGGCATGTCCGCCAGTGTCGCAGTTGTAAACGCGCTGCCGGCACCATGAATTCTGCCGCGAGTGCCGCTTCCGCCGGCGTCGCGCCAACTCGGCCGCGACACGCGTGGCGCGTCGCGCTCTTCGTCGCGCTGCTGGTGCTCGCAGCGCACGGTGGCGCACTCTTTGACGGCCCATTCTTTGACGATCGCTGGCATCGCGAGACGTTGGCGCGCTGCGCTGGATCGTGGAGCTGGAGCGCGCTGATCGAGGCGTCCACGATCGATGTGCCCGGACAGGTGGCGCACTTCTGGTGGCAGGATCAGCCGCTGCGTTGGCGCTATTTCCGCCCGCTGGCGATCGCGGTCATGCAGCTCGAACGGCACGTCGCTGGCGAGCGGCAGTGGATCATTCACGCATTCGGCCTGGCCTGGCACTGGCTCGCGGCGCTGGGCGTCTACGCTTTGGCGCGGCGCCTGGATTCCGAACGTCGCCTGGCGCTGCTGGGCGCGGCGATCTTCGTCTTCTATCCGCACGCCTACAGCGCCGTGAGCTGGTCGGCCGCCCGAAACGCCCAACTCAGCACGCTCCTGCTGATCTGGGCCGCTGCCGCGTACGCGGCTTCCAGCCAATCGAGCGCCGCGGCGCTACGCGGAACGCGCGGCGTCGCGCTGGCGCTGTTCGTCTGGTGCCTGGCACTGCTGACGCGCGAATCCGCGCTTGTGTTCCCCGTGCTCGCCATCGGCATCGACCATGCCCGCGGCGGCTGGGCGGCGCTGCGGCGGCGCGGCAGCCTGCTGGTCGGCATGCTTGCGATCGCCGCGGCGTTCGCACTGTGGAGGATCTTCGTCTTCCCGAACGCGCCCACGCCCGCGCTGTATTTCAACGCGCCGACGAGCCGGGTCGACGCGCTCGAAACGCTGCTGCGCGGCCTGAGCGGCCTGTTCGCGGTCGTGTTTTTCACGCCCATGCTGCGCGGACTCTCCCTGCAATCGCCGCAGCTCGCGGCGCACGTCGCCCTCATGCTCGCGCTGCTGAGCGTCGCCATGTACGCGTATCTTCGCGTTACGCGCGGCGTCGCAACGCGCTGGCTCGGGCCAGTCTGGATTTGCGTCGCGCTGGCGCCGGCAGCGCCGCTGTTCCTGACGCCGCACTTTGCATACCTGCCGGCGGTGGGCTTCGTGCTGCTGATCATTACGCTGTTGTCACGGCTGCGCGGCGGCTGGCGAATCGGATTTACGGTCGCTGTGCTGGCGGGTGTGCTGTGGTCGCACGCGGCGTATCGCTACTTGTGGCGCGGCGCGCTGCGCTGCGAGCAACTGATCGTCCGCGGCGTCTTGGAGGAGCGGCCAGCCGAAACGGTCCGAAGCCTGTACTTCATCGATTTGCCGGTGGTGGGGCTGTACGCCAGCGTCGCGGCACGCGAAGGTTGGAACCGCCGCGATTTCCGCAGTGCAGTGCTGACGCTTGCGGATCATCCCTTGGCGGTATTGGCGGACGGCGCGAGTGAGGGCATTCGGACGGACGCCAGTACGGAGAGAGCCGCGGATCGCGCTGGGCAGCTTGAATTGGCGCAGTGTGTGGTTACGGCCGTCGATGCGCACACGCTGCGGATCACGCGCCGTCGGGGCGGATTTTTCGCGGGCCGATCGGGCCAAATGGCATATCACGGGCTGCGGCGCGCGTCGCCGCCGCTGCAGGTGGGCGCGCGGATTCGTGCAGACCCTGCGACCGCACCGGATGGTGGCCGCGTGCGAGCTGGCGGGTTCGAGGTGCGCGTGCTGGCGCTGGAGGCTGGATTGCCCAGCGCGTTGGAATTCCGCTTTGATGAGCCGCTGGAATCCGAACTGCACGCGTTCTACGTTTCGACGCCCGAGCATCCCGCCGCGCGGCTGACGTTTGCGGGCGGAGCGGTGCGGCTGGCGCCGGCGGCCGCCGCGCCGTCGGCTTCGTGGCTGGCCGAGCGCGACGTGTATTTCGCGCTGTACGGCTGGTTCGCCGGCCGGATCGCGTCGGACGTTTTGCTGACGGATTAGGCACGTCAGGCTTGGCCTGGGTTTCAAGCTTGCCGTCGCGCGACGCTGAATGCGCGTACGCGCGCATCGATTCTCCGACCACTCGCGCCTGGTGTCACGCCCTAATCAGCGTGAATTCCACCATTTCCGGCCGGCAGGCGAAGCGCAGCGGCCGAATGAAACCGAGCCCGCGGTTCACATACAGTTGCCGGCCGTTGCGCTCGAACAGTCCCGCCGCCAGTTCGCGATGCACGACGGGCAGGATCGGCGGACCCAGCCCCGGCAGCGAGATTTGTCCGCCGTGGGTGTGTCCGCTAAGGATCCAGTGGCAGGGCAGGTGTTGCAGGTCGTCGATTGTGTCGGGGTTGTGCGAGAGCGCGATGCAGGGCAGCTCGGGGCGAGCGTGCTGGAACGCGGCCGCGGGTTCGTAGTAGCCGCTCCAGAGGTCTTCGAGCCCGGCGATCTGCAGGCGGGCGTCGTCGAGCGTAATTTGGGCGAGCTGGTTGCGCAGCACGCGGACGCCGGCGCGTTCGAGCAGTTCGCCGATCTGACGGGCGATTTCGCCTGATCCGGCGTCGCAGCCGTGCCGATGGTTGCAGTTTTCGTGATAGTCGTGATTGCCGAGCGAGGCGAAGACGCCCAGCGGCGCGTGGATGCGGCTGATCCAGGTCTTGAGGTCGGGCAGCGCGCGGCGTGTTGCGTTGGTAACGTAATCGCCGGTGAGCAGAATCAGGTCCGGCTTGCGCGCCAGGCATTGTTCGAGCGCATCGATCAGGTACGCGAGCGGCACGATGTCCGAGACGTGCAGGTCGCTCAGATGTGCGATGCGCTTGCCGACCAAGGCCGGGCCCAGCCCCGGCAGCGGCATGTCGAGCTCGACCAGCTCGGGCCAGAACGGTTCGACCCAGCGCGCATACGCCGACCCGCCGGCGACGCCCGCGAGCGCCGCAATCCCTACCCGCTTCAGCCAAGCGCGCCGCGTTAGGCGCCGCGCCGCGGTGCCTGTGCCCGCGGCGGCACGCGCCGTCGCACCCGGCTTGGCCGCGGCTCGTGCGGCGGCTTCGAATGGAGGCTGCGGCTGCATCAGCGCTGCGCCAGCAGCATCAGCAGCAGCGCGTTCTGCGCGTGCATGCGATTCTCCGCCTGCTCAAAGATCACCGAATTCGGCGAGCGCGAGGCGGCGTAGTCAATCTCTTCGCCATAGTGCGCGGGCAGGCAGTGCAGGATGAGCGCGTCGGGCTTGGCGTGTCGCATCAACTCGGCATTGATCTGATACCCGGCGAATTTCTCACGCCGCAGCGCCGTCTCGGCCTCCTGCCCCATCGAAGTCCAGACGTCGGTGTAGACAAAGTCGGCGTCGCGGACTGCCTGCCGCGGGTCATTCACGAGCTGCAGCTCGACGCCGGTGCTTTCGGCGATTCGGCGTGTCTGGGCGACGATCGCGGCTGCCGGCTCGTATCCGTTGGGCGTGGCGGCTGCGAAGTGCATGCCGCAGGTGGCCGCGCCGAGCATCAGCGAGTGGCAGACGTTGTTGCCGTCGCCGATGTACGCGCCGCGCAGGCCGGTGAGCTTGCCCTTGCGTTCCTGCACGGTCAGCAGGTCGGCCAGGATCTGGCAGGGGTGTTCCAGATCGCTCAGACCGTTGATGACTGGCACGTGCGCGTGCTGGGCGAGCTGCTGCACGATCTCGTGCCCGAAGACGCGGGCCATGATCGCGTCGGCGTAGCCCGAGAGCACCAGCGCGATGTCGTCGATCCGCTCGCGCTGCCCGAGGCTGATATCGCTGGGCGCCAGGTAGATCGCGTGCCCGCCCAGCAGCGTCATGCCGGTCTCAAACGAGACGCGCGTTCGCAGTGACGGCTTCTGAAAAATCATCGCCAGCGTCTTGCCGCGCAGCGGCGCTTCGCGCGGCAGCTCGCGGCGGCGGGCCTTCAGCTGCCGGGCCTGCTCCAGCAGCGCCGTGATTTCGGCCTGCGAAAGATCACAGATCGAGAGCAGGTGGCGTGGCGCGGCGGCGGCAGGCATGCGGATCCTCCAATTCCGGTTCCAACGATGGTATTCTCCGCGATCCGCGCGGCAAAGCCGCGACCTGGGGCCTTTGCCGCGGGCGCGATTGGGCCGGCAGGAGTTTGCGATGCGCGTGCTTTCGGGAATTCAGCCGTCCGGCTCGCTGCACCTGGGCAATTACTTCGGCGCGATGAAGCAGCATATCGAGCTGCAGACCGAGCACGACTGCTTCTATTTCATCGCGAATTACCACACGCTCACAAGCGTGCGGGATGCGGAGCGCCTGCGGCAACTGACGTTCGACGTCGCGGCCGATTACCTGGCCATGGGGCTCGACCCGACGCGGGTCAAGCTCTTCCGCCAGAGCGACGTGCCCGAAGTGACCGAGCTGGCCTGGATTCTCTCGACCGTGACCGGCAAGGGCCTGCTTGACCGGGCCCATTCCTACAAGGACAAGGTGGCGAGCGGCATCACACCTTCAATGGGGCTGTACACCTATCCGATTCTGATGGCGGCGGACATTCTGATCTATCAGTCGCAACTCGTGCCGGTCGGCAAGGACCAAACGCAGCACATCGAGATGACCCAGGACATGGCCACGTATTTCAACCAGGCCTTTGGGCCGGTGCTGACGCGGCCCGAAGCGCGGTTGAACGACGCCGCGGTCGTGCCCGGCGTCGACGGCCAGAAGATGAGCAAGAGCTACGGCAACACGATCGACCTCTTCGGCGAGCCGCGGCAGATGCGCAAGCGGATCATGGGCATCAAGACGGACAGCACGCCGGTCGAGGACCCCAAGGATCCCGAAACCTGTAACGTCTTCGCGCTGCTGAAGCTGATGGCCAGCACCGAGGAGACCGCCGAGTGGGCGCGGCGCTATCGCGCCGGCGGCATGGGCTACGGCGAGGCCAAATCGCGGCTGGCGGAGCTTTACGAGGGCTTTTTCGGTCCGCGGCGCGAAGCGCGGGCCGGCTGGACGGCGCGGCCGGACGATGTCGAGGACATCCTGCGTAGCGCCGGCAGAGCGGCGCGGGCGATTGCGCAGCAGACGATGGAGCGCGTGCGCGCAGCTTGCGGAATCGTAACCAGTAAGTGGTGATGCCACGCTGCGCGTCGCGGCGCATTCGGGCGGATTACGGCTGCTCAGGCTTCTGCGCGGCGGGCTTCTCCGGCGGGGCGGGTGAGCTCGGCGCGGATCCAACTAAGCCGGCCAGGCCCTCGAAATATTCGCGGGCGACGCGCTCGTATTGCCGCGGAACCGTTTCGCGTTCGATCGCGTCGGTCGCGTCGCGCAGCGCGGCGTTGACCGCGTCGCGTACGCCGGCCTGTGCTTCGCCGCGGATCTGCTCGCCGTCGACGAGCTGCTGACCGATGATTTGCCCGGCGGTTTGCTTACCGCGGACGCGCGAGGGCGCCATCTGGTGCGCGGCCTTTTCCTTGCCGATTTGCGAGCCGTAGCCGCGGCCATACTGCGGGCCCTGGTTGCCGATCTGGTCACTCTCTTGGCCGGGCTTGCCGCCTTGGCACTTTCCTTGACCGATCTGCTGTTGAAGGTTGCGGATCTCCGCCAGGTTGGCAGCCAGCTCGTCGATCGCCTGCTGGGCCATCTCCATTTGTGATAGCTGACCGGCAGCGTCGGCCAGAGCGGCGGCGGCCTGCTGGGCGGCGTTGTTGTTGGGCGAATTGCCCGGGTTCTGACAGGCTTGCATGGACTGGGCCGCCTGCGCGAGCGATTGGGCCAGCTCCTTGAGCTGCTGCTGCGCCTGCTGTGACTGCTGCAACTTCTGCGCGAGCTGCTGAATCTGCTCCTGGCTCATGCCGCTCTGTAAGAGCTGCTGCTGCAACGCTTGCTGCAATTGCTGCGGGTCCATTTTCGAAAGCTGCTCGAGCAGCTTCTTGGCATCCTCGGCAGAGAGTCCGGCCTTGTTCTGCAGCTCCTTCTGCAGGCCAGTCTGGTCGTTGAGCTTGGCGATTTCCTTCGCAAGCGCCTCGGTGCGCTGCTGCATCTCAGCGAGCTTGGCGGCCGCCTGCGGATCGCCGGACTTCTCCGCGGCGTCCTTAAGCTCCTCGGCCATCTTGGCCAAGGTTTCGCGGGCGGCCTGCGAATCGCCGCTGGCCAGCTCGTTCCGCAGCTTGGACGCCAGATCGTTTCGCTGCTGCTCCTGCCCGAGCTGCGCGAGCTGCCGCTGCGCGTCGCGCAGTGCGGCGAGTTCGTCGGAGCGCTTCTGCTGCTCCAGCTTCTCGGCCACGTTCGTGAGCTGCTTGACCGCCTCGCGCCGCACGTCTTCAGGTGTCGCAGTTGCGGCCTCGGGCATCTTGAGCGGCTCAAGCGCGTCGGCCAGCTCCTTGAGGCTCTCGTTGTCCTGCGCGAGCTTCTTGATCTTATTGAGCTGATCGTCCACCGCGGTCTTAACCGCCTCGCGTTCGACCTTGGTGACCTTCGCCGAGTGCTGCGGGCCGCGCTGCTCGCTCGCGGCCAGCAAGTTGAGTTGCGGCATGAAGGCGGCAAAGAGCGCGGCCGCCGCCACGCTTGCGGCGCTCCAGGGCCAGAGTGTCGGTGCGCGGTAGGGCAGGTGCTGCGCGACATGGACGCGGACCGCAATGGCCTGCGCATCGCGCTGCGCCGCGAAGACAAACGGATCGGCGCCGCGCACGCTCAGGGCCGTGCTGAGGCGCTCTTTCAACCGCGCCGCCGCGTCGAGCCGCACGGCGGCCCCCAGGCGATCAACGCGTGAGCGGTAGCTGCGAACCAGCGTGATCAGCAGCGCCAGCCCCGCCGCCGCCGCGACGCTGATCCAGAAGGGCATGCTCAGTGCGAACAGGCGATCGACGAGCAGCGCCAGGGCCCACAGGCCGCTGGCCAGCAGCACTGCCTGAGCGGCGTGCTCCAGCGCGCTGTTGGCATTGATGCGGACCTGGGCGTGACGGATGGGCTTTTCGACGCTCGACATCAACGGCCCCTTTCGCCGCGGTCGGCAAGATCGGTGTCCGCCTCGCGGCTGGCGCTTCAGATCATAGATAGGTGATTTCGAGCGGACAACGAAATTCGGATCGGGCCGCCTGGCGAAGGAAGCGTCGCTCCGCGGCGCCGCCGGTTGATCGCGGCGCGTGGGCGGATAAGATGATCGGCGCGAATCGCGAAAAGCGAGTGCGGCGCGCGAGTCGCTCGGAATTTGAAGAACGGCGTAGATTCAGGATCGCGTCTCGAGTATCGCGGGCAGGCATGACCATCAAACCGGGCCAGAAAATTCGCGTTACACAGTGGATCGATCGCCGCGAAGGCGGCTGGGAACGATCGGTCGAAGGCGTGGTCGAAGAGGTCAAGGCCGAGCCGACCGGAAGCTGGTTCGCGCACGGAAAAGACGCCAAGCTCTGGCTGCAGCGCGTCGTGCTGCGCAAGGCGGACGGTGAGATCACCACGATCGTGATCGACCCGCGCACCAAGATCGACGTGCTGGACGCGGGCATCGCGACGAATACAAATTAGCGCTCGCGCGGCCGCTGCACCAGCGTCCAGAGCGCGAACAAGTCAGTCTCCAGGTCCATCGCACGATCGCCCGCGTCCCAACCGAGCGCCGCACCCATCTCGCGGGCCGACTTGTCATCATTCACATCAAAAGCGAGCACGCGAAACCCGGCCGACTCCCACATCTCGCGTGAAAACGGACTGCGGCCGTCGGCCCAAGGAATGTACGGCTTATCCGGCTTGGCCGGCGCGGGGCACAGGTTGTAAATCAGCACGTGGCCGCCGGGCCGCAGCGCTTCGAACAGGGCCTTGACGAATTCGGCGTTGGACACACCCAGGTCGACCAGCATGCGTTTGTCGACTTCGCGTTCCGGGTTGATGTAGCCGTTCTTCAGCGTGTTCTTCGACAGGATCAGGTCAAACGAGCCGCCGACCGCGTCTTTGGCGGCGGCTTCCGCGGGCCAGCGTCCGCAGACCAGCGCCAGCTTGCCGCTGCGCTGCTTGGGCCCGGAGATCAGGCCCTGGTCGCTCGCGTCGCCGTAGAGCACGGGCAGATTCGGATCGACATCGACGCCGACGACCTCCGCGCCCATGCTGGCGAGCATGCGGAGCTGCCCGATCGTGCCATAGCCGAAATCCAGGATGCGCTTCCCGTTCAGCGCTTCGACGTCGTGCGTGCCGAGGATCTCGAGCGCGCGGGAGTAAGCGACCGGCGAACCATAGCGGCCGACGTAGTAGAAATTCTCGTCGATTTCGGCCGGCTGGAGCGCGGCGCGCTCTGCTTCGCTCAGCGCGGCGGCGGCGGATTTGTCGTAGAGCCTGCGGGTTTTTGGGTTGCGAAGCAGTTCGCGTTTCTGAATGCGTGGCAAGGCGTCCGCCGCGGCGAGGAACTCGCGCGCCAGCGGTGTCTTCACCAGCGGGCGCATGGCCTGCGCGTCGGCCTGGATCGCCGCCACGCCGACAAGTTGAATGTCGCTGGCCGGGCGTGACTGGGCCAGGCCGCTCGCCGCGATCAGCAGCACAAAGGCGCATGCGAGTGGGCGCAGAAGGCGGGTGCAAGCGTTCATGAGATTCTCCCGGGCGCGCTGCGCGACCGAAGCGAAGCACCGCCGTCCGATTGGCGGGCAGGCAAAAAGAGATAGACCGGCGCGGTCCTGCATGCCAGTCAAAATCCGGCCAAGCGCGACCGCCGCGCGGCTTGCGCGGAATAATTTGGCCGTCCAAGCGAAATTCAGCTTGAGATTCTCCGACAGGTGTAGTAAGCTCGATGCGTCTCCTACAGAAGTAGTAGGCGTTGCTCACTTTTTCGGAAGCCGCAATGGCCGCGTTGGAACACGATCTGGGCGTAGCGGAGCTCGAGGTGCTCAAGGCACTTTGGGATCACGGACCCGGCACGGTCCGCAGCGTGCTGAGCGCGCTGCACGAGAAGGGCCGTCGCGTCGCGTACACCACCGTTCAAACCATGCTGACGCGGCTGGAGCAGAAGGGCTACGTCAGCAGCGACAAGAGCGGCTCGGCCTTTGTCTATCGCGCCGCGGTGACGCGCGCCGCGCTCAGCCGCTCGCGGCTACAGCAATTGCTGGATCAATTGTACGAAGGGGCGGCCGGCCCGCTGGTGCTGCAACTGCTGCGCACGCAGCGGCTGCGGCCGGAAGAGCTTGCCGAACTGCAGCGCTTGATCGATCGATTGGATCGCGGTCAGGACTCGAGCGATCGGCGCCGTTAAGCGCCGACGGTGGAGCATCCCATGGACTGGGTCGATTCCGCAGGACATCTGCTGTGGCAGAACGCGTTGACGGTCCTGCCGCTGGCGGCCGCGGTGGCCTTGCTGACGCGCTTCTTGCGATTCAGCCCTGCGACGCGGCACAACCTGTGGCTGGTGGTGCTGCTGTGGTTCGTCGCGCCGGCGCTGCTGCCGCGAATCCCCAGCGCCGCCCAGCCGTCGCTCGACGCAGCGGGCCCGGACTGGGCTTCGATCAGCGGCGTGTCAGAGCTGGCCGCTACGCCGGACGATTCGAGCGTGCGAGCGCCGCTGGATTCGCCGGTGCGGCCGCCGCGAATTGCGGTCGCGCCGCGGGTGGAGCGGGTTGAATCGCGGCACGCGCCGGCAGACCCGCCGGTGGTCTTCACCGCACCGCGCCGCTCGGAGCCGCTGAGGCGAATCTTGCCAGCGCGGCCGGCGGACGCGGCCTCGCGACAGCAGACGCACCTGGCCGAGCGACTTCTGGTCGCGCAGAGCGCAACCGCCGCGCCCGCCGATGAGCGCGCGCCACTCGCGCTCGAACGCACGCGGGCGGATTCGCCGGCATCCGTGCGTGTTGCCGCCGCGCCGCCGGGCGATGTGTCTGGGTCGCTGCCGCCGCCTCGCGCGACGACGGCCGCACCGCAGGTTTCGGAGTGCCAGGCCGCGGCGCCGGCCGTTGGCGATTGCGAAGCGGAAACGGCGGCGGTGCCGGTGTCGCCCGCCGAATGTGATCACACCGCGGTGCTCGGTACCGAAAGCGGCACGCATCTTGTCGCGACGCCGCCTGACGCGGCTGAGAGCGCATCAAGCGTGATCGCGGCGACGTCCGGCGAGTCGAACGGGAGCGGCGGCTGGTCTCGCGCGGCGCTGTCCGCCTCCTCGGCTTTGCTCGAACAGGTGACGGCCGCCTGGGCCGGCTGGGTGGCTGGGCTCGAATTGGTTCGAACTGTGATGCTGCGGCTCCCGGCGTTGCCGCCGATGGTCTGGGTGGGCGGCAGCTTGTTGCTGGGGTGCCTGCTGCTGCTGCGCGTGGCCTTGTACCGGCGCTGCATTCAGCGCGACCTGCCCGCGCCGTCCTGGGTGTCGCGCGAGGTCGCGCGCGTCGCCAAGGGGCTGGGTGTGCGACGTGTGCCGCGCTTGCGGATGGTCGATGCCAGCGTGTCGCCGATGGTCTGGCCCGGTCTGCGGCCGGAGCTAGTGCTGCCGCTACGGCTTTGGGCGAGTCTGGACCGTGTCGGTCGGCGGGCGATCCTCTGTCATGAGCTGGCGCATCTGAAGCGGCGTGACCACTGGGTCCGCTGGGTGGAGCTGCTGATCACGCTGATTTATTGGTGGCACCCGCTGATGTGGTGGGTGCGGCGGCGGCTGGGCGACGAAGCCGATTTGAGTTGCGACGCCTGGGTGACCTGGTTGATGCCGCAGGGGCGGCGGGCCTATGCCGAGGCGCTGTTGCAGACGAACCAATTCTGTAGCGAGCAAAAGATTCCGACGGTCGGGATGGCCGTGGCGACGCCCGGCGCCCGCACACTCTCCAGGAGACTGACGATGGTAATGACGCAGACGGCGCGTCCGCGCCTGTCGATGTCCGGTGCGGTGCTGGTTCTGGGGGTTGCGCTGTGCGGGTGGATGTCCACACCAGCGCTCTCCTGTCCGCCGAAGGACAAAGAAGGCGCTGCGGAATGCGAGGCGGCGGCAGCGGCCGCGGCCGCGGAGTTCGCGCTGCACGACGACGAGGATCAGCAGGCGCACGAGAAGCAGGCTCGGAAAGCGTCGGAAGCGCTGGCCAAGCAGGAAGTCGAGCGCGCCAAGGCCGGCCGCGAGCGGCGGACAAACTGGCGCTCGAGCGACGATGACGAGAGCTCCGATGAAACGATCGTCCGCGTCTACGCGCTGCCACCGGAAAAGCGCGAGCGCTTGCTGGCGCTGCTGATCCGCGACGATGTTCCGATCCGCGTGCGGCCGGTGCCCGATGGCATCCAGGTGCACGCCGGCGCGAAGCAGCACGAGGTGGTCAAGGCGTTCGTCGAGGTGATCCGGCCGGAATACGGCGAAAGCGACGTCGTGATCGCGGGCGAGAAAGGCGACATGCTCTATCAACTGCTGGCGCTCGACGACGTGCAGGTGATCGTCTCACGAAATGGCGACGAGATCAGCATCCGCGGCACGGACCAAGAACGCGACGCGATCGAGGCTTTGATCCAGATCATCGACCCGGACGGCAAGCGCTCCGAGAAGCGCCGCGAGAGCCGTAGTTCTGGCGGCGCGCGCGGCACGGCCCCGGCGGTCGCGCCGCTGGCGCCGATCGCACCGCGTCCCGCGATTGCGCCGCGACCGCCGCTCCCTCCGAGTGCGCCGCGTGCAGCGAAGGCGCCGATGTCCGGCACGACGCCGAGCGCGATTGCGATTCCGCGCAGCGCCGGCCCGGGCGCACGGGCCCGCTCGCATGCGCATGGTCCCGGCGAAGACAAAGTGTTGGTGCCGGGCTGGCGCATGGACAAGAACGAGATTCCTGAGCTCAATTTCGAGATTCCCGAGATCGATTTTCAGATCCCGAAGATCGAGATCGACATTCCGGATATCGCGGGTGTCGATGGCGACAGGATCCGCGCCGAGATCCAGAAGGCACTGGAAAAGGCCCGCGGCGAGTTCAGCCGCTCGCAGGGCGCGGTGCGCCGCGAGGTCGGCCAGGCGCTGCAGAAGGCCCGCAGCGAGATGCAGCGCGGCATGAAACAGCGTACGGGTGAAACCCGCGGCATTCTGCGGCAGGCCGAAGCGCTGCAGCAGCAGGCCGATCGCATGCGCGAGAACGCCGAGCGTCTGCGCGAGCGGGCCGAGGAGCTGCGCGAGCGCATCGAGTCTGAAGGCGACGGCTCGCGCCGCAGCGACGCGCTGCGGCGAGATCACGAGGTCATCGAGCAGCAGCTCGGGACGATCCACAGCGCCGCGAGCGAGCTCGAGGCCGAGGCGCTGGCGATGGCGGCGCACGCCGCCGACCTGGACGTCTCCTTCCACACGCTCTCGGACGAACTCGTTTCCGAGCTGGCCGAGGTCTTCGCCGAGGTCGCTGCGCTGGATGACGACTGCGAAGACGCTGGCGGCGACGATGCCGACGCGCCGGGCGTTGACGACGCCGAAGACGCGGACGATTCGAACGAAGACGCGGACGATTCGGACGAAGCCGACGAAGCCGATGCGTCACGCGCGGCGGGTTCGACGCCTGTCGCGCAGACGCTGCTCGGCACGCACGCGAGTCAGAACCTGCTGACAACGCTTTCGAACCGGATCTGGAGCCTGAAGCCGCAGTCGGCGGCAACGCCCGCGGCCCGCGAGCGATTCACTGTCGAGTACTAGATCGTCGATGCTGCCCGGCCCAGACTGCGCGGGCCGGCGGCTCGAATGTAGCGAACACGGTTCGCTTGCTCGATCGATATCGTGGCGCGTGGCTCCGCGGATGCCGTACTCGCGAATCTGATTGAGTACGCGCGGGTGCGACTGGTCGTACTCTCAAAGCAGGTGCATGGTGACAACGCTGATATCGGCCGTGGGCCGCAATGGGCTCAGGCTGCGCGCCGTCGCTCGTGTGATCGGGCTGAGCGCCGCGCTGGCGGCCGTCGCGCTCGGCGCGCCGGATGATCCGCCCGGCGCCGCGGATTCGTCCTTGCAGACCTTTCACGCGGCCAACGGGCTGCTGCAGCGCGGGCTGCATGAGCTGGCCGAGGCCGAGTATCGGAAGTTTCTCGGCGGAGCCGCCGACACGCCGCAGGCCGCGGTGGCGCGCTATGGGCTGGCGGTGTGCCTGCAGCGGCGTGGGCAAATCGAAGAATCGCTGCGCGAGCTGGCGGCGATTGGCACGGCGCCGGAATTTGAATTCGCCGCGGAAGCGCTGCTGCTGAAGGGTCAATGCTATGCGCGCTTGAAGCAATTCGACGAGGCGGAAGCGGCGCTTGCGGCGTTGCAGGAGGCGCACGCGAGCCATGAGCTGGCCGACGACGCGGCGGCGCTGCAGATCGAAGTACGGCATCGCGGCGGCAAGCCGCGCGCGGCGCAGGAATTGGCGACGGCATTCGGTAAGCGCTTTTCGGAGAGCCCGCTGACGCCGCGCGTCGCGCTGCTCGCGGCGCTGGCGGAGATCGACCTGGGGGAATTCAGCGCGGCCGCGGGTCGGCTTACGGCGCTGGTCGAACGCAAGGATGAGCTCGCACGGCACGCTCAATACTTGCTGGCGCGCTGCCATGATTCGCTGAACGATCTGCCGGCGGCTCAGAAGGGCTACGAGCGTGTGCTGGAGGACGGCACATCGCGATTCGCGCGCGATGCGCTGCTCGGGCTGGCCAGCGTGAAGCATCGTCAGAAGGATTTGCCGGCCGCCGCAACGCTGCTGGATCGCCTGCTGCTTGAGCAGCCGGATGCTCCGCAGCGCGGGCAGGCGCTGCTGCTGCGCGGGTTGGTCGCGTTTGACGCGGGCGCTTGGGCCGAGGCGGAAAAGCATCTTTCGCAGGCTGCCAAGCGGGCCGACGCGCCGCAGGATCAGATTGCGTACTGGTTGGCCAAGTGCGCCCTGCGCGGCGAGCGCTTTACCGAAGCCGCCGAGCAACTCGAGCGGGCGCTGGAAAAACACTTGGAAAGCGCCTTCGTCGCGGAGATGCGCTTCGACCGGGCCGTGGCGCTTTCGCAATCTGGCCGGCTGCCCGCGGCGATCGCGGCGCTCGAGCAGTTTCTCAGCAAGCACAAGCGGCACGCGCTGGCGCCGGCGGCGCTGCACTTGCAGGCAAATCTGGCGCATCGCCAGGGCGAATTTTCCCGCAGCCGCGAGCTCTGCAACGCGTTCCTACGCGCGTATGCATCGCACCCACTCGCGGCTGCGGTCTGTTTTTTGTCCGCGGAGAACGCGTTCCTGGCCGGAGAGGATGAAACGGCCATCGCGGGCTTCGAGGAATTTCTGAACGCGCACGCCCAGCACGAGTACGCCCCGCGGGCGCGCTACCGGTTGGGCATGGCGCAGCTTCGCGCCGGGCGCAGCGACGAAGCCCTCGCAGCGTTGCAAGGCATCGTCGACCAGGCCGCGACCGACGCGGCCCTGCGACCGGCGCTGCTGGCCTTGGGCGAACTGCACCTGCGCCGCGGCGAGCTGTCCGAAGCGGAGCGGCGGCTGACGCAGTTCATCGAGGCGAGCCCGCCCGGCACTGCAGCGGCGGATGCATTGCTGCAGCGCGGCCTGGCGCGGCTGCGGCAACAACGGGCGGCCGAGGCGTTGCAGGATTTCGATCGCCTGCTCAAGGACTTTCCAGATTCCGGCAGCGCGGCACACGCGCTGTTTGAGCGCGGTCAGGCGCTGCTGGCGCTCAAGCAGCCTGAGCCGGCGCGGGCCGCACTTGAAAGCGTGATCGAGCGCGACGGGCGAGGCCGCTTCGGGCAGGCGGCCCGATTGCAGCTCGGCGCACTGGCCCTGCAGGCCGACAACGCCGAAGCCGCCATTCAGCATTTTGAAGCGATCCTGGACGGCGCTGCTGCCGACGACGCAGCCCGCGGCGACGCGCGTTTTCAACTCGGCGTCGCGCAGCTCGCGGCGGGCCAGCACGAAGCGGCGCACAAGTCGCTGCAGCGCTATTTGAAGGAGCACGCCGACGGGCCGTCGGCCGAGCCGGCCCGAGCCTACGCGGCGATCGCACTGGCACGGCAGGAGCGGCACACAGAGGCGCTCGCGGCCCTGGAGCGGCTGCGGCCGGAGCTGCTGGCGGCGCTGGCGCCGGCGCTGCGGACGCGCGTAACGCTCGAGAAGGCCGCGTGTCTGCGAAAGCTGGATCGCGCCAGCGAGGCCGCTTTGCTTTACCGACTCGTGGCGGATGACGCCAACGCGGACGACGCTGCCCGCACGGCCGCGGGCGTGAACCTGGCCGAGCTGGACGCCGCGGAGGGCGGCTGCGAGCGCGCCATCGAGCGCTTGACTGCGCTGCATGACGCGGCGAGCAGGGCGCAGCGCGCTTGGGACGATGCCCGCGTCCGCACCGTGTATCGCCTGGCAGTGTGCGAATTCGAGCGCGGCGGTTTCGAGCGGGCCGCGGCGCTGCTGGAAACGCTGCTGCGCGAACAGCCGCAACACGCGCTGGCCGGATCGGCGGCGGCCTTCTGCGGCGAAGCGCAGTTGCGGCTCGGCCGACATGGGCAGGCCGCAGAGCAACTGGCGCGCGTGGTCGAGCGGCACCCGTCGGACGCGGCGTATCCCACCAGCCTGCTGCGACTGGGCGAAGCGCTGGCCGGGCTGGAGCAGTGGGAGCGCAGCGAGCAGACTTTTTCGCGGTATCTGAAGGAGTTCGCGGACTCCGAGCACGCGCACCAGGCGCAATTCGGCGTGGGCTGGGCCCGCGAGCAGCGCGGGCTGCTGGACGCGGCGATCGAGGCGTACCGGGGCGTGACGGAGCGGCATCGCGGCGTGACCGCGGCCCGCGCGCAGTTTCAAATCGGCGAGTGCCTCTTCGGCGAGAAGCGCTTCGAAGAAGCGGTGCGCGAGCTGCTGAAAGTGGACATTCTCTACGCGTATCCGGAGTGGAGCGCGGCGGCACTCTTTGAGGCCGGGCGCTGCTTTTTGGAGCTGGGAAAGCTGGCCGAGGCCCGCGAGCAGTTCAACGCGGTGATCGAAAACCACCCGCAATCCCGATGGGCGGAGCAGGCGCGGCGCTCGTTGTCGGCCACCACCGCGGGCGCGTCGCCGGGCCGTTCGAACGGCAAGGGTTCGTAGGAGCGCGAGCGCGTCGTTGTCGCGAGTTCGCACTCAGACGGCTCGAAACGGAGCCGGAGTGTGGTTTGTGCAGAGTCGGAGAATCATCGCATGCATGCCGCGAGAGTCTGCCTGATCGGGGTGCTGTGGCTGGTGAGCGTTGCGCCGCTTTTCGCGCAGTCGAGCGCTGCGCCGCCGCCGGCGGCAGATTCGGCCGCCAGCGTGCGCGTCGATTCGATCTGGGATTTTGTCGTGAAGGGCGGGATCGTGATGATCCCGATCGGGATCTGCTCGCTGGTGGCGCTGGCGGTCGTTGCCGAGCGGTTGATTGCATTGCGCCGCAGCAAGGTCATCCCGCCGCAGTTCGCCGCCGAGTTGCGTTCGGCATTTTCCGGGCGTGACGGTCGTCGTCGCGCGTTGGAATACTGCGAGAAGGACAGCAGCCCGCTGGCGCGCGTATTTGTCGCGGCCATTCGTCGCATGCACGAGCCGCGTGAAGCGCTGGAGCGGCAGATCGCGCAAGCAGGCGAGCGCGAAGTTCACGGCTTGCGGAAATACATGCGGCTGCTGGCGGTGATCACGTCGGTCTCGCCGATGCTCGGGCTGCTGGGCACGATTTTCGGGATGATCTCGGCGTTTCAAACGGTCGCGGCTTCAGGCGAGGCGCTGGGCCGCACCGAGCTTCTGGCCAAAGGCATCTATGAAGCGCTGATCACCACGGCGGCGGGCCTGATTGTGGCGGTTCCTTGCCTGCTGGCGCACTACATGCTCTCGGCCCGCGTGGATGCGCTGGTTCGCGGCATGGATGCGCAGCTCAGCGAGTTTCTTGACGCACATTTCACGCCAGTCGCGAGCGGCGTGACGAGCGCCAGCGCGGCGGCGGAGCTTGTCGCGCTGCGCGAGGACGCCGCGCCGTTGCCGGCCGCGGCGCCGGGCGGTGCGGTGGCCGTTGCGGGTCAGTAGGGAGAGGTGGCAGCGATGCTGATCCGCTCGGGCGAGAGCGAGCAGGGGCCGTCGGTCGATCTGACGCCCGTGATCGACATGGTGTTTCTGCTGCTGATTTTCTTTCTGGTGGCGACGACGTTTCAGCAGACGGAGCGCGAGATGCAGATCGCGCTGCCGATTGCGAAATCCGCGGGCCCGATCAGCAGCGTGCTACGCGAGCTGATCGTAAATCTTGACGCGGGGGGACAGGTAATTGTTTCGGGTCGGCGCGTCGAACATTCCGAGTTGGCCCGCATCGTGCGCGAAGCCGTGGCCGCCAATCCGCAGCAGAAGGTGACGGTCCGCGGCGATCGGCAGTGCTCGTACGGCAACGTGGTTCGCGTGCTGGACGTGTGCAAATCTGCCGGCATTCAAGAGCCGTATCTGGACACGGTGCTCGAGTAGAGGCGGTTCGCGTGTCAATTTCAGCGCCGCAGTCCGATTCCGAGCGTGCCGCGGCAGGGGCGCACTCCGCGCGGCCCGCGGATTCGCCGCCGCGCAGGTCGCGGCGCTGGTGGCTGGCGTTGCTGGGGCTGGCGGGGCTGGGTGTCGCAGCGGCGCTGCTCTGGCCGCGGACGACCTGGTATTACTCCGATGCCGAGACGATCCGCCAGCCGTTGAGCGAGATGGAGCCGCGCGACATTCTCTGGCAGCCGCCGCAGCGGCTTGGCGAGGTGCTGAACACGGGTAGTGAGGATTATGAGCCGCGTCTGAGCTGGGACGGTATGACGATCTTCTTCGTTCGCGGAAAGGCGGGCGAGAATGCCGACATTTACTTCGCGACGCGCACGCCGGCCGGCTGGAGCGAGCCGCTCGCGCTGAGCGAGATCAACAGCGAGCACGAAGACCTGGGCCCCGCGCCGTCGTCTGACGGCAGCGCGCTGTACTTCTATTCGAATCGCCCCGGCGGCGCGGGTGGGTACGACCTGTGGATGTCGCGGAAAACTGAGACAGGCTGGTCTGAGCCGCTCAATCTCGGCACGCGCGTGAATTCGCCGTACAACGACTACGGGCCGGCGCTCGCGCCCGACGGGGCCCGCCTGTACTTCTCGTCGAATCGCCCACGCGCCGCTGCGGAGAGCGACAGCGCGCCCGACGCCTGGCCCGCCACCGTTCGCGAGGATCTGCTGCGCCGAACGTACGACTTGTATGTGGCGGCGGTGGATTCGCACGGGGTGGGCGCGGTTCGGGCTCTGGATGCGTTGAATACGCCGGCCAACGAGGGCGCGCCGTGTGTGTCGCCTGCGGGGGATTTCTTGTATTTCGGCTCGGATCGCAGCGGGGGTCGCGGCGGGTTTGACCTGTACCGCGCGCGGCGCGTGCGGGGTGAATTCCGCCCGCCGATCAACTTGGGTTCGCCGATCAACACGCCGCGAAATGAGCTCGACCCGGGGCTGACGGCGCTGGGCTACGCGTTGTACTTCGCGTCGGATCGGGAGAAGGGCGGCGCGTCGCTCGCGGCGCCGCGGGATTACGACTTGTATTACAGCAGCTCGCGCGAGGTGTTTCGCGAAGAGCAGTCCGAGCAGATCGACTGGGCAGCGCTGCTGCGGGCGATCCTGCCAAACCTGCTCTGGCTCCTGCTGGCGCTGCTGTTGCTATTGCTACTTCTGCGGCTGGCGGGTGATCTGCGTCGCGGCAAGCTCAGCCTGCTGGCCCGCTGCCTGCTCGCTTCGCTGATCGCACACCTGCTCCTGCTGATCGCGCTGAGCTTCTGGCGCGTGACGTCGGATGCCATCGGCGTGTTGCAGCGTGGCGGGCGCGAAATCCAGATCGCACTCGCGCAAGGCGCCGATGAACTCGCTTCGCAAATTCGCGGCGACTCAACGGAGGTCGCGACACTGACGGCCACCGCCGCGCCATCCGCGCTGGAAGTGTCGCTTCCGACGCCGACCCGGCAGCCGGAGCGAGTCGAGCCGCTGACACGCGCGCCGGCGGCTGAGCTGCTGCTGACTGCGTTACCAGTGCAGGAGGCGCAGCCGCAACCGCCGCAACGGCTGTCGCTGCCGTATGTCGCGGATGACGCGGCGCTCGCGCAAGAGCCGCTGCACTTGCCGGCGCCGCGGGCCGCGCCGGCGGTGCAAGTGACGGAAGCGCCGCCGACGGCGCCGC
>CAZHTF010000017.1:35941-49609 GCA_964535305.1 uncultured Planctomycetales bacterium | reverse complement strand
GGGGCGGGCGGGCAAAAACACGACCGCGTCAGACGCCGCGGCGTCGACCGTGCTCACGCTTGGGCGCAGTTCGCATAGCGGGACGCTGGAGCGTCCGATCGTCTATCGCGCGTATCAAAGCGAGCCGGTGCTGATCGACGGGCGGCAGTTGGCCCGCGAGCTGGTCGTGATCCGCGCGGATTTTGTTCAGTTCGACGGGTTTGAGCTGGCCAACGCCAGGCGCTCGGCAGTGGTGGTCGAGGGCGGCGCGCAGCACGTGACGGTGCGGAACTGTTTCGCACACGACAATCGCTTCGATACGGCGTTTGTGGGCGGGGCGTTTCGCACGAACGGCTCGGTGCAGCACGTTACGTTTGAGGATTGCGTGGCGACGCGGAATGTCACGGGATTCGAGTTGCGCGAAGCGCCGACGCAGACCAGCGCGACGGCCGCCGTCCCGCCGCACGCCGGCAATATCGGCTACGCCGCGGACCTGCCGGAGGATCAGTGGAGCGCCTGGCCGGGCTGGACGGATTTTGCGGCCCGTTATTGCACGATTCGCAACTGCATCGCATATGCGAACAACGTCAGCGACGAGCACAGCAACGGCATCGTCGGGCGCTACGCGATCGAGTGCGTGATCGACAGCAACATCGCGTTCGCCAATAGCGACGACAACATCGACCTGGTCGGCGCGACGCGCTGCGTGGTCAGCCACAACATCGCCTTCGACGCCGACCCCGCAGGCACCGCCGCCGGCGACGGCAACGGTATCAAGATCGGCGTGCGCGGCGGGCTCGACAACCTGGCCCACAACAACGTGTGCTTCTCCAATCGCCGGGCCGGGATCGACATGGCGGATTCCGAGCGCAGCGAGGTGTACAACAACACGCTCTTCGACAATGGCTGGTTTGGATTGTGGTTCGAGGCCACCCGCGCCAACGTCGGCGGAATGTACGTCGTCAACAACATCGCCCGCACGCTACGCAGTTCTTCAAACGGCGACATCGGCTTCAACGGCGGCACGCGGCTGATCTTCGCCGACACAAACCTGGTCTCCGGACCGCACAACCACAATTGGGCCAAGCCGCTTGGCAGCGGCAGCCAGATCGGCGTGAACCCGCTCTTTGTCAACGAGGATCTTGCGATCGACACCGCCTTCCCGCCGGGCCTTTCGACGCCGCAGAAGCTCGACTTCATCCGCAACCAGGTGCATGCGAAGCTGGCGCTCTCGCCGGCCAGCCCGGCGGTCGACGCGGGCACGAAGCTGGGCATTCTCGGGCCCTCGCTCGGGGCTGGTGTTGATCTGGGCGCGATCGAGTCGCACTAAGCGCCGCGCGACTTGGCTGCCTGCGGCTCGCGTGTCTGCAATCTCCAGTGCCGCCGCGTTAAAATTCGGCGACGCACCCGCCGAGGGATTGCTGCATGCCGCACCGTCGAACGCTCGTCGCAAACGCGCTCCGCATCGTCGGGCTGCTGCTGCTCCTGCATGATGCGCCGCGCGGCGGGCTGCTGGCGTTTGCCCAGAGCGTGCTGCTGAATGTCGTCACCACCCGCTACTACTCGCTGCACTCCGATCTGCAGGACGACGAGCTGCGCGAGGCGCGGCTTCGGATCGACTTGATGGCCGAGGAGTACGCCCGTCGCACGCGCAGCTTCGCCGGCACGATCAATCGCAAGCTGCCGGTGTACATGTTCACCAAGCGCGACGACTACGTCGCCGCCGGCGGCTCGCCCAACTCGGTCGGCGTCTATACGCACGACAAGCTGCTGGTCTGGGCCGGTCCGGACGCCAGCGGCATGACCTGGCGCACCATGCAGCACGAGGGCTTTCATCAGTTTGCGCACAGCGTCATCGGCGGGAACATCCCGCCGTGGGTGGATGAGGGCCTGGCCGAGTATTTTGGCGACGCGCTGTTCACTGGCGACGGGTATGTGACCGGCGGCATTCCGCCCATGCGCCTCGCGTACCTGCGGCACCTGATGAAAGAAGAGCAGCTCGTGCCGGCGCGGCGTCTGCTGACGCTGGAGCGCGAGATCTGGAATACGCATGTCACCAGCGGCAGCAACCAGGCCGGGCCGAACTATCAGCAGGCCTGGTCGATGGTGTATTTCCTTGCGCACGCCGAGAACGGCCGCTATCGCGAAGCGTTCGATCGCTTCATTCGCGAGGTCAGCACCGGCCAGCAGTGGGACACGGTATGGATGCGTGTATTTGGCGGCGATCCGGCTGATTTCGAGCAGCGCTGGCGCGAATACTGGATTGGCTTGCCGCAGAACCCAACAGAGCGGCTGTACGCCGAGGCGACGGTCGCGACCATGACCAGCTACTTCGCGCGGGCCTTCAGCCGCCGGCAGCAATTCGAGGATGCCCGGGAGTTCTTCGACGCGGCCCGCGCTGGAACGCTCGCGAGTCACCCGAATGACTGGTTGCCGCCGAGCCTGCTGGCGCGCGAGCTGAAGCGGGTGGACGAAGTCGGCGAGTGGTCGATCGAGCGGCGCACCGGGCAGACGCGGCTGGTGTGCACGCTCTCGAAGGGCGATGGGGCGGCGCTGGTCGGCACGTTCAAGATTGAGAACGGCCGCGTGAAGCCGGGAAGCATCACGGTGACGCGCGAGACCGCGCCCAAGCAGCGAATTCGGCGCTGAGCGCTCTTGCGCAAAACGGTACGGCCTCCGCGGGCCTGTCGACGTTTCACCCGGCGGCCAAGAAAATCCGTCCGCCGTTCCGCGACTCGTGCAGCTCGCGTAGCGTGGCGGCGCTGGTAGCAAGCGGTGCCGCGTGTGGCGCGCGCGGGGCGGCGTTACACTACTTCGAATGGCCACGGGCCGAACACATCCGCAGCCGCTCGATACTCAGCTCGATCCGCGGATTGACGCGTACATCGCCAAGTCCGCCGAGTTCGCGCGGCCGATCCTGACGTATCTGCGCGCGCTGGTGCACGAGGCATTTCCGCCAGTGCGCGAGAACGTCAAGTGGGGCATGCCGTCGTTCGAGCACAAGGGAATTCTCTGCGCGATGGCGGCGTTCAAGCAGCATTGCGTGCTGGCGTTCTGGAATGACACGGTGGTGCGCAAGTCGCCGCCGGCAGCGCGAAGCACCAGATCCGTGTCAAAGCTGGGTATTTCGAGAAACCGGCGCTCTTCGGCAAGGTCGAAGGGCATGGGCGAGTTTGGCCGCATCACCTGCATCGCCGATCTGCCGCCGCGCCGCACACTGATGGCCTATATCCGCAAGGCGGTCGCGCTGCGCGAAGCGGGCGTGTGGCGTCCGGCCCGTTTCAAGCATCCGCCGCCGCGCGTGCCGGACGACCTGGCGGCGGCGCTAAAGGCCGAGCCGCGCGCTGCCCTGGTTTTCAAGCGTTTTCCGCCTTCGCATCGGCGCGAGTACATCGAATGGCTGACCGAAGCGAAGAAGCCTGAGACGCGCGCCAGGCGGCTCGCGACCACGATTGAGTGGCTGCTGGCGGGCAAATCGCGCAATTGGAAATACGAGCACGGCGCGGAGCGATCCAGATGAACTTCTCGATGCCGGCGGCAATCTCCGTGCTCGAACGCACGCCCGCGGTCCTGCGGGCGATGCTCGACGGCCTGGGGCCCGAGTGGACGCACAGCAACTACGGCGCCGACACGTTCAGCCCGTTTGATGTGCTCGGGCACTTGATCCATGGCGAGCAAACCGATTGGATCGCGCGGACCCGGATCATCTTGGAGCAGGGCGAGTCGCGGCCATTCGACAAATACGACCGCTACGCACAATTCGAGGCCAGCCGCGGCAAGTCGCTCCGCGCGCTGCTGGATGAATTCGAGCGGCTGCGGAAGCTGAACCTCGCGACACTTTCAACGCTGCGGATCGACGACGCCGACCTGGCGCGGCGCGGTATGCACGGGGTACTGGGCAGCGTGACGCTGGCGAACCTGCTGTCGACCTGGGTCGCTCACGATTTGAATCACATCGCGCAGGTCGCGCGCTGCATGGCGACGCAATACGCCGAGGCGGTCGGGCCGTGGCGCGAGTTTCTGGGCGTGCTCAAGCAGCCGATTACACGCATGGATGCCGAGGGCGCAGCCCGCCGCCGCGCGGCGCAGTCGGCGAATGGCTGAGGTCGCGGAGACTGCACAAAACGCGTCGCGCGAGGCGGCCGAGCGTGTGCACGCTTTGTTCCGCCGCGGCGGGAGTAGAATGCGTTGATGGGCAGCGAACCCGCCGAGCTGAACTCGGCTGTTGATGTGTTTGGCGTCACGCCGATGCTGCATGTCGCTGATGTCGAGCGATCGATCGAGTTTTACGCGAACCTGGGCTTTCGCGTGCAGAACCGCATGCAGCATCTGGGGCGCACGCGTTGGGCCGCGATGCACTCGCACGGCGCCTGGATCATGTTCGCCGCGGCCGACGCGCCGGTGGTCGCCGAGCAACAGGCCATTCTGATTTACCTTTACGCGCCGGACGTGGCGGCGTTGCGCGGCCGACTGCTGCAGCGTGGGCTGCATGACGGCGGGCGATTCTGCGGGCAGGCGGGGCCCAACCAAGGCCGCTGCGTCGTGTTCGACATCTTCCGGCCCGACTACATGCCCAAAGGCGAGATCCGCGTCGCCGACCCCGATGGCTATTGCCTGCTGATTGGGCAGAGCTCGCGTCCAGGCGCTGCCTGAGCGTCCGCGGGTCGGCCCGGTTTCGCCCGTGCGGAATCGTGCGCCGCGCGCTATAATCCGCGTAATTACAGGGGCGGCCCGCACGCGGCGGGCATGAGATCGTCGGCGCGTCGGCCGGCGAGACCCTTTGAACCTGATCAGCGACGAGCCGGATCGCGTCTGCGGCGGCGCCAATGAGCGTCGGCAGCCGCGGCGAGCGGCCGCCTGCGAAGGGAGTTCCATGTCTGCCCAGCGCGGACCTGCAAACGCCTCACCTCATTCGGCGGAGCTCGCGACGCGGAAAGCCCAATCGCGCGCCCGACACGAGGCGATGTGGCAACGGTCCGCCGCGCCCGAAGCACGATCTCCTGGAGATACGCAATGACGCAGCTCGAATCCGCCCGTAAGGGCGTCATCACGCCCGAAATGGTGCGCGTTGCGCAGCGCGAGTGCGTTACGCCGGAGTTCATCCGCGACGGCGTAGCGCGTGGCAATATCGTCATCCCCGCCAATGTTCGCCATCTTGCGGGCAGTGCTGGCGAGCCGCCGGGCGCGGAGTTTCAGCGACGACAGGCGGCGCTGAGCCATTATTTCAGCACCGCCGGCCTGGTTGAGATGCGCAGACACGCGGCGGAACATGCCAGCGCCGGCGACCGCGGCGAATCACGCAATCCGACGAATGGCGGCGGCGCCGCGCACGGCCCCAACCCGTACGACGCGTTGCCTAAGACGTTTCTCTACCCCACGTCGCTCGCCGGCCACCCGACGATGACGCCCGACTCGGCGTACTGGACCAACCAGACCGTGCAGCAGCGCCGCGCGTGGATCGATGATCCCGCGCATCTTTGCGGCGAGCGGGCCCCCAAGCGGCTCGACCCGACCGGTATCGGCCGCGGCATCACCACCAAGATCAACGCCAACCAGGGCGCGTCGCCAGTCAGCAGCGACACGCGCGAGGAGCTGGTCAAGCTGCGGCACGCGATCCTCTACGGGGCCGACACGGTGATGGATCTTTCCACCGGCGGCCGGCTGGACGAATGTCGCCAGGCGATCATCGACAACAGCGTGGTGCCGGTTGGAACCGTGCCAATTTACAGCATGATCCTGGGAAAGCCGATCGAGGATCTGGATTACGACACGATCCTGCGCGTCGTCGAGCACCAGGCGCGGCAGGGCGTTGACTACTTCACGATTCACGCCGGCGTACTCAAGGAGCATCTGCCGCTCATTCGCGGACGCATCACCGGGCTGGTCTCGCGCGGCGGGTCGCTGCTGGCCAAGTGGATGATCCACCACAACAAGCAGAACCCGATGTACGAGCTGTTCGACGAGATCAGCGCCATCATGCGGCAATACGACGTGACCTACTCGCTGGGAGACGGCGTGCGGCCCGGCTGCCTGGCGGACGCCAGCGATCCGGCCCAGATCGCCGAGCTGCACGTGCTGGGCGAGCTGGTGCGGCGGGCGCGCCAGGCGGGCGTGCAGGTGATGGTCGAAGGGCCCGGGCATGTGCCGCTCAATGAGATCGCTTGGAACATGGAGCATCAGCGAGCGGTCTGTGACGACGCGCCGTTCTACGTGCTCGGCCCGCTGGTGACCGATGTCTTTCCCGGCTATGACCACATCACCAGCGCTATCGGCGCCACGGAGGCGGCCCGCGCCGGCGCGGCGATGCTGTGCTACGTCACACCCAAGGAGCATGTCGGCCTGCCGCAGGCCGAGGACGTCAAGGCCGGCTGCATCGCCTACAAGATCGCCGCACACGCGGGCGACATTGCCCGCGGCATCCGCGCCGCGCGGCAGTGGGATGATGATCTATCGAAGGCCCGCGCGGCGTTGAACTGGCCCAGGCATTTCGAGCTCGCGTTCGACGGCGAGACGGCCCGCGCGCTGCACGATGAAGACCTCGCAGTCGATACGGATTTCTGTGCGATGTGCGGGCACGATTGGTGCAGCGTGCGCATCAGCAAGGAAATCAGCGAATGGGCCAGCGGCAAGGCCGAGGGTTTTACGCCGCTTAGAATCGCAGCGAAGTCGCCGGGGTTGACGCCCGAGCAAGCGGCATTCCTCGCGCGGCGCGGCAAGAAGCATGATTGTCATAGCGACCACGTCGCCGACGCGGACGCGGCGCAACGCGTGCAGGTAAACTACGTGACGTCGCAGGCGCAGGGCAGCGGCGGCTGAGTGCCGCAGCGCGCCGCATGGCTTGGCGCTCAGCCCAGCTCCGCCAGATGCGTCTCGATTGTCCGCAGCTTGTCACGTAGTTCGGCCACGCGGGCACGCTCCTGCTCGAGTACCTGCAGCGGCGCCTTGGCGACGAATCCATCGTTGCCCAGCTTGGCCTCCAGCCGCGAAAGATGCCCGCCCAGCTCGGCCTGCTCCTTGCTCAGCCGCTTGCGCTCCACGTCCAGATCCGCCAGGCCGCCGATCGGCACGTACACCTCGACGCCCGTCAGCACGCGGCTGAGCGATTGCGGCGGCTTGCCCGCCGTGGGGCTGATCGTCAGGCCGTCGCGCTCGACCTGCGCCAGCCGCGCGATGGTCGCGCGCCCGTTTGTCAGCAGGGCGGCGGTGGCGGCGTCGGCCCGCACGATCGCTGCCGGCAGCGTGCGCAGCGCCGCTTGCTTGGATGCGGCTCGGATCGCATTCAAGCTGGTGCGAATCTCGCGCAGCGCGCGAATCACCGTCAGGAAGCAATCCACCTCGCGCTCGGCGGGCTGCTCGGCGGCGACCTGCGCCAGCCAGCGGCAATCCTCGGCAGTTCGAGACTCGGCCCGCGGCCAGGGCGCGACGATCAGTGCCGGCGCCTCCGCCGGCAGCGGCAGGTCGGCCGGCCAGATCAGCTCGTGATGTTTCGGGATCGCGGCCCCGATCTGCGCCCAGATTTCCTCGGTGACAAACGGAATCGCCGGGTGGGCCAGTGCCAACACCAGGTCAAACACCTGCAACAGCGTAATGCGCACATCGTTGATTTCGTCGGCGTCTGCGCCGGACTCGCGGATGTGGCTCTTGACCTCTTCCAGGTACCAGCTGCACAAATCGTTCCAGAAAAACGTGCGCAGCGCGTCCATCGCGGGCGCGAACTCGTAGTGATCCAGGCGCTGGTCGATCTCGCGGATGCACGCCAGCAGCTTGATGCGGATCCACTTTTCGAACAACGGCATCTGCGCCACCGGCCGGCTGGTGTGCAGCCCCGTGGCGCGGCGCTGGATCTGCACATCGCGACAGGTCGGGATCACGAAGCCGGTCGCGGCCTGCCAGAGCTTGGTGACGAAATTCCGGCCCAGCTCGAAGCGCTCGCTGGTGTTGACCGTGCGGCCATCGGGCGATTGCGCCGGCTTGACCGGGATGCGGATGTCCTGCGTCTCGGTGCAGAGCTGCGCCAGCGTGTAGCGCAACGCGTCCGCGCCATACGCGTCGATGATGTCCAGCGGGTCCACGCCATTGCCCAGCGATTTCTTCATCGGCCGGCCCTGGCCATCCTGAATCACCGGGTGGATGTAAACATGCTGGAACGGCACGCGGCCGAGGTTGTACAGCCCGGTGAGCACCATCCGCGCCACCCAGAGCGTGATGATCTCACGCGCGGTCGAGAGTACGGTCGTGGGATAGAAATAGCTCAACTCGCGCGTCGGCTGCGGCCAGCCAAACGTACTATGTGGCCAGAGCGCCGAGCTGAACCACGTATCCAGCACGTCCGCATCCTGCACAAAGCCCCAGCGCTGCTCAAGCTTCTCGCGAATCCACGGATGCTCCGTTGGGTCATCCAGGCACACCTGCCAGTCCAGCAGCGTGTCGGCGTCGAGCCGCTCGTGAAACTCGTCGTACTCCGCGCGCCCGCGAATGCCCGACACACAGTGCGAGCAGCCGTCCGGGCTGGTCACGCGCACGCTGACGTTCTCCAGCTTCTGCGCCGTCAGCACCAGCGCGTCGACATCCTGCGCCGCCAGCGACTCGTACTCCGCCCAGGACATTTTCCGCGTCCAGACCGGAATGCGGTGGCCCCACCAGAGCTGCCGGCTGATGCACCAGTCGCGCTTCTCACCCAGCCAGTCCAAATACGTCTTCGCATAGCGGGCCGGGAAGAAGCGCACGCGCCCATCGCGCACCGCTTCCATCGCGACCTCGGCCAGTTCGCTCATTCGCACGAACCACTGCTCGCTCCGCAGCGGCTCGATCGGCGTCTTGCTTCGATCGCTGTGGCCGACTTCGGTCTCGTACGGCTCGACCTTCTCAAGCAGGCCGAGCTGCTCGAGCTGCGCGACGACCGCCTTGCGCGCATCCTCCTTCTTCATGCCCGAGAAGTCCGCGCGTTCGCCGTCGGCCGCGGATGCCGCCGCCGCCTTGCCGTTCTCGTTGATCCTGCCGTCGGGCGTGAGCAGGTCGAGAATCGCGAACTCGTCCGGCTCGCCACATTTGCGCCGCCAGCAGTCGTGATCGTTCGGATCGTGCCCGGGTGTGACCTTGACGCAGCCTGTGCCAAACTCGCGCTTCACCAGCATGCCGTCGCCAATCACCGGGATCCGCCGGTTCATCAGCGGAAGCAGAACCGCCTGACCGATGAGCGCCTGGTAGCGCTCGTCATTCGGATGCACCGCGACCGCGGTATCCGCCAGCATCGTCTCCGGACGCGTAGTTGCGACCGAGAGATAGTCGCGGCCGACGATCGCATCTGCCGCTGCCGCGCGGGCGATCGCCGTCGCAGCCGACTCGCGCGCTCCGCAGATCGGGTAGCGAATGTGCCAGAGATTCGTGCGAACAGTCTTGTGCTCGATCTCGTCGTCGGCGACGGCCGTCTGCAGCGCCGCGTCCCAGTTCACCAGCCGCAGACCGCGATAGATCAGCCCATCGGAAAAGAAGCGGAAGAATGTGGCGTACACCGCCTTGGCGCACTGCTCATCCAGCGTGAATCGCGTCCGCTGCCAATCGCACGAGCAGCCCATCCGCCGAAGCTGGCCGAGAATCCTGCTGTTGTAGTCTTCCTTCCAGTCCCAGATTTTCTGAACAAGCGCGTCGCGGCCGATGTCGTGCCGCGTGAGATTCTGCTCTTCCTTCAGACGCCGCTCGACCACCGCCTGCGTCGCGATGCCGGCGTGATCCGTCCCGGGCAGCCAACAAGCGTTGAAGCCCTGCATGCGCTTGCGGCGGATGAGCATGTCTTGCAGCGTGTTGTTGAGCGCATGACCCAGATGTAGCGCGCCCGTGACGTTGGGCGGCGGGATCACGATCGTGAAAGGCGGACGCGCTGCGTCAGGCTCGGCATGAAATTGCCCGGCATCTTCCCATTGCCGATATAGCCGCGGCTCCACCTCGCGCGGCTCGTATGCACCGCTGCTCATGCCAACTCCTGCCAGACAATTCGCCGGACCCACTGCGCGGCTCGCCGGCGGCAGTCACTGCCGCGCCAGCGCTCGCGGGGATCTTTCGAGGATATAGGCGAAGCGGCGTCGCCGCCACGAGAGCGGTGCGGACCCTGTCGCGCCTGGTTACAGGGCTTCGATCGGCGTGCGTCCCTTAAACGCGGCGGTCAGCAAAGAATTTTCAACCTATTAGTGGAAATTGGCTGACCAGGGTGCCTACGAATCTGTTGGAACCTTTCGAGGAGGAGATGCAGCGACCGGGAGTACCGGCCGCCAAATCTCGCGAAACCCTTGGTCTCTTTCATCACAAAAGAGGAGAGGAAAATGCTGAAGAAGTTTCTGGCTGCTGGTGCCGCTGCGCTCGCGCTGAGCGCCTTC
Source organism: uncultured Planctomycetales bacterium (assembly GCA_964535305.1). GTDB lineage: Bacteria > Planctomycetota > Phycisphaerae > UBA1845 > Fen-1342 > CAZHTF01. Next base: position 39,260 of record CAZHTF010000017.1, on the reverse strand, counting down.
GCCAACGCGGCGATCACACACTCGCTGCAGCCGGTCGCCGGCGCGTTCCCGATCACCTCGGGCGGCGCAGATAGCAGCGCCCCGAACTACACGAACGGTCAGTATTACGTCGTGGACCTGATCGCCACGGTGACGGCCGGCGATGACTGGACGCAGACCAGCCTCAGCGTCGGCGGTGCGCTGGGCGCCCGCATCACGAACGGCACGTTCTTTGATCACCCGCTGAATGCCGGCACGGCCAGCGGCGACAACCCGCCGAACCCCGGCCTGATCCCGCTGTTCCCGGCGCTGGCGTACGACTCGTACTACCAGGCGACCGATGGCACCAACCCCAGCTACGCCGGCAGCGCGAGCAACAGTGCGACCGCTCGCAGCGCTGTGTGGTTCAGCACGCCGCCGAACGCTGGCGCTGGCTCGTTCCGCGTTGCGCGTTTCACCGTCATCGTCCCGAACCCGGGTCCGGGCGCGGTTCTGACCGTTGCGGGTGGCAGCACGACCGTCCAGGGCGGCGGCACCATCACGTCGTTCAACCTGTCGCAGCCGATCCCCGAGCCGAGCACGCTTGCTTTGCTCGGTCTGGGTGGCCTCGTCGGCCTGATCCGTCGCCGCTAATCCCTCACTCAGCGCGACCGATCGCATAGCATCTCCGAACGGGCGGGCCCAAAAGGCCCGCTCGTTTTTCATGCGCGTCGGCCAGCCTTCGTTTCTCGTTGCTCCCGTGCGGGCCGCAGTCGCTTTCGAAGCCTTGCTCATTCGGCACGCGGCGCGCGCGCACGCATTCTTTGGTTGACCGCATTTGCACCCCCCGGGCGACGCGTACACGCAAGTATCTACAAAATAAAACGTTACGAGCAGCGTCTCGCCGCGATGCAACTCGCGTACGACGACTCAAGAATTCTCAAAAACCGATTGACACTGCCTGACGTCCGACCTATTATGGCGATCGTGACTTGAGGAGATGCCGTGCCCGGGCGTGCCGGTCACGCATGTCAACGGATACTGCCTCGCATACACAGGAGAGGAAAATGCTGAAGAAGTTCCTGGCTGCGGCCGCCGCGTTTTCGCTGACGGCGATGGCGCAGGCGACCATTTCGACAGCGCTGATCCCGGTGTTCGGGAACAACGCTGCCAATAACAATGTTCCGAATCCAGTTTCGGGCGTTGCGCCGGACCTGCTGCCACAGCCGTTCAATATCAACGACGGCACGTACTACACCTTCGACCTGGTCGTCACGGTTGATGCCGGTGATGATTGGACGCAGAGCAGCCTGACGGGCAACGGTGCGACGATCGCCGGCGGCGTTTTCTTTGATCACCCGCTGAACTTGGGCACCGGCTCGGGCGACAACCCGCCGAACCCGGGCCTGCTGCCGTTGGTGCCGTCGCTCGCGTTCGATTCGTACTACCAGTCGACGGATGGCACGGCGCCCAGCTACGCTGGTACGAACACTGTCGGCAGTAACCTCCGTCGCGCGACCTGGTTCAGCACGCCGCCGAACGCCGGCGCCGGCACCTGGCGCGTCGCCCGCTTCACGGTCAAGGTCCTTCCGGGTGACGTTGGCCCGAACACGATCCTGCGCGTACAGGGCGTTCACACGACCCGCGTCGGCCAGGGCACGCTGTTCCCGTTCGACGTCGCCGCCGCGATTCCTGAGCCCTCGACCCTGGCGCTGCTGGGTCTGGGCGGTCTGGTCGGCCTGATCCGTCGCCGCTAGTCGCGGGATTGGCTTAAGCCGAAGCTTCTGAAGCACTCGAAAGGGTTTCCAGCCGGGCGGTCCGTAAGGGCCGCCCGGTTCTTTTCATTCCGAAAGGTTCGATCGAGACGCCGCGTCACCTTTTGCGTCCCAAGCGACGCCGACCGGACGCGTGCGGCACGCAGCACTGCCCGAAGCAAGCCCAGGCGAGGCTGGCTGACGTCATCGAGAAAGGCAGGAGGGTTGCACGAGCCGGCCTGCCACTGCGGAGGCCGGCGCACGACGGGTTTAGTCGTCTGATCGGCGGTCGCGGCACTCGTCGCGCTCGCGCTTGTAGTCCGCCGCTTTGCGTTCCAGTCGCTGGTTCTCACGCTCCAAATATTGGATGTTCTGGTAGGCCTTGGCCAGCTCCGTCCGCGCGTGCTCGTGCGACGACGTAGGCGGAATCCGCGTTGAATCCACCGGCTCCGGCCGCGACCGCCCGCCGATGTCGATCCGCTCGGGTGCCTTTACGCTCAGGCATCCGGCGCTCAGGCCCAGCGACACAGCAAAGGTAGCGGTCAACAGGGCGGCAATGCGAAACGGGCGAAATGCGAGCATCGCGTTCTCCTGTGCGGGCCGGGCATGGCGGGTGCGGCCGCGCGCCGCCCCGATTTGCTTTCGGACACATTAGCCGGATGGCGGTTGCAGCGCTTCAGTTTTTCGGGCGATTCTCGTAGATTGCAACGCATGACGGTTCAAGAGTATCTCGCCGAACTGCCAGCCGACCGCCGCGCAGCGCTGCAGGCGGTGCGTGATGTGATCCGCGCGAACCTGGATCGCGATTTCGAAGAGGGCATGCAGTACGGCATGATCGGGTACTACGTGCCGCATCGCGTGTTTCCGCCGGGCTATCATTGCGATCCGAAGCGGCCGCTGCCGTTCGCCGGGCTCGCGTCTCAGAAGCAGCACATGTCGTTCTACTTGATCTCGGCGTACACCGATGCCGGCGAGGAGCATTGGCTGCGGACGGCGTGGGCCAAAACCGGCAAGAAGCTGAACATGGGCAAATGCTGCATCCGCTTTAAGAGTCTCGACGATCTGCCGCTGGAGCTGATCGGCGAGGCCGTCCGCCGTGTAACGGTCAAGCAATACGTCGCGAACTACACCGCGACGCTCGCCGAGCTCGAATCGAAGCGCGCGGCGCGAAAGGCTGGCGGCGGTGCGAAAAGCCTGGCCGCGAAACGGGGCGCGGCGAGCCGCCCTGAGAACGCAGCGGCGAAGCGCGGCGCCAGCGGCGTCTCGAAGGACGTCGCGAAGCGCGGCGCAGCCTCCTCCGCTAGCAGATCCGCGAAACGCACCTCGCGCGCGTAGCGATGGTGCTGGCTCAAAATTGAGGCACTCGCGCCGCGAACGTGCCCGTTGCACGCGCCCGCCGCGCGCCCTATGCTCCTCCCCGCCTAGCGGAGACCTGCGGATGCCGATGTTGCTCGCGGATGCTGATTATTCCGTCATCGCCGCGCTGCTGGGGATTGTCCTGGCGGCAGTCGTGGGCGTGATGGTGCTCACGCACGTGGTCGGGCCGAAACGTGGCGGAAAAATCAAGGACAGCACGTATGAGTCCGGCGGGGGGGGGGGGGGGGGGG
>CAZHTF010000017.1:0-35931 GCA_964535305.1 uncultured Planctomycetales bacterium | reverse complement strand
CCCCCCCGGCGGCGGCGGTTCAACGTCCGCTTTTACGTGGTCGCAATCCTGTTCATGGTCTTCGACGTCGAAATCGTATTCTTCTATCCGTGGGCCACGGTCTTCCCGCGGCTGACCGAACCGACCACGGACGCCGCGCAACTCGCCTGGCGGCAGGATATGATCACACAGGGATTTGGCCCGGGCTATTTCCTGGGGAGCATGCTGCTATTCACGGCGCTGCTGGTGGTCGGGTTCGCGTACGAGTGGAAGAAAGGCGTGTTCAAATGGGACTCTCCGGCGGCATGAGATCAGTCGACACCGGCGGGGCGGATTTCACCGCCACGCGCCTGGACTACGCCGTCGACATGATCAAGAAATACGGCATCAACTGGGCCCGCAAGAACAGCCTCTGGCCCATGCCCTTCGCGACGGCCTGTTGCGGAATCGAGCTGATGGCCACCGCCGCCAGCCGATACGACATCGCCCGTTTCGGCTCGGAAGCGATGCGATTCAGCCCGCGGCAGTGCGATCTGCTGATCGTCGCCGGTCGCGTGGTCATGAAGACGCTGCCGGTGCTGCAAAAAATCTACATGCAGATGACCGAGCCCAAATGGGTGATCTCGATGGGCGCCTGCGCCAGCAGCGGCGGCGTGTTCGATACGTACGCGGTCGTGCAGGGCATCGATCAGTTCCTGCCGGTGGATGTGTACGTGCCGGGCTGCCCGCCGCGGCCGGAGACGCTGCTGGAAGGCTTCATGGCGATTCAGCAGATTGTCCAGAATGATGGCGTCAAGAGCAGCGCGCAGCGCGGCAAGGGCCTGGGCCTGGTGGCTAGCCCGCCCCGGCAAGTGGTGCAACTCGGCGGCGCGTCCAAGAACTGATCGGCGCGAGTTTTCAGATTCGCAAGGTGAAGTCACGATGGCGCTAACCGAGGCATTCGCGGCGTTGCGCGAGAAATTCCCCGAGTTGCAGTTCGAGCTCAAGCCGCTGTGCGTTTATCTGGATGGGCGCGAGTCCGGGCAGTATTGGGTGCGCGTGCCCTCAGAGCGGCTGCTGGATGTGATGTGGTTTCTGCGCGATGACCCGCGCTGCCGCTTTGAGCAGCTCTCGGACGTGACTTGCGTCGACTATCTGAACTATCCGGACGCTGACGATCGCTTCGGCGTGACGTATTCGCTGCTGAGCCTTTCGCACAATCACCGCCTCTGGGTGAAGTGCTTCGTGAACGACCCGAATCCCTGCGTGCCGTCAATGTGCCCGATTTGGCGGGGCGCAGAGTGGATCGAGCGCGAAGCCTACGACATGTTCGGTATCAGATTCCGTGGCCACCCCGATCTGCGGCGGATTCTGTGCCCCGAGAGCATCACGGATCATCCGCTGCGTAAGGACTATCCGCTGCGCGGCAAGGGCGAACGCGAGCAATTCCCGATCGTCACACGCGAAAGCGCGTGATCGTCGAACTCCACAAACAAGCAGCCCACCGCTCGGCCGCGTGCTCCAGCGCTCACTCGCTGTTCCAGCGAATGGCCGCGCCCGCGATGCGAAAGCGCGCGAACCAGATGGCAGCCAGCAGCGCGTTTCCTCCAAAGAGCAGCACGAATTCCGGCATCGCACCGAAAATCGCGTACGAAAACTCGCGCCCCAGCCAATCGGTGAGCCACGGACCAAAGTGCATGAAGCTGCTGATCAGCAGCGTGCTGAAGAGCGCGAAGCTCCACAGATACGCCGACTCGAACACGGCGATTCGGTCGATCCAGCGCTGATCGGCGAAGTAGCCGCGGACCACCCACAGCACCGCGACGATCGTGGTCATCGTGCGATGCGCGAGCCAGAGCAGCAGCACCGCGACCATGCCGGCCAGCGCTGCCAACAGCGGCAATTCCGGCTCCCGGCTTCCAAAGTGCCGCAAACTCGCCATCAGCAAGATGAACGCGGAGACGAACGCGCCGATCAGGAAATACTGCCAAGCCTCGAAATGCCGCGCGCGGCTCCGCGCACGCCGAACGCGCAAGGCTGCATAGAAGCGGCGCGGCGTGAAGGTAGCGCGGAGCGTGTCGGCAAGAAGCGATTTGGGATCGCCGCGGGCTTCGAACTCGCTGGCGCCGCGCAGACCCGGCGTGATCGAGAGTGGCAGCGGCCGCCCGCATTCCGTGCAGCGTTCGTCGGCGGCCGTGTGCCGCAGGTCGTAGCCGCAGCCGGTGCAGCGTGGGCCGATCCGCACCGGCCGTTGCAGCCGGGCCAGCACGCGCAGCACGCGTTGCACCTGGGCTAGCGCCAGAAGCCCGCCGCCGACGAGCAGCATCGGTCCGCTGGTAATCTCCGCAATCCCGCTAGGGAGGCCGTTACGGTAGATGAGGTACCAGGCGACGTTGGCGTGCAGGAGCAGCGGCAGCACGCTGCTGGCGCCGAGCCATACCACGCGATAGGCGGCCCGCCAGGTGCTGGCCAAATTTCCGGACCGGTAGACGAGCGTCAGGCCGAATGTCGCGGGCAGCGCCGCTGCCATCGCGAAGCCGCAGAGCCCCAGGAGGAACATCCACTCGGCCTCGCCGATCGGACCGCGCGGGTGAAGCAGCTTCCAACCCATTTTCAGGTCAGAAGTTACGGACGCCCGCTGGATCACAGTCAGCAACAACATGAGCAGCCCGGCGCTGACCAGGTGCAGTATGCACAGCGCCAGCATCTGCAGGTGCGACGCGCGCAGAACGGTCGCGACCGCGGGCAGCGGATCGACCAAGCTGCGCCAGGGCGCCGCCAGCACGGCAAGCGTTGGCGGTCGCGCGGAGCGCCGCGCGGAGCCGCTCGCAGCCACGGCAGGGCCGTGGCGCGCCGAGGGGCTGCGGTCCGAGGGCGCCGTGCGGTGCGGGTGGGTCAGGTCGCGCAGCCCGTGAAAAACCCGCATGAGATCCCCGAACGTGCCACGTGCTTCCGCGTCGAGCGCTGGGCCTGGGCTTGAGCCGTCGTGTGGGCGCGGCGCGCCGCCGGGCCTGTTCGTTCGTACGCAGGGAACTTGCGCGTGTTTGCGCGACCGCCGCTTCCTCGTCGAGCAGCGCTGGTCGTTTTGCTGGCGCAGGTCATCTTTTTTTGCGAGTCACCCGATAGACAAGATGCATTTGGTCACAATTTCAGGCGGCGCCCGTGGCGGTGGAAAAAAGCGCAAGTCTGTGCCGTCCGATGCGACCCGAATCGAGCTTGGCACTCGCCGGCGGCGTCGCGCTGCTGGCCGCGCGCGATTCGGGCGGAACCGCGCAGAACCAACGATCATCCAATCACACGGCTCTGCCGGTGCGCGGCGATCGGCCGTCCCGTCTTGGGTCGTTTGCACCGGAATCGCCGATTTGAGCAGGAGCCTCACGTGAGCATCGGCCAAGTGATTGAAACGGAGCCCGTCGTCGAAACGAGCGCGCCCAACACCGAACTCGAAGTCGCGCGGCAGATTCAGTCGGCCTTTGTGCCGGACAAGTGCTTCGGCTGGCCGGGGACGCATATCGCGGCCCGCCGGCTCAGCGGGGCCGCGCTGGGGGGCGATTTTCACAACGCAGTCCTTGGGCGCAATGGCGTGGTCACGCTGGTAGTCGGCCATGTCGACGGGCACGGCTATGCCGCGGCGCTGGCCAAGGCCATGCTCAGCGGCGCGATCCGCTCGTTTGCGCGCGAGGGCGGCACGCTGCGCGGCGTCGTCAATCGGCTGAACCTGCTCCTGGGGCAGATCAATGACGAGCTGCGCGATCATTCGGTCACCTGCTCGCTGGCGCACGCGCTCGTGGATCACAACAACCGCACACTGACGCTGGCGATCGCCGGCGATTGCCAGGTGCTGCTGCGTACGCGCGGTGACGAAGTGGTCACGGTTGGCGCGTCGAACCCGCGCCTAGGCCATGCCAAAGAATTCGATTGCCGTGTCGAAGTGCTGCAACTTGACCCGCTTCGCCGTGGATTGCTGAGCACAACCCCGCTCTTGGCCGACGCCGCCGAAAAGACTGACCCGCTGCTGCCTTCGCGGCAACTCGCGGCGGACACCTGGCGCGCCCCGCTGGATCAGCAGCTTGCCGCCGCGCTTGATTGCCTGCGAGCGGCGTCGCCGGGTTTTGGATTGACGCAGGATACGACCGTGCTGGCGGCGGAGTTTGGCGACGAGCTGACCGGCCTGATCCGCTCTCGTTTTCGCGCGGCGCCAGTGGCGCGGATTGACGCCGCAGACCCCTCCGTCTTTTTGGGTTAGGATATCGAATGTCGTCACTGGTACTGGAACGGGCGGGCGTAGCCGAGCCGGTAGTTCGTGCTCAACGCGTTCGTCGCGCGCGGCAGATCGCGGCGCGGCCCGCCGCGATACAAGGCGCATGCATGCGCATCGCGATGCTCACGTGGGAATCTCGGCACTCGATCTCTGTCGGCGGAGTGGCGGCCCACGTTTCGGACATCGCCGCCGCGTTGGCCCGCCGCGGGCATGACGTGCACGTCTTCACGCGGATGGGCGAGAATCAGGTGCCGCGCGAGCAGCTCGACGGCGTGTACTATCACCGCTGCGCGTACGACACCAACCCCGATTTGACCTACGACGTCGAGCACATGAACGACAGCTTCATCTGGCATCTGGACCAGTATGAACGCGAAGTCGGTCATCCGTTCGATGTCGTGCACGGTCATGACTGGCTCTGCACGCGCGGCATCGTTCGAGCAAAGAATCAGCTCGCGCGGCCGACCGTGCTCACCATGCACTCGACCGAATTCGGCCGCTGCGGCAACCAGTTCTTCAATGCCGGCTCGTCGCAGCGCATCCGCGACCTGGAGTGGGAAGGTCTCTACGTCGCCGACCAGGTCGTTTGCGTCTCCGCATCGTTGCGCGGCGAGGTGCACTGGATCTACCGCACGCCGGAGTGGAAGACGCGTGTCATCTACAACGGCGTGAACGTGCGGAAATTCGATGCCGATGTCGACGTGGCCGCGGTCCGCAGCCGCTACGCCGTCGGCCTGAGCGAGCCGGTGGTGCTCTTCGCGGGCAGGCTGACGTGGCAGAAGGGGCCGGATCTGCTGCTGGAGGCGATCCCCGGCCTGTCGCAGCATTTCCGCGAGGCGCGCTTCATCTTCGCCGGCGACGGCGACATGCGCAGCCACCTCGAGGGCCGCGCGAAATTCCTGGGCGTCGACCGCGTCACGCGCTTCCTCGGGCATCGCAACGGCAGCGAGATTGTCAGCCTGTTCAAGGCCGCCGACCTGGTCTGCGTGCCCAGCCGCAACGAGCCGTTCGGCATCGTGATTCTGGAGGCCTGGGGTGCGGGAAAACCCGTCATCGCCACCTGCAACGGCGGCCCGGTCGAGTTCGTGCAGCATGAGGAAACCGGCCTGACCGTATTCGATTCGTCCGATTCAATCGGGTGGGGCGTCGGCACGGCGCTTGCAGACTTGGATGGTGCGCGGCGAATGGGACGCAACGGGCGGCTCGTCGCCGAAACGCGTTTCGCTTGGGAAAAGATCGCGGCGGAAACCGAGCGCGTCTATCAATCGGTCAGCCGGCGTGATTCTGGCGCCCAGCGCGTATTTATTGCGGAAAAGGAGGTCCCTGTGCCGAGCGTGGCGAATGGTAAGGGTCGGCGCGGCAAAGCGGCAAACGTCGAGTCGGCGGGCTCGAATGTCACGGAACTACCGCTCGAACTGCGCCCGACGCCCGAGGAAATCCGGCTCCGCGCATACCAGATATTTACGGCTCGAAAAGGTACGCCCGGCGATCCGACGGCCGATTGGCTGCAGGCCGAGCGCGAGCTGGTGGACGAGAAGCGGCGCTCGCTTCAGACCGCATAAGCGCGCCGTCGAAACACGCGCGCAATTTCAGACGCTGCGGAGCGCCCGACGCCACGCGCGGATTTCGCGCGCCGTCGGGTTGTTCGCACATCGCAGCAGCATCTTTCCGGACTACGCGATTTCACGCATCTGTGCCTGTTAATTCCCCCAAGCAACCTGCCTCGGCTTTTTGACTGCCCGCCCTGGGTAATTTAGGTATTCCTCTGGGCGCACCCGCGCCCGGGGGTTGCACGGCACGCCAATCGGTGCGTTGCTCGACCGTGAGCGTTCTCGACGGTCGAGTCGCACGCCGCTTGTTTCGAGCGCTTGAAGTCGTCGTCGGACGGGGAGGCCAGTATGCGTCGTTCGCGCGCCAAGATCTGGGGATTGTCGACGGCACTGTGTGCAATCGCCGCCATCGCCGGATGTCCGGCACCTCCAGGCACCGACCCCAACAACCCAGGCGCGGGCGGCGGCTTGTTCGGCGGCGGCCCGGCCACGTTTGATCCGTTTAACAAGGCGCCGTCTGCGTCGCTCAGCATGAATCCGGCGAGCGGAATCAAGCCCGCCGCCAGCGTGACGCTAGACGCGTCCGGCTCGAGCGATCCGGACGGCGACGCGCTGAGCTTCGAGTGGAAGCAACTCAGCGGTCTGCCGGTCACGCTCTCGTCCGGCAGCGAACCCACGGTCACTTTCAGCGCGCCGCTGGCGGTCGAGACCGCAGAGCTGCGCTTCTCGGTGACGGTCCGCGACGGGCGCGGCGGTGAAGCCTCGGCCGAGGCGGGCGCGGTGGTCGAGGTCGGCGCGGAGTTCGCCGGTCACCCGCAAGGCGCTTCGCCGTATCGCGAGTCGCTCACCAGCGACGAGGCCTATCACCTGCTGCGCCGCACGAGTTTCGGCGCGACTCCGGAGCAGGTGGCCCAGGCGGTTCAGCGCGGACTGTCGGCCACGATCGACGATCTGATGGCGGACGATCCGGTCGCGCCGGAGCTGGCGGCGCTGGTCGCCACGTATGAAGACAGCATTCCGCACCGCTGGCTGCTGATGAGCATTGAGGGCCCCAATCCGCTGCGCGAGCGGGTGGCGATGTTCTGGCACGACCGTTTCGCGACTTCGCGGCGCGTTTTGAATTTCAACGATCGCAACCTGGCCGTGCTGCACTGGGAAATGCTGCGGCGCAACGCCTGGGGCAATTATCGCCAGTTCCTTGAAGACCTGACGCTCGATCCGCTGATGCTGATCTGGCTCGACAACGCCAACAGCCCCAAGGACAACCCGAACGAGAACTACACCCGCGAATTCTGGGAGCTGTTCACGCTCGGTCGCGACGTGCTCTACACCGAACAGGACATCAAGGAAGGCGCGCGGGCCTTCACCGGCATCACGCTGCTGCGCCAGCAGAATCGCGACGCGCGGCCGATCTACGATCTGCTCAATCACGACGAGACGCCCAAGCTGATCTTCCCAGGTCGCGCAGGCGCCGCCAACTACAACTACGAGACGGTGATCGACCTGACGCTGGCGCAGCCCGAAGCCGCGCAGTACGTCGTGCGAAACCTGTGGAAGTGCTTCATTCATGACTTCCCGTCGGACGCGGTGGTCAACGAGCTGGCCGAGGTGTTCAAGCAGTCGAATTTCGAGCTGGCCCCGCTGCTCAAGCGCATCCTGACCGCGCAGGCCATGTTCTCGCCCGAGGCGCGCGGCAACCAGCTCGCGTCGCCGGCGGAGCATTGGATTGGCGTGGCCCGCACGCTCGACATGCACGCGTTCAGTGAAGACTCGCAAGGTTATGTACTGGACCGCGTGGTCGATGACCTGCGGGCCGCCGGCCAGGACCTGCTGAATCCGCCGGGTGTCGAAGGCTGGGACGAGAACGCCGGCTGGCTGCAGGATCAGTGGCTGCTGAATCGCGTCAACGCGCTGGGCCGCACGATGGAATACGGGCCGGCCCGCACCGCGGACATTCCGTATCACCTGTTGCCGGCGACCAGCGAATGGACGCAGCGCGAAGTGCGCCCGCGGATCGTGGACGCGATCGCGCGCGTCTTCCACCTGCCGCTGACCGACGCCGAGCGCGATATTTACCTCGAAGTGCTGGATCAGAAGGGCTATCTGGCGTTTCACCTGGAGCGGCTGGATTACCAGGACGATCAGATCTTCGAGCTGATCCGCCTGATGGCCATGGATGAGCGCGTGCTCGGCCGCTAGGGCCTCTGCCGCATGCGCTGGGTTTGAAATTGTAGGAAACCGGATGAGTCTTCCGGGACCGCAGGCCGCGACCGTGCTGGTGCGCCGCCCGGGACCGCAGGAGCGAACGCGATGAGTTGCCAAGAATGCCAGAGTCTGTCGCGGCGATCGTTCATGAAACGCACCGGAATGAGCCTGGGCGCGCTGGCCTTCGCCGACCCCTTGCTCAAAATGGTGGCCTCGACCTACGCCCAATCCTCCGGCGGCACCGGCAACATTCTGGTGCTCTGCCAACTCAACGGCGGCATGGATGCGCTCAGCTTCCTGGCCCCGTTCACCAACCCCGTCTATCTGGCCAATCGTCCGCGGCTGGCGCTCAAGGCCGCCGATGTGTTTGCGCTTCCCGACAGGCCGGACCTGGGCATCACGCGGCATTGTCCGTTCTTCAGCCAACTGTATGCGCAGCGGCAGGTGGCGATCGTGCAGCAGGTGGGCTACCCGCGCGGGAACGGGTCGCACTTCGAAAGCCAGGAAATCTACGAGTTCGGCGTGCGCAACCTGGCATCCGGAGTCGGCACCAGCGCGCCGTGGTACGAGCGCATGCGCCGGGCGTATTTCAACCAGCCCTTCGGCGTGCTGGATACCAACACCATCGGCGACCCGACGCGCTACGGCTATCCGGACAGCACGTATCGCCGCGCGTCGCAGGACGCTTTTGGCCGATTGGCGCGGCTCAAGGCAGATCGCAATCCGCTGCAGCAGCAACTGCTGGGGCAGTACGACAAGATCGACAAGCTGGGCAACGAGATCCGTACGCGAACCGCCGCGTTTCGCTCGACCGGCCAGGCCCGCGGCGAGTTCTATCGGGCCGCGTCGCTGGCGTCGGCCGCGCTCGGCACGCAGGTGTTCAAGGTGGAGTACGGCGGGTTCGATACCCACGCCTCGCAGCTCACGGCCAACGCGCAGCTCTTCCCGCGGCTGAACAATGAGTTTCAGCAGTTTGTTAGCGATATGTCCGCAATGGGGCTGTGGGCGCGGACCGCGGTGCTGTTCTACACCGAGTTTGGCCGGCGCAATAAGGAGAACGGCAGCCCGGGCACCGATCACGGGCACGGGAACCACATGATCCTGGTGGGGCCGCGCGTCAACGGCGGGTTGCACGGGCAGACGCCGACGTCGAACGACCTGGCGCAGGGCAACCTCCCGTACTACGTTGATTTTCGCGGCGTGCTCAGCCAGGTCATGGCCAACTGGCTCGGCTTCGATCCGGCGCCGATCTTCCAGGTCGATGGCGAGACGTACGACGCCAACGTGGGCTCGTCGCTGTTCGTCTAGGTGATCGCGCGGCGTTGACAACACTCGGGCGAAAGAGATTTGGACCTTCAGCGCCGTCCGCCGGCCACTAATACGTGCAGCGCGGCGGCGCTGGTGATTTTGGGGAGCGACGAATGCAGTTTTCCCGTCGCACGAAGCTCGCGACCATTCTGAGCACGGTCGCGCTCGTTGCGGCGTGCTTCACGCCAGCGGCCCAGGCCCAGGTGCTTGAGCCCGGCTTTGTTCTCAGCACGTACGCCGAGGGCTTCGTCGAACCGATCGCGCTCGAGTTCGCACCCGACGGCCGGCTGTTCGTCGCGGAGCGCGGCGGAACGGTGCGGATCGTCCGCGATGGCGTCGTCAGCGAGACGGTGTTCGCCAGTGAAACCGTCTTCACCGCGAACGAGAACGGCCTGCTGGGCCTGGCGCTCGATCCGGATTTCGCCGAGAACCGCCACGTCTACCTGTTCATCACGATCGACCCGCGCGAGCAGCAGATCGTGCGCTACACGGAAGTCGACGGAGTCGGTATCGAGCGCACGGTCATTCGCGATCATCTGCCCACGCAGGGCGTGTTTCACAGCGGCGGCTGCCTGAAGGTCGGACCCGATCGCAAGCTGTACTTCTCGATCGGCGACAACCAGGAGCCTGACAACAGCCAGGACATGAACACGCTCGCGGGCAAGATCGCGCGAATCAACCTGGACGGCAGTGTACCGACGGACAACCCGTTTAAGACGCCGACCGGCTCGCCGCGCGCCGTCTACGCGCTCGGATTCCGCAACGTGTTTCGCTTCTGTTTCGCGCCAGACGGCCGCATCTTCGCGCTGGATGTCGGCTCAGATGGCGACGGTCGTCGCGAGGAGGTCAACTTGGTCCGCGCGGCGGACAACTGCGGCTGGCCAATCGTCGAAGGCCGTCAGGGCCTGTTCGCCGATCCGCGTTTCGTCGATCCGATCTTTGACTATCACGACGGTGGCGCGGCCCCGGTGGGCTGCGTGATCTACTCGGGCAAGCAGTTCCCGGAATCGTTTCGCGGCAACCTGTTCTTCATCGAGTATGTGCTGCATCGCGTCTATCGCCTCGAGCTCGACGGCGACCGCGCCGTGCGCCACTCGCTCTTTCTCCAAGGCGACGACGGGCCGCTCGACTTGATCGAGGCGCCCGATGGCAGCCTGCTCTACACTGAACTATTCAGCGGCCGGATTCGGCAGGTCTCGTATTCAAAGGACGACGCGCCCGCGCCGGAGAACCCGCAGTTGGCCTCGCCGCCCGCTGCGCCGCTTCTGTGCGGCCTGGGCGCGCTCCCGGCGCTCCTGGCGAGCTCGCTGCTGCTGTGCTGTATGCCTCGGCGTTTTTTGCGCTAGCGCACTCCTGAAGTTCTGGGCTCGCCGGCGTAGGCGGTGCGCTCGCGCCGGCCGGCGTGTTCGATAAGTCCGGCCGCGATCGTTCGAATCGGAGATTCGAATGTCCGCCTTCAACGCCGCCGCGCCGCGGGTCGATACCTCTTGCGCAGCTCGGCGAACTCTGCCAAATGAAGGGGCCGCACTGTGTCTACACCAACCCCGGTCGCGGCGGACTCTGCAGGCAAGACGCGTTCGATAGACGCGATCCTGCAGCGCGTGGTGGAGATCTCCACGCTTCCGCAGATCGCATTGCAGGTGATGGAGGTCGCCAAGAATCCGGACGCCGGCGCCGCCGACCTGAAGCGCGTGGTCGAGGGCGATCCCGCCATGTCCGCGCGTGTTCTGCGCATGGTGAATTCGGCGGCGTATGCGCTGCGGACCGAGGTCACGAACCTGCACCAGGCGATCAGCTATCTGGGCTTCAACCAGGTCCGCAACCTGGCGATGACCGCTTCGGTCAGCGAGATTTTTCGCGGTGAGGCGGCCATCGGACCCTATCGGCGCGCCGGATTGTGGCGGCACCTGGTCTCGGTCGGCGTCGCGGCACGATTCATCGCGATCCGCCGCGGCTTGAAGGGCTTTGAAGACGCGTTTCTGGCGGGGCTGCTGCACGACATCGGCATCATCCTGATCGACCAGCACGCGCACGCGGATTTTCGCCGCGTGATCGCGAGCCTGCAGGAGGGCAAGACGCTCTGCGACGTCGAGCACGAAATTCTGGGATTTAACCACGCGATCCTGGGCGCGCGGATCGCGGAGACCTGGAATTTCCCGCCCGTGACGCGGGCCGCGATCCGCTATCACCACATTTCACAGAATTACCGCGGCGATGGGGCCGACCTGGTGCAGTGCGTCGAGGTCGCCAACGTGGTCTGCACGCTGAAGGGCATCACTTCGGTCGGGCTGAAGCTGACCAAGCCGCCGTTCGCCGCGCTGCAGGCTTTGGGCATTTCGAAGGACGACCTAATCGTCCTGGCCCGCGACCTGGATCAGGAACTCAAGCAAAACGAAACCTTGATCGAGCTCTAGAAACTTCATGTCGGATCTGCTCTCGGCTCTCTCGGCGATGTTCGACCAGGGCGCGCCGCCCGATGAAAGCGGCGCGCTGGCCAGCCTGCGCAGCGTGCTGGCGCATGAGGCGCTCGGCGAGCTGTTCCTGGCGGAGACCAGCGGCGACGTGCTGGCGCTCGATCCGCCGGCCGACGCGAAACTGCCCAAGTTGCTCAGGCCGCTGCTGGCGGCGCTGCCCGCGGCTGCCGGCAGCCTGGTGCGCGTGCAGCGCGACGGGCGTGCGCTGCTGGTGCTACGCTGCACCGACAGTATCAACGGCCGCGCGGGACTTCTGGGAATTCATCGCGCCGCCGCCGAGATCGACCTGAGTGAAGCGGCCTTGTGCATACTGTGCAAGCTGGCCCCGCTGGTGTGGGCGGCGTACTGCCGCTCGACAGAGCTGCGCGAGTCGCAAACGCGCGTGCGGCAGCTTCAGGCCGAGCACGACACGCTCAAGCGCACACACAACGACACGGTGACCAGCGTGCTACAGGAGCGCGAAGAGCACCTGCAGGAGAAGCGCCGGCACATTGCGCAGCTCGAGCTGGAAGTGATGAAGCGCTCCGCGGCGCTGCAGGAGGCCCTAGCGCGGGCCGAGCATGCGAATCGGGCAAAGTCGGACTTTCTGGCAAATATGAGCCACGAAATCCGCACACCCATGACCGCGATCCTGGGGTTCTCCGAATCGCTGCTGGACGCCAGCGTCTCGGAGAGCGAGCGGGCCGAGCTGGTGCGCACGATCCAGCGCAACGGTCAGCACCTGCTAGAGCTGATTAACGACATTCTCGACTTGTCCAAGATCGAAGCAGGTCGCCTCGAGGCCGAGACCGTCGCTTGCTCGCCGGGCCGCATCGTCGCCGATGTCGCCATGCTGCTGCGCGGCAAGGCCGAGACCAAGCGGCTCTCGCTGGAGCTGGCCTTCATCGGACCGATCCCCGAGACGATCAACACCGACCCGACCCGTCTGCGACAGATTCTGTTCAACCTGATGGGAAACGCCATCAAGTTCACCGAAGTCGGCTGCGTACGCGTCGAGGTGCGGCTGATCCGCGGAACGACCGACCTGATCGAATTCTCCGTAATCGACTCGGGCATCGGCATCAGCAGCGAGGGAATCGAACGCCTCTTCCAGCCATTTACGCAGGCGGACACTTCCACCACGCGCCGCTTCGGCGGAACTGGCCTGGGCCTGACGATCAGCCGCCGCCTCGCGACCCTCCTGGGCGGAACGCTGACGGTCAAGAGCGCGATCGGGCAGGGCAGCACGTTCAGCGTCAGCGTCGCGACCGGCGATCTGAACGGCGTGAAACTGCTCGAAAGCCCGCGCGAGAGCGACTTCGCGCCCAAGAGCACCGCGCCATCCGCAGCCGCACCGACGCGGGCCGCGACCGCCAAGCCGCTCGCCGAGCGCCGCATCCTGGTCGCCGAAGATGGTCCCGACAATCAGCGGCTGATCACCTTCATCCTGCGGAAATACGGCGCGACCGTCGAGATCGCTGAGAACGGGCTGATCGCGGTCGAAAAAGCGCAGGCCGCCCGCAGCACCGCGCGGCCCTTCGACGTCATCCTGATGGACATGCAGATGCCCGAGCTGGACGGCTACGGCGCCACCTCGACGCTGCGGCGTGCCGGCTATCGCGGCCCGATCATCGCGCTCACCGCCAACGCCATGGCAGGCGATCGCGAGAAATGCCTGGACGCAGGCTGCGACGACTTCGCCACCAAGCCGATCGACCGCGCGGCACTGCTGGCGACGATCGAGAAAGCACTGGTGGTCGCGGCCAGCGAGCCGGCGCTGACGTCGGCGTCAACGTCGGCATGAGTCTTGTGCGAGGGTCGCGCTTGGCCCGCTCGAATCCCGCAAGTCGGCACTGAATCGCATTCCAGCCCGTTGCTGACGCGCGTCGCGCCGCCTATCGTTCCGATCGATCCACACACCACGAGGGACGCATGGCCGCAGAGAAATTCGCGCACATCGTCGCACTCGGCAAAGAGCCGATCCGCCCGGACAGCCCCGCCGGCGATACCTGTCGCTACGACGAAACCTTCGGGCAGCTTCAGGGGCAGATCGATCGCCTGCAGGGCCTCGCCGGCGCCGATCCGGAATGGCCCACGGTCGTTTCGCTCGCCAGCGAGCTGCTGAAGACGAAGTCGAAAGACATGCTCGTGCTCAGCTACCTGGGCGTCGGCCTGTTCGAGACCGACGGCTACCTCGGCCTGTCGGCGGCGCTCGAGGCGTTCCGCGAGTTCGTGGGCAACTTCTGGGAGCCGTGTTTCCCAAAGGCCAAGCCGCCGACCGGCCGCGTCAACGCCGTGCAGTTCCTCGCCGATCGCATTCAGCCGCAGGTGGAGCTGAAGGGTGGCTCGGCAAAACGTCCGCCGCGGGCCAACGAGAAAGAAGCGGTGCACGAGTGCGCCGCGTTGATCGACGAGTTGAACCAAAAGCTCGAACCTCTGTTTGCGCCGCTAGGGGCGTCGCCCAACCTGATGCCGCTGGTTCGCGCGCTGCGCGAGCTGAAGACCAAGGTCGGCCCGATCGGCGCCGAGGCGGCCGCCGCCGCTGCCGCCCCCGCCGCCGCGGAAGGCGGTGCGCCGGTTTCCGCTGCGAGCGGCGCGGGCCTTGGCGGGGTGCCAGAGGTGTTCGCGACCGCGACTCAGGCGGTGCAGACAGTGGTGAAAGTCGCGAAGTATCTCTGGGCCCAGGATCAGAAAGACGCCCGCGCCTACCGCGCGCTGCGCGCCATGCACTTTGGTGGACTGGCGGAAGCCCCTAAGGACAAGCTGCTGCCAGGGCCGCCGCCGCCGCGCCGCGAGTTCCTCAACAAGACCGCAGCCGCGGGCAATTGGCCGACGCTGTTGACCGAAGCGGAGGGGCAGTTCGCCGCGACGCCACTCTGGCTGGATCTGCAGCGTTTCGTCGCGCTGGCCCTGCAGAATCTGGGGCCGGCATACGCGGCGGCCTATCACTCCGTCGCGTACGAATGCATCGCACTGAACGCGCGCCTGCCCGAGCTCTTCGAGCTCTCATTCAAAGACAACTCGCCGCTCGCCGACGGCGCGACGCGCGCCTGGCTCGATGAACTGCGCTCGCAATTCGGCGGCGGGGGCGGCGGAGGCGGAGCGGCCGCCGCGGGCGACGCGCTCGGAACTGCCATCGCCGAGGCCCGCAAGCTGCTCGGTCAATCCAAGGGCGGCGAGGCGGTCGCGCGGCTCACCGAGCGGATGGAAGGCGGCGCCGGCCGGCGAGAACGTTTCCGCGCCCAGCTCGCGTTGGCGGAATTCTGCATCGGAATGGGCAAGCTGCCGCTGGCGACTTCGCTGTTGGAAGGACTCGAAATCCAGATCGAGCAGTTCCGCGTCGACGAGTGGGAGCCGCAACTCGCCGCACAGGCGCTCTCGAAGCTGCACGAATGCATCAGCAAGACGCGCCCCAAGCCCACGCCAGACGACGCCCGCCGCGCCGGCGAAATCTTCAGCCGCCTGGCGCGGCTCGCCCCGGCGACAGCCCTGGAGCTCGAGCCGCTCAAGCCGGCCGGCGCGTAGTCAGCAACGCCGCCGCTAGCGGATCGCACGCGCGGAAGCTGGCTGCGTTTTCGCCGGCTGCGTTGTTGCAGGCTGCGTGCTCGCCGAGCGCTCCCAGCCCTGCGTCTCGGTCTCGTCGGCGATCGCGCGGCCGCGCTGCGCGTCCTGCACGGCGTGAATGCGGCACAGCAGCAGGTTGCGCGCCGGGTTGCTGTAGCCCCCGAGGAGTTGCGCGGCCTGCTGCGTCACGAGCAGCCGGCCGCTGAGGCGCAGCTGCTCGCCGGCTTCGCGATAGGCCGCGATCACGCCGGAGACCGAGACCAGCCGCAGCTCCGCCGGTCCGACGCGCAGCACAGCTCGCATCGTCCCGCGGTCGACGCCGTAGTTGCGCGCCGCGCCCGCGGGCGGTTGATCCAGACGCAGCGAGAGCTTCAGATCCACGCGAAATTGCGGGAAGAGCAGCGGTGCGAAGCTGCGGGCCGCCGCGAACCACACGCGGCCCTGCTCGTCACTCCACCAGTAGCCGCGGTCGAGCTCGATCCGCGTGACCTTGGCAGCCGGTGGGTCGATGGCGCGATAGTCGAGCGAAGCCAGTTCGATCTGCCCGGCGCTGCAGCCCAACAGGCCCGCCAGTAGCAACAGCGCGAGTCGCCCGCTCCGCGCCAAGCATCGCAAACGCGCTGGCCGCGCGCCGCGCGCTGTGCCCGCGGGCATGCACATCAGTGCGGCACCGGGAACTGTGCACACAGCCCGCGCACCTGCTCACGCACATTCAAGATGGCTTTCTCTTCGCCCGCGGACGAGAGCACGCGGTGCAGCAGCTCTGCAACGCTGGTCATATCTGCCGGCCGCAAGCCGCGCGTGCTGAGCGCCGGCGTGCCGATTCGCAGCCCGCTGGTCAGTGTCGGCTTGCGCTCGTCGAACGGAATCATGTTCTTGTTCACGATGATCCCGGCCCGCTCGAGCCAGGCCTCCGCGTCTTTGCCGGTCAGATCCGGGTGCACCGCGCGCAGGTCGACCAGCATCAGGTGATTGTCGGTTCCGCCCGAGACCAGCCGGTAGCCGCGCGTCCGCAGCGCCTCCGCCAGCGCCTGTGCATTGTCCAGCACGCGCTGCTGATAAAGCTTGAACTCCGGCCGCAGCGCCTCGCCGAAGGCCACCGCCTTGGCGGTGATCGCGTGCATCAGCGGGCCGCCCTGCGTCCCGGGAAAGACCCACTTGTCAATCAGCGGGCCGTCGGCGGCTTTGCAGAGAATCAGCCCGCCACGTGGTCCGCGCAGCGTCTTGTGCGTCGTGCTGGTGACGAAATCCGCGTGCGGCAAAGGCGAGGGCGAAAGGCCCACGGCCACCAGCCCGGCAATGTGCGCGATGTCCGCCAGCAGCCGCGCGCCCACCTCGCGGGCGATCTCGCCAAATGCTGGGAAATCCAGCGTCCGCGGATATGCCGAGAAGCCCGCGATGATCATCTTGGGCTTGTGCTCGCGCGCCAATCGGCGAACGTCCGCCATCTCGATCCGCTCATCCGCACGCGAGACGCCGTAATGCACGATGTTGTACAACGCACCGCTGATGTTGACCTTCAACCCATGCGATAAATGCCCGCCGTGCGCCAGGTCCAGCGAGAGCACCGTATCACCTGGCCGCAGCACCGCCATGAATACCGCGGTGTTGGCCTGCGCGCCGGAATGCGGCTGCACATTTGCATGCTCGGCGCCAAAGAGCCGCTTGATACGCTCGCGGGCCAGCTCTTCGACACCATCCATGTTTACACAGCCGGCGTAGTAGCGCTTGCCCGGGTAGCCCTCGGCGTACTTGTTCGTGAAGACCGAGCCCGCCGCGGCCCGCACCGCGGCCGACACGTGATTCTCTGACGCGATCAGCTCGAGCGTGAATTGCTGGCGCTCTTCCTCGCGCCGAACCAGCTCGGCCACTTGCGGGTCAGTCTGTTCCAATGCGTCCATCAGGCGATCATGCATGAAGTTCGTCCCATCCTGACAACGAGTCCGCTGATTTCGGCCAAGTTCATCCGGGCCGAGCTCCACCCGGCTCAATTCCGTTTGCCGATGATCCGTGCGGCCGATTCACTCAATCGGTGCGGGGATCGGCTCCAGCCGCGCGGGCACCGGGCCGGTCGTTGCCGTCGGCGACTTCCCATCCGGCCTCGCTGAGACCGTGGCCGCAGAATCCGGCGCCGACGACACTGGCGGCGTTGCGTCCGGCGCGGCCGCGCCGCTCGGCGCCGTGTCGAACGGTGCGAGCCGCGACTGCAAATCATCGAGCAGCGCCCGCTCCAACGCGCGGTCACGCCGCACGCGCACCCACACCTGGTTCTGCGTCTGGGTGGTGCCGGCGTCGCGCTCGATCGCGGTCTGCGCCGGCGAGTCTCCCAGGCGCGTGTCCTGACTCGGGAAAGCGGCGCGCTGGCTGGTTTCACGGCGCTCGATGTCGACGCGCAGCCGCGCGAGCGTCCTTCCTGCCTGGCTCGAAAGGTTGAGCACGCCCGAGCGCCGCAGCGTCGATGCCGCCCCGACCAGATCGCGGGCGGAGCCGCTGTCGCGCGAGGCGCGATACTCCACCGGTTCGCAGACGATCGAGCCGCCGTCGCGCGCTACGCGCAGCCGCGGAAACGCGCTGCGCAAGACGCTCTGGGCCACCTCGCGAACGCGGACCGCATCCGGCTCGTCGAGCAAGCGCGATTGCGACGTGGCGAACTCGGTCTCCGCCGTGCAGCCCGCCAACAAGCACACCACGCTCAGAAAACACGCGCGTCCCATCGCTGGCGCCCTCATCGCGGATTCTCGCGCTCTTCAGACGGTAGTGGCGGCGGTGTCGGCGCGCCCGAATTCGGCGCGTCTGGCTGCGGCGCGACGGGCCGCGGCGCGCTCGGCGCCGCCTCACGCAATCCCTCACGCAGCCGCGTTGCATACAGCCGCAGCGTCGCATTGAGCTCCGCTGAGCCGGCCGAAAGCTCTAGGTTTTTCAGTCCGCTCTCGCGGTTGCCCGTGTGCAGCTCGATATAGCCCAGCAGAAAGCGCAACTGCGGGTCTTCCCGCGCCTCCAGTCGCCGCATGATGTCGGCCCTACGGATATCGACCATTTCGCCGCCGCCCAGCAGCGCTTCCAGATCCAGCGCGAAGCGCGACATGTCCGGGAAACGCTCCAGCCCGCGCGTCAGGAAAACGACCGCGGAGAGATACTCGCCCGCGGCCAGCGACGCGTGCGCCCGACCGATCAGCGGCAGTGGATCGAGCGGGTCGTAGAGCGATGCGCGCTCGAATCGCGCCGCAGCGCCGTAGAAATCACCGTCATGCAGGGCCGCTTCGGCGCTGGCCAGCTCGTGATTCACGGCAGTGCCAGACGCGCCGACAAACGTGCGCAAGGGCCGCGCCAGCAGTTCGGCCAGTTGCTCGCGCGCATCGCGCGCACCGCCTGCTGCGCTGGGCGCCGCGGCGCTGATTGGCGTCGGATCGCGTGGCGTGCTGCGCTCCATGTCGCGCAGCCACTCGCCGTTCGGATCGCGCGCGGCCGCCATCGCCAGGCGCATATCGCCAAAGACGCTCTGCCCCGGCAGCACACTGGTATCGCGCGGCGCTGGCCCGCCGAGCGGGCTCTCCGCCGCCAGCCCTGGCGCGGCGCGCGGCCCCTCCAGACCGCCGCTGAAGCGCGGCCGCCTCAGGCTCTGCGTGAGCAGGGCGTTGGCGTCCGCGCGCAACACGGAATCTAGAGGTTGCCCGATGGGTGTGAAGCCTGGCCCGCTGGCGCGCAGATCGAGCGGGGCAACGGAGGCGCGGCGATCGGATGCGCCGTCGTCGAGCCGCGGCTGGTTTGCCGCGCTCGTTCGACCGCCGGGCGCCGCGGGCACCTGCGTATCGATCAGCCCGGGCACCGCGCCGGGCCGCACGCCAAAAAGCGTGCTCGAAAGCTCGCCGCGGCTGCGCGACAACGCGGGTGCGTCGATTCGCGGGGCGAAGTTGCTGCGCGAATCCAGCGCCGGGCGATCATAGTTGAGCAAGCCGGGCGTGTTTCGGCGTGCGAACGGCTCGCGGGCGGCGCCGCTGTTGACCCCGCTGAGATAGCCGACGGTCGGAGCGGTGCGGGCTGGATCGAAAAAGGCTGAGCCGGTCACCGGTGTGCGATAGACCGCGGAATCCGCCACGCCGGTCGAGTCGCGGATGAAGGCACTTAGCGCGCCGCTGCCGAGGCTGCCGCGAAACGCGAGCGGATCCTGGATGGGTGAGAAGCTCCGCAGCGATTGCCCAGCGCGGATGTTCCCCGTGGCCGAGAGATTGCCGCCGACGCGCGGCGCGTCTGGGCGTGGCGTGTTCTGCCGCGCGCCGCCGAGCTGCGGATTGGCGTCAAACAAGCGCCCGGATTGATTCGCCGGGCGCTGCGCCCAGGCCAGCTCCGAGCACGCGAGCAGCAGCAAGCCGCAGGCGACGCAGAGAGATGTGCGCACCGCAATTCCTCCTGCGCATAGCTCGCGACTGCCCGCGCGAGCTGCTGACATGAGTCTATCCGAAGCGGCTTCGCGCGGCGCGGGCGGATCGAAGCGCACAACCTGCGTGGCGATCCGCGGCCCAGAACGCGCGTCAGCACAGCAGCCCAGACCCATCCAGCGTCGCGGCCTGATTGCGTCAAACCAGCCGTCGCCCGCCATCGACTGGCAAGATCGCACCCGTGATGAAGTCGCCTTCGTTCAGCAGGAAATGCACCAGTGCCGCGACGTCTTCGGGCGTGCCCGCGCGGCCCAGCGGAATTTTCTGCGTCAGCCGGGCGCGCTGCGCGGCATCATAGCTTTCGGGAAACTCCGCCACGCCCGGCGCGATCCCCACGACATTCACGCGCGGCGCGAGCGCCTTGGCCAGCAGCCGCGTCAGCGTTTCGAGCCCGCCTTTGGAGACGCAGTAGGCCAGGTGATCCGCCCAGGGCCGCTCGGTCGCGATGTCGCACAGATTGATCACGCGCCCGCCGGCCTGCTGCAGCGCTTCGCGCGCCGCCAGCGTCAGCAGCAGCGGCGCGGTCAGATTGACGCGCAGCGTGGTTTCCCAGCGAGCCAGCTCAAAATCCTCCAGCCGCATCGGCTCAAACGTCGACGCGTTGTTGATCAGAATGTCCAGCTCGCCGAAGTGCGCACGGACGCGCGGCGGCAACGCGCTGGCGGCGTCGGCGTCGGCCAGGTCGGCCGAAAAGACGGCCACGTCGACGCCCAGTGCGGCGCACTCCGCCGCCGTCCGTCGTGCGTCCGCTTCCGACCGGCCGTAATGCAGGCCGATGCGGCAGCCGGCCCGCGCCAGCCGCAGCGCGATCGCCCGGCCGACGCGCCGCGCGCCGCCGGTCACCAACGCCACGCGTCCGGCAAGATTCATCGTGCCGCACTCCTCAGTCGCAAGTCGCCGGCCGGGCCGCGTAGCGGATCCACTGCAGGCACAGGCCATGCGGTGGGGCGGGCGGGCCGGCCAGCTCGCGCCGCCTGGTCGCCAGGATCTCGTCGATGCGCTCGATCGGCCAATGCCCGCGGCCGATCTCGACCAGCGTGCCGACCATGTTCCGCACTTGATTGTAGAGAAACGCGCTGCCCTCGACGTCGCAGACGATCTCGTCGCCGCGGCGACTGACGTCGAAACGCCGCATCGTGCGGACGGTGTCCGGCGGCAGCGGTTCGGCGCTGCGGGTGGCGAAGCCGGCCACGTCGTGCGTACCGATCAGCCGCGCGGCGGCGGCCTGCATGCGCTCGAGCGCGAGCGGCGTCCAGACATGCCAGGTGCAGCGGGCCGTGCCGCCGGAGACCGGCCGGGTCGCGCAGGCGTGGATGCGATAGCGATAGAGCTTGCAAAGCGCGCCGCGGATCGGATGAAAGCGTGGATCGGCCTCGGCCGCGTGCACGATCGTCACATCGCTTGGCAGGCGGTGATTGACGGCCTTTCGCAAGCCGTCGACCGGAATCGGTCCGTCAAACCACAGGCCGGCGACCTGGCCGCGGGCATGCACGCCCGCATCGGTGCGGCTGGCGCCCAGCAGCAGGATCGGCGCCGTTACCACGCGACGGGCGACGTCTTCCAGCACGCCCTGCACGGTGCGCAGCGCGGGTTGCCGCTGCCACCCGTGAAAATCCGCGCCGTCATACGCGATCACCAGTCGCACGAGCCGATCCACAGCCGGATCGTAGTCGTCCGCGGCGAGCGCGTCTGCGGCGCAGCGGTCGCGCTACTTCGTTCCCTTGGTGTTGCCGTTGCCGTCGCCGTCTACGCTGCCATTGGCGCCATTGCCGCCGGGCAGCGCGCCGGGCACGTCGGCGGTATAGTCGTAGTATTCGCGGTACTGACGGCGGAAGTAGCCGCCGGCGCGGGCCTGCACGCCATTGAGCACGGCCCCGACGATGCGGGCGTTAATGCGGTCGAGCTGCTCGCGTGCGCGCCGCAAAGCGCCGCGCGAGTTCGACACGGCCCGCGAGACCATCACCACGCCGTCGACCTGCACGGCCAGGATCAGCGCGTCGGTCACGAGCAGGCTGGGCGGACCGTCGAGAATCACACGGTCATACTTGCGTTTCGCGCCCTCGAGCAGCTCTTGCATGAAGCCGCTACCCAGCAACTCCGCCGGATTGGGCGGCATCGGGCCGGCCGAAAGCATGTCCAGCCCGGGCACTTCGCTGCGGCTGACCAGGTCTTCCCAGCGGGCCTGACCGGTGAGCGCGTTGCTCAACCCCTCGGCCGGAAGATTCTGAAAGCGCTCGCGAATGCCCGGTCGGCGGAAGTTGCAATCGATCAGCAGCACGCGCTGCCCGGATTGGGCCGACGTGACCGCCAGGTTGATCGCGACGGTGGTTTTGCCATCGCCGGGCCCTGGGCTGGTCACCAGCAGCGTCCGCTGTGATTCCGCCGGCCCGCTGAAGAGCAGGTTGGTGCGAATCTGGCGGAAGGCTTCGGCCACCAGGGATTGCGGATTGCGGATGGCGGCGTGCTCGATGTGATCCAGGTCGGCCTCGTCGTCATCCAGCAGCGGCACGCTGCCCAGCACCGAGAACTGACCATGCCGCGCGACATCCAGCGGCGTGCGCACGGCCTTGTCGGTGAACTCGCGCAGGAACGCCAGGCCGACACCCGAGAGCAGCGCCAGCGCGAAGCCGCCGCCCAGGTACGTCGGGAAATCCGGACGCGACGGCTTGACCGCCTCCTGCGGCCGCTGCACAACGCTCAAGCGCACGCGGCTGCGGTCGGTGCGCATGTGGTCGGCGGCCATTACGTTTTTCTCGAGCTCTTCGACGACGCGCGTCAAGCGCTCCTCGTCGCGTAGCATTTCGCTGTAGCGCGAGATGTTGCGGTTCAGATCGCGCTGCCGGGCTTCGGCCTGCTCAAGCTGGTCGGAGAGCCGCGTCTGCACGCTGACCGCATTCGCCAGCCGTTGCCGCAAGTCCTCGATCTGCTGATTGCGAAAATGATCGATCAGCTCTTCGCGCTTGGCGGTCTCTTTTTCCTGATAGCCCTGGCGGCGGGCCTGCATGGTCTTCACCTGGCGGTGGTTGGGCCCCAGCAGCAGGCTGGCCGTCTGCATCTCGACGTCGAGCGTCTCGACCTGCGAGCGATAGAAGCGCAGCACCGGGTCGTTCTCGATCAGCAACTGCATCTCGGCCGTGATCGGCAGGTCGCGCGGGTCAATGCCGCGCATGCCGTCGAGCTGGGCCTGGTAGTTGGCCGCTTCGGCTTCGAGCAGGCTGATCTGCTCATTCAGATTTGAAATGGCGCTGGTGTTCACCGTACGGTCGGATTCAAGCGTAGGCACGTCACGCTGCTCGCGGAAGGCGGCCAGCTCGCGGCGCTTGTTCTCCAGCTCCTGCGTGCGCTTCGAGAGCGATTCGTTCAACGTCGCGAAGCGCCCGCGCATCGCGTCCATCGACTGATCGGTGTACAGCGCGGAATACTTGTCCACCAGCCGCTCGACGATCAGCTTCGAATCGCGCTTGTTCTTCGAAGACAGCGCCACGCGGATCAACTGCGTCTCCGGGATCGGCGCCGCGATCAGGTGCTTAAGCTGCAACTCCACCGCGCACTTTCCGGCATCGCCGTAGTACTTGAAGAACTCCGTCTCTTTCACATCCGGCAGGCTGACCACATCCAGCAGCAGCGAGAGCTGCCGCAGCTTGCGGGCCTCGGTCTCAAGCTGCTGACGCATGATCTCGGGCTGCACCAGTTGCTCGTTCAGGCCGTACAGGTCCTGGCGCGGCGGGGTGAGCTCGAGCACCGCTTCGGCCGACCAGAGCGGCGCGAAGCGATAAGTCAGGAAGGTGGCGCCGACCACGAGCGCGTAGGTGATCGCGGTCGTGACGATCACGGTCACCTTGCGCTGCTTG
The DNA here is from genome assembly GCA_964535305.1 of uncultured Planctomycetales bacterium. Classification (GTDB taxonomy): domain Bacteria; phylum Planctomycetota; class Phycisphaerae; order UBA1845; family Fen-1342; genus CAZHTF01. The sequence continues at coordinate 12,345 of CAZHTF010000017.1, read as the reverse complement.
AGCACGCGCATTACGTCCGCGAAGCTGAGTCCACCCTCGGGCGCCGCTGCACCCACCGGCACGGAAACGGCCACAGTCGGCACACCGGCCGTCGACGGGGTCAGCGGTTGAGGATTGGCCAACGTCGTCATCAGCGAGCACTCCTGGAAAATCCTACGCGTACGCCGCGCGCGACCGTCAGCGCGACGCTACGCACTTCGCTTGCGTCCTGCCATCGCGGCATTACAGCTTCGAAAGCTCTTCCTTCGCCAGCCGCTGGTGCTCCGCGTCATTGAAACGCTGCGCCAGGTCCAGCAGCTTCTCGAACTCACGCCGCGCGTCTCCGTTGCGATTCAGCTTCAGGAAGACGCGACCCAGGTGATATCGAATCGGCAGGCTGAGCGGGTTCAGCCGCGTGGCTTCGAGCAGCGCCGTCTCGGCCTTGGCGTATTGCTGATTGTGGTAATAAACCCAGCCAACCGTATCCATGATGTCCGGACTGTCCTTGCCGACCCGCGCGGCGCGCTCGGCATACGGCAACGCTTCGCGCGGCCGATTGGCCGACTCGGCCAGCGTGTAGGCGATGTTGTTGAGCGCCTGGATATTGTCCGGGCTGATCTTCAGCAGCTCTTCATACGCCTTGATTGCCGCGGCGTAGTCGTTGCCGCGATCCGCGATCAGGGCCTGCGTAGTCAGCAGGTTTACCATCTCGAGCGAGCCGGCCGGCACCCGCTGCGAAATCGCCTCGACCATCTTGGCCGCTTCCGCGAGCAGCGCGGCATCGCCCTGCACCAGCAGCCGCGCCAGCGCCAGCCCCAGCCGCAGCGCCTCGACCTCGCTGCGGGCCGGGTCGGCCAGCAGATCGCGCAACATCTGCGTGGCGCCTTCGCGCCCAAAGGTCATGCCGACGCGCCCGATCACGACCACCACTTCATTGATCCCGGCCCGGGCCGCGTCCACCAGCGCCAGCGAGAACTGCTCGCTGGAGCGCTGGCGATCGCCCGTCGCCGCGAAGGCCTCCGCCCCCAGCACGCGCGGCACCGGCCGCAATTGCTCGGGCTTGAGCGCGTTGAACGCCACGACCGCCTCGGCGGCGCGATTGGCTTTGAGCAGCGTGGCGAACCACTCGCCCAGGTACAGCTCGTTGTTCGAGCCGGTGATGTCGACGGCGCGTTTCAGCGGCTCGAGCGCCGCGACGAACTCGCCGCGCTCGCTCAGCAGCTTGCCGGCCTGGTAGAGCCAATAGGGCTCGTTGGGCATGCGGGCCGCCATTTCGGCCACGAATTCTTGGGCCTTTGGCAGTTGCTCGGTGTTGCGCAGCAGCCGAATGAGCTGCTCGACGATGCGGGCGTCGTTGGGCACTTCCTTGACCAGCTCGCGCAGCTCGGCTTCCGCGAGCTGCGTCTGTTGCATGAGCTGATAGACGCGCACCAGCTCGAGCCGGTGGCTCAGATTGAAGCCCAGCGGCGCGAGCCGCTTGGCTTCGAGCAGGTCGGCGCGGGCCTCGGGGAATTTTCCAAGCTGGGCATTCACCTGGCCGCGCACGTAATAGGCCCAGGGATTGTCCTTGCGCTCGCCCAGCACGCCCGTCAGCGTGTCGCGGGCGGCGGTCAGATCGTTGCGCTCCACCTGCACCTGCGCCAGCACCATCCCAGCCCGCGGGTCGTTCGGGAAATCGCGCTTGTAACTCTCGACTTCCTTACCCGCATCATCCAGCTTCTGCAGCCGCAGCAGCGCCTGCACCGCCGTCAGCCGCGCCCGCTTGCTGCGGTCGTCTTGCGGATCCGTCACGTGCTTGAGAACGCCCTGGGCGGCCTCCAGCATCTCCTGCCACTTGCCATGCCGCTCGTAATGGTCCGCCAATTCGAAGCCCAGCGTCGCGTACGCTCGGCGGCGCTGCTCGGCATCGTTGACCAGCTCATCGACCCGCCGCTGCGCTTCGAGAAAGCCGGCCTTTGCGGCTTCGGCCTCGCCGATCTGCTCGTAATAGCGGCTCAGAAGAACCTGCGCGACCAGCCAATCGACACCCTGCTTGGCGTCGCGGTGTTTGGTCAGCAAAGGAATCCCCGCAGCGCGATTGGCGGAACGCGCGTAGTACGAAGCGGCTACGCGCGCCAGCGGCACGAAACCGGGATCGGCATTCAACCCGGCCTCGAACGCGGCCTGGGCCTGCTCGTGCTGCCCGGCGCGGCCATAGAGCTCGGCCAGCCGCGTCAGGTTGTCCAGATCGTCGGGCTTCTCCTGCCGCAGCTTCTCGCGCCGCGCGATGCCCTTGAGCGGATCGTCTTCCTCTTCGATGAACTGCGAACGCTCTTGGACCATCGGATCCTGCGGGTTGATCTCGGCCGCGACCTTCAAATAGGGCACACCCTCGCTGCGCCGCCCGGTCTCCTCATGAATGCCGTAGATCATCTTGTTGACGATGAAATTCCGCGGCTCGTTCTCGACCACGCGCAGCAGCACTTCGAGCGCTTCGTCGTAGCGCGGCGGCTGATGCGCCAGCAGCACCTGCGCGATGCTGATCTTCAGGCTCGTGTCCAGCGGCAGCAGCGCCTCGGCCGCGCGAAACTCCGTCAGCGCCCGTGGCGCGTCGTTGCGAGCCTGCGCGAGCTGCCCGCGAAGCACGCTGCCTTTTGCCCCGTCGACGTTCTTGTCGACCAGCCGCGCCAGATAGCGCTCGGCCCGCTCAAAATCGCGACGGCTGAGCGCCAACGCGTATTGCTGACGCTGCAGCGCCAGATCGTCGGGCGTGGCCTTTTCGAGCTCATCCAGATAAGGCTGCGCCTGGTCGAATTGCTGGCGGACAGCGTAAAACCCGTACAGCTCGCGGGCGCGCTTGATCGGATCCTCGATCCGCTGGATCAGCGCGGACAACTGATTGTCACGCTCCTTCGGATCGGCGACGGTCAGCGAAACGCCGCTCATCTCGTACGCCAGCCGCACGTCCGCGTTGTTGATCCTGGGCAATAGCTGCTTGAGCAACTCGGCCGCCGGCTCGCTGCGCTGCAACTGCGACATCACGGTGACGTACATGTTCAGCGCTTCGACGTTCTCGGGATTCTCGCGCAGCGCTTCTTCGATGTGCGGCTGGGCCCCGGCCAGGTCATCCGAGAAAATCGCGATGCGTGCCCGCTGCATCGCCGAGCCCTTGGCGTCCGCCGCGACCAACTGCTCGGCCTCCTTGCCGCGGCCCAGCAGCGTCAGCGACGCGATGCGCAGCTCATCAATCTCGCGCCGCGCGCCAAACTGCCGACTCAGCAGCTCGGCCCAGTCCAAGGCTTCCTGCCCGCGCTTGAGCCGAACCAGAAGCTCACCCAAGTTCAGACAAAGGGCGATCGGCGGCGTCTCGCCCGCCTGCGTGTACATCTCGATCGCCTGCTGCGCGTAGCGCCGCGCCAGCTCATCCTTGCCGTCTTGCCGGCTGAGGAACGATAAGCGCTCCTTCGCGATGCGGTTGAAGCGGCTCAGCAGCCCAGACTCCTCGCCTTCGCCGCCGCGCGTGCGCTCTTCGCCTTTCATATAGGCCGCGATCGCGGCCCGCAGGTCGTTTTCCAGCATGGCCATCTCGCCCTGCATGAAGGACGTGATGTACAACTCGGGATACTGCGTCATGGCGTCGGCCAGGAATTGGCGCACCTGGTCGAGCGCGACCTTCTTGTCTTCTGGCCGCGTGGCCCTGCGGTTGAATTCCATCGCGGTGTCGAAGGCCTGCGCGATCAACTGCACGCGGTACGAGTTGCCCAGCACGGCGCGGATCGACTCGACGTTGATCGTCCGCCGCAGACCATCGCGCATGATCTCGAGCGCTTCGCCGTAAGACTTGGCGATCTGGGCCGCATCAGCGCCTTCGCGCGCGCCCAGCAGGCGGAACTGCGCCCGCACGTTGTAGCCCTCGTATAGCGCTGGTTCCGTCTCAAGCGCCGAGAGCAGCACGGCGTCGGCCCGCGCCGTGAGCTCCGTCAGTTTTTCGGGCGCGAGCGCGTCGCGGTCGCGCATCGCCAGCACCAATAGCGTCGCCCCGATGCCGGACTTCACATCCACATCGTCGGGCTTGGCAGCCAGGCCCTTTTCGAGCAGCGCCAGGGCCTCGTCCGGCTTGCCGAATTCAACCAGTACGCGCCCGGCGTAACGCACCAGCGCTGAAGCCTGCGGCGACGCCGAGGCCGCAGCACTCAGCAACTGCGCGACCGAATCGCGAATGGCGGCGGAGCGAGTTTCGAATTCCGCGGCGGGCAGCTTTCCGGCGCGGGCCTCGCGCGTCAGCACGCCGAGCTTGCGGATCTCGCCCTGGGCGCGGATCTGTGCCAGGCGCGGCTCGTTGGGGCTGAGCGCCGTGGCCTGCTCCAGCGCCTCCTGCGCCAGGCGGGCGTTGTCCGGGCGGTCGAGCGTCAGCTCTTCGAGCGCACGCGCGCGGCAGGCGAGCGCATTCACGTCCTTGGGCTCGATCGCGAGCAACTTGTCGGCGTACTCGCGCAGGTCGGTCCAGACATTCAACCCGTTGTCCGCGAGTTCCCAGTATTTGTCGAGCAGGGCCCGCAGCACGCCGACGTCGCGCGGCTCCTGGGCGTGGGCGCGCTTGAGTGCGTCGAGCGCGTTGGCGACGCTGCCCATCTGGAACAAGACGCGGGCAGACTCGACGCGGTACTTCACTTCTTTGTTGGGTTCGTAGGCGCGCTCGTAGAGCGCGACCGCCCGCCGCCGGTCGCCGGCCTTCTCGCGGGCGGCGGCCTCGCGCGCCAGTATCTCGGGGTCCTTCTTGGCCAGGTTCAGCGTGGCCACCGCCACCACCGAGACCGAAAGCAGGATCCCACCGACGGTCAGCCAACCCACAACGTTCTTATTCAAACGACGTCGAGCCATTGTTAGGCACCCTCTGGCGCGGCGGGCTGCGAGGCCGAGCCGCGGTTCAACACTTCCCAATCCGGAATGTGCTCGGAAAACAGCAGCGGCAGGAGCCGCCCCAGCAGTCGCTCGGCCGCCGGCGCGGATTGAGCGCGGTTGGCGGCACGTGTCTGATCGTAGCTGTAGAACCGCAACTCCACCTTCATGTAATACGCGTAGCGGTCGAAGATGTTCGCCTGGGCGAAACGCACCTCGTCGCGCGTGGTGCGGAAGCGGCCGTTGACGTGAAACAGGTAAAGCACTTCGAACTGCAGGCCGCGCTGCGGAATCTCGAACGTCAGCGAGCGCAGCGGCACGCGATCCTGCGGGGCTTTCACGCCCGCAAGGCCCAGCGAGAGCGTGGCGCTCTCGCTCAGAATCGCGCCGCTGGCGACAATGCACTCCTCCGGGCGATGCGGAATCATGTCCGGCTTGCCGGTGAAGTACGAGATGAACACATCCGCGACTGAAGCCGGGTCGCTGCGCGGCAAACGCGTATCGACCAGCCGCAGGTGCACGAACTCGCGCGTCCCAAGCGTCTGAATTGTGTCTTCGGAGAGTGTCGGGGCGGGCTCGGGATGCGGCAGATAGTCGGGCGCGAGCCGCTTCAGATCGATCGCATACAGCGGCTTGAGCAGCTCGACCGGCGCTTTGCGGAAATGCGCCTCAAACCAGCGTGCCGCGGCCTGCATCGTCAGGGCCGACGCCAGCAACAGCCCGACGCAGACGACATAGCGCGGGCTGATGCCGCGCTTCTCCGGCAGCGCCGCCGCCGGGCTGCTGCCGGCCTGTCGGCGTGCCATCGCGGACTCTGATGCGCCGGGCGCGGTGCCGCGCGCCGTGCTGGCGGGGACGGTGCTGATGCTGGTTGGTTCGTTCTTCATACGCCGTGCTCAGGCCGCCCGGGAGTGCCGGCCGGCGCGGTCGCCTCGCGCTCGTCGACTTCCTCGACCAGATTTCCAAGCACCCAGCTCAGCCCCAGAAAGATGGCGAACGCGATCATCAGCGTCACCAGGCCCAGCGCCATGTGATACGTTCCGGTCGCGTACTTTTCGTCGACGAAGATATACAGCATGCAAGTCGCCGTGACGCGAATGAAGTTCGAGAAGATCGCGATCGGCACGCACGAGGCCAGCAGGATCAGCCGCTGCCACCAGGGCCGCACCTGCACGAACGCGATCGCGACGCCCAGTGCGCACAGGGTGATCGTGCTGCGCATCCCGCTGCAGGCGTCCGCCACGCCCAGTGTGCCCACTTTGCCCAGGTACTCATAGTGAATCACGGAGCCGGCCTGATTGATGTGCAGGCTGGGGATCAGCGCCAGCACGCCGGTGGCAACCAGCGCCGCCAGCTCGCGCAGCGGATTGGTCAGCGCGAAGTACACGCCCTTGGGCAGCGGTACGGCAAAGAACAGGTACAGCCACGGCAGCCAGGCATATTTCAGCGCCGGCAATCCGCACAGAAAGATGATCACGCCCAGCAGGCACAGCAGCATCGACAGCGGCTTGATATAGCCAAACTGCGCGCCCCACAGCGAGTACTGATACAGGCCCAGTGCTGCGACCATCAGCGCCAGCCCGACACCCGTATGTCGGATCGGCGTCCGCCGCAGCGCTTCCCAGCGCAGGTGCACCAGGTACGCGCTGAAGAAGGGTACGATCCAGCCGTGTGACCAGTCGGGATCGAGCTGCCAGTTCGATTGCAGATCGATCAGCGTGTGATAGAAGACCGCGGCGAAGACCAGCGCCACCACCACGGCCTTGACCTGCGCCGCGCGATCGAACGCGATCCGCCAGGGTGCATCGACAGCTAGTGCGCCGCCCATCTGCTTATCGCCTCACAGTCGACGCTGCGATTCATCGCCCCCACGACGACGACCCTCGTCTAGAACGGTAAGCCGCGCTGCTGACGCCGCTGCTCGGCTCGTACCTCCGGGTTGAGCCGCGCGCCGTAGGAATCTTGATCGGCGAAGTTCCGGTCGTAGACGAAGCCGAAGCCGTACGTGAAGCGGAAGGAGTTGCGGATCACGAACAGGAATGGCGCCAGCGTGCTCGTTCCGACGTTCACGATGTCGTCGTCGCGCAGCAACACATCCGGTTCCAGCCCTGCGAAAATCGCGTCGAGATTCACCGGAATCGTGATCTGCTTGTCGGTTCCCTGCTCGCGGCGGATGATTTCGACCCGCTGCGGCCAGGCCAGCGTCGCCAGGCCGCCGAAGATCGCCACCGCCTGTTTGATCGTGATTTCGCGGCCATTGAACGAGTAGACGCCCGGGCGGTTCACTTCGCCCATGGCGTAGAACACGCCGATGTCCTGCGGCACCATGATTACGTCGCGGTTGCGAATGGCGATGTTGTAGCGCGGGTCGCCGGCCCGCAGGGCCGCAACGTCGATCTCGATCACGCGCTGCGCCGCTTCGTACTCAGGCACTTCGTCCCAAGGAAACACGCTGATCGGATCGCCACGCCCCGGCCGACTGCTCTGCGGCTCTGCCGGCAGCCGCGCTGCCGGCGCGGGGGCCGGGCCAACATTCTGCCCCGTCTTCGGATCCAGAATCAGCGGCTCGAACTCACGCGGCGGCTCGTTGCCGCGCGGCGGGCTGCCGCGCAACACGTCCGCCATTTCCTGCCGCGCGTCCGACGGCTGCGTCTGCTGCGCCGCGTCGTTCACCAGCACGGAGGTCGCCGAAAATGTGCGGCTCGAGCCGCTCAGGCCCTCCTCGCTCGGCGGTGGAATGACCAGCTCGTCTTCCGGGCGCTCCCGCGGCGTCTCGGGCGTGCCCGGCGGCGGCGCGACAGGCGCAGCACCGCTTCCCACGCGCCGGATCACGTACAACCGCTTCACTTCCGGGCCGATATCGCGCGCCAGGCCGATCGCGTCCAGCAGCCGCAGGTCCGGCTGCGTAATCTGATAGGGCCCGGCGGCCGCCACCGATCCGATGATCGTGAAGAACTGCTGCCTGCGCACGAACACGGTGACCTGCACCACCGGGTTTGGCAGCACCCCGGTCTCGCGCGCCCGCGTCCGAATTTCGTCCTCGATCTCGGCTTCGGTCAGGTCTGCGACGCGCACCGAGCCCAGCTCAGGCACGCGGATATTGCCAGAAGGGCTGACTTCCAGATCGGCCTCGAACGGCAGACTCTGGGCAAGCAGGTCGTTAATCTGAACACGAAGTTGATCCAGCGGGCCAATGCGATAGTCCGCCAGCTCGGGCACCAGGTCCTGCGCGGTCGGCTCCGCGGCGCTGGCGATGCCCGGGGGCGTGTCGCGCGGCGTCAGCAGACGCCGAATCGCACCGTCGCGATACTCCAGCGGGAAGCTGCCCACCTGTGTCGGGTCGAGGAAGCTGTTGGGCGGCAAAGCGGCGCAGCCCGCCAGCACGAGCGATACGAGCGGGGCGATCCCGGCCAGCCAGTGCACACCGAAGCTCCGAAAACCCGCCATCACGTTGATTTCCCGCTGCAATCACACTGTCGGCGTGCCGACCGTCGCCCGAATGCGAGCGAACGCTCGCGGCGCAGTTAGCGAGATTCCTAGCCCGGCCACTCTAGCGAGCGTTATCAGAGCCTGTCAAATTCGCGGCCGTTGAGGTTGCCTTCCGCCCACGGGACACAGCCCGCCTGTACGCCGTACGCCGGCGCTTCGGCGCGGTTCGAAACCGAAAGCACGTATGATTATCGGCCGAAATGTCGCCGCAGCTTTCACGCATCGCGACACCGCCGCGTCACGCGGCGCCCGTCCGCTTCCGATAGGCATCTCAGCACACCCAGCGCGGCGTGCAGACGGGTGACGATTATGGACGCCGGCAGCCTAACCTCGCAGCGGCCCTTCGAGCATTCCCGTCGAGCCACCGACCAGCCCAGTCAGCCGCCGACGCCGATCTTTATTCTCGGCGCCGGTGGGCACGGGCGCGTCGTGCTCGACATCCTGCTACAATCGCGTCGCTACGAGGTCCGCGGCTTCCTCGACAACAACAGCAAGCTGCACGGCCGCCGCATTGACGGTTTTCCTGTGCTGGGCAGCATCGACCAGATCGAGCCGCTGCGCGAGACGCAGGGCGTCTCGTCGGCAATCGTCGCGATCGGCGACAACGGGCTGCGGCGCGGGCTGGCGCGCTCGCTCGAACAGGCCGAAATCGCGATGATCAATGCCATCCATCCATCCGCCACGCTAGCGCACAACGCCAGCATCGGGCGGAACGTGGTGATCGCCGCCGGCGTGGTCGTGTGCGCACACTGCCAGATCGGCGACTCCGTGATTCTGAACACCGGCTGCATCATCGATCATCAGACCATGGTCGGCGAAGGCTGCCACGTCTGCCCCGGTGTGCGGATTGCAGGACGCGTTAAGCTCGAGCCCGGCGCCTTCGTCGGCGTCGGCGCAACCGTCACGCCGCGCGTCACGCTCGGCTGCGAAGCGATCGTCGGCGCGGGCGCGGTCGTGATCGACGACGTGCCCCCGCTCACAACCGTTGTCGGTGTCCCAGCCCGCGAGATTCGCTCGGCCGACGCCGACGACGACATCCGAGCCATGCTGCTGCCGGCGCGGCTTTAGCCGCTGCGAGAGTGGAACGGGCGTGAATCGCGCTTGACCCGCGCGCGGCACGTCGTTACTCACGCATCACATGCCGCTGCGCGTGATTGTGAACGACCGGCCGCTGCGCAACACGCTCACCGGCGTTGGCAACTACATCGCGCAAATCCTGCTGAACACGCCCGCGGATGCGGACGTTCGGCTTGATCCCTTCTATTTCAAGTTCCTGGTTCGCCGTGACTGGCGCGCCCGCCAGCATCCGTCGACTGTGACGCCGGCGCCGCCAAGTGGGCAATCGCCCGCGGCCGCCGCACCGGCGCGACCCGCCGCGCTTGCGCCATACCACCCGCCGGATCTGGGCGGCTCGCGGAAGCCCTGGTGGGTCCGCCGCACGGCCTCGGCGCTTTACGGCGCTGCATTCCGGCTCGCGGCCCGCGGCTACGACATCTATCACGAGCCGAATCACATTCCGATGCGCTGCGGCGTGCCGACGGTCACGACCGTGCACGATCTCTCGGTGCTGGTGCACCCGGAGTGGCACCCGCCCGATCGCGTCCGTTGGTATGAGCAGGAGTTTGAGGCCGGCGTGCGGCAGACGCGCGTCTTCATCGCCGCGTCGGAGTTCACCAAGCGCGAGATGCAGCAGCGGCTGAAGATCGCGGCGGAGCGGATCGTGGTGACTTACCAGGCACCGCGGCCGGCATTTCGTCCGCTGTCGTGTGACGAGACCGAGCGCTCCGCGGCGGCGCTGGACCTGCCAAGAGGCTACTTCCTCTACGTCGGCACACTCGAACCGCGAAAGAATGTCGAGGGGCTGCTGGAGGCGTACGCGCGCCTGCCCGCCAACGTGCGCAGCCAGCATCCGCTGCTGATCGTCGGCGCCTGGGGCTGGAGACAGGAGAAGCTGCGCGCGGCGCTCGAGGCGCATGCGCTCAGCACCAACGTGCGACTCCTGGGCTACATGTACGACGATGCGCTGGCCGTGCTCTATTCGGCCTGCACCGCGCTGGTGTGGCCGACGCTCTACGAGGGCTTCGGGCTCCCGCCGCTGGAAGCGATGACCTGCGGCGCGCCGGTGATCGTCTCAAACGTGGCGTCGCTGCCCGAAGTTGTCGGCGACGCGGGCGTGCTGCTGGCGCCGGATGACCGCGACGCGTGGCGCGACGCGATGCACGCGCTGACCGATCCGCAGGTGCGTGCCGCGCGCCGCGAAAAAAGCCTGGCGCAGGCCGCACGCTTCAGCACGCGCGAATTCATCGCGCAGACGCTGGCGGCGTATCGCCGCGCATGCAGCGCGCGTAGCGACTGATCAAGGCGAATCCGCGCCGGGCAGCGCCTGATCCTTGACGCGCACCTGAAAAATTAAGCCTCGCGGCGCGAGCTCGAACCGGTCTGGACTCAGCCATGCCGGCCGGTACGGCGCTGCATCCGAGACGCAAAAGAGCTGGCCAGCCCGTGCCAGCGGCAGGGCGCTGGCCGCGTCGAGCACGATCGGCGCTTCGCCCAGGCGCACGTGATTTTCCGTCACCAGCGCCACGTCGCGCCGCAGCCCGTCGCGCAGTTGCAGGTAATCCAGCGGTCGACGCGCGGTGGAATCGACCAGCAGCCAGGCCTGCGGCGGCAGCTCGGCGAACACCGCGCGTGCGAAACGCTCGGCGCCGTCATAGCCGCCACGCCAGGGCGTCAGGAACCACTCGAACGGGTCGCGATACGGCAGTGTTCGCTGCGGCACGGCGCTGCGCAGCGCCGCGATCTGCGGCAGGATGACGGGCGCGGTCGCATAGAGCAGCGGCCCGCCGCACGATGCCAGCAGCAGCGCGACGCGCAGCGGCAGCGGCCCGCCGCTTGCGAGCAGCCGCCGCACGCCAAGCGCGGTGAACAGCATCAGGAACACGTAACTGGGCGTCAAGAACGTGTACGCGTCGGGGACGTTGTAGCGCGCCGCGAATGCCAAGTACGTCGCACCCCCGATCGTCAGGAAAAGCCACAGCTCGCGCGTCGGCCGCTCGCGCAGTCGCCACCAGCCCAGCGGCGCGAGCAGCAGCAGCGGCGTTGGGAAGTTGAGCAGCACATAGGCCGCCAGCCGCGCGAACGTGCCGAGCGAAATGGAGGCGTTGAAGACCTCGCCGGAGTAGCCGCCGACCAGCAGCGAGCGCAGCGCCAGAGTCCAGGCCCCCAGCCGCTGCACTTCGAGCGCGAACAAGACGATCAGCGGCGCGACGCCCGTCAGCCACGCGAGGCCGGTCAGCAGCAGGTCGCAGCCGGTGAATCGCGCGGTGCGTGCGTTGCGCAGCGTTAGCACTACGTATGCCGGCCACATCAGCAGCGCGAAATTGTGCGTAGTCCAGCCGATGCCGTTCAGGAACGCGGTCAAGTAAAGTAGGGGCTTCCTGCTGGTCTGCATGAAGCGGACCAGCGCCAGCAGCTCGGCCGTCAGGCACATTGTGGAAAACGTGACGCACTCGGCGCCGCTGCTAAGCTGCCAGAGTGTGTGCGAAAGCGCCAGCAGTGCGACGCCGCTGATCAGCGTCGTGTAGCAATGCACCAGCAGCGCCAGCAGGCAGGCGAAGTTCGCGATGGTGGCCACGCCGGCCAGAGCACTGAGCAGGTTTGCGGCCCAGGCGGCATCGAGGCCAAGCCGATGCAGGAGGATGGCGGGCGCGTAATAGGTGATGTGCGTGCGGGCGATCTCGCGTAGGTCGGTGAATTGGCCCAGCAGCACGCGAACGTGTGCCTCGCCGGAGTCGCCCCAAAGCAAGCCGGGCGCCGTGGTCGGCAGGTACAGTGCGCCTGCCAGCGCCGCCGTCAGCAGCCAAACGCGCAGCAGCGGCGGCGGCGCATGCTGGCGTTCGGGCATGACCGGAAGCGCCGCCAGCGGACCGCCCGGGCTCACGCGGCGCTCCGAAAACGCCTCGGCGGCTGAGCGGCCCGGCGTGGCGCGCGGTCCAGTGC
>CAZHTF010000016.1:5880-50105 GCA_964535305.1 uncultured Planctomycetales bacterium | reverse complement strand
CCGCACGGGGCGTGACCACGCGGTCCAGCAGGTACGCGTGCAGGAACGCCAGCCCCAGTCGCCGCCAGGCCAGGCTGCGATCCGCGTGGATGCGATCGAGAATCGCCGCGTCGCGTGGTCGCACGCTGGCGAAAGCTTGCGCGACGCTGTCGTACAGCGCCAGCGCCTGCGGTCCGAGCGCGGCCAGCGCTTCGACCGCCTGTTGCGGCGTCTCCGCCTTCAGGGGTGCGACTTCGAGGGCCGCGTCGGAAGACAGTTCCTTTGCCGACAGCTTGGTTCCCGGCAACACGCGGTGGGTCGGCAGGATTAGCAGGCCCGGATCCTCCATCGCGCAGAAGACGCAGAGCACGTAGTTCGCCGGGTGTTCGTGCGGCAGCTCGCCGCGCTGCGCGGCGATACGCTCGCGGTACATCAGGGCCGTGCCATAGCGATGATGCCCGTCGGCGATGTAGGTCGGCTTGTCGCACATCCGGCGCATGACTTCGCCGATCACCGCCGCATCGGTCACGGCCCAGACCTGGTTGTCGACGCCGTCCTGCGTTCCGCGCAGCAGCGGCGTTTGCCCGGCGATGGCCGCGGCCAGGCGCCCGGCGATGTCATTGCTGCGGTCTTCGTACAGTCCGAAGATCGGGCTGAGATTGCAGTGCGTCGTCTGCATCAACGCCAGCCGATCTTCCTTCGGCCCGCCGAACGTCCGCTCGTGCGGGAAGACGCTGCCTGCCCCAAAGGGCTCCAGCCGCAATCGGGCGAAGAATTTGCGACGGACAATCTCGCGGCCGTCGTGCTGGTAGCGCTGCACGTAGGGGTAGATCGCTGGGGTTGCGTCGCGCGTCAGCGTGCCATCGGCCAGCCAGTCGCGAATGCGTTGAGCGACGGCGGCGTAGAGCTGCGGCGGTCCGGCGTCTTTGGCGGGCACATGCGGCAGGTCCAGCGATACGAAGTTGCGATCATCCCGGGCCAGCAGCGCGCTCTTTTCGCGGGCGTCGATCACGTCGTAGGGCGGTGCGATCCGGGAAGAGAGGTTGTTGCCGCTACCGGTCGCGTAGCGAATGGCCGCCAGCGGAAGAATCGCGCTCATGGGTCAAGTTTCCTCGATGGGTTATTCGGCGCACGCTGCCCGCCGCGCCGCATCGGACGTCAACGGATTATAAGTCCATTCTGCGGAGTTGCATACGAATCGCGCGCGGGTCTGGCGCCGCGCGGCGCTTTACGTTGACTCGACACTTTGGCTCCTCTAGAGTGACTTGTCGGGAACACTGCGCAGGGACTTCGCCCGTCGCGAGCCCTTGGCCCCTGCCCGTCAACGTACTCGGCCTGGCGGAGGTAGTTGCTCATGAGAACGCTTCTCGGTCTCTCCACCCGCAGCACAATGCTGGTCGCCTGCGTGCTCACGGCTCTCGCGATCGGCGGGTGCCCGACGCCACAGGTGCCGCGTCAGCCTGCCGATGAAACAGATCAGCAAACGCAGACGCCCGGCGACGACGATAGTGGCGTGCTGCAACCGCCGCGACCGATTACCCCGCCGCCCAGCCAAGGTGATTCTGGAAGCGACATTCCCGGCGGCGGTGGAACCGGTGGCGGCAGCGGCGGCGGCGGGTCCGGCGGCGGCTCAGGTGGCACCGCGACGGGCGCCACGGCTGCTGTGACCGCTCCGATCGCCGACGTCGTCATCCGCGTCGGTGAAAACTATTCCATGAATTTCCGCGTCCGCGATCCGCAGGGCGCGTTGCAGGCCACCGAGTTTGTCCTGTCGCGCGACGACAATCGCGACCTCAAGCCCGACAGCACGCCGATCTTCGCCGAGACCATCCCGTTCCTCACCGGGGACAACGGTTATCTCTTCGCGACGGCCAAGGTCGCGGGCTTGATTCAGAACGGCGCGAGCACGTTCCTGGCCGGCATTCGTTACCGGCAGGTCAACGGCACCACCGCGATCGCGTATGCTCCGTCGTCACTCCGGATTGACGACCAGTTGCCCGCCGCGAGTTGGCTCGCCCCTCTGACCGACGCGTTGGTCGGCCGCGATACGCCCTGGCAGGTCTCGATCGAAACTTCCGACAGCTCTCCGCGGACGATCCGCGTGCTGCTCGATCCGGATCAGAATCCGATCAGCGGCAATGAGTTTGAATTGATCCCTGCCGCCTCGGTCTCGACGCCGGGCCGTCTGGTTTCGACGTTTAGCAACGTCGCGCTGCAGGTTGTTCCGGCGGGCACGTACTTCTACTACGCGATCGTTTCGGACGGCGTGCAGCCGCCGGTCGCGCTGTATGCTCGCAACGCCGCCAATCAACCGATTCGCATTGCGGTCACGTCGCGCGTCATTGGTGACTTTGACCTCAACCAACTGGTCGACAGCGATCGCGGCGCAATCATGCAGGGCTTCAACTTCAACGACCTGGCCGGCAGCGCCATGGAAGCCGTTCCGGATTTGAACAACGACGGCTCGCAGGAGACGCTCTTCGCCTCGCGCTTCGGCAAGCCCTACATCCTGACGCCGACGCAGGCCGCGACGGGCATCGGTTTTGGCGAGGCCTACCTCATTTACGGCTCGCGCAGCGCACGGCTGCGCGGCGTGAGTCCGCTGAACGCGGTTGGCAACAACATCACGGGCCTGACGTTCCCCGGCATCCGCGCCCCGGTGAGCACCAGTTGGACCGAGGGCATGAGCGACGTCACCGTCGTGCCCGATATGGACGGCGACAATCGTCCGGAGCTGGTCTTCGGCTTCTCGCGCACCGAGTCGGTCAGCATCAGCAACACGGTCTCGGGCATCCAGCACCCGGAACTCTTCCCCGACTTCGGCGCGATGGGCGCGATGGAGTACGACGCGTACAACCCGGCCGTACCGGGCGTGCCCTGGTCGGCCAACACCGCGCAGTTCACGCGTGGTGGCATCGTGCTGGTTTCGAGCTCGGCCCCTATTCTTTCCGACACGACGCGGTTGAATCGCAAGGGCGACCGCATTGTGGACCTGGCAGAAGTGGGCCAGCTCTTCAACACGATGGGTTTCCCGCGCTTTAATCCGTACATCAAGCGCGCCTCTCTGATCCCGGGCCAGGCCTGTGAGGATTGCGTCCCGCCGCCGCCGCCGCCTGCCGTCGAGACCGACACCTGTGGACCGAACGACGGTCGCGAGCGTGAATATGAGGATGTGCTGGTCCAGTGGGACATCGTGTTCACCGGCCAGGGTCCGGGCGGATTCATGAACGAGTATCTCGGCGGCCGCTATGGTCCGTCACCGTTCGACGACCCGGCCAGCAGCCCGCCGCTGTCGAACTACAACTTCCTCGATTGGAGCATGAACCGCATCAAGGCCACCTGGCCGCCAATCGTGGATCGCTGCGGGTCCGGCTGCGAATCGATCTATCGCTGGTGGGCCTGGGCGACCGACGGCGGTACGGGCACGTTCCCCTGCAGCTACACCACGGTCGTCAACCCCGCCTGGCACACGGCCGGTAGCCTCGCCGGCGGCGACGAAAGCCTGCTGAGCATCTGGACTGGTTTTTACGGCGGCGTGGCCAACGCGGTCAGTCCGGCCGCGGACCCGATCGGGGCACGCATCCTCGGTCAGCGCGTCAACGATCGTTTCGGCACGACGCTCGCCGCCGACGGAACCTGGCTCTACATCAGCGCTCCGAAGCGCTCGGCGCTTTCGACCGGCGACAACGTGCCCGATCTTCCGGCGGATCGCACCAACGCGGGCGTGATCTACCAGTTGCGTACCGATAGCCGGCCGTTCAGCTCGCCGGCGACGCTGACGCAGCTCTGGATCGAACCGGGTGCGACCTTCCCCAATGTCGACGTGCAGATCCCGACGCGCGAAGACTTCACCATGCCGGTGCCGCATCAGTACGTGATCGAGGACATCGGCTCGATCCGTATCCGCGACCGCTGGTACGGCGCACATCCCGTGACGCAGGTGCCCGACAGCGTGAACCTTGGCGACTACGCGCACACCAGCACCGGCTGCTACAACAACAACCTCACCGTCCGCGGCGGCATGCAGGCCTTGGCCTGCGGCCGGCCCGAGACCGGTTCCTACACCGTGGGTACCGCGGCCTACTACACCGACCGCACGCCGCAGATCGTCGGCCCGCACGACAACGCTGAGATCTCGTTTGTGCGAGCGCTGGGCGACGTCAACGGCGACGGCGTGCGCGACTTCGCGGTCGGCTCCGCCAATGTCCGCAACAACGTGGTCAGCGGCACGGGCCCGGCGGTCGGCGCGGTCTTCATCGTCTACGGCCGCCCGACTGGTCTGGAAGGCGACTATTTGCTCGAACGTCTGGCGCTCGACGTCAGCGATCCAGGCCGCCTGAACGGCGTGCTGCTGCGCGGCAAGGGCGCCGGCGAAACGCTCGCCCGCACCTTTGACGACGCGGGCGACTTCAACGGCGACGGCTTCGCCGACGTGATCGTCGGAAACGAAGGCGTCAATGGTGGCGCTGGCGAGGCGATCATCATGCTGGGCTCGCCCGCGCTGCTCAGCCCGGTCAAGGGCTGGACTGTCAGCGAGATCGTCAACGCCGGCAAGGCGATTCGTTTCGCGGGTGTGAGCGCCGGCGATCTGGTCGGCGCAAACGTCGCTGGCGCGGGTGACGTCGATCGTGACGGCCTCGGCGACGTGCTGATCTCCGCCCCGGGCGCGATGGGCGGCAAGGGCGCCGTCTACCTGGTCTACGGCACCAAGCAATTTGACCTGGCCGACCAGGCTTCGCGAAACATCGACCTGGCCCGTACCGGGACAGTCGATCTGCCCGGCGTTCGCTTCATCGGCCGCGGCGCCGGCGACCAGCTCGGCGGAGGCGCCAAGACCGTCACCGGGACCGACCCGGCCAACGGCAGCGTCCAGGTCTTCTCGCGCGGCGTCGCACGCATCGGCGATATCGACGGCGACGGCCGCGGAGACTACGCCATCAGCGCCATGCTCGCCGACCCGCTCGGCCGCACCGACGCCGGCGAGGTCTACGTGCTCTACGGCCGCGGAGACTAGCGCGGCGATCGACACGACCGGCGCCGGGTTGAACGGACACCCCCGCTGGATCTGACGCACGCCGGTTCTGACGCAAATCATCGGGCCCGCGATTCAATCTGGATCGCGGGCCCGCTTTCGTTGTCGTCGGGCGCCGCGGACAGACGACGAATTGCCGCTGGCTCGCGCGCCAGATAACATGATTGAAATGCGCGAGCCGCAGCACTACGCGAAAGCGCCGATCACCGAGGCCATCATCGACCTGCGCGTGGAGCTCGGCGACAACATGGCGGCTTCGGAGCTTCGAAGAGTCCACCTCGGGCAAGAAACCGCCTACCCGACAGTCGAAGCCGTCAACGTGGCCGTCGGACAGATGCAGTTCGGGGAGCGCGTCTCAACCACTGCGAGCGAAAAGCACGTCGGTTTCTGGTTTCGCAGCGCCGACGGGAAGCAGCTTTATCAAGCGAGGCTTGACGGCTTTTCGATGAACCGGCTCATGCCATACGAAAGTTGGGAACCGTTTCGCTCGGAGGCACGCAGACTCTGGGATGTCTATCGCTCCGTCGCCAAACCCGTGAAGGTCGTCCGCATCGCGGTGCGATACATCAATCGGCTGGATATCCCGCTTCCGCTGCGCGACCTCAAGGATTACCTGCGGACAGTTCCGGAAGTCTCGGGCGATCTTCCGCAGGGCTTGGCGGGGTATTTCATGCAGCTTGCGATCCCGCAGGATGATCTACACGCGGTCGTGATGCTGAACGAGGCCCTGATCGAGCCTGCCACGCCCGATGTGGCTTCGGTCGTGCTCGACATCGACCTCTTCAGGACGGCGGATCTGCCAACGAGCGACGACGGGTTGTGGGGCCTGTTCGAGGAACTGCACGTTCGCAAGAACGACGTGTTCGAGGCGTGCATCACAGACCAAGCCAGGGAGCTATTCAAGTAATGCCAACGCTCGCACTACCACCACAACCCGTACCTGCGATCGTAGCGCCCTTCGAATTCTGGCGGGACGCGCGCCAACAGGCTCAGGGCGATACTGGGCGATGTCTTCGCGCGCGGGCCGAACTGGCCTTTGAGCACTGGAGGCAGCGAGCTGAGAATCTGATCGCGGTCAGCGATTCGGATGAGTTCTCGTATGTATCGGTTCCGCCCAAGCGAACGTTCTCGGTGAAGACACGCTACGTTTTCCGGGGCAGGGGAGAGCCACTGCCGTTTCGTCTGGATGAACAATGACGAGCGAGGCGCCGAGACCGTGGTGGAGCGAGGTCGAGGGACCTGGCCTCGCGCAGGGCGATTACCTGCCAAGCTGCTGGGTTCCGGTCTTCGAGCCCGATTATGGCACTGCTCGTGGCATTCGGGACGTGCATGTGAGGGAATACGACTGCATCGTCCTCACGCAGAGTTGCGATTTGGAGAATGACAAGGCCCCGCTTGTCGCACTGTGTCCAATCTATGCGATCGCCGAGTTCGAAAGGGTCAACCCGCGGATGAAAGAGCGTGGCATGTGGGAACGTATAAGACAAGGACGAATCGAAGGACTGCACTTGCTGGCATCGCAAACGACCCCCGACCAGAATGGGTCCTGCTTTGTCGCCAATTTCCGCGATATCTACAGCCTACCGATTGACTACCTGAAGCAGCACGCATCTGCGTTGGGCCGCCGCTGGCGACTGCAATCTCCGTATCTGGAACACTTCTCGCAGGCGTTCGCCCGCTTTTTCATGCGTGTCGGGCTGCCGTCGTCCATCCCGTCGTTTCCCCGGTAACTTCCGCCGGCAGCGGATTGCCAATCGAGCCGAAGAAAAGCTGGGCTTCACCATCGCTTGCCGCGATTGCCTCACGCGCGCGGCGCGCGATCACCGCAAAGCCCCGTCGCCCACGCGCCGCAGAACGCTGCCGCCGCCAGCGCCGCAGTCTCAACCCGTAGCACGTGCGCCGCCAGCCGCACCGATTGTGCTCCGCGCGAGCGCAGCGACACGGTCTCGTGCGGCGTGACGCCGCCCTCCGGCCCGATGATCACTGTTGCTGCGTCGCAATCCGCCGGCAGTTGCGCCAGCCAGTCGCCAATCTGCAAAGAATCCGCGCCCAGGTCGGCCAGCGCCAGCGCGCCGCGCGGCGGACTTGCCGCAATGTGCTGCGCCAGCGGCTGCGCCTGTGAAATCTGCGGCAGCCAGGCGCGGCGACACTGCTTGCAGGCTTCGATCGCGACCCGCCGCAGCTTCTCGACGTGCGTCGCGCCCGGCAGCACCACCGAGCGCTCGAACTGCGCCAGGCACAGCTGGTGCACGCCCAGCTCCGTGCACTTCTCGACCAGTAGGTCCAGCCGCGCCCCCTTGCAGGCCGAGACGATCAGCCGCACGCGGCGCGGCTCGCTGGGGACCTGCTCGCGCTGCTCAATCTGCACGCGCATGCAGCCGCGCCCCGGGCGGCGGCCGGCGTTTCGGTCGTCGGCGAGCACGCGGGCCGTGGCGAGCCCGCCGGCGCCGTCGAATAGCTGCAGCGTTTGTCCGGCGGATAGTCGCAGAACGCGGGCGGCATGCCGCGTCTGCTGCTCGTCGAGCTCGATTTGCGCCGGCTGCAAATCCGGGCAGAAGAAGCGCTGCGTGCCCATGCGCGGCAATCTTAGCGGTCGCGGCGCGGGCCGGCAGCGCAGCGACCCGCTATGATCCGCCGGCGGCGGTGTGCGCGTGACGCGGCGCGGCGCAGTGTGCGCATGTGGCACTCGCAGAGCAACCCGCCCCGCGCGGTAAACGCCATGTCGCCTGCACCTCAGCCCACAGCGACACGCAACACCCCGGCCGCGCCGGGCGCTCGGCGCGCCCCGAGTGCATCGCGCGTTCCGCTCCTGCCGAGCGCGGCGCGCAGCGCACTGGTGCAGGGCACGTCGCGCGCAGCAGACTTGCACGCAGCAGCGGATTTCAAGGCGCACGCACTGGAAGTGCTCGCAAGGACCCCGTTTCGGCCGGCGTGGTGGATGCGAAACGCACACGGCCAAACCATTTGGCCGGCGTACTTCCGCCGCACCCCGCGGGTCGCGCTCGAGCACGAGATCATCCCCACGCCGGATGGCGACGAGCTGGCGCTGTTGCACGCGCGTGGCCGGCCGCGCGGGCCGACTGCGCTGCTGCTTCACGGCCTGGAGAGCTCCGCGAACGCACCCTGGGTGCATGGGTTGATCGCGCACTTGCGACCCGCCGGCTGGAACGTGACGGTGATGCAATTCCGCTCCTGTGGACGCGAGGCGCTACCCAGCCAACGCGGCTATTCCGCCGGCGACGCAGGCGATCTCGACACCAGCATCGCGCATCTGCGCCGCGGCGGCTGCGAGTACATTTATTTGGTCGGGTTCTCGCTCGGGGGCAGCGTGGCGGCCAGTTGGCTGGCGCGAAACGCCGGCCACGCCGTGGTGCGTGGGGCTGCGGTCGTTGCGGCCCCGTTCGACCTGGCGGCCAGCGCCCTGAAGATCGATCGCACGCTGGGGGGGCTGTATTCGCGCTATTTCCTGCGGACGCTACGGCCCAAGGCGCTCGAGCTGGCCGGCCGGCTGCCGGGGCGGATCGATGCCGAGCGCGTTCGCCGCGCCCGGACCATCGTGGAGTTCGACGACGCGGCGACGGCGCCGCTGTTTTCATATCGCGATGTCTGGGACTACTACCAGCAGTGCAGTTGTGGGCCGTTGCTCGCGGACATTCGCGTACCCACGCTGCTGCTTGCGTCGACCGACGATCCGTTCAATCCGGCCCAGACGATTCCGCGCGCGGCTGTGGAGGCATCACCTTGGCTGATCCCGCAATTCACGCGCGAGGGCGGGCACCAGGGCTTCGTGGGCGGCGTGACGCCCTGGACGCCACACTTCTGGGCTGAGGCGCAGGTGGCCCGCTTTCTGAATTTGTGCGAATCGGCAGCACAAACGAAGGACGGCTCGGGCGGCGGCGCTGCGCGCGGCGTGTAATCCGCTGCAATTCACACGAACCGCCGCGTGAAATACCCTGCGAGGCGCCCGGCAGAGTCGCCAGGCGCCTCGCAGCGATTGTGCGAGATGTTTTTTGCCGATCGGCGAGCTAGCTAGACCGTGACCAGCTCGTCGAGTTGGTCTTTCTTGCCGGCGAGAAGTTCGACGAAGTTATTCAGCCCGACCTGGAACCGCTGCCGGGCCCATTCCTCGTTGATCTCCGAGATTCGATAAATCTGCTTGCTGAGGTTGGGCTCCGAGCCGGGCACGAAGCACTCGTTGCGCAGCTCGAACGCGCCGACGCTGGTACAGCGGAAGATCATCAGCAGGTACGCGTTCTCGATCAGCTCGAACTTGAACGAGCGGCGGCCCTCGTCCCGCATCGGCGTCGATACGGTGAAGCCGTTCTCGCGCAGGAAGCCGCTGAGCTCGTTGAACGCGGGCGTCACCGCCGCGTCCAGCACTTCTTCGAAGCGCTTCGCCCAGCGCGACTGCACATTCGAGAGCTTGTCTAGGAATTGCCGCTTCCACGGCTCCTGGGCGCTGTCGATCTTCTTGTCACGGTCGACCGGGCGCATTTCGGTCGCAACCGGCAGGGGCTCCGTGGCGACCGCGGCCGCCGGTACGGGCGCTTCGGGGCGCTCGTTGCGCGGCGAATCGGACTTGCCCGACCCATTCCCGGCGCGCGAACGATAGATTGTGGCGAGTGGGTTCACGCGTTGGCTCCTTTGGCTCAACTATCCAATTCACGGCGCGCGCCTGGCAACTTAGAAAAACTCGCCCGCACAATTCTGGTTTATCAGCCGCGCGCCGCTCGCGCCATAGCCACGCCCGCGGACCGGCGATACGCTCGCGGCTGCGAGGGAAACACGTGCCCAGGATTACCAAAGTATATACGCGCACCGGCGACGACGGCACCACCGGGCTCGGAACCGGCGCGCGGGTTCCGAAAACGTCGCTGCGGATCGAGGCCTACGGCACCGCCGACGAACTCGGCTCGCACGTCGGGTTAGCGCTGGCCTCCGGCGTTGTGAGCGATCTGCTCGAGCCGCTACGGCAAATTCAGAACGAGCTATTTCACCTGGGCTCAGACCTGTGCATTCCGGAGGCGGACAAAGCCCAGATGCCGGTGCCGTGCATCCAGCAACGGCACGTCACACAGCTCGAGCAACTGATGGACCGCCTCAGCGAGCGGCTTGAGCCGCTGGAGAATTTCATTCTGCCCGGCGGGACGCCCGCGGCGGCAGCCCTTCACGTGGCCCGCGCCGTTTGTCGCCGGGCGGAGCGCGTCGCGATCGCGTTGGCCGCGCAAGAGCCGATCGGCCCGTTCGTGATTCAGTACCTGAATCGCCTGTCGGACACGCTGTTCGTCATGGCGCGCTACCAGAACAAGCTCAGTAACGTGGCCGACCCGCTCTGGGACAGCCGCGCCTGAGCGCCGCATTCACCCTCATCATGCGAGTCGCAACGTGAGCTATCGATACACAGTTCTGGGATCCGGGCGACAGGGCGTGGCCCTGGCCTACGACCTGGCCCGCGCCGGCGAGGCCGAGCAAGTCGCGCTGGCCGACGCCGACGTCGTCGCCGCCACGCGGGCCGTCGAGCGCTTGCGACGCCTGCTGCCCGAGAGCAGCTGCCGCTTTCAGGCCGTTTCGTGCAATGTGACCAATCCGCGCGAAGTCGCCAGCGCGATCGCAGGCGCCGATGTGGTGCTCTCGGCCGTGCCGTATCAGTTCAACGTCGAGCTGACGGAAGCGGCGATCCGCGGCCGAGCCAGCTTCTGCGACCTGGGCGGCAATACGTCGGTGGTGCGGGCGCAGCTCGCGCGGCACGAACGCGCCGTAGCCGCCGGTGTCAGCATTGTGCCCGATTGCGGCCTGGCCCCGGGGCTGGGAAACACGCTCGCGGCACACGGCGTCAGCCTGCTGGACGAGCCGCATGCGGTGCACATCCGCTGCGGCGGATTGCCGGAGACGCCGATCGGACCGCTGGGATACAAGCTGGTTTTCAATTTTCAGGGGCTGATCAACGAGTACAGCGGGTTTGGCGAGTTCCTGCGCGACGGGAAGCCCGCGTCGGTGCCGGCGCTGACCGAGCTGGAAACGCTCGAATTCCCGCCGCCGGTCGGCCGCTGCGAGGCGGCGGTCACGTCCGGCGGAACGAGCACGTGCGCCGAGACATTTGCGGGCAAGCTGCGCGACTACGACTACAAGACCGTGCGCTACCCCGGACATTTCGCCGTGATCCGCGCCATGTTCGCGCTGGGCTGCTTCGATGAGCGGCTGGTGCTGCGAGACGGCGCCACCATCGAGCCGCAGACGCTGCTGAGGCGCTTGTTCGAAGACCGCCTGGCGTTCCCGGAAGTGCGCGACGTCGTGGTGCTGCGCGTCACGGTCAGCGGCCGCGCCGCCGGAAAGCCGCGCCGCCTGCAATACGACCTCTTCGATCGGCACGACCCGCAAACGGGCTTCTCGGCGATGGAGCGCACCACGGCGTTCCCCGCCGCGCTAGTGGCCCACATGCAGGCTCGCAAGCTGATCGAGCCGGGGGCGCGGCCACTGGAGGTCGCCACGCCGTCAAAGGTCTATTTTGACGAGCTGCCGCGGCACGGCGTGCAGGTGAAGCTCGAATCGCACGACGAGAAGTGCGGGCATTGAACCGCGCGCGCTATCGCGTGACAGCTCGCCCGCGTCAGCGCCGGCGACGCGGCGCGTGTTGGTTGGTTGCGGGGATCCTACTTGCGCACGACGTTCAACGGCACGCCATCGCCACGCGGCAGTGGGTCCGGCGGCCTGATATCGACGCTGGCCCCCAGCAGCCGCTTTTCGCCGCGCCGCACCTGCTCGGCGAGCAGACGGCATTCGTGAAGCAGCGCATCGAGCATCTGCGACTCGCTCACGGTCTGCCGCAGCTCGCCTTGCACGTATAAGATCCCCTTGTTCTTTCCGGCGAAAATGGCCACGTCGGCTCCTTCGCATTCGCCGGGGCCGTTCACCACGCAGCCCATCACCGCGACCTTGATCGGCAGCTTGATTTCGTCGGCGATCTTGCGGCGGACGTCGGCGACCAGCTTGAACAGGTCGACCTCGATCCGTCCGCACGCCGGGCAGGCGATCAGCTCGGGCTCGGTGCGGCTGCGCAGGCCCAGGCAGCAGAGCAGCTCCTTGCCGTCCTCGACTTCGTAGACCGGGTCGGCGGCGTACGAGATGCGGATCGTGTCGCCGATGCCGTTGGCTAGCAGCGTGCCCAGCGCGGTGATGCTGCGGATGCGGCCGGTCTCGGGCGGGCCGGCGTGCGTCACCCCCAGGTGCAGCGGAAAATCGTAGCGCTGGCTGATCGCGGTGTACGCGTCGATCACGATCCGCGGGTCGATGCTCTTGGCCGAGATGACGATGTCGTGGTAGTTCGCCTCGTCGAAAATCCGCAGATACTCTTGCAGTTTCTCGAGCATGATGCGAATCAGCCCGCCGGCGTAATCGCGGTCCAGCTCGGCCTTCTCCTCGGCCCGCTGCTCCTTGTCGCGCCGCTCGACGATGCCGCCCTCATTCACACCTACGCGGATCGGAATGCCGCGCTCCTTACAGGCGGCGATGACGCGCAGCACCTGCTGACGATCCTGCAGATTCCCCGGATTCAGGCGGATCTTGTGCACGCCGGCCTCGATCGCCTCGAGCGCCCGCTGAAAGTGAAAATGCACGTCGGCGACGATCGGCACCGGCGACGACGGAATGATCACCTTCAGCGCCTCGGTGTCGGCCTTCTCCGGCACGGCGACGCGGACGATATCCGCCCCGGCCCGAGCAAGCTTCTGAATCTCCGCGATGCACTTGTCGGTTTCGTACGTGTAGCCGGCGGTCATGCTCTGCAGCACGACCGGCGCATCGCCGCCGAGCGGTACCGGCCCGACGTGCACTTGACGAGTCACTCGGCGTGGGTTCATGGATCGATGCGAGTTTCGAGTTTCGAGTTTCGAGCAACGAGTTTTGACGCTTGCCGCGGCCAGCACCGCTCCGCCGACTGCCGCGATTGTAGCGACGCGCGGGATCAATCGGGTCCTGCGGCACGGCCAATCCGATGCGGCGAGGGTTTGAACGGGCCGGCGCGCGGCTTGCCAAAACTTCAAAGGACAGCGCCCGTGAACGAGCGGTCGGGGCGCTAACCGTCGCGGCCCTGAGCGCCGCTTGCCGCCCGGGCTTCCCAGCGCACGCCGTAGCCGAGCTGCTCACGCAGCAGGCGGCTGGGCGGGGCGAAGTCGCCGGTGAGCTGCGTAATCTGGTAGAGCTGCGCCCCGGCCCGCAACAGCGCCGCGCGATCGACGCCCGTGCGCAGCCCCATGCGCTCAAGCATGTCGACCAGCTCCTCGGTCGCGATGTTCCCCGCAGCGGGCTTGCCTCCCGGCTTCAGCGCCGCGGCGGTGGCGCTGCCGCCAATGCCGCCGAGCGACGCGTCGAACGTCCGCACGCCGGCATCCAGCGCGGCCAGCGCGTTGGCCAGACCGGCGCCGTTCTGATCGTGCAGATGCACCGCGACACGTTCCAATCCGACCTCGCGGCGGACGTGCTCGAGCACCTCGCGCACGCGGCGCGGGTTCGTTTCGCCATTCGTGTCCGCCAGCGCCACGCAGGTGCAGCCCATCTGCAGCAGCCGCGCGCTCAGTTGCACGACGGTCTTGACGTCGAAGTTGGCGTCCGCGGCCAGCTCCTGGAACGCGGCCGAGACGTGTGCCCGCAGCGCCCGGCCATCAGCGCGGGCGGCTTCGGCCACCTCGCGGGCCCAGCGCATCAGGTCCTCGATCGACGCGCGCGTATTCGCCTGCGCGTATTGCTCAGAAGCCGACACGAACAGCGCCACGCAATTCAGCGGCCCGGCCTGCAGCCGCGCATAGTGCTTGAGATTCGGGACCAGCCCGGCCAGCAACTCGCCCGCGGCGGGCCGCAGATCCGCCGCCAGCGCGTCGCTGTCGGCCATTTGCGGCGTGACTTTCGGCGAGACAAACGCGCCGACTTCGATGTATGGCAGGTGCGCCGCGCGCAGCGCCTGCACCAGGGCGCGCTTGTGCTCGAGCGGCACAATCCGCGGCGTATCGACGCGCCCGCCGCCCAGAAACTGCAGTCCGTCGCGTGGGGACATTTCACAGATGGTGACATCGAACGACATGCTCGAATGATAACCGCGCAGCAAGCCGCAGCCGCGCGATCAGCCCGTCGCGGCACGATGCGCTCAACGCACCGCGCACTTCACGAGGCGCACGGCGCACTTCACCCGGCGCACGGCACGCGGCGCACTGCCATTGTGCCCGTGAATCCCAATTGCCGCAGCGATACACTGCCCGGAATGCCGAGCTCACCTAGCGCGCGCGGCACGAAGCCCGAAGCCGAACGCGATCTGCTTTCAGCGGAGTTCATGAGCAAGCTCGATCAGCTCGAGCTGCTTAGCCGCAAGATTTTTGTCGGGCGCATGAAGGGCGAACGCCGCAGCAAGCGCAAGGGCGAGAGCGTTGAGTTCGCCGATTATCGCAACTACGTCGTCGGCGACGACCTGCGCTTTCTGGACTGGAACATCTACGCCCGACTCGAGCGGCTGCTGCTGAAGCTTTTCATGGAGGAGGAGGACCTGAACGTCTCGCTGCTGTTTGACGTCTCGCGCAGCATGGATTGGGGCAATCCCAACAAGGGCCTGTACGTCAAACGCGTCGTCGCCGCGCTGGCCTACATCGGCCTGGTCAATTACGACCGCGTCAACCTCTATGCCTACTCCAGCACGCTGGAGGCTGAAATGCGCGGCGTGCGCGGCCGGCGGCTGGCCAGCCAGGTGATCGGCTTTCTGCAGAAGCTGCCGCTGGTGGGGTATTCGGATTTCACGTCCGTCGCGCGGCGCTTCGCGCTGCGCCACCGCGGTAAGGGCGTCTGCATCGTCGTGAGCGATTTTTTCGACAAGGGCGGCTTCGCCGACGGTTTTCGCTACCTGCTGGGACGCGACCTGGACCTGTACGCGATCCAGGTGCTCTCGCCGGAGGAGATCGACCCTACGCTCGTCGGCGATCTGAAGCTCGTGGATGTCGAGGACGAAGACGTCGCCGAAGTGACCATCAGCAAGCCGCTTTTGGACCGCTACCGCGCGAACCTGCAGTCGTTCTGCAACGATCTGAAGAACCACTGCACCCGCCGCGGCATCACGTACCTGTTCACCAGCACGCGCGTTCCGTTCGACACGCTGGTCATGTCGTATCTGCGGCAGCGCGGCCTGTTGCGCTAGCGTGTGCGGCGCGGGCCGCTGGCACGAGCTTGGCCAGCAGCACCAGCGGCAGGATCCGCCCGACCAGCATCGCCAGCATCAGCCAGCTCATGCCCAGCGGATAGAGATTGACCTGGTCCGGCCCGCCGGATTGCCGCATTCCGCTGGCGAGATTCGCGTCGGTGACGGTGGCGGTCACGCCGGCGCTCAGTCCCGCGCCCGCCAGCGCGGACGAGGCGTCGAGCAGCGCGGCGGCGAATGTCGGTCGGGCCTGGTAACGCGAGCCGCTTACATTTTCGATCAGCAGCAACCCGATCGCGACGCACGCGGCCAATCCAAACCAGCCGCCCACGACGCAGACGGCGCCGCGCAGCGGGACCTGCAGGAGGTATAGCAGCGTCAGGCCGCCGCTCACGCCGCCGCCAATTCCGCCGAGCAGCGTCAGCAGCGCCAGCACAGCCCGTGTTCCGTCGCTCACGCCACGGTCCACCAGATCGAGTGTGCCCATTCCGGCGCCAGCGGTGCTGAGCGTCTGGCGCGCGAGCCGGGCCGCGTCGGCGCTGACCGGCGCACCGCGCGAGTGCGGTTCCGCGCCACGCGGAGCCTCCAGCCCAGCGAGAATCGCGGTCGCCAGCGTCAGCACGCCGATCTGCAGCGCGAGGGTCAGCCCGAGCCGCCTGGCGCTGATGTTTCGTCGCGCGGCGTGGAAACATAGCATCCAGATCGGCCAGCCGGCCGCCCCGAGCCACCCGGCTGCGAGCGTCGCGGTCAGCAGCGTGTCGCTGGGCTGTGCCCAGTCAATCCCGACGCCGCAGAACGCGAGCACACCGCGCGTCACGGCATCGCCCGGCGGCAGTGCAGCGTTGCCCAGCGTGGCGAAGACGCCGCAGATGAGCAGTTGAAGGCCCAAGAACGCCGCCAGGCATGCCAGCGGATGCGGCGCGCCGCGCAAGACCGCATTCGGGCGAGCGACGATGCTGCCCTGCAAGTATGCGGCGGTGCAGACGCACACAGCGGCGCCGCAGAGCGAGAGCAGCGCCAGCATGCCCCGGCCGGCGGACGAATATGCCTCGGCGAAGCTTCGGCTGGTGAGGCCACCGCAGGTTGTCGCGGAGAGCGCGTCAAACGCGGCTTGCCACAGTCGTCGTTGCCCGAAAGCCTGGAGTTCGCGGGCGTCGCCCGGCGCGAACGTCGGCGAGATCAGCAGCGCCGCGCCGCAGGCGGTCAGGACCAGCAGCGCGGCCGCGCAGGCGAGCAGCGCGCCAGCGGGCCCGCGGCTCACGCCCCGTTCTCCGCGGTACCTGGCGCGTTCAGCAGCTTGCGCCAAGCGTGCAACTGCTGAAGAGCTCGCTGCGGATCTAGTGCGTCAAGCTCCAGCTCGCGCAGGGCGCGCACGATCTGCTCCTCGGGCTCCTCGAACAGCCGCAATTGCCGCTGTCGGCGGCGCTGCGCCGCGGCCAGCACCGGCCGCTGGCTCTCGCGTGAGAAGTTGCGTTCCAGCTCGCCCAGCACCGCGCTGGCCCGCTCGAGCACGCCGCGCGGCAGCCCCGCCAGCCCCGCGACGTGCAGCCCGTAGCTGGAGCGCGCCGCGCCGGGCACGATGTGATGCAGAAACACGATCTGGTCTTCAAACTCGCGGACCGCGACGTTCAGGTTGAAGACGCCGTCCAGCAGCCCGCCGAGCTCGGTCAGCTCGTGATAGTGCGTGGCGAAGAGCGTGGCGCAGCCGACGCGCGTGGCCAGGTGCTCGGCGATGGCCCAGGCCAGCGCCAGCCCGTCGAACGTGCTCGTGCCGCGGCCGACTTCGTCGAGAATCACCAGGCTTTCGCGCGTGGCGTTGTGCAGGATGTTGGCGGCTTCGATCATCTCGACCATGAAGGTCGATTGCCCGCGGGCCAGCTCGTCCGCCGCGCCGATGCGCGTGAAGATGCGATCCAGCAAACCCAGTTGCATGCGCGTCGCCGGCACCCAGCAGCCGCAATGCGCCAGCAGGGCCAGTAGGGCCGTTTGGCGGATGTAGGTGCTTTTCCCGGCCATGTTCGGCCCGGTGATCAGCGCCAGGCAGGCTCCCGGCGGCTGCAAGGCGACGTCGTTGGGAACGAAGTGACTCTCGAGCAGCTGCTCGAGCACCGGGTGCCGCCCCTCGTGAATCTCCAGCCGCGGCTCGGCCACGAATTCCGGCCGGCAATAGCGGCGCTCCACTGACAGCTCGGCCCAGCCGGCCAGCACGTCCAGCTCGGCCAGGGCCGCGGCCGCGTCCTGCAGCGGCGCGATGTGCGCGCTCAGTCGCTCGCGCAGCGCGCAGAATTCCGCGTATTCCAGCTCGTGCGCGCGTGACTCGGCCGAAAGCACGTCCGCCTCGTGCCGCTTGAGCTCGTCGGTGATGTAGCGCTCGGCGTTCTTGACGGTCTGTTTTCGAACGTAATCCGCCGGTGCGCGATCGCGGTGCGCGTTGCTGATCTCGACGTAAAAGCCAAAAACCTTGTTGAAGCCGACCTTGAGCGAGGGAATGCCGGTGCGGGCGGCCTCGCGTGCCTGAAACTCGGTGAGGAACTGCTGGCCCGCGCTCCCGATCAAGCGCAGGCGATCGAGCTCGTCGTGAACGCCGGCGGCGAATATTGCGCCTTCGCGCAGCGTGATTGGCGGATCGGGCCGCAGCAGCTGCCGCAGCTCGGCGCCCAGTTCGTCGAGCCCCGTCAGCCGGGCGACGTAGCGCTCGGTGCATTCGGCCGCGATCTCGGATAACGCGGCGCGAACCGACTGCAGCTCCCCCAGGCCATCGCCGAGGGCGCGCAGGTCGCGCGGGTGAATCCGCCGTACGCCGATGCGGCCCACCAGCCGCTCGATGTCCCCCAGCGTGCGCAGCGCCTGGCGCAGCCGGGCGCGCGGGCCGCTGTGCTCGCGAAAGCGGTCGATCAGCGCCTGGCGGGCGGCGATCTGTGGCAGGTCGCGCAGCGGGTAGCACAGCCAGTTTCGCAGCAGCCGGGCGCCCATCGGGTTGCAGGTGCGGTCGACGGCCGCCAGCAGCGCGCCCTCGCGCGTGTTGCCGCGAATGGTGCGCTCGATCTCCAACGCGCGCAGCGTGGCTGGGTCCAGCCCGACAAAGGCCCGCGCCTCGCGCCGCCGTGGCGGCTGGAGATGCAGCGCTGCCTGCCGTTGCGTTTCGAGCACATAGGCCAGGAGTGCCCCGGCGGCCTGCAACGATTCGTCGACGCGTTCGAAGCCGAAGCCCTCGAGTGTGCGCGTTTGGAACTGCTCGTGCAGCAGCCGCTCGGCGCGGCTCGCGCCGAAGTCGGCGCTGCTTCGCAGCGTCACGGCCGTCCCGCAACGCTCGCGCAGCTCCTCTTGCAGCGCCGCGTCGGCGGGGGCGTCGTCGGCCAGCAGCAGTTCCGCGGGCGAAAGTCGACAGAGCTCCTCGAGCCAATGCTGCGGATCGCAGCGCATCACCGAAAATTGCCCGCTGGCAAGTTCCAGCGCCGCCAGCCCAGCCCGCGGTCCGCTGCCGTGCGCTGCGGCCAGCACATTCGGCCGGTCGCGGTCTAGCAGCGACGCTTCGGTCAGCGTCCCCGGCGTGACCACCCGCACCACGGCGCGCTGCACGACACCCTTGGCGCTGCGCGGGTCCTCGATCTGCTCGCTGATCGCGACTTTGCAACCGGCCGCCACCAGCTTGGACAGGTAGCTGTCTAGCGCGTGGTAGGGAATGCCCGCCAGCGGCGTGCGGCCGCCGTCGCGACTGGTGAGCGTGATGCCCAGCAGCCTGGCGGCGCACTTCGCGTCGTCATAGAAAATCTCGTAGAAATCCCCCATGCGAAACAGCAGCAGCGCTTCGCCCACGCTGCGCTTCTGCTCGACGTACTGTCGCATCGCGGGCGTCAGGTCGGCATCGGCGGGCGGCATGGCCGCTGGAGCAAGCGCGCGAGGCGTGGCCGTACGTTCCGTCACAACCCGACTTTATCCGCTGCGTTTCTGCTGCTCAAACCAATACCGCGGCGGTCCGGTCGCAGCGGTCACGCAGCCGCGCCGCCTCAGATCGGATTGAATGGCGAATAGCCGCCAAACGCGGCACGCAGCGCGATCGCGCCGCGCGTCTCGCACACCAGCTCGGGCTCAAAACGCAAGACACGCCGCGCACCGGGCAGCGCGGCGGCGGCGCGCGGGTCCCAGTCCACGCGGGCAATGCCCGAAAGCTGCAGCGTGTCGCCGCGCTCAAAATCGATGAACAGCAGCGCGGCGCGCGGATCAAGCTCGAGATTGCCCAGCGTCTGGAACATGTTGTTGCCGGAATAATCGGGGATCTGCAGCACGCCGTCGTCACGCACCTGGATGAACCCGGGATTGCCGCCGCGGTGCGACGCGTCCACGCCCGCGCGGCCCTGCCCCGCAGCCGCGGCGGTCGCGGGTTCGTCGGCGTGTGCGCTGGCGATGAAGAACGTGTCGGCGCGGCGGATCCAGTCGCGCTGCGCTGCATTCAACAAGGCGCCGCACCGCGCCTGAGGCGCGTCCGCCGCCGATTGCGACTGTGTCGCCCAGGCGAACGCGCGACGCTGGATGTACTTGGGGCAATTGCCGAAGGCCACCTCGACGCGCAGCGCGAAGCCAAGCGCGTCCGCGTGCGTCACGACGCCATTCACGCGATAGCGCTTGCGCGAGGCAAGATCAATGAACAGCAGCCCCAGCGGCGTGGACTTCAGCAGGTTCTCGCGCAGCCGCGCGTCGTGCGCGAGCGACGCCTGTATGCGCAGACGCGTGTGACTCTCGACCCGCACGAAACCCGCGGGCCCGCACAGCGCGCTGATCCACGGCCCGCCGCCGGCCGATTGCGCCGTGCTGCCGACAATCAGCAGCGGCAGCGACTCGATCAGATCCCAGTAGTCCTCCGGGATGTGCGCGGCGAGCACCCGCGCGACGCGCTGCGCCTCGGCCTGCACGCCGGCGCGGGCCTGCACGGCCAGTTCGCCCGCGTGGAATGGCTGCTCGATCAAATGAGTCTCCGCTGCCAGCGCGGCGGGTCGGCGATCGGCGCGGTCTGCGCGACACACACGCGGGCAGCACAGCACCGCTCAGCGGCCGCGCGGTGCAGGCTCGTCCAGTGACCAGGCCTTGCCGTCGCTGCTGAAGCGCAGCGGCAGCTCGCGCAGCTTCGACTGTATTGCCGCTGTCGCCGCCGCGTCAAACCCGAACAGGAAGACCGCGCCGCGCTGCCCGAGTAGGAACATCCGCCGACCTTCCGCCGGCCGCGCGTCCTGATAGGTTTCGACGAATTCGTCGCGGTCGTCCTTGGTGTCCCAGAGCGTGACCCACAGGCCTTTCAGGCCGCGCAGCTCCTTGCGGGCCTGCTCGAGCGAATCGCCGGCGGCCAGCAGGTAGAAGCGGTCACCGTCCCAGCCGCTGGCGGCATCATTGGTCCAATAGGTCGGCAGCGAAGCCGCCAGCAGGTTGAGCGTTTGGTCGGCAGGGTTGGTGAGCAGCGCGCAGGACATTTCGCCCAGCGTGTCGGAGTGCACCGCGTGCAGCCCCGTGCCGCGCCACAGGCGCTGCGCGTCTTCGTCATCGACCAGCACGGGAAGATCGCGCTGCGCCGCGTCCCAGTACTTCTCCGGGTGCAGAATCTGCTCGGTGCTCACCGGTGGCGACTTGGCCAGCCGCAACATGTGCTCGCCCACCTGCTGCTCTCCCAGCGGGTCCGCCAGCATCAACGTGTCGCGCTGCACGAAAAACATCCCGCAGACGTAGCTGGCCATCAGGCGCGAGAAGTACGGCGGCGATTGCGTGAACGCGCGGCTGCGGGCCATCTCATCGGCGATGACGCGGCTGAGCTCCTCCGCGTCGTATTCGCCGGAAGCCTGCTCCTGCATCAGGTAGCGGGTCATCAGCGCGGTGGCCGAGCCCTCGACCACGGCGCCGATGGTCATGGCCCAGTCCTCGGTCATCTCGCGGCTTTTCATGAGCTTCTCGAGGTCGAGGTGCTGGTCGTCGAGCGCGTGCGTCAACTCGTGCGCCACCAGCGTGCGATTCAGCAGCGGGCCGTAGTCCACGCCGCTGCGTTGCAGCATGTAGAACATCTTGGTATCAGGGTCGTAGAAGCCGCCAACCTGGTTAAGCAGCACGTCGATGAAGGTCTGGCGCAGGTCGCAATCCAGCGGGATCAAGCCGACCATTCGCAGCAGGGCCTGCGTGCGCTCCAGTTTTCCGCCGCCCAGCTCCTCCTCGAACAGTTTCTTCTCAATGTATTCGCGGAGCTGCTGCTCGTTCCGCACCTCGGTTTTCACGGCGTGCTTGAACTTCCAGCCGCGCAGCGCCTCGACCTGCTTCTCAACGTCACGGGCCATCTGGACGAGCTGCGCCTGTGTCATGACGGGGCGGGTCGTCGCCGGCAGGCTGGCGGCGGGCTGCGCCTCGGCGGGCGGCGCTAGGCCGATCGTGATCAGGGTGAATGCCGCGAATCGTCCGGTCCAGCACATACGTATCTCCCGGCAGCGCCGTTGCCGCGCCGTCTTCCGCCGCCGGCGTCGTTGACGCGCCGCCTCGCGGTCTACATGCTATGAAACACTCGCATCACGGATCATCACGCAAGGCGTTACGCATGTCGACCCGCCGCACAATCTGGACGATGCTGACGCTGCTTGCCGTCAAGAGTCTTATCCCGGCGGCGCAGGCGCAGCAACCCGCGGCCAGCGCCACACAGCCAGACACCATCCCCTTCGTCGACGTGAGCTTTGGATTTGAGCTGCGGCTGCCGAGCGGCTGGGCCTACGACCGCACCGGTTTTTTTGGACCTGGAGAATCGGTCGGGCTGCTGCGCGGCAAGGCCGCTGATGGCCGCGCGACGCTGCAGGTGCTGATTTTCCCCAACGCCGGCGCCGACGATTTCCAGGCCTGGCTGGAGACGTTCGCCCAAATCGCGGCGGACATCGGCGACGCGCGCGTCGGCAAGGCCGACAAGCGCACGCTGGCTGGGCGCGAGAGCGCGATCGTCGCGATCGAGTCGCGTTTCGGCGTGGATTCGACGCTGACGCTTTATGGCTGCGTCCCGCTGGACCCGACCACGGTCTGGGTGCTGACGTATTCGACGCTGATTCCCGGCGCGGCCGATGATGCCGCCGCCAGGCTCGCGTTTGAGCGGGTGATTTCAACGCTGCGCGTCACGTACGACCCGCAAACCGCCGAGCCGATCCGCGCCCAGCTCAAGAACGGGCAAACTTTTCGCGAGAAGCGGTTGCGGCCGCACCTGGGCGGCGTGTTCATCGACCCGGCGCAGCGCACGTTTGAGATCTTTCTGGGCGGCAAGGCGGTCGGCTACCTGACACGGCAGGCGCAGCGCGAGCGCGCCAGCTTTGACGACCCGCGCTTTTCAGACAGCGGGAAAGTCGGGGTGCGCGTGCGCGAGCGCTCCTGGCGTTTCGCCGAAGATGGCAGCGCCCAGCACACGCGTGTGGATCTGTTCGTGAGCGACGACCTGGAGAGCGAGCTGGCCGAGATGCGCAGCGTGCAGATCCCGGCCGACCCGCGCACGCCGGCGTTGATCAAGATTGATCAGTACATTCGCGAGCGGAACGTGCTGTTCTCCACGATGCGCACCAGCGCCGACACGGGGCTGCGCGAGCCGCGCAATCCGATCCGCGTGGGCAGCACCTACCTGGGGCTGGCGATCGTGCGGATGTTGCCAACACTGCTGGGCGTGGGGCAATCCGACCCGCTGGCGTTCTCGATCTATGACGCCGAGACCCGTGCGTTGATCACGCACGTGATTCAGCCGCTTGGGCCAAAGCCGCTGCCCGAGCGGCCTGGGGAAACCGCCAACGCGTTCGAGACGCGCGAGGGGCTGGTCGGCCGCCCGGCGACGGTCTATACCGATGCCGACGGTGCGCTGCTGCGGATCGAAGCGCGCGAGCTGCTGCTGAAGTACGCCGAGGAGGACGCGATCGAGAAGCGCTACGGCCCGCGTCGCGACGCCGCCGAAGCCCGCCTGAGCCAACCGCGCCCCGAAGCTCCAGCGGAGGGCCCGCGCTGAACCACTACGGCCGCAAACTCGGCGACGCAGGCTGGAGGCGCGCGGCATGATCGTCGGCTTCTGGTGGCGGGCCGAGGCGCAGTTGGCGCTGACCTTCGCAGGTCTGATCCTTGCGGGAACGCTGGCGCTGCGCATCCCGCAATGCCACAGCGAGCACAGCCGTAACACCTGGCTGGACGATTTTTTTACGGCCACCTCCGCGGTGTGCGTCACCGGGCTGGCCACGGTTGACCCGGCCAGCGAGTACACCCAAGCCGGGCACGTTGTGCTGCTGCTGCTGATCCAGCTGGGCGGACTGGGCATCATGACCTTCGCGGCCGCCGCCGCACAGGTCTTTGGCAGTCGCCTGTCGCTGGGCTCGCAAACGGCGGTGCGTGACTCGTTCCTGTTTCAGGAGAGTCGCATCAGCCTGAAACGCTCCGTTCGCCGTATTTTCGGGATGACGTTGCTGATCGAAGCGCTCGGTGCGGCGGCGATCTACGTGGGCATGCAGACGATCGAGCTGCCCCGAAGCGGCTGGTTCGAAGCGGTGTTCATCGCGATCTCGGCTTTTTGCAACGCGGGCTTTTCAGTGTACAGCGACAACGCCATCGCACTGGGCCGCTCCACGCTCTGTCTGTACGCCATCATGCTGCTGGTCATCGCCGGCGGGCTGGGCTACGCGGTGCTGTTTGAAATCTACGACCGCGCAAAGCAGCGGATTCAGGGCGTGCGGCGCTTGCCGGTCCGCTGGACGCTACACGCGCGGCTGGTGCTGATGGTGAGCGGGGCGCTGGTCTTCGGCGGCGCGCTGGCCCTGGCGCTGACGGGGCTGACGACCAGCGAATCGTCGCTGGCGGCGATCGTCAATCATGCGCTGTTTCAATCGGTGACTTCGCGCACCGCCGGTTTCAACTCGATCGACATCACGGCGCTGCCGGTGGCCACGCTGCTGATCATCACCGCGCTGATGTACATCGGTGGGTCGCCGGGATCGTGTGCCGGCGGGATCAAAACCACCTCGCTGGCGGTCGGCGCGGCGGCGATCGCGGCCGGCGCGCAGGGCCGCGAGACGATCGAGCTGCTTGGGCGGCGCCTGCCGATCGACGTCCTGCGCCGCACCGCGTTCGTAATCGGCCTGACCACCGCCTGGAACCTGCTGGGCGTGTTCGTACTGACGCTCACGGAGGGCGTCGGCCGCGTCGAGCACATGCGGCTCGAACGCGTGCTGTTTGAGCAGGTTTCGGCGTTCTGCACGGTCGGGCTCTCCACCGGCATCACGCCGCAGCTCTCCGACGCGGGCAAGCTCTGGCTGTGCGCGTCGATGTTCGTCGGGCGGCTGGGCGCGCTGACCATCGCGCTGGCCGTGCTGGCGCGTCCGCGGCGGCATTTTGAGTATCCCGAGGAAGCTGTGATGATCGGGTAGGATTCGCATCATGAAACGCGTCTGCGTCATTGGCCTCGGGCAGTTCGGCGGGCACATGGCCCGTACGCTGGTCAAGCTCGGCTGTGAAGTGATCGCGATCGATACGTCGGCGCAGCGCGTCGATGACGTCCGCGACGAAGTGCACCGGGCGTTAATCGGTGACGCGCGCGATGCTCAGGTGCTTGGCGGCGTGATTGGCGACGGCGTCGATGAAGCCATCGTTAGCCTTGGAAAAGACAACATCGAGCCCAGCATTCTGAGCACGCTGAACCTCAAGCGGCTCGAAGTGCCCGTCATACGCAGTACCGCACGCAACGACGATCACGCCTTGATCCTCCGCGCCGTCGGCGCGACCGAGGTGATTTACCCCGAGCGCCAAACCGCCGAACGCACAGCGCGGCGGATCGCGTATCCGAACCTGCGCGACATGTTCTCGCTGGATGACGACTACCGGATTCTGGAAGTGGATGCGCCCAAGTCCGCATTCGGCAAGACGTTGTCTCAGCTAGACTTGCGGCGAAAATTTGAGTTGCTGGTTCTGGCAGTCCGCGAGCCGGGCGCCGAGCGGTTCAGCTTCCTGCCGCAGCCGGACGCGGTGATCAAGCCGAACTCGGTGCTGATGATCCTGGGTCGCGAGTTGGACCTGGCGCGCTTTGCGGGGCAGTAGCGGGCAAGTCCAGGCAGCCGGAAATTGCTCGGCGTGATGGCGTCGGCCGGCAGGCGCTCCGGACGCGCATGCGTACATTGAAAGCGCTCTCGAATCGCACGAAACGTGAATCTGCTTGACCCGCGCCAAACGTGATTTAGAATTTCTTCGTCGGAATGAGTAGGCATGCCGGTTCTGATTGACGGCAACAACCTGCTCCATGCTGCCAATACGGTCGGCGAGCCGGATGTCTCGATTGCGCGGTCGCGGCTGTGTCGCGCGCTGGGCGATTGGGCTCGAAAGACTGGCACGCGCGTTCATATCGTGTTTGACGGTCAATCTCCGCCGCCAGCGCTGGCGCGGCAGATTGGTGATCCGGATATTCAGGTCAGCTTCAGCGGCGGGCGCAGCGCCGACGAGTTGATCCAGCAGATCATTGACGGCGACTCGGCCGCGCGGCGGCTGGTGGTCGTGTCTTCCGATCGGGCTGTTCAGGCGTCTGCGCGTCGGCGTCGCGCGGCGCCTGTGCCTTCGGCTGATTTCTGGGCGGACGTCATCCGCGCTCTGGCTCGCGCGCCGCGGCCCGAGCTTGAGCCGCCTGAAAAGCACGGCAAGGACGCCAGCGCACAAACGGACGAGTGGCTGCGCGAATGGGGCTTGGATCGTCCGACCTGAACAGATCGCTTACGCCGATTCGGCAGGAGTTTGCAATGGGCGCGCTCTGGCAAACAGACTCGCTGCACGGCTCGCTCAGCCACGCTGTCCTCGCGCAGGCCGTCGCCGACGAACGTCGAATCGCGCCGCGCGAGTCGGCGTTCGGCGACATCTGGCTGCTCGACGAGCGCGGCCGGGAAGTCGTCCGCGGGCGATTAATCGATTTCTCGCAGACCGGCATGCGCCTGCATCTGCCGGTCGGCTACGGCGTGCGCTCGGGGCGGCGCTACGAGTTGGCGTCGCACCGCGAGGCGGAATTTGGGCGGCCCGAATTAGGCCTGGCCATCCGCCGACACGCCACCGTCGTGCGAACCAACCTGGTTATGGATGGTCACGGCGATCAGCTCGACGTTGGGTTGGCCTTTGATGGCATCGGCCACGCGTAGTCGTTCCTCCGCCCGTTGACTTACGCCTCGCGCACGCGCGGCCTGCGCGGCTGACGCACGGCGTCACGCTGCTTGGCCAACCGCTGTGCCAGATTCTCGCTGGCGCGTTCGACGGCGCTGGCGATGGTCGCGTGAATCTCGTCGCCGCGCTGCTCGAGCACCATCTCGCCCCGCGGGGTGAGCTTGATCGAGACGCGGCAGGATTTGTCCACGCCGCCGCGCGGCCCGTTCAAGTCAGAGAGCCGCACGCGCAGTTCGCGAATTTGTTTCTGGAAGCGATCGAAGGCTGCGTCGAAACGTCGCTGCAAAAACTCGCGCACTTCGGGGGTGTAATCGACACTCGTGGAATTGACCTCAATCTGCATATGAGTCTCCGCAAGTCGGGATGTTCTTCAGTCCTCTATTCCTTCCGGCCAAAGGCGTGCCAGGTATCCTCAGGCACCGGTTATGAGTTGTACGCCGCCGAACGCCACGCGCCCGCTACAAATGAGCCAGCGAATTGGAAGCCGCAGCGACTTGTTATCGGGGCGGCGGCGTCGGCCGCGTTTGTTTCGCACAATTCGGGTGACACGGGGGGGCACGTGAGGGCGGGACAATGTCGAGCGTGCCAAGCATCTCGGGCTTCTCCTTCGCGCTGGCCGCGGTCTCGGCGGCGGCGCGCGCCCCCAGCGTCGATACCAGCTCGTCGCAATCCGCCCTGTTCGGTCCGTCATCGCAGCTTTCGTTGAGCCCCGGCGCGCGAGGCGCTTCCCAATTCCAACCGCTCAGCGTTGATTTCAGCGGCGTGCTTGGTTCGCGATTCAGCAGCGCCGCGCCGACGGCGCCGCTGGATCCGAAGACGCGCAAGGCCCAGCAGGAATTGCTGAAGCGTGTCGCGGTGGAGCTGGTCTCCGGCCGCGGCTCGCAGGCGCGCGAGCTGCTCGAGAAATATATCGAGAAGAACCGCCCCAGCGGCGAGATCCTCGCGTCGCTGGCGCAGCTCGAACAGGGCGCCGGCGAATACGACAAGGCCGAGCGCAGCTTCCGCCGCGCGGAAACGCTCAGCCCTGGCCTGGGCTACGAACAGGACGCCCTGAACGCGCGCAAGCTGCGCGAACCCGATGAGAAGGTGCTCGCCGACGCGCGGCGCCAGCTCGCGGCCGATGAAACGCGCGCGAGCGGCACGCGGCTGCTGCGGGCGCTCACAGCGCGCTCGCCGAAGTTCGTCGAGGCTCGCGTGGCGCTGGCCGAGGAGGTGTACGCCAGCGGCGAGCGCACCGAGGCGCTGGCCGAGTTTGCCGGAGCAGTGCAAAACGCCCGGCCCGAAGAATTGCCCGAGATCGAGGCGAAGCTCGCGGCCCTCGCCAAGAAACAGCCGCGCGACGCATTCGTCAAACTGCTGATCGGCCGCAGCCAGCTCCGCCGTGGCGACGACCAGGCCGCGCTGGCCACGCTTGAATCGGCCTACACACTGGGCAACGCGAATCCGCTCTACGGCGTGGACCTGGCGGCGGCGCTGGTGAAAACCGGCGATCGCAAGCTGGACAACGGGCGCACCAACGAAGCGCTGGCCGATCTGCACCGAGCCAAGTCGCTCGATCCGAATTCGACCGATATCAAGGACGCGCTCGCCGACGCGTACGTCGCGCGGGCCGAGCTGCGCGTTCGCCGCAACGCGCTGGGCGACGCGATCAACGACTTCCGCGTGGCGCTGACCGAGCTGGGGCCAAACGCCGACCCCTCACGCCGCAAGCGACTGGCGGGCCTGCTGTTCGCGACCGGCAGCCTGAGCGAGCGTCAGAATCTGGCGGCGGGCAAGCCGGTCGGGGCGGAGGCCGGCGCGTTCCAGACCGCGTTTGAGATCGACCCGCAGAACGCGCTCTACCGCCAGCGGCTGGCGGATGTGCGCGTGCGGCAAGGCGCCGAGCAGACCGCCGCCGGAAAATTCAAGGAGGCTGCCGGCAGCTACCGCGCCGCGTACGACCTGTATCGCAACAACACCACGTATCGCAGCCAGGCGGTAACGGCCTATCGCGCCTGGGGCGATGATGCGGCGGCGCACTACCAGTACGACGACGCGATCCTGGCGTTTGACAAGGCCTACCAACTCGATACCAGCGATGGTTTGAGCAAGAACAAGCTGGCAGGCGCGTTTAACACGCGCGGCCTGATGTATCGCGCCGTGGGCGACCTGGGCAAGGCCCGCGACGACTTCCGCGCCGCGCTGAACCTCTTCCCCGACAACACCGAGTATCAGGCGAATCTCACGTCCGCCGGCGGGTAGTCGGCGCCGCGCGCGCAGCGCTGCTTACGGCCCGATCACTACTACAATCCACTGGTCATTGGGCCTGCCGTGGCGAGGAGTGCAAATGGCGCGTGAGCATTGGATCGCGGCCGACGCCGACGGTAGCGAACACCGCTTCGTCCTCGAAGTGTTCCAGGAAGGCGAGCACTGGACCGCGCGCCTGGCGCGGCTGGACGACGCGGGCAATCTCGAGGATGCCCGCATCGCACCGGTCTTCTACGGCCTGACGCAGGAGCAGGCCCGCCGCAAGATGCTCAGCGTGCTCGAGAATCAGTACGAGGACGTGCGGCCCGGCTAACCGCTCTGGCGGGCCGTCGCCTGCTTGAACCACTCGATCGTGCGCTTCAAACCCTCTTCGCGCGGCACCTGCGGGTTCCAGCCCAGCAGTGTCTGGGCGCGCGTGATATCCGGTCGGCGGACCTTCGGGTCGTCTTTCGGCAACGGCACATGCGTGAGCTGGCTGCGGCTGCCGGTGAGGCGGATGATCTCGCGCGCCAGGTCCAGCATGGTGATCTCGACCGGGTTGCCGATGTTTACCGGGTCGTTGACGTCGCTCCGCGAGAGCCTCAGCAGCCCGTCAACCTGGTCGCTCACGTAGCAAAGGCTGCGAGTCTGCTGCCCGTCGCCGTAGACCGTCAGCGGCTGATTATTCAGGGCCTGGCTGATAAAGTTTGGCAGGACGCGGCCGTCATTGGTGCGCATGCGCGGGCCGTAGGTGTTGAAGATTCGCGCCATGCGCGTCTGCACGCCGTGCCGCGCGCGATAAGCGGTGATCAGCGCTTCGGCGAATCGTTTGCCTTCGTCATAGCAGGAGCGTGGGCCGATCGGGTTGACGTTGCCCCAATAGCTCTCGCGCTGCGGGTGTTCGAGCGGGTCGCCGTAGACCTCGCTGGTGCTGGTGTGCAGCAGCCGCGCGTTTTTCTCGCGTGCCAGGTCGAGGATGTTCCACACGCCGCGTGAGCAGACCGCCAGGATTTCGAGCCGCTTGGGGTCAAAATCCACGGGCGACGCGGGGCAGGCCAGGTTGTAGATGTAATCCAGCTTGCCCTCGATCGGCAGCGGCTGGGTCACGTCGTGCTGCAAGAATGTGAAGCCGCGACGGGCCTTGAGATCCTCGGCGTTCTGCGCTTGGCCGGAGAGGATGTTGTCGACGCCGACGACTTCGATGCCCTCATCCAGCAGGCGGTTGCTCAGGTGAAAGCCGATGAAGCCGGCACAGCCGCTGACCAGCGCTCGCACGATGGCGTCTCCTTGAAAGCGATACGGAGTTTCGATTTCAGCGAAGTATAGGGCGAGCGCGGCGTCCGCCGCCGGTCGTCAGCGCAGATCTTCGGGCGTATTTGCGTTGGCGCAGGCGGCGAGCAGTTCGGCAGGCAGCGAAGGCATCGCGACGCGCGGATCATCGACCAGGGCCCGCGGCGCGCGGGCGCCCGCGCCGACCAGGGCAGACAGCGCCGCCATCCCGTCCGGCTCGTAGATCGCCAGCAGTGGCTCGACGCCGGTGGGCGTTCGCGGCAGCACCGCAATGTGCGCCGCGCTGCGCTGCGACACCAGCCACTCGAGCACTTCGGCCGAGAGCTTCGGCAAGTCGCAGGCCAGGATCAGCCAGGCGACGCTGCTCCGATGCCGCGCGGCCGCAAGCATGCCGCGCAGCGGGCCATGGACGGCGCGCTGCTGCGCGCCAGGGCCGGCGATCGCGCTGCCCACGTCTTCAAGCTGCTGCAACGCATTGAGCGTACCCGGCAGCATCGCGGCGCGCCCCAAGAGCACGATGCGCTGTACAAACGGGCCGGCCACGCGGACAACGCGCTCCAGCAGCGTGGCGCCCCGGTATTCAACCAGGTGCTTGGGCGTGCCCATGCGCTGGCTTTGTCCACCGATCAACACGCCGCACCACAGCGGCGCCAGTCGCGGCGCGGGTGCGGGTGCATCCGATTCGGAAGAAGCTGAATTCCAGCGACGCTCGGCCATCGAACGAGGCTCCCCTGCGCTGCGTCAGCGACGCGCGCGACTCAGGCAGATGTGCGGGCCGCGGGCGATGCGAGCGGAAGCGCCCTGGCCGCGCTCGCGGCGCCGACATCGGCCGTTACGCGCACCAGCACCGACTTGAACGCCGGTGTGCGCGACTCGTGATCCGCAATCGCCGGCACGAGCACGTTGGCCTCCGGGTAGTACATGGCGGCGTTGCCCGCGCGGATGTCGAACGGGCGCACCAGCACGCCAGACCACGCGCCCGCATCGCTGCGGACGGTGACGGGCTGCTCGGCCCGCAGCCCGAGCCGCGCGATGTCGTCGACATTCATCAGGATCACATCACGCCGCTCCTGCCCGCGATACACGTCCTCGTCGTCGTAGACCACCGTGTTGAATTGCCCCTCGCTGCGAATGGTCATCAGCCGCAGCTCGTCCGCCGCCCGCGGCAAGTCCGGCAGTGGCGTGAGGTGAAAGTGCGCCCGACCGTCGCAGGTGTTGAAGCGTGGCGCGTGCAACGTGCGATCGGCGATGTGAAACTCGCGCCGCGTCTGCTCGATCTGGGCCACTTCTTCGTAGCCGGGGATTGCCGCGGCGATCGCTTTGCGGATCTCGCTGTGCTGCCGCATGGCGCGCCAATTGATCGGTCCCTGGTTGCCAAGCACGCGTTCGGCCAACTCGGCGACGATCTCGACTTCGCTGCGTGTGCCGGGGTGGCGCTGTGGGCCGCCGTCGCTGAGGCGCACGTAGTTGAACATGGATTCCTGCGTGGTCGGCTGGGCTTCTTCGTCGCGGGCGCGCACCGGCAGGATCAGCGTGTGCCGCGCGCGGCCCCAGGCGTGGCCAGTGTTGAGCGCGGTGCTCAGGTACACGACGGACTCGAGCTGCGCGAACGCTTCGGTCGCGCTGCGCGCGTCGGGATTGCTTCCGAACAGGTTTCCGCCCAGGCACCAGGCGCTGCGCAGCCGCCCTTGCTTGATCGCCTGCATGCAGCCGAGCGTGTCCAGCCCGGGCTGGGTCGGCAGCTTTACGCCAAAGTGCTGCTGCAGCCGCTCGAAGATCGCGTCCTTCAGCCGCGGCGTCACGCCCATTGAGCCGACGCCCTGAACATTGCTGTGCCCGCGGATTGGCAGCAGGCCGGCGTGCCGGCGACCCACCATCCCGCGCAGCAGCGCCAGGTTCGCGATTGCCCGCACATTGTCGACTCCGTGCAGGTGATGCGTGATGCCCATGGTCCAGGCGAACACCGCAGCGTTGGAGCGCGCGTAGCGCTGGGCGGCAGATTCGATCTCTGCGGCGCTTACACCGCTGCGCGCTGCCAAATTTTGCGGGTCTTGATTGCGCAGGAAATCCACGTACGCGTCGAAGCCGCGCGTGTGATCGGCAATGAAACTGCCATGCGCGCCGCCGAGTTCGAGCACGCGCCGCGCGATCGCCGTGAGCAAGGCGATGTCGCCGCCGATGTGCGGCTGCAGATAGAGGCTGGCGATATCGCTGCCGCCGCCGAGCAGGCTGCGCATGTCAGGCGGGAC
Organism: uncultured Planctomycetales bacterium; assembly: GCA_964535305.1. GTDB lineage: Bacteria > Planctomycetota > Phycisphaerae > UBA1845 > Fen-1342 > CAZHTF01. Next base: position 17,992 of record CAZHTF010000016.1, on the reverse strand, counting down.
GCTGAAGCGGACCAGGCCGGTTTCGCGAATCGGGTTGATGACCACGACCTGGCCGCCGCGCCTTCGCAGATGCATGAGGCTGGTCATCAGCCGCGGGTGGTTGGAGGCCGGGTTTGCGCCGATCAGGAAGACGGTGTCGGCGCCGTCGAGGTCGTCGAGTCGGATGGTGCCCGTGCCGCTGCCGACGCTCGCGGAGAGCGCTACGCCGCTGGCCTGGTGGCAGTAGTAGCTGCAATTGTTGACGTTGTTGGTGCCATAGAGCCGCGCGAACAGCTGCCAGAGGAAACCAGCCTCGTTCGAGGCGCGGCCGCTGAAGTAGAAGAAGTTTTCGTCGGCGGCGGTGGCCTTCAGCCGAGCTTCGCAGAATGCGAGCGCGTCATCCCAAGAGATCGGGCGAAAGTAATCATCTTCAGGCCCGGCCAGCAGCGGCTCGCGCAAGCGGCCAAGGTGCTCGAGCTCGCGCGGCGAAAGCGAGCGCAGGGCCGCGATGCCGTGCGCGCTCCAGAACTCGGAGCGGATGCCGCCACGCATGTCGGCCGCCATGGCCTGCATCGATTTTTTGCAGACTTCGGGAAAGCTGCCGGCTTCGTTGACCATTCCGCCGCGCTGCCCGCCCATGCCCAGCGCGCAGGTTTTGCAGGCGTTCTGGGTGTGCAGCGCACGATAGAAGCGCCACAGTCCGCCCGCCTGCCAGGCCATGCGCAGGCCGTAGAGGATCGAACTCCAGCCACCGGCGGCCCGCGGCGGTCGCATGTGCTACACGGCTCCAACTCAGGGCTGACAGACTTGCTCAGGGCAACTCGTGAATGCGGCCGGCGATCTCCGCGGCACGCGCGACGGACAACGAGAACAAGCCGGCGCCATTGTGGCAGCGCAGGCAAACGAAATCGACCGAAATCGCGGCCCGGCCGACGGCGTCGCGCAGCAGTTCCGCGCCGTCGGCCGAGAAAACCCCGCGAAAATCGACCGCGTCGGTGTTAATGCGGAAGACGTGCGAGCGCGTGTCGCCGATCCGCGCGCCGCCGCCGCCGCTCGCGGCCGAGGCCCGCCGCGCGGCGTAGGGCATGTGACAACTCTCGCAACTCAGCGTCTCGCGGTACTCGCCGCTCACATACGCCGCGCCGCCGTGCCCGGCCATGGTCTCGCTGATGTGACAGGCGCGGCACTCGTTGCGGATCGCGGCGCTGCGGTCGCTCACAAGCGAGCGGTGCGGGTCGTGGCAGGTGCTGCAAGTGAAGTCGCGATGTCCGCCGCTGGCGCGCAGCTCCGCCGCCTGCGCGAACGGCCGCAGATAGCCGTCGAGAGCCGGGATGCGCGCGCTGACGTCGCCGTATGGTTGCGAATGGCAGGCGTCGCAGGTCTGCGCGCCGCGCGGGTCGACAAAGATGCGGGTCACGTCGATGCGCACCGTTCGGCCGCTCGTGTCGAAGTGCGACCCGCCCGGCCCGTGACACGCTTCGCATTGCACCCCGGCTTCGAACCACACGCCTTGGATTCCGGGCCGATTCTCCTGCGATTGCGGATTGTCTCCGTCTGCCGGTTGCGAACCAGTGCTTCGGCGGCGCAGTTCGTCGAATTCAAACGGCAGCGGCGTCGCGCTCGCGGGAAATTCCTCCGCGAAGCCGGCCTGTGTGCCGTTTGGTCCGAAGCGCAGGTTCCACTGGGCCGGCGCGCCGCCGAGTTCGCCGCTGCTCAGCACGAATCCCTGAGAATCGACGAAACGGGCGCCCTTGGCGAAGCCGCCGACGACATGCGAAATGTCGCGCCAGGTGAGGTTGCCCGGCGGCGTTGGTACGCCGGCGTCTACCGCCGATGCGGGAAACTCCGGGGCCACGCCGCGCACCGCCTTCAAGGCATGCGCGTGGCCGTGCAACTGGTGTGTCGCAGCGATCGATGCGTGACAGGCGCTGCATGCAGCGGTGCCGAGCAGCTTGGCGCCGGAATTCGTGAAGTCCTGCGTGTTTGCAAATCCGATGCGCTCACGCTGCGTGGAGTCGTTCGTCGGGCAGCCGCTCAGCAGAAAAGAGCCAAGGCACAACGCGGCGCTGGCCGCGGCGTTGCAGCCGCGTCGAATGCGTACGCAGCAAATCGATCTGGCTGGCATGGTCGCCGGCGCGCTCCGCTGATTGTTCGCACTCTACGGCGCGCCTCGCTCGCTGCAAGTGCATATCGGACCGCGCCGTTCGAATTGACGGCTTCGGACAGTTGTCGCGCTTCGTGGTCGCCGCTAGTCTGCCGCGTTTTCAAATGTTCGCGAAAACAGACGCGGGAAGGCGAAGAACATGAGCAAGCAGGTCGCGACCAACATCACCTGGCATCACGGGCACGTCGATCGGGCGCAGCGCTATCAATTGCTCAAGCAGCACGGCGCGACCATCTGGTTCACCGGCCTGTCCGGATCGGGCAAGAGTACGATCGCCTACACCGTCGAGCACGCCCTGATCGAACGCGGCCATTTGGCTTACGTCCTCGACGGCGACAACATCCGCCACGGCCTGAACAGGAACCTGGGCTTCTCGCCCGAAGATCGAACGGAGAACATCCGGCGGATCGGCGAAGTGGGCAAGCTGTTCGCCGACACCGGCGTGCTGACGATGACCAGCTTCATCAGCCCCTATCGCGCCGATCGCGACCTGGTCCGCAAAATCCATGACGAGGCCAAGCTGCCCTTCATCGAGATCTACGTACGCGCCTCGGTCGAGGTTTGCGAGACGCGCGACCCAAAGGGCCTGTACAAGAAGGCCCGCGCCGGCGAAATCAAAGAATTTACCGGCATCTCCGCGCCCTACGAGGAGCCGCTCACGCCAGAGCTGCTGATCGACAACGTGAACATCACCGTGCAGGACGCGGCGGTGCAGGTGCTCAACTTCCTCGAACAACGCGGGCTGCTGAAGAGCAGCTAGGTTCAACCGAAAGCCAGCGTTTACGACTGGCCGACGAAAAGCGCGACCTCGATATTCTCGTCGAACTTCACGCCCACTTCGTGCACGCGGCCGCTGATGCAGCGGCAGCGCACGACGCGCCCAGAGACCAGCACGAACTCTCCGTCGCGCGCCTTCAGCCTCACAGTGCAGCGCGTCTGCGGGTAGACAAAACCGCCATGCAGCACGCTCAGCCCGCACGCGGCGATGTCGCGCGACGCGACGGTTACCTTGACATTGGTGCCCCCGGGGTGCTCGAACACCACGTCGAGCCCTTCCGGAACGGTATAGCGAAATCGCTCGAGCTCGCGCGTGCCGCCGCCGCGTGCTTCGATCTCGGAAAGTCGCTGGTAGACGGCGCGTTGCGTTGCGTCATCCAGCCGGAGCACGCGAACGCTGTCGTGCGTGAGCCACATGTCGACCTCGAATCCGGGCATCGTCTACCCGTATTTTTCTGTATCGGGTCGACAAACACTGCCTTTAATACTCTTATTCCCCTGAAGATTCGGTCGGTACCACCGATCGTGTTTGTGAACGCCCACCCGCCTATGCGTATTCGGCGCGGCCAAGTTCCCAGCCGAGTGCGGCGGTCAGGTCCGAGAACGCGAACTGAAATCCGGATTTCAACAACTGCGTCGGGACCGCGCGCTGGCCGGTCAGCAGTACGTCGCGGCCCATTTCTCCAAAGAGCAGCGAGACCGCCCAGCTTGGCAGCGGCGCGATCGTAGGCCGGCGCAGCGCCCTCCCCAGCGCGAGAGTGAACTCGCGATTGGTGACGGCGTTCGGGGCCGCAGTGTTCACCGGCCCGCGAAGCGCGTCGCAGTGCAACGCGTGCTCGATCGCGCCGAGCAGATCATCCAACGCGATCCAGCTCAACACCTGTTGACCGCTGCCGATCACGCCGCCCAAACCCGCACGAAACGGCGCGAGCATCTTCTGCAGCGCCCCGCCCTTGGCCGCGAGCACGACGCCAATCCGCAGCGTTACGACTCGGATGCCGACCTGGCGCGCGGCGTCCGCGGCCAGCTCCCATTCGCGACAGACACGCGCCAGGAAGTCGTCGCCGGCGGCGGCGTCTTCGCTCAACGGCTCGCCGCCCCGCGCGCCGTAGTAGCCAACCGCCGACGCCGTCAGCAGCACGCGCGGCGGCATTCGTAGTTTCGCAAGCGTTTCGCACAGCAGCGCCGTCCCGCGCACGCGACTGTCGCGAATCGCGGCTTTGCGAGCCGCGGTCCAGCGTCCAGCTGCCACGTTCTCGCCGGCCAGGTGCACAACCGCGTCGACGGCTTCGAGCGCGTCGGCGTCGACTCGGCCGGTGGCCGGGTCCCACGAGATCTGCCCGTGGCTGGCACCCGCCGTAACGCTTCGCGAATCCGTGGCGGTGCCTGACTCGACGGCCTCGGCCAACGGCGGTTTTCCCGCGCGGGCCCGCACCAGTCGCAGGACCGTGTGACCCGCGCTGCTCAAATATGCACACAGGTTGCCTCCCAGCAGGCCGCTCGCGCCGCTGACGGCGATCCGCATGCGCGGCTGCGAGCGGTGTTGTGCGTGACGCCGCAGGTCGAGCCGAGCGCGCTGATGTCGCCAGCGGAATAGGCGTTCGAGCTGCCGCTGCGTGGCTGCGGACGTTTGCAGCGCGCTCAGGCCACTGTATTGATATTCAATGTGGTCGTGCAGCGCGCTGCGCTGGGAGTCGAGCGGCTCGAAGGTCGCGCGGCGCCGCCAGTGTGCGAACCGGCCACTCGCCTGTGTTTCGACGAATCGCCGATCCTTGACGTAGTGAGAATATTGCACTTCGCAGCGGTACGCTTGCAGTCCTTCCGCGAGTCGATATGAGACCCGGCCGCCGTCTGCAACGCTGCCGGCGCGTGTCATTTCATCGGCGTGCTGCCAGGGTGGCACGAGCCGCTCGAGCGCGCCGGGTCGTTCGTGCCAGGCAAAGAGTTCGGCGAGCGGCTGGTCGAATTCGGAACGGTGCTCAAACGTGCGCATCGGGCTCCTCGACGGTCGGAGTGTAGCGCGCAGTTCCGGCCTTCGCAGCGATTTTCGCGTCGACAGCGTCGTCGCGGTGCGCGGACGCTCTTTCACGTGACGCCAGACCTGAGTTGTCGCCGCGCGCGGCAAGCTGTTTGAGCTTGGGAGCGGCTTGTGTGGTGATGGTGTGCCGCCGCGGTAATTCCACGCACCGCGGCAGACAAACACGCGGGCTCCGCTTATAGTTCCATCGAATTCTGGGACCTAAGGACCTTTGTTTTGGAACTACCACGCCGGACACGCGGCGATGAGCTGTTGCGACCGGGAGAAATGAGCGCGCTGCGGGCGCGGCTGCGCGGCGTCGCGCGATTTCATGATTTGACCAGCGTAATCGCCTGCGCGTTTGATCATCGCACCCGCATGCTGCCTTTCGTATACGCCGACATGCGCATGGCGCCGGCGGGTGTGCGGGCGGTCGGCTCGGCGCTGTTTGACGCGGGCTTCGAGAAGTCGCGAATCGTGCTGCAGCAGTGGAATCGCAGCTTTCGCCCGACGCAGATGCGGCTCGACGGGCGCGTGCCGGATCTCTTCCTCGTTTCCAGCATGCAACTGCACTCGGCCGCGGCGCAGGACCTGATCCGCGACGCCTGCCGCATTGATGCGGCTCAGCGGCCGTTGATCATCGTCGGCGGACCCAAGTACATCTACGAGCCGTGGGATGCGTTCGGCGTCGACCCGCGCGATCCGTGGAGCGCCGACGTCGCCGTCACCGGCGAAGAATACGTGCTGCTGAGCCTGCTGGAGCGGCTGCTGGCGACCCGCGCGTCAAACGAGCCGCTGCGATCGGCCTTCATCCGCGCGCGCAACAGCGGCCTGCTGGACGACATCCCCGGGCTGGTCTATGCCAACACCGACGAGCGCGGCAACGCGCTCGAGCTGGTCGATACCGGCGTGCAGCGGCTGGTCGGCGATCTCGACGAGCTGCCCGACCCGCTCCCGGGCTTTCGCATGCTGGAAGGACCCAGCCGCGCTGCGACGCTTGCGTCGCGCCCGCTGGATGCCCGCAGCGTGGGCCGCTATAGCCCGATCGCTTCGCTGGTGCTGACCTTCGGCTGCAAATTCGCCTGCAATTACTGCCCGATCCCCGCGTACAACCAGCGGCAGCATCGCGTGAAGAGCGGGGCGCGGATCGCGGCCGAGATGTCCAGTATCCGCCGCGAGTTCGGCATTCGCTATTTCTTCGGGTCGGATGACAACTTTTTCAATCACAAGGAGCGCACGCTTGACGTAGTGGAGAGCCTGTCGCGTGCGACGATTGACGGCGCGCCGCTGCGCAAGCATGTGCGCTGGGGCACGGAAGTGACGGTGCATGACACGCTGATGCTCAAGGAGCATCTGCCGTGTGTCCGCCGCGCCGGGGTGCGGGCGCTTTGGCTGGGCGTTGAGGACATGACCGCGACGCTGGTGAAGAAGGGCCAGAGCGTCGACAAGACCAGCGAGGCCTTCCGCCTGCTGCAGCAGAACGGCATCAACCCGATGCCGATGATGATGCATCACGACGCACAGCCGCTGATCAGTCGCGGGCCCAAGCCGTACGGGCTGCTGAACCAGGTGCGTTTGCTGCGCAAGGCCGGCGCGATCAGCATGCAGGTGCTGATGCTCGTGCCCGCCACCGGCTCGAAGCTCTTCGCCGGCACGTATACCTCGGGGATGGCGTACGAAAGCGTCGGTGGCCGCAAGGTCGAAGAGCACATGCTCGGCGGGAATTACGTAATCGCCTCGCACCACAAGAGGCCCTGGATCAAGCAGCTCAACATCCTGGTCGCATACCTGTACTTCTACAACCCGCTGCGGTTTCTGGCGTCGCTGGTGCGGCCCAAGAGCAAGCTCTACCTGGCGGATGGGCTGATGCAGCTCACCGGCATGTGGGGCCTAGCGCAGACCGTGTGGCACACATTTGGCTGGATGATCCGCCTGATGGGCGGCAAGCTCGTGCGCCGCAGCGCTCCGCCCAGCAATGCGATCCCGATGCGCGCGGTAGACGGCTCGACCGCGGCGCACGCGCTGCCGGGCTCGATGCGGCCGCTTTCGCTGCCGCGCAGCATGAGTGTCGCGGCGCTGAGCGAAGCGGACGAGCGCGGCGTGACGCGGCTGCCAATCTTGAACAGCTAGATTTTGGCCGCGCGGCGCGATTTTCGCCCCAACGGGGCGAAGGAATGTAGCCACGGGTGGAGCGAGGCCCGCAGAAATTGGGGCCGAATTCCAGGCTAGAGAAGCCAGACACGCCATCGGCGACGACCCGCGGCCCCTGCGGGGCCGAATTCAAGGCACCACGCGACTGAGCAAACATGAAACCGCTCTAGCCGTGCCGCGGCTGTGCTCCGCAATTCCAGCACAGCTCAAAATTCCCCGGGCAGCTCTCACCGCACTGTGGGCAGCGCCAGTCTGGACGCGGCGTATGCCGCGCCTGCCACAGTTCGCGCGCGGCGCGCGTGACGACGAAGCGCGCTTCGAGGTAATACGCGCGCGGCACAAGCAGATTCGACCCGAGCGGCGCGTTGCCCAGCACGATTTCCGGCAGGCCGCGGGCATTCAGCGGGACGTACGGAAGCTGCTCGGAAGCAAAGAGCATCTCGGTCGTGGCCAGGTCCAGCGGCTGAACCTGGAGCTTGTCAAGCAAGCACCAGCGGCTCGGCGGCACATACGACTGGATGTCGAACGGAAGCCGGCAGAAGGCGCATTGCGCGCCTGCTCCGCCGGCCAATGGCGCGCGGCATTCGCGGCAGGCCAGCCCGAAATCCAGCAGCGGCCGCTCGGAGCCGTCGACGCGTGGCGGACGCAGGCAGGTCCAAGGCTGCACCAGCGCAGCCATCTGCAATGCGACGCCGCACTCCGGGCAGCGGTGCTCCGGCAGGCCGCGGAGCGCGTAGCCGCAGCGTGGGCAGGCCAGGCCCCAATCCGGGATCGGCAGTTGCTGAATATCGATCTGCATCTGACGAAAGTATAGAAGGCTGGCGCGCGGCGCGTCTGACGCCACGGCGCCGCGGCGGGTAATCGAGTACATTCTTGGCATGGTTTCCGTTGCTACGCCAGACGAATCGCGCGCGCAGTTAGGTCGTTACGCGATCGGCCCGGGCCAGCCGCTGCTGTTGATCGCCGGTCCGTGCGTGATTGAATCCGAGTCGCATACGCTGCGGCTGGCGGAGGCGCTGCGCGCGATCGCGCGGCGGCTGCAGTTGCCGCTGGTTTTCAAGGCCAGCTTTGACAAGGCCAACCGCTCGAGTGGGCAATCTTTTCGCGGGCCGGGGCTGGAGGCTGGGCTGGCGATCCTGCGGCGCGTGAAGGAGAGCCTGGAGCTGCCGGTGCTTTCGGATGTGCACGAGCCGCGGCAGGCCGAGCCGGCTGCGGCGGTGCTGGATTGTCTGCAAGTGCCGGCGTTTCTGTGTCGGCAGACGGATTTGCTGCTGGCCTGCGCGCGGACGCAGCGCTGCGTCAACATCAAGAAAGGCCAGTTCATCGCGCCCGAGAAGATGAAGCTGGCTGTTGAGAAAGTGCGCGAAGCCGGCAACGCAAACGTGCTGCTCACCGAGCGCGGCAGCACCTTCGGCTACGAGCGGCTGGTGAACGACATGACCGGCCTGGCGGTAATGCGGCGGTTCGCCCCGGTCGTGTTCGACGCCACGCATTCGGTGCAGCACCCAGGCAGCGCCGGGATTACGACCGGCGGCATGCGCGAGCACATCCCGCTGCTGGCGCGAGCCGCGATCGCCGCGGGCGTCGACGCACTGTTCATGGAAGTGCACGACGATCCAGCGTCAGCCCGCAGCGACGCCGCCACGGTCTGGCCGCTGGCGGAGCTGGAGCCGCTGCTGGCGCAGTGCCTGCGGCTGCGGGCAGCGTTGGTCGGCTAGCTGGGGCGAAGCGGCGGACGAATACGGGCGCGGTGTTCGGGCAAGCGCCGCGGCGTTGGCGGGCATATACTCTGGGATTCGCGAACCGTGACGGGCTGCCGCGCGTCGTTTGACGCGGCGCATCGGCGGAAGCGGGTAATTGGAAGGCGCATGAGCAACGCGGACATCGAGCTGAAGTCGGTCAGCAAGGTCTATTACAAGGACCGATTGGCGATCCCCGTGCTGGACGGGCTGAACCTCAAGATCGCCGCCGGCGAGTTTGTAGCGTTGATGGGCCCAAGCGGTTCGGGCAAATCCACGCTGTTGCACCTGATCGGCGGCCTGGATTCGCCCAGCAGCGGCAGTGTCCGCGTCGGCGAAGCCAATCTCGAAGGCATGGGCGAGCGCGAGCTGACCGCCTGGCGCAGCCGGCATGTCGGCTTTATCTTTCAGATGTATCACCTGGTGCCGGTGCTCTCGGCGGCGCAGAACGTGGAGTTGCCGCTGCTGCTGTTCCGCATGCCCTCAGCGGAGCGACGCCAGCGCGTCCAGACCGCGCTCACCATCGTGGGCCTGGCCGATCGCATGGACCATCGCCCGAATCAGCTCTCCGGCGGTCAGGAGCAGCGCGTCGCGATCGCGCGGGCGATCGTCACCGACCCGGATGCGATCCTGGCCGACGAACCCACCGGCGACTTGGACGCGAAAACTTCCGACGAAATCCTGAAACTGCTGACACTGCTCAACACCGACTTCGGCAAGACCATCCTGATGGTCACGCACGACCCGCGCGCAGCGGCGTACGCGCGCCGCACCGTGCACCTCGAAAAAGGCGTGCTCGAGCGCGATGAGTTGAATCCCAAGCACGCTGTGGCCGTCGCCGGATAATTTTCGATCGACCGCGACGCTTCGCGAGGCCGCGCATGACGCTCACTTACGTACTCATGCAAAACCTGAAGCGCAACCCGCTGCGCACCACGCTGACCGCGGTCAGCTTCGCGCTGCCGATGGCCGTGTTCGTCGCGGCGATCTCGCTGGTCGTGGCGCTGGTGCAGGTCAACCAGTTCAACGAGAAACAGTTGCGCCTGGCCGTGCAGAACCGCATCGCGCTGGTCAATGCACTGCCCGAGCGAATGCGGAGAGAGATCGAGGCGCTCGACCCAGACCGAAAACACCTGTCGGCCGTCTGCGGCGTGCGCTGGTTCGGCGGACGGGTGGAGAATTCTCCGGGAGTGATTCAGAGCCTGGGCGCGGACCCGGACACGTTCCCTCTGGTCTTCAACGAGCTCGATTGGACCGATTCTGAGAGGGAGAATTGGGCCAAGGATCGCCGCGCGTGCGTCGTGGGCGTCTCGGTCGCGGAGCAGTATGGCTGGGAAGTGGGCGAGCGCATCACGCTGACCAGCTCTGTGCCGCCGTACCTGGCGCTCGAGTTCAACATTGTCAAGGTGGTGACCACGAACGGTCGCACGAACGGGATGTACCTGCGGCGGGATTACTTTGAGGAGTCGCGGGCCGAAGCGGGCTTTAGGGTTCCCGGCTGCAATGTGTTCTGGGTGAAGTGCAACAGCCTGGAGAGTCTGCGCACGCTGCAGAACGAGATTGACCAGCGCTTTGCGAATTCGCCGAACGAAACCAAGAGCATGGACGAGAACGCGTTCGGGGCGCAGTTCATACAGGCTGCGGGCGATCTGCCGGGCCTGATGCAGGCGATGGCGATCGTGGTGGTGGTGATTGTCGCGCTGGTTGCGGGCAACACGATGATGATGAGCTTCCGCGAGCGGACTCGCGAGCTGGCGGTATTCAAGGCGATCGGCTTTCAGGGCGATCGCATCTTTCGCATCGTCTTAATGGAGAGTGTCTTCCTGGCGGTGATCGGCTCGGCGCTGGGCATCATCCCGGTCGTGTTGGCGCTGACGGCCTTTCCGCTGCGGCGGCTCGGTTTCCTGCCGCTGGCGGGGCTGGAAGTCTCACCAATCGCGATTGCGACCTCGCTGGGCATCGCGCTGCTGGTTGGCCTGGCGGCCGGCATCGTGCCGGCGTATCAGGCGCTGCGGCTGAACACGGTCAGCGCCCTGCGGCAGGTGGCCTAGCGCGCCAGTCACGCGCGACAGGAATGCGGCGCGAGGCGAGCCGGAACGAAAGGGTCGAGAAAGGAGCAAGAGGGCTGGATGGCGCTGCCGCTGAACTACCACTGGCGAAACCTGTTCGTCCGCAAAACCACCACACTGCTGACGGTGCTGGTGGTCTGCGCTGTCGTCGGAACGTTCGCATGGATCCTCGGGTTCTACGCGGCACTGCAATCCTCGCTGGCGGTCGCCGCGGACGAGCGCAAGCTGATCGTCGTGCAGCGCGGGGCAAACTCCGAGACCAATAGCGCCATCTCGCCGGAAGACTTCAACCGGCTCTCGCAGCTGGCGGGCGTGGCGCGCGATCCGCAAACTGGCCGCGAACTCGTCAGCCCCGAGCTCTACTGGCAGACGCAATTGCCGCGCATCAGCGACAACGGCCGCACGCGGGCAAACGTGGCGCTGCGCGGCGTGACCGACACGGCTTTTCAAGTGCATCGCAACGTAAAGCTGCTGGGCGCGAAATTCTCAACCGGCGCGCCGGAAGTGATTGTCGGGCGCGCAGCAGCCAAGCAGTTCAAGGGGCTAGACATCGGCGACACCATCCGCCTGGGCTTTGGCGACAATCGCGACTACAAGGTTGTCGGGCATTTCTCGGCCGACGGCGGCCCGATGGAGAGCGAGATCTGGGGCTATCTGCCTTCGCTGCAAAGCGCCTACAACCGCAACGGCTACTCGTCGGCTTCGATCCGATTGGATGAAACGGTCGACCCGGCCGCGGCGGTCAAGCAAGTGGTCGCGGCGCCGATCGAGCTCGGCGCGCAGACCGAGACGGATTACTGGCAGTCTCAGTCGACCAACGTGCGGATCTACCAGCTCGTCTGCGCGATCCTGGTGGGCATGATGGCGCTGGCAGCGGTGTTCGCGATCGCCAATACGATGTTCGCCGCGGTTGCCGGCCGTACGCGCGAGATCGCCATGCTGCGGACCATCGGTTTTTCGCCGCGGCAGATCCTGATCGGCTTCGTGCTGGAGGCGGTGCTGCTTTCGCTGCTGGGCGGCGCCCTGGGCTGCCTGGCCTGCTGGGCATGGCTCAGCCTGGCCGGGCACACCAAGGACATGTTCGGCGCCAGCACGTTCACCACCATGGCGTTCGAAATCCAGTTCACCTGGCAGATTGTGCTGACATCGCTGGCGGGCGTGGCGACGATCGGGGCGCTGGGCGCTGTCGCGCCCGCGGCCCCCCCCCCCCCCCGGC
>CAZHTF010000016.1:0-5870 GCA_964535305.1 uncultured Planctomycetales bacterium | reverse complement strand
TGATCGACCGACGCTCGCTGTTATCCGGCGCGGGCGCCCCGCGCCGCGCGCGTGCAGATAATCAGCGCACTCAGAGAAGCCTAAGCGCGTGCCGCTGCAACTGACCTACTTGCTCAAGAATCTCACCCGCAATCCGCTGCGGTCGCTACTGACCTGCGGCGCGGTGGCGCTGCCTACCATGATCTTCGTCCTGAGTGTGGCGGTGATCGATGGCATCGAGCGCTTCCTGGATAACTCCGCGCAGCAGATTCGCCTGGCGGTCACCTCCAAGACCTCGATCGTAAACCCGCTGCCGCTGGGCTATCGGCGAAAAATGGAGTCGCTCGACCCGCAGCGCAGCGGGCTGCGCTCGGTGTGCAGCATTGTGTGGATCGGCGGAACGATCGAGAACGACCCGCGGCTGCTCTCGACGCTGGCGGTCGACCATGACACGTTCTTCGACACCTTCCCGGATACGCGGCTGGCGCCCGACGAACTCGAGCAGTGGCGCCGCGACCGTCAGGCGATCGCGCTGGGCCGCGCCACGGCTCGGCAATTCGGCTGGAAGAAAGGCGATCGCGTCACGATCATCCCGTCGGTCCCGCCGTATCAGCCGATGCGGTTTCACGTGATCTCGACGCTCGAGCAGGGCGCAGACCCGGTGACCAACTGGTGCCGGCTGGATTATCTGCTCGAATCGCTGGAGCGCTACAAGTTCCGCGGCGAGTCGGCCAGCTTCTTCTTCGTCAAGTGTGCCACGCAGCGCGATCTGGAGCACTACCGCGAGCAGATCGACCAGCTCTTCGCGACCAGCAGCGACCCGACCCGAACGGTCGACGAGAAGACCTTCATGAACGAGTTCATCAGCCAGCAGTTTGACCTGCCGCGAAACTTGAGCATCTTTTCGACGGTCACCGTGCTGGTTGCGGTGCTGGCCGCGGCCAACACCATGAGCATGAACTTCCGCGATCGGCTGACCGAATACGCCACGCTGAAGAGCCTGGGCTTCGGCGGGTGGACGATTTTTTCACTGATCCAGTCTGAAAGCCTGCTGTTGTGTGGGCTGGGTGGGGTGCTCGGCGCCGGGCTGCCGCTGGCGGCCTTCACGCTGACGCCGCTGAAGAACGTGACGCTGCCGCTGATTCAGCAGCTCGAGATCGAGCCGCAGGTGGTGGCGCTGGCGCTGCTGATTTCGCTGGGAATCGGGCTGCTCGCGGCGCTCTGGCCGTCAGCGCTGGCGCTGCGGCTGAAAGTCGTTTCCGCGCTGCGAAACCTGGAGTAAACGCAACTTGCCGCTCCCACTGTATTACAACTGGCGCAACTTATGGGTGCGAAAGCTCAGCAATGCGCTGACCTTCGGCGTCGTCACCGCGGTGGTCCTGGTGCTGACGGTGTTGCTCTCGTTTACCAGCGGGCTGCAGGCCTCGCTGCGGGCCACCGGCTCGACCACGAACATCATCGTGCTCAAGCCCGGCGCGACCGCCGAGAGCACCAGTCTGATCCTGCCCGAGGAGGCCGGGCGATTGGTGCAGGCGCCCGGGATCGCGAGCGACCCGGCCGGGCGGCAGCTCATCAGCGTCGAGCTGTGCGTGCAAACCAATCTGCAGCGGATCGGGCCAGCCGGCAAGCGGGCCAACGTCGCGGTCCGGGGCGTGGAGGAGGTGGCTTTCCTGGTGCACCCCGAAGTGCGGATCACCAAGGGTCGCAACGTCCTGCCCGGCCAGCCGGAAGTGATCGTCGGCAAGAAGGCCGCCGAACGATATCAGAACCTGACGCTGGGCAGCACGATCGAGATCGGGCGGGCCGGACATCGCGCCTACAGCGTCGTCGGCGAGTTTGAGGCCGCCGGCGGGGCGTTTGAGAGCGAGCTCTGGGCGCCGCGCACCATCCTGGCCGATTCGTACCAGCGCTTCCCGCCGATCTCGAGCGTTGTGATGCGGCTGGCGGACGGCGCGGCGGTCGCGGAGACAATCCGCTACGTCGCCGGTCCGGCGGTGCAGCTCAATGCCAAACGCGAGACGGACTATTACGGCGAATTGATCGAGAAAACAGGGCAGATCGTGATGCTCGCCAGCGGGCTGGTCGGCATCATGGCGATCGGGGCCATGTTCGCCGTCGCAAACACGATGTATGCATCGGTCGATAGTCGGCGGCGCGAGATCGCCATGCTGCGCACGCTGGGCTTCAGCCGCGGCGAGGTGGTGACCGCGTTCGTGCTGGAATCGGTGATGCTCTGCGGCGTGGCGGCGACGGTCGGGCTAACCCTGAGCCTGCTCACAAGCGGGTCGCGCACGGATTTCCTCTCGGATACCACCTGGACGGTGCTGGCGTATGAGTCGCGGCTGACGCCTGGTGTGATCGCCACGGCGCTGACGGTGGCGCTGCTGGTGGGCGTGTTCGGTTCGCTGGCGCCGGCACAGCGCGCGGCCCGCATTCGCATTATCGAAGCGCTGCGAAAGGCCTGAGCGGTCTACAATCCCCGATATGAACGCCACGACTGACCTGCACAAGCAACTTCGCTCGCTCTCGATCGAAAAGCACCAGCGCCCGCGCGGCGCGGCGGCGCCGGCCAAATCGCGGATTGGGCTGCTGGTGGTCCTGCTGCTGCTGACCGCCGCGGGCGGCACGGCCTACGCCTACCGCGAGCGGTTGCTGCCGGCGGTATCACAGGTCGTTTCCGACGCGACGCAGAAAGTCGCCGAGGTCCCGACCGTTACCGTGCGCGTGCAGACCGACAGCAGCGCGCCGCCCACGCTGACGGCGACCGGCAAGATCGTCTCGGATCACACCGTCGAAGTCGCCACGAAGGTGTCGGGGCAGATCGTCGAGATCCTCTTTGAGCAGGGCGACGAAGTGAAAGCCGGCCAGCTCCTGGCGCGGCTCGAAGACGTGAATTACCGCGCGCGGCGCGACGAAGGCCTGGCGATGGTCGCCAAGGCTCGCGCCAATTACGATTACTACAAGTACAATTTCGAGCGCATCTCGAGACTGCACTCGGGCACGGACGCGTCCGACATCGAGCTGGTCGACGCACGCCGATGGTACGAAGACGCCAAGGCGGCCCTGGCGGCGGACGAGGCCCGCCTGGAATTCGCCGAGAAGCTGCTGCGCGATTGCGAGGTGCGCGCGCCGATCGGCGGTGTAATCCTCGAGCGGAACGTGGAGGTCGGCGATTTCGTTGCCGCCGAGGGCGGCCGCGGGGCGAACGCGAACGCGCAGTTCGCGTCAATCGCGGACATGAGCAAGCTGCGAGTTGAGGTAGACGTCAGCGAGTTGGACATTGCGCGGCTGCGCGACGGCATGCGCTGCGTGATCACGCCGGACGCGTACAAGGATCGCCGTTATGAGGGTCATCTGATGTGGATTGACCCGGGCGCCAATTACGCCAAGGCGACGGTGCAGGTGAAGGTGCGGATCGAGCAGCCGGATGCGTTCCTTCGGGTTCAGGGCTCGGCGCAGGTGCAGTTCAGCACCGATGCATCCGCCCCGACGACGCAGACTCGCGCGATTTGGATCCCCGTGGCCGCGGTGGCGAACGAGGCCGAGCAGACGTACGTCTTCCGTGTTCGCGAGGGTAAGCTGGTGCGGACGCCGATCCAGACCGGACGAAGCGTTTCCGGGCAGCTCGAAGTGCTGAGCGGCTTGGGCGATGGCGACGTGATCGCCGCCAGCGGCGTTACCGATCTGCAGGATGGACAGCGCGTGAAGTAGCCCGGCGGGGCTGCCCCAGGCGCGGAATACGCTTCAGAGTTGCCCACCGCGGTCTGCCGCAATTTTTCGGGAACCGAATTTGCGGACGCGCGTCCAATCCGGTGTCCGACGGCCGAAAGTGGCGTTGACTTCACCGGCCCGGCGGGTAACTTCATGACGGCCGCCGGCGACGGCCGAGAGGAGGCGCATCGCGACGCGACGTGCAGCGACTTGGCTGTGCGATGGCGCGAGGCTTGAAACCGAAGCTCACCGAGGCAACCTGGCAGCCCGTCCTCATAAATATTCTCATTCTGATGAGGCTGTCTCGGCGACGACCGGCAACGGGTCTGTGCGATCGCCCGCAGAGCAGCCCTGCATCACCCTCGCTAGGTAGAAACTGAGTCGGTCGCGGCGCTGCGCTGGCGGCCGGTTGGTTGCGCACGTGCAGCCCGGGCGCGCAGGCGCTGGTGCGCTTGCGCGGCACAACACAGTTTGCGTCGCGCGGTTGCGGAGTGCGGCTCCGCGGCAGGCACGAGGAGTCATGCCATGGCAGGTCCAGTCGGCGTTTGGGGCATCGAAATCGGCCAGTGCGGCTTGAAGGCGGTCAAGCTGCGGGCCGTCGGAGACGGGAAGGTCGAGCTGCTGGCCTTCGACATTTTCGAACATGCCAAGATCCTCTCGCAGCCCGACGCCGACGCCGACGAGCTGACGCGTGCGGCACTCGAGAAGTTCGTCTCGCGCAACGAATGGCAGGGCGACAGCTTTGTGATCGGCGTTCCGGGCCAGCAGACGTTCTCGCGCTTCTGCAAGCTCCCGCCGGTGGACCCCAAGAAGATCCCGGACATTGTGCGGTTCGAGGCCAGCCAGCAGATTCCATTTGAGATGGAAGACGTCGTCTGGGATTACCAGGTCTTCTCGAGCAAGGATTCCCCGGACGTCGAGGTCGGCATCTTCGCGATGCGCAACGACCTGATCCGCAAGCACATGGAGGTTTACAACGCCTTCGGCATCGCCCCGACGCACGTTCAGACCGTGCCCTCGGCGCTTTACAACTTCTGCCGCTTCGATGGGTATCTGCCGAGCGACGGCGGAGCGACGGTGGTGGTCGACGTTGGCGCGCAGAACACGGACCTGGTGGTCGTCGAGGCCAACAGTGCCTGGAACCGCAACATCCCGCTCGGAGGCAACAACTTCACCGAGGCGGTGGTGAAGGGCTTCAAGGTTTCCTTCGCGCGTGCGGAGGATTTCAAGCGCAACGCGGCCTCACACAAGTACGCCCGGCAGATCTTCCAGTCGATGCGTCCGGTGTTTGTCGAGCTGGTGGCCGAGATTCAGCGCTCGCTAGGCTTTTACAGCTCGACGCACCGCGACGTCGAGCTGAAGCAATTGCTGGCCTGCGGCAACGCCTTCCGCC
The DNA here is from genome assembly GCA_964535305.1 of uncultured Planctomycetales bacterium. Lineage (GTDB taxonomy): Bacteria > Planctomycetota > Phycisphaerae > UBA1845 > Fen-1342 > CAZHTF01. The sequence goes on along the minus strand of CAZHTF010000016.1, from coordinate 787 downwards.
TCACCGGCTTGCAGAACTACCTGGAGAACAACCTCTCGATGAGCGGCGGCGTGATCAAGCTCAAGGGGTTCCAGAACATGGTCCCCAGCGCCACCAGCAACGCGCCGAACTTCACCGACAACGTGCTGGCGCTGGGCGTGGCCTACGGACTGGCGCTGCAGGGGCTGGGCCTGGCGGCCATCTCCGCCAACCTGCTTCCGCCCGAGCTGGCCCGGGCCGTCATGTGGAAGAAAAAGCAGCCGTTCTTCATCGCGGCCGCGGCGAGTATCGGCTTGGCGGCGGCGCTGCCGTGGACGCGTGGCGTGCTGGACAGCCAGGCGTTGGCCGCCAACCGCGATCTGGGCGCTCAGGCGCAGCGGATCGTGACCGAGGCCCGCCGCTTCCAGGAAGAATTCGCCAAGGTGCAGTCCGACACCGGCGAGAAGCGCAGAAGCATCGACGAACTTCTGAATCTGCAGAAGGATCGGGCGCTGGTGCCACGCGTGCTGTCGCTGGTTTATGAGGCGTTGCCGGAGGTCGCGCCTGAGATCGCCAAGGCGCAGTCGCCGGATCAACTCAAGCAGTTGATCGCCGCGAACCCGACCAAGTTTTCGCGGCAGGCGCGCAAGCAGGTTTACTTTGAGAATGTCAGCGTCGAGTACGTCGCCGACGTGAATTCCGCTGCCATCGATCGAGCCGGCGGCGGCGGCGGCGATCGCGGCGGCGGGCCGGCGCCCGTTGCAGCACCACCGGTTCCGATGATGGGCGGCGGCGGCAAGGGCGGCGGCGGCCGCATGGCGCCCACGCC
>CAZHTF010000015.1:21309-50453 GCA_964535305.1 uncultured Planctomycetales bacterium | reverse complement strand
GCCCGATGGCTTCGGCTTCCTGCGCAGCCCGGAATACAACTACCTGCCCTGCCCGGATGACATTTACGTAAGCCCGTCGCAGATCCGCCGCTTTGGGCTGCGCAATGGGCACGTGGTCGCGGGTCAGATTCGTCCGCCGAAGGAAAGCGAGCGATATTTCGCGCTGCTGCGGGTTGAGGCGATCAACTTCCAGAGCCCGGACGTGGTGGGCGAGAAGACCAATTTCGAGGATCTGACGCCGCTGCATCCGAACAAGCGCCTGTTTCTCGAGACGCTGAAGTCCGAGATGAACATGCGCATCGTGGACATTGTGACGCCGATCGGCATGGGTCAGCGCATGCTGATCGTGGCCCCGCCGCGCACCGGCAAGACGGTGTTGCTGCAGAAGATGGCCAACGCGGTGTCGCACAATCACCCGGACGCAAAGGTGATCATCCTGCTGATTGACGAGCGGCCGGAAGAAGTGACCGAGATGCAGCGGAACACGAAGGCCGAGGTGATCAGCAGCACGTTTGACGAGCCGGCCAGCCGACACGTGCAGGTGGCCGAGATGGTGATCGACAAGGCCAAGCGGCTGGTCGAATACGGACACGATGTGGTGATCTTCCTGGATTCGATCACGCGGCTGGCGCGGGCCTACAACACCGAAGTGCCGCACTCGGGCAAGATCCTCACCGGCGGTGTCGACGCCAACGCGCTGCAGAAGCCCAAGCGCTTCTTCGGGGCCGCGCGCAACATCGAAGAGGGCGGTAGCCTCACGATCATCGGCACGGCCCTGGTCGACACCGGCAGCAAGATGGACGAAGTGATCTTCGAAGAATTCAAGGGCACCGGTAACAGCGAGCTGCACCTGGATCGGCGGCTGGTGGACAAGCGCGTCTGGCCCGCGATCAATATCGCCGCCAGCGGCACGCGCAAGGAAGAGCTGCTGCTGCACCCGCAGGAGCTCGAGAAGATCTACATGCTGCGGCGTGTTCTGAGCGACATGAACCCCGTCGAGTCCGTTGAGCTGCTGCGGAACCGGCTGGAGAAGACCGAAAACAACCGCGTCTTCCTGATGACGATGAACTTGGCGTAGCGGCCGAGAGACAGCCTATGCGTTCGCCGTGCCGCGGGCGGCGTAGCTTGCCGTCCGCCGCTATGTCGCCGGCGCGAGCGGTGCGCAGTGCGGCGCCGACGCCACGTCATCAAACAATCCCAGATCGATCGGACGCCCGGCCCGCAGCCGCTCGACAAACCTGCAGAACAAATGCCCGGCATCGTGCGGGCCGGGGCAGGCTTCCGGGTGAAACTGCACCGTGAAGAGCTGCCGCTGCGGGTGCAGGAAGCCCTCGTTGCTCGCGTCGTTCAGATTCGTGTGCGTCACCACGGCGCCGACGCGCTGCAGCGACGCCGTTTCCACCGCAAAGCCGTGATTCTGGCTGGTGATCTCGACCTTGCCGCTCAGCTCGTTGCGAACGGGGATATTCGCACCATGGTGGCCGAAGCGCAGTTTGTAAGTCTGGGCGCCCAGTGCCAGCGCCAGCATCTGATGCCCCAGGCAAATCCCGAAAATCGGATAGCGGCCGATCAAGCTGCGCAGCGTGTCGATCGTGGTGCCCACTGCGGCCGGATCGCCCGGGCCATTCCCGATCAGCAGCCCCTCGGGCGCCAGCTCCGCGAGCTGTGCGGCGCTGGCGTCCGCCGGCGCGACCGTCACGCGGCAACCGTATTCGCGCAGATAGCGCAGGATATTCAGCTTGATGCCGCAATCGATCGCGACCACGTGCGGCAAGCGCTGCGGCCCGCCAGCGGCTGCGCCACTCTGGCTCGCGGCGCCGTCGACGTGGTGCAGCGGCTGATCCCACTGGCGGACGCGCGGCGTTGTGACCTGCGGTACCAGATTGGCGCCCAGCATGTCCGGCGCGGCCTGGGCCATGCGCACCAGCTCCAGGTCGTCCAGCACTTCGCTGGAGATCACGCCGCGAAGCGCGCCGGAGATGCGAATGCGGCGTGTGAGCGAGCGCGTGTCGACGCCGGCGAGCCCGACGATGCCCTGCTGCTTGAGGAAATCGGCCAGTGCGGCGGTGGCGCGGAAGTTACTCGGGCGGCGCGGCAGTTCCTTCACGACGAATCCGGAGAGGTGTAGCTTGGCGGATTCGAAGTCATCCGCGTTCACGCCGTAGTTGCCGATCAGCGGAAACGTCATCGTCACGATCTGACCACAGTACGACGGGTCGGTGAAGATCTCCTGGTAGCCGGTCATGGCGGTGTTGAAGACGACCTCGCCCGCGCGCGTGCCGCTCGCGCCGAAGGCTTCGCCTTCGAACACGGTTCCATCTTCCAGCGCCAGCTTGCAGATCACGATTTCCTCTTAGTGATTCGAAGCGCACCAAACCGAGCGAGCGAACGACAATCGCCCGCGGACGCCCGGACTGGTGCGTGCGGCGCCGGGCGCCGTCGAGCGCAGCAGCGCTTTAGCGCTCGCTGACTTCGGCGAACATCATGTGCACCAGGTTGCCCGCGAAGCTCATGACGTCTTTGGCGGCGGCGCGGCCCTCGGGCGACTTCATCGCCGCGGTCAGCGCCTCGGCGTTGTCGAAATACAGCTCGGCGACCAGATGATAGCGCGGCTCGCCGCCGGGCGCTCCGCTGACCTTGCCGAGCACCATTTTCCGCAGGCCGGGCATTTTTTCCGCCAGCGGCACGTGCACGTTGTAGTAGTGATTCTCGAACGCGGCCACGTCCGCGGGTTTGCTGTACAGCGCGATCAGTTTGACCATCGGGCGGATCTCCAAGTTCGTGCGAGTCTGCATTCTTCCGGAACCGCGGCGCGCGTCAATGCGCCCGGCCGCGTAACATTTCGCTGCGCCTGCGCGCGGGAAGCTTCTGATCGCGGCTCAGCGTAGCAACGTTCGCGTTTCGCGGATGACGCGCTCCCAGTTGAACGCCGGCCCGGGGTCGACCTTCTCGCGCGTCAGGTGGTAGTGGCCCAGCAGGCCGCTGAATTGTCGCTGCTCGTCGGGCGTCAGCTCGTCCCAGCGCGGGTTACCGGCTGCATCGCGCGGGCAATCGGGTCGAATCTTGGGCAACACGCGGCAGAGCGTCGCGGTCAGGCGCGCCAGGGATTCATACTGGGCATCCGTCAAATCGTATTGCCGCAGGCGCTGTCCGTGCACGATGCCCTCGATCGGCTCATTGCGCGCCGGTCGCGGGACGTAGTCGCTGATCCGAACGCCGGTTTCGCCCAGGCTGGCCGGGAATTGCAGCAGCGTCTGGCCGGCGGTGTCGCGCGCATACCACTGGTCGAGCACGCCGGCTTTCTCCGGCGGATAAGCGCCGATGTTTGCGATCTCGATGCCGACGGAGCGATCGTTGCCGGGGCCGGCGTGCCAGGCGCGCTCCTTGACATCCAGCGTTTGATAGATCGTGCCATCGACGTCGAGCATGAAGTGCACGCTCAGCCCGCGCAGGTCATGCAGCACCTGGAAACAACGCCGCGATGTGCCGCAGACGTCATAGTGATAGACGAATTGATCGACCCACTCGGCCAGCAGCGGCACGTCCCAGCCCTCGGATTGCACGCGCGCGAGAACCTCCGCCGGGAGGTGTTTGCGAAACGAGCCGTAGCGCGTGGGTGAATCGCTGACGGGGTCGCGCGGGCGCGTCTGCGTCGGCTCGAAGCGGCGCTCGATGCGATAGGCGTCGTAGCCGAAGCGATCCAGCCAGAGCACGACCGGCGCTCCGGTGTGAAAGAGCTGGCCGCAGATGATGATTTCATCGCCGAGCCGCTCGAGACGCGTTCCGGTCCGGCCGTACGGGCCGACGCAGCCGCTGAGCGCTACGAGCGCGAGCAACGCACTCATTGTGAGGGCCGGGTTCCGCAAACTCACCTCGCTACATCGACGTTCGCCGACGGGTGCAGGAATCGTGACCGAAGCGCCAGGCATGCACAAGCCCGCGCCCCGCGCGAGCGACGGCGGGCGTATGATGCGGGCGTCATGTCGCGGAGGGCGCTGCTGACTCCTGAACGGCCCGGGAGCCCGGCTCGGTTGGGCGCGGCCGCCGGCCCGCGCGCCGACGGGCTCGACGCGCTTCGCGGGTTTGCGATACTGACCATGGCGCTATCGGGCATGGTGCCGCGCGGCGTTTTACCAGCGTGGATGTATCACGCGCAACTGCCGCCGCCGACGCACGCGTTCAATGCAAATCTGCCGGGCCTGACCTGGGTCGACCTGGTTTTCCCTTTCTTTTTGTTCGCGATGGGGGCGGCGATTCCGCTGGCGCTGACGCGCCGGCTGGACGCCGGCCAGCCGCTGTGGCTGACACTGTGGGGCGTGCTGCGGCGTGGAATTCTGCTGGCGTTTTTTGCACTCTATGCCCAGCACCTGAATCCCTGGCTGATCGAGAAGCAGCCGTCGCAGCAGACGTGGTGGACCGTGCTGCTCGGGTTCGCCGCGCTCTTCCCGGCACTGACGCGTCTGCCGGCGGCGTGGCCCGTGGCGCTGCGCGTCGCACTGCGTGTCATCGGCTGGGGCGCGGCGATCGGCATGCTGGCACTGCTGCGCTATCCGGACGGCAGCGGCTTCAAATTCGAGCGCGGCGACATCATCCTGATCGTGCTGACGAATGTGGCGGTCTTCGGCACGCTGCTGTGGCTGCTGACGCGCGGAAATCCGCTGCTGCAGGCGGGCCTCGTGATCCTGCTGATCGCGCTGCGGCTGGCGCACGAGCCGGCCGGCTGGGTCAAAGACGCGTGGAACTGGACGCCGGCGCCGTGGGTTTACCGCCTGTATTACCTGCAGTATTTGATCATCACGATTCCCGGAATGATGGCGGGTGAACTGGTGCAGCGCGTGCTATCACCGAGCTCCGCCGCTTCGCGCGACGCGGGCGGAGCTACTGGCGCGGTCGCGCGCGCGTCGCGGGATGTCGTCGCGGGGCCGCGCAGCCTGCTGCTGGCGGTGGGGCTGCTGGCGCTGCAGATCGTGGTCGTAAGCGGGCTGCAGGCGCGCTGGCTGCTGCCGACCACGCTGCTGGCCGGCGGCTGCCTCGGGATCTGCGCGGCGCTGCTGCCGACAGGCGCCGAGACCGGCCCGCTGGCGCGACTGCTGCGCGGCGTGTTCACGCTGGGGGCGCTTTGGCTGGCGATCGGGCTGGTGCTCGAGCCGTACGAGGGCGGTATTAAAAAGGACAACTCGACGCTGAGCTACTACTTCGTGACCGCGGGCCTGGCGACGCTGGCGCTGCTGCTGCTGACGCTGGTTTGCGATGTCTTCGGAAAACGGGCCTGGCTCTGGCTGCTGATCAGCAACGGCCAGAACCCAATGGTCGCGTACCTGGCGATCCGCGCACTGCTGCCGCCGGTGCTGGCATTGTGCGGTTTGGAGACGCTGCTGAACGACTGGCTGAGCGGCGCGTGGCTCGGAACACTTCGGGCCCTGCTCAAGACGCTGCTCCTGGCGCTGGCGGTCAGCGCGCTGACCCGTGCGCGGCTGATCTGGCGCGCGTAGAAACACGGATCGCGCCGGCAGGCGGCGCTACGTGAGGCTCTGGGCCGGTGCGAAACGCCCGTCGGGCACGGTTTCATTCAACGCGCGCAACAGCGCGGCGCAGGTGTGCCGCCCGACACGATCGGCCATCTCGAACGGCCCGACCGGATAGTTCGTGCCGAGCTTCATCGCCAGGTCGATGTCGGCGGCGGTCGCGCCCTTTTCGTCCAGCAGCAGCCCAGCCTCGTTGATAATGGCGATCAGCACGCGGGCGTATACATATTGCTCGGTCTGCGAGCCGTCCGCGATCGCCGCCTTGGTGCACACCCGCCGAACGGCTTCGTACAGTCGCGGCGGACAATCGAACGAGCGCCGCGGCAGCACCAGGGCCGGCAGCGGCGGCTCGCGATCGTGGGCGTAGAAGCCGCGGCCGGTCTTGCGGCCGAACTGGCCACGGTCGAACAAGTCGCGCTGCAGCGCATGCGGCGTGAGCCGCGCGGGCTTGCCGAGCTGCTCCCAGACGGAGCAGGACACGGTGTAGTTGATGTCGATGCCGATCATGTCCATCAGCTCGAACGGGCCGAGCCGGAACCCGCCGAGCGTCTTGAGTGTGCGATCGATTTCGTCGAGCGAGGCGACGCCTTCGCCGAGCATGCGGAGTGATTCGAGGTAGTAGCCGCGGGCCACGCGATTGACGATGAACCCCGGCGTGTCCTGGGCGCGGACGGTGGACTTGCCCCAGCCGCGGGCGATGGCCGCCGCACGCTGCAGGCAGGCCTCGTCGCTATCGCGGCTGGCGATGATCTCGACCAGCGGCATGATCGGGACCGGGTTAAAAAAGTGCATGCCGACCAGGCGCCGCGGCACATCCGACTGTTCCGCGGCGCCACCCGAGTCAGCCTGCGAAGGCTGCTGCATTTGCCGCGCGACTGCCTCTGCGATACGCGAAATGGACAACGACGATGTGTTGCTGGCCAGCACGGCGTCGCGCCGGGCGGCACGCGCGGCGGCGGCGAGCACCGCGGCCTTTACGTCGAGATTTTCGACGACAGCCTCGATCACCAGCTCGCAATCGTGCAGATCGGCGGGCGCGTTCAAGACTTGCAAGCGCGCCTGGGCGGCTGCGCTGGCGTCCGGCGTAAGCTTGCCCTTCTCCGTCAAACGCTGTAGCGCCTTGCATACGCTTTCGACGCTTGCCGCGGCCCGCTGCGGATCTACATCAGTAACGCGCGCAATCCAGCCGGATTGTGCGGCGACCTGCGCGATGCCCGCGCCCATCGTTCCGGCGCCCAGAATCGCGACACTTGGCATCGCGCGCCCCCTGCGAGAATCGTTTCGATCAGGCTTTGCTGACCGCGGTGCTCGCCGATGTGGAGTAGCTCTCCATCGGCGGACAGGTGCAGTACAGATGTCGATCGCCCCAGACGTTGTCGATGCGGCCGACCGCGGGCCAGAACTTGTGCGCCCGGACCCACGCCGCCGGGTAGGCGGCCTGTTCGCGCGTGTACGCGTGCGACCAGTCGACGGCCGCCACGGCTGCGGCCGTGTGCGGCGCATTTTTGAGCACGTTGTCGTCGCGATCCGCTCGACCCTGCTCAATGGCGCGGATCTCCTGGCGAATGGCGATCAGCGCGTCGCAGAAGCGGTCGAGCTCCTCGCGCGATTCGCTTTCGGTCGGCTCGATCATCAGCGTGCCGGGCACCGGGAACGACATGGTCGGTGCGTGGAAGCCGTAATCCATCAGCCGTTTGGCGATGTCCTCAGCCTTGATGCCGGCCGAGTCCTCAAAGGGCCGCAGGTCGAGGATGAATTCGTGAGCGCAGCGGCCGCGCGCCCCGCGGAACAACACCGGGTAATGCGGATCGAGCCGCCACGCCATGTAGTTCGCGCTCAGGATCGCGACCTGTGTAGCTCTCGTCAGTCCAGCGCCGCCCATCATGCGGATGTACATCCACGAGATCGGCAGGATGCTAGGGCTGCCCCAGGGGGCGGCCGAGACGGGACCAATGCCCGCCCTACGGCTGTGGAGCGTCGCCGCGGCTTCGGGGTCGGCGTCCGTTACCGGATGCCCGGGCAGGAACGGGGCCAGGTGCTTCGCGACCCCGATCGGCCCCATGCCGGGACCGCCGCCGCCGTGCGGGATGCAGAAGGTTTTGTGCAAGTTGAGGTGGCAGACGTCTGCGCCGATCGCGGCCGGCTGTGTCAGGCCGACCTGGGCGTTCATGTTCGCGCCGTCCATATAAACCTGGCCGCCGTGCTGGTGGACCACGGCGCAGATTTCGCGGACGGCTTCTTCGAATACGCCGTGCGTCGACGGATAGGTGATCATCAGCGCGCCGAGCCTGGCGGCGTGCTCCAGGGCCTTGGCTTTCAGATCGCTCAGGTCGACATTGCCGGCGTCGTCGCAGCGGACGGTGACGACGCGGAAGCCGGCCACGACGGCGCTGGCCGGATTGGTGCCGTGCGCGGAGGTGGGGATCAGGCACACGTCGCGCTGCGGCTCGTTACGCGATCGATGATAGCCGCGAATCACCAGCAAGCCAGCGTACTCACCCTGTGAGCCGGCGTTGGGCTGCAGGCTGACCGCCGGGAAGCCGGTGATCTGCGCCAGCCAGTGCTCGAGCGTCTCAAACAGCCTCAGGTAGCCGCGCTGCTGCGTCAGCGGCGCGAATGGGTGCATCTGCGAAAACTGCGGCCAGCTTACCGGGTACATTTCGGCCGCCGCGTTGAGCTTCATCGTGCACGAGCCGAGCGAGATCATCGACGTCGTCAGCGAGAGATCGCGCGATTCGAGGCGACGCATGTAGCGCAGCAGCTCGTGCTCGCAGTGATAGCGATTGAAGACCGCGTGTGTCAGGTATGCAGTGCTACGCTGCAGCGGCGGCGGAATCTGCGGCTGCGCCTTTGCGATCAGCGCGTCCAGATCGAGCGCGGCGCTGCCACTGGCCGAAAACGCGCTGAGCACGCGCGGCAGGTCGGCCGGCTGAACGGTTTCATCGAGCGCCAAGCCGATCGAGCCATCGTCGAAATAGCGGAAATTCATGCGCTGCGCCAGTGCCTGGCGGCGAACCTGGTCGGCGCTCGCGGCGCAGCCCGCGGCGCCGCTAAGCCGCACGCGCAGCGTGTCAAAGAACGGACCGGCCTGCACATCGCAGCCCAGCTTGCGCAGCCCCTCGGCGGCGACACAGGTCAGCGCATGCACGCGCTGCGCGATGCGCTTGAGGCCCTTGGGGCCGTGATAAACGGCGTACATCCCGGCCATCACCGCCAGCAGCACCTGCGCGGTGCAGATGTTGCTGGTGGCTTTCTCGCGGCGGATGTGCTGCTCACGCGTCTGAATCGCCAAGCGGAATGCGGGCGCGCCGTGGACATCGCGCGAGACGCCGATGATGCGGCCCGGCATTTGCCGCTTGTATTCATCGCGACAGGCCATGAAGGCCGCGTGCGGGCCGCCGCCGCCGAGCGGTACGCCAAAACGCTGCGAGTTTCCGACAGCGATGTCGACGTTGAATTCGCCCGGCGGCTTGATGAGCGTCAGGGCCAGCAGATCGGTCGCGACCACCGCGAGCGCGCCAGCCTCGTGGACCGCCTGCACCAGGCCCGCGTAGTCCTCGATGCGGCCGTCACTTGTCGGGTATTGCAGCAGCACGCCGAACGCACCGCCGCGCGACAGTTCCTGCCGCACGTCGCCGACCACGACCTGAATGCCCAGCGGCTCGGCCCGCGTCTGCACGACGCCGATCGTCTGCGGGTGGCAATCGGCGGAAACCAGGAAACGCGTGTGTGATTCGCGTTCGCAGAGGGCCTTGCACATGTGCATGGCCTCGGCGGCGGCGGTGGCCTCATCCAGCAGCGATGCGTTCGCCAACGGCAGCGCGGTCAGGTCCGCGACCATCGTCTGGAAATTCAGCAGCGCCTCCAGCCGGCCTTGGGCGATCTCGGCCTGATAGGGCGTGTATTGCGTGTACCAGCCGGGATTCTCGAGGATGTTGCGCTGGATCACCGGCGGAATGTGGCAGCCGTAATAACCCATGCCGATGAACGAACGGTGCAGGTCGTTCTGCTCGGCGATGCCGCGCAGTTCGGCCAAGGCCTCGTGCTCGCTGCGCGGACCGTCGAGCTCCAGCGGCGCGGGCAGGCGGATCGCGTCGGGAATCGTCTGGCGGATCAGCGCGTCGAGCGAGTCGCAGCCCAGTTCGCAGAGCATCGCCCGCACATCCGCCTCGGACGGGCCGATGTGCCGGCGAGCAAACGAATCCGACGGTTCGAGCCACGCGCGAATCGAATCGACCATCCCAGCCGCTCCGCTTCCCGTCTGTATGCGCCGCTCCCGCAGGCCCCAACCAGCCGGGGCTGCTCAAACCGCTGCTAGCGCGGCGGAAACGGCAAGTCCAACAGTATATCCGCCGCTTGCGGGCGAGCACATCGGCCGGCGCGCTCGGGGCGGGTGTCGGCGGGCTGAACGATCGAAAATTCAGAGCCGCATTCCGGCCTGACCGCTCGCTCACGCTCGCGGGCGAGATCGACCCAAGATCGCGCATCACGTGAGATGCCTTTGACGCTGCTGCTTACGATCGCTAGCCTCCAGGGCAGGAGGTTGATCGCCATGCTGCACCGCATCGCGCTGGGCGCATTTCCGCCGAAGCCGCACACAGCATTTTACGAGAATGGCAAGCTGCTGATGGAGCAGATGGTGACGCGCGAGGGCTTCAACGGCCCGTTCTCGATTCTGTACTACCGTACGCCGCCGACCGACGAGTTCGAAGTCGAGTCGATGAGTGTACCGGGCTTCTGCCCGTTTGAGCCGGTGCGCGAGCAGCCGCTGCATCGGCGACACATCCGCACGCAGGATCACAAGCCCGCCGGCGATTTCGTCACCGGGCGCCGCGTGCTGCTGTTTAATCGCAACATCCGCATCGCGATCTGCAAGACCGCCGACCCGGCCGGGCGTTTTTTCGCGAACGGCGATGGCGACGAGCTCTACTTCATCAAGAGCGGGCACGGATTCCTGGAGAGCGTTTACGGCGTGCTGCCGTTTCGCGAGCGCGATTACCTGCTGATCCCGCGCTCGACGTACTACCGCGTGCACTTCGAGGGTAACGGAGGTACCGCGCTCATCTTCGAGGGTCGGCCATGGCTGGGCATACCCGGAGAATATCGCAATCGCTGGGGGCAACTCACCGACTACGCCCCCTATTCGCACCGCGACTTCCGCGCGCCTAGCGAGCTGCTGAAGTTCGACGAAAAGCGGCACGGCAAGCCGCCGTACCTGATGGTGGTGAAGGTGCACGACGAGCTGACGGTGCACAAGTATCAGCATTTTCCGCTGGAGGTGGCGGGCTGGGACGGCTGCCAGTACCCGGTGGCGTTCAACATTCACGACTATCAGCCCAAGACCGGGCTGGTGCACCTGCCGCCGACGATCCACACGACGTTTGCCGGCGAAGGGTTCGTGGTGTGCTCGTTCGTGCCGCGGATGGTGGATTACCACGACAAGGCGATTCCGTGTCCGTACGCGCACTCGAGCGTCGACATGGACGAGATTCTGTATTATGTCGACGGAAATTTCACATCGCGGCGCGGGATCGAGTCGGAGTCGATCAGCCTGCATCCGCTGGGCGTGACGCACGGTCCGCATCCGGGCACGTACGAGCGCAGCATCGGCACCAAACGCACCGACGAGCTGGCGGTCATGTGCGACACGCACGAGCCGCTGCGGATGACGACGTATGCCGCCGGCATCGAGGACAAGAACTACCACCTTTCCTGGGTGCGGCACGAAGACCCGGGGGCCTGGACCAGCAAGTAGCGCCGCGTCGGCGTGCAGGCGAGCGTCGCGGCCGCGCCGCTACAATTCGGTCATGCTCAAGCAGCATAGTCAGCTTGTGCTGAGCCTGCTGATTCTGGCTGACGCGGCCGCGATCTCAATCGCGTGGCTGGCGGCGTACTGGATCCGCTTCGAGTGGCTTTACGTCGACCCGGCCAAGGGCGTCCCGCCCCTGTGGGACAAGTATCTCCCGATGCTGCCGCTGGTGGCGCTGGCGCACGTGGTCATTTTCTACCGCGTGCGGCTCTATCGCCCGCGGCGCGATCGCGGCGTGGTCACTGAGACACAGGACATCGTCAAGGCCTTTCTGGTGGCGGTGGTCGCGGTGGTGCTGATCGACTATGCGATGCCCGAGTCGCACAAGATCTCGCGGCAATTCATCGCGACCTACGCCGTGGTCGGCACGACCTGCTTCGCAGTCTTCCGCGCGACGGTGCGCGTCGCGATTCGCATGCTGCGGCAGCGTGGCTACAACCGGCGAACGGCGGCGATCATCGGCGCCGGCCGAACCGCACAGCGGCTGCTTTTCGCCATTCGCAACAACGCCTGGACCGGCTACGAGGTGGTGTACTTCGTCGACGACGCGGCCGAGGACGCCACCCGCAATCTGCGGGGTGTGCCGCTGCGCGGGCCACTCGGGCGCGTGCGCGAGATTTTCGCGGAGCACCCGGTGGACGCGATCTTCGTGGCGCTGCCGCAGGACCAGACGCAGCACACGAACGCGGTGCTCGAGGCGCTTGAGAACTGCCCGTCGGACCTGCGGCTGGTGCCGGAGATTCAGCCGAGCTTCGCGATGCGCCCGAATCTGAGCTCGCTCGATGACGTGCCGATCATTTCGTTGCGGCAGACGCCGCTGTACGGGATGAATGCGTTGCTCAAGCGCGGGTTTGACCTGGCGGTGGGCGGGGTGTGCCTGCTGATTGCGCTGCTTCCAATGGCGCTGATCGCGCTGCTGATCAAGCTGACGGACCCAGGGCCGGTGTTTTATCGTCAGCGCCGCGCCGGGCTGGATGGGCGCGAGTTCACCATGCTCAAGTTTCGCACCATGCGGCAGAACGCCGAGCGTTCCGGGCCGGTCTGGTCGCAGAAGCATGACCCGCGCCGCACGCGGCTGGGGGCATTTCTGAGGCGGACGAGCCTGGATGAGCTGCCGAATCTGTTCAACGTGCTGGGCGGCAGCATGTCGCTGGTTGGGCCGCGGCCGGAGCGGCCGGAGTTCATCGCCAAGTTCAAAGACGAGATTCCGCGCTATTTGCTGCGGCACAAGATGAAGGCCGGGATGACCGGCTATGCGCAGATGCGTGGCTGGCGCGGGGACACCTCGCTGCGCAAGCGGATTCAGCACGATCTGCACTACATCCGCAACTGGAGCATCGGGCTGGATTTTCGCATCCTGGCCCGCACGCTGGGCGGCGTGTGGTTCAGCCGGCACGAGACGTAGCCGCGCGATTCGCCCCGTCTGAGCCGCCGCGGTCGCGGCGACATTGTGCGTAACACACACGCCCCGGCAGCATCCAACTCCCGAACGCCGACGAACGGAAAGCTGCGGGCCGCGGTTACGGCGGCGCGGTGCGTTCGGCGGTGCGTCGATCGTCGCTGATCGAACAACCCTAATCCATCTTGTGGGAGTCGCGTTTTCATGAGCAGAGTTTCTTCGCGCTACTTGCCAACCGCGCTGGGCCTGAGCGTCGCGCTGGCGGCCGCCGCGCTGGCCGGCCCGCCGGATTTCACGGTCGAATCGGCTGAGTCGAAATTCCGACTGTCTGACGCGCGCGGCCAGTTTGTGGCGCTGCATTTTCTGATGAAAACGGAATGCCCGCTTTGTCAGAAGCATGTGGCGGAGACGACGCGCCGCGCGCCGGAGCTCGCGGGGCTGGTGCACGTATTTCTAAAGCCCGATTCGGAGGCGGAGATTGCGGCGTGGTCGAGCAAGCTGCGCGAGGCGGGCATCGCGGCGACCATCTACCGCGATGCGGACGCGAAGCTGGCGAGCGCGTTCCAGATTCCGGATGGCTACGCTTTTCACGGGGAATCGGTGCACTACCCCGCGCTGGTGCTGATTGGTCCGGACGGCAACGAGGTGTTTCGCTATGTGGGTAAGTCGAACGCGGATCGCATGCCGTTCGACGCGCTGGCCGCCAAGCTGGCCGAGCTGACGCGCAGCGGCAGCGTTGGGCAGTACAACCTGTCGGAGGGCGCGCTGGCGCTGAAGGGGCATGACCCGGTCGCGTACTTCGAGTCCGGCAAGGCAGAGATCGGCCGATCCGATCTGTTCAGTCAATACCGCGGCGTCGTGTATCGCTTTGCCACGCCCGAGCGGCGGCAGAAATTCGCCGCGACACCGAGCAAGTATGTGCCGACGTATGGCGGCTGGTGCGCGACGGCGATGGCGGAGGGCCGCAAGGTGGAGATCGACCCGACGAACTTCAAGGTGACGGATGGGCGGCTGTTCCTGTTTTACAAGGGCTGGCTGGGCAACGCGCTGAACGACTGGAACAAGGACGAGCGCAAGCTGACGACGCAGGCGGATGAGCATTGGCGCAAGCTGGCGCCGACTGACGTGGACCTGAAGAAGTAGGCGAGAAACAGAGCGAGTCGCTGAGATGAGGAGTAACGCGATGCAGATATCAACGTCGCTCGAGGGTGGCATGAAGCGATCGCAGAATCGCGAGAGTCCGCCGATCCTGACACAACCCATGACGCCGCTGGGCGCTGCGGCGCTGTCGCGCCGCGCGCTGGTCGCGAGTTGGCTGCTCCAGCTTGTCACCGCGGGGATCCTGTTCCAGACGCTTTTCTTCAAGTTCGCGGCGGCGGAGGAATCGGTCTATATCTTCACCAAGCTGGGCCTGGAGCCCTGGGGCCGGATCGGCTCGGGCGCGGCGGAGCTGGTTGCGTGCGTGCTGCTCCTGATTCCGCGGAGCGTGGCGCTGGGCGCGCTGCTCTCGCTGGGTGTGATCAGCGGCGCGATCGCGAGCCATCTGACGAAGCTGGGCATAATAGTGAAGGACGACGGCGGATTGCTGTTCGGGCTGGCGCTGGTCGTGTTCGCCTGCAGCGCGGCGATTTCGGTCATTCGCCGGGCGCAGCTCGTGGGTTTGGCGCGTGCGGCGCTGCGTCGTTGAGCCGCGCGTCGCCGCCGCAATCGCGGCGCGCGGCGGCCGCAAAGGCGCAGCAACGGATAACATAATCGGGCAGTGGTCAGCGCGGGCGGCGCGCAGCGCGGCGTCGGCCGCTCGAGAACGCTTGGCAGACCTATCGCAGAGGATTGAGACCGCAACGATGCTTGCAGAAAATTGCAAAAACGGGCCGCAAACCGTTGCGCCGGATCCGTTCACGGCGCTGGCGGCGCTGCTCGGGCAACTGGCGGATGTCGTCCGCGGCACGTCGCAGCGGCAATACGTGCAGAACCCGGTCGGCGTCGTCAACAGCAGCGTGGGTAGCCACGTTCGACACTGCCTGGATCACTTCGCGGCGCTGTGTCGCGGCGCGGAAGCGGGTCGAATCGATTACGACGATCGCGAGCGCGGCACACAGGTCGAGACCAGCCCGGACGCGGCGCTGGCCGAGATCGCGGCGTTGCAGCAGCGGCTACGGCCGCTGGCCGGCGCGGCGTTGCATCAGGCAATTCGGGTGAAGTCGCTGGTCAATGGCCACGGTGCGGCGATTGAGGTGTCATCTTCGCTCGGGCGCGAGCTGGTTTTCGTGCTCAGCCACACGGTGCATCACAACGCGCTGATCGGCGCGATGTGCAAGACGCTGGGCGTGCCGACGCCGGAGCGTTTCGGCTACGCGCCGTCGACGCTTGCGCATTTAGACGGGGTCTCATGTGCACAGTCACGCTCGTCCCGCTAGCGGAAGGCCGCGGGCAGACGGGGCGAAGGATTGAGCCGCCTGATTTCGCGGCGCTGCGCGTGCGGCTTGCGTGCAATCGCGACGAGCTGCGCACGCGCGCAGCGGCGTTGCCGCCGGCGCTGCGGGTCTGCGGCGCGCGGCGTGCGCTGATGCCGATCGATCCGCTGTCGGGTGGGACGTGGATCGCGGCGAATGACGCCGGTCTGGCCGCGACGCTGCTGAACGTCTACGACGGCGTGTCGGTGCGCCCGGGTTCCGATGCGGCACACGCCGAGCGGCCTGGCGAGCATCGCAGCCGCGGCACGCTCATTCCACCACTGATGGCTCTCGATTCCTTTGAGGTTGCGCAGCAAGCCTGCGCGGCGATCCCGCCGCGGTGCTATATGCCGTTCCGCCTGATTCTGTTTGATTTGCAGCGTGTGGCGGAATTTGTCAGTGACGGCACGACGCTGATTGGCTCGTGCATGCCGCGCGGCGATCGGCCGCTGCTGTTCACCTCATCGGGCTTGGGCGACGCGGTCGTGACGGGCCCGCGGCGGGCGCTCTTCGAGCAGTTCTTCAGCAGCGCGGACGACTGGCCTGCTCAGCAGGACGCGTTTCATCGACATTCGTGGCCGGAGCGGCGACACCTGAGCGTTTGCATGGAGCGCCGCGAGGCCCGCACTGTCAGCCAGACCTTGGTGGAGATCGACGCGCGACAGGTGCGGATGACGTACGTGCCGGATGCGCCCGATCGGGCCGAAGCACTCGCTTCGCTCACGCTGATCCGCGGAAGCGTCTGATGGCGCTGCATGATTTGGATGTATGGCTGCAGGTCGGCGCGCTCATCGCCGCGACGTTCGTCTCGGAAGATGCGACCTGCATCGCCACCGGTCTGTTGATTCACGCGGGCCAGATCGGGTGGACGGCGGGGTTGTCGGCCTGCGTGCTCGGCATTTTTCTAGGCGATCTGGGGCTTTGGCTGGTCGGGCGCGTGTACGGACGCGGTGCCCTGAGCTGGTCGTGGGTGCGGGCGCGACTGCCGGAGCAGCGGGTCGAGCAACTCGCGGACTGGTTTGACCGTCGCGGCTGGCTGGCCATACTTGCGGCCCGATTTGTGCCCGGCACGCGTTTACCGGTGTACGTGGCGGCGGGCGCACTGGGGCGGCGCGCAGACCGCTTTGCGCTTTGGGCGCTGCTGGCGGCGCTGCTGTGGACGCCGGCGCTGGTCGTGCTGGTCGCGCTGCTGGGCCAATCGCTGGCGCAGCCGTTGGGCCGCTATTTCGGCGGCGGCTGGATCGGTTTTCTACTCGCGCTCGGCGGATTGTACCTGGCGGTGCGCGTCGCCTCGCGCTGCGCCACAGCGATCGGACGGGCGCAGCTCGCGGCGAGCTTGGCGCGCGTGACGCGCTGGGAATTCTGGCCAATGTGGCTCTTTTACGTGCCGCTGGCGCCCTGGATCGGCTACCTGGCCGTGCGACATCGCGGCCTGACCACGCCGACCGCCGCCAATCCCGGAATCACGCCACACGGCGGCGTCGTGGGCGAGTCGAAGTTTGCGATTCTCTCGAAGTTGGCGCAAGAGTGGGTGGTCGCAAGCGCACTGATCGCTCCGGAATCGGCGGAGCGGCGGCTGGCGCAGCTACGCGACATCTTGTCGCAGCCTGGCTGGTCGTACCCGCTGATACTGAAGCCGGACGCCGGCCAGCGCGGTGCGGGCGTGCGGTTGGTGCGCGACGAAGCGGCGGCAGCGCGCTGTTTTGACGAGCAGCCTCACGCGCTGGTCGCGCAAGCGTATCACCCCGGCCCGTTTGAGGCGGGCATTTTCTACTATCGCATGCCGCGCGAGCCGCAGGGCCGCATCTTCTCCATCACGGACAAGCACTTCCCATCGCTGGTCGGCGACGGGGCCGCGACGGTCGAAACGCTGATCTGGCGGCACGCGCGCTATCGCATGCAGGCGGCCACATTTCTGGCGCGGATGAACAGCCACGCGCAGCGCGTGCTGCCGCGCGGCGAACGGCTGGCGCTGGCGATCGCAGGCAATCACTGCCAGGGAACGCTGTTTCGCGATGGGGCGCACCTGATCACGCCGGCACTGGAGCGCAGCGTGGATCAGATCGCCCGGCGATTCGACGGGTTCTTTTTCGGGCGCTTCGATGTGCGCTACGCCGACGTCGAGCAATTCAAGGAGGGCCGCGAATTCGCGATCATCGAGCTGAACGGCGTCACTTCGGAATCCACGAATGTATACGACCCGGATTGGTCGCTGCTGCGGGCGTATCGCGTGCTGTTTCGACAGTGGGCACTGCTGTTTGCAATCGGCGCGGAGAATCGCCGTCTGGGGTGGCGGGCCTCGTCGCTGGGCAGCGTGATCGCTGACGCGCGGGCGTATTATCGCGATCGGCGCATAAGCCTGCTCTCGGACTAAGCGGTTCTATTGTTTGGATTTCCACGGGTTCCGCTCGGCCCTGCGGGCCTCGCTGCACCCCGTGGCTACACTCCGTCGCCCCGTTGGGGCGAAAACTCGGGCAGCCTCTGGCCAGCAACGCGAATCGTTACTTCACGCACGCTGACTGCGCGACTGTTGAAAAACTCTAATCGCCACGACGCGCGCTATGTCGTGTGCAGCGACAGGAACGACGCGGCCCCGTCCACACCCAGGTAGCGATTCAGGATCGGCCGCTCGACCTTGGCCAGATCGATCAACACCAGCCCGTCCACCACGTCTCCGAAATTCGGGTCGATATTGAACCCCAGCAGCTTCGCGTTCAGCTTCAGGTACTGACGCAGCAGGACGGGCACGCTGCGACGGTTTGACTCGATCTCGCGGACGAGCTCCTCAACGTCGGCAACGTCGCTCACCAGGGCCGCCAAGCGCGATTCGTTCGAATCGGAGAAGCGCTGCAATCTTGGGGGCGTGCGCGGGCGGACAAGCGCGGCGAGTGCGTCGTCGAAGCTGTGTGCGCGGAGGAACGCCATCAGCAATTGCTTGGTCATCGAATGGAATTCGTCGCTGATGCTCACCGCGCCGAACAGCATGCGATAGCGCGGCTGCCGCACGACGAAGCGCCCAATGCCCTTCCAAAGCAGCGAAAGCGAAGCGTAATCGCGCTGGTATTCCGGGATGACGAAGGAGCGCCCCAGCTCGAGCGCCGGGTCAATCTGCTGCAACAGCCTCGGTTGAAAGCGGAACAGCGTGCTGGTGTATAGCCCGGCCGGCCCGAAGCGGGCAAGCAGCAGATCGGTCTGGCCCATGCGATACGCGCCGATCACGCGGCTGGCGTCGGCGTGCCACACGAACAGGTGCAGATAATGTTCATCGAAACGATCGAGGTCGATCTCGCGACCGGTGCCCTCGCCCACGAGCCGGAAGGTCGCCTCGCGCAGCCGGCCGATCTCGCGTAGCGTGTTCGGAAGCTGCGCGGCGCTGCCGAAGTAGACGCGCAGCCCGCCGCTGGTCGCCAGGCATTGATCGGCGGGCAGGGCCGCGACCTCGGCCGCCAACGTTCCCGCTGGCACGGGCGGCACGATCGGCAGCGGCACGCGTGTACTGGCGCGCGGCGCGGCGGAGCTGGTAGCGCTGCTGACGCGGGGCGTCAGCCGGCCTTTCAAGATGTACGTGCGCAGCCGCAGGTACTCGGTCACTTGCGCGGCCTCCTGCTTTCGCGAACCGCCGTCGGTGGCTTGGTTGCGGCTGATGCGCTCCAGCCGCGCCGGAGTGATCGGCGTGCCGATCTCGACGCGCACGCGCTGCCCCTGCAGCCGCAACAATTCGCGCGGCAACATCGCCGTACGCAAGCGCGGGTGAATCATGCCCAGCGCCTGAAACAGGCGGCTGTTTCGCCCGTGAAAGTACAGCGGCACAACCGTGGCCCGCGCGTGCAGCGCCAGCCGCGCGATCGAATCAGACCAGGCCGGGTCCGTGACGCAGCCGCGATTCAGCGTGAAATGTGCCACTTCGCCAGCAGGGAACACGCCCAGCGCGCCGCCCTGCGCGACCCAGCGCACCGCGGCTTTCATGGCGGCGCGATTGCGGATCGCAGCCGAGGATCCGCCGAACGGGTCGACAAACAAGCAGGCTGAGTTCATCTCGGGAAGTCGCGCAAGCAGGTAATTCGCAAGCAGCCGCGCATCATCGCGGATGCGCTGTAGCAGCTCGAGCAGGACTAGCCCGTCGAGCCCGCCGAAGGGATGGTTCGCCACCACGACCAGCGGCCCGTGGCGCGGGATCGAATTTAGCTCCGCATCGCAGACCTGAAGCTGCACGCCCAGCTCGTGCAGCACGCGCGTACTGAAGGGTGCGTCCCCGGCCCGCTGCGTCCGCTCATACACGGCATTCAATTGCGTCAGCGCCAGGGCGCGCTCGCAAACCCGCGCGGCGACGCCGCCGAACGGCCCCAGGAATCGCGCGAACGGAGTACGCGGCAGCTCAAACGGCCGCACGGCGGGCGCGGTCAGCATCATGCCACCTCAGGGCGGAACTGGCGTGATTTTATCCGCGCTCCGCGGCGGCGGAACCCGCGGCGACGGCGCAACACTCGACGGCGACGGAATCGTCGACGGCGCCTGGGGCATTTGCCCCTCCTACGCGCGCTGCGACCGCCGCTGATTGGCGGCGATCAGGCCGTCCGGAGACCGGCACGCCCACGACTCGAGGGGTGCGTATGCGATGCACTGCAAATCACGCGTGGCCCTATTGACGAAGCAAAACCAGTCGATATGATGGATATATAGGTCTATATATCGCTTTTGGAGCTTCGCTCATGCTCGCCCAAGCAGCGGTCGTCACAAGAAACCGTCGCCGCGAGGCGTTCGCACTTTCGCTCGCCCTAGGTGTCAACCTGGCGGTTCTCAGCCTGTGCTACGTGCTCTTCCTGGGGGGGATCAAAGTTTCGGTCTGGCTGACGCCTCGGCCCAAGCCCGCGTATCACGAGCGGCTGGCTGCGCAGCCCGCCGGCGAGATGGTGCCGTTCGATCTGGCGCTGCACGGTCGCGACGTCTTTCGAAACGTGTGCGGCGTCTGCCATGCACCTTCCGGACTGGGCGTGCCGGGATTGGGGAAGGACCTGGTGCGCAGCGACTTTGTCGCGGATTCGAGCGACGCCGCGCTGGTCGCGTTCATCGAGCGCGGCCGTCCGGTCAATGATCCGCTCAACAGCACGAAAATCGCCATGCCGCCCAAGGGCGGTAATCCGGCGCTGACCAGCGCGGATCTGCTGGCGGTCGTGAAGTACACGCGCGGCTTGCAGGATCCGCGGCGGATGCCGGCGCTGCCGGCCTGGGCGCCCAAGCAGATCGTCGTCAGCGAGCAGGAGAAGGCCGCCGCGCTTGCCGCAGCCGGCGGCGACGCCGAGCTGGCGGAGTACATCGCCAGCGGGAACAAGCTGTTCCATACCACCTGCATCGCATGCCACGGACAGGGTGGCGTCGGGATTCAGGGCAACGGAAAGTCGCTGGTGAACAACGAGTTCATCCAATCGCTCGACGACGATGCACTGCTCGAGTTCGTGAAGCGCGGCCGCGCCCCAGGCGACCCCAGGAATACTACCGGCATTCAAATGCCCCCCAAGGGAGGCAATCCGGCGATGACAGAGGACGACATCCTGGATGTCATCGCCTACCTGCGCACGTTGCAGCCAGCCCGGGCGGCCGCACCGACCGGGACTTGACCGAGGAAGATCCGCACGACGAGCAGCGCCCCCGGGACGGGCGGCCCGCCGATGCCAACTCAGGAGATCGTCATGACGCGCACACCACGCCAGCTTCGAAGTCTGCTGCCGCTATTGCTCGCCGTCGCGACCGTGGTTTCGGGAATGATCCCGGAGGCCCTGGCGCAGCAGGAGGGTCGCCGCCGCCGGCGCGGCGACGAAGCGGCCAAGCCCATCGAGCTGACCGCCGAGCAGGTCGGGCAACTGACCCGAATCGCGAACGACCGCAAGCTCAACGTCGATGACCTGGTTGCGGCGGCCAAGACGTTCATGCCCAGCGGGCGGCACGACGACTATGTCCTGTTTTCTTCCGGCGGTCAGAGCGGCCAGGTGTTCGCGATCGGCGTTCCGAGCATGCGGCTGCTGCGCTCGATTTCGGTCTTCACGCCCGAATCGTGGCAGGGCTACGGTTTCTCAGGCGATGAAGACGCGGTGCTCGAATCGATGAAAATCCAGGGCAAGCTGGTGGCCTGGGGCGACACGCACCATCCGGCGCTCTCCGAGACCGGCGGCGAGTATGACGGGCAATTCCTGTTCATCGGCGATAAGGCCAACGCTCGCGTCGGGGTGATCGATCTGCGCGACTGGGAGACCAAGCAGATCGTCAAGAACCCGCTGACGATCAGCGACCATGGCGCGGCGTTCGTCACGCCCAACACCGATTACATCATTGAAGGCGGCCAGTACGCGACTGTGCTCGGTTACGGCTACGCGCCGCCGGAGGAGTACAAGAAGCTCTATCGCGGAATGGTGACGATGTGGAAATTCGACCGCGCCAAGGGGCGAATCGACACATCGGCGTCGTTCGCGCTCGAGTTGCCGCCGTACTGGCAGGACCTGGCCGACGCAGGCAAGGCCGCGAGCGACGGGTACTTTTTCATCAACTCGTTCAACGCCGAGATGGCCACGGGCGGCGTGGAGAAGGGCAATCCGCCGTTCGAGGCCGGCGCTAGCAAGCGCGACATGGATTACTTGCACATCATCGACTGGAAGAAGGCCGAGGTTGCATTCAAGGCCGGCAAAGCCAAGAAAATCAACGACTTCCCGGTGCTGACGCTCGATACTTCTGTCGCCGAGGGAATTCTTCACTTCGCGCCCGAGCCGAAGAGCCCGCACGGTGTCGACGTGACGCCGAACGGCCAGTACATGGTTGTGGCCGGGAAGCTCGATCCGCACGTGACGGTCTACTCGATCGACAAGATCAAGGCGGCGATCAGCGAGAAGAAGTTCTCGACCAAGGATGAGTTTGGCGTCCCGGTGCTGGATTTTGACGCCGTGAAAGAGGCGCAGGTCGAGCTTGGTCTGGGGCCGCTACACACGCAGTTCGATAATAAGGGCTACGCGTACACCTCGCTGTTCCTTGACTCGGCGGTGGCGCGCTGGACGCTGGGTGGCGAATATGACAAGCTCAATGACGACCAGCCTTGGAAGCTCGTGCAGAAAACGCCGGTGCAATACAACATCGGCCATCTGTGCGCTGCGGAGGGCGACACGGTCAGTCCGGACGGCAACTACCTGATCTCAATGTCGAAGTGGTCGGTTGATCGCTTTTTGCCGACCGGTCCGCTGCTGCCGCAGAATTTCCAGTTGCTCGACATTGTCCAGCCGGGCGCGAACATGCCGGTGATTTACGACAGCCCGATCGGCGTAGGCGAGCCGCACTACTGCCAGATGATCAAGGCCGACAAGCTCAAGAGCTGGAAAGTCTATCCTGAGGTGGGCTGGAACCCGCACACGCAGCAACTCGATCCGAACGCGCCGAAGAAGGGACAGGAGGGCGTGACGCGCGACGGCAACAAGGTGCTGGTCAACATGACCGCCGTGCGCAGCCACTTCTTCCCTGAGCACGTCGAAGTGAACGAAGGCGACGTAGTGACCTGGCGGATCACAGCGATGGAAACGGCCCAGGACGCGACGCACGGCTTCTGCATCGGCGGGTATAACGTCAACCTGTCGCTCGAGCCGGGCGAATACGCGCAGTTCAAGTTCGTCGCCGATCGGGCCGGCACGTATCCCTTCTATTGCACCGAGTTCTGCTCGGCGCTGCACCTGGAGATGATGGGATACCTGCATGTGAAGCCCGCGACCGCCGCAGCGGCTGGTGAAGCGCCTGCGCGACCGGCGTCGAACTAGCGTTCGCGCCCACAGCGGCCGGCGCCGTGGCGGGCGTTGGTTCCCGCCGATTTGTTGAAGCAGGCTTGCATCAGGAGCAGCCATGTCCAGTTTCCTGAGCGCGCTGGTTGGTCCCCGTGTTGCGGACGAGGAGTTCCGTCTGCATCGTGCCCGCTATCTGACTCCGACGCTGATCTTCATGGCGGCGCGGGTGCTGCTGCTGGTCTCGATCTTCTTCCCGTATTGGCACATGGAGCTCGTCGCTCCACAGTATCCGAACGGGCTGTTCTTAACAGCGTACGTCAACAATCTGACCGGCGACGTGCGCGAGATCGACGGGCTTAATCACTACATCGGCATGCGGCCGCTCGGAGAAGCCGCAGCGTTCGAGCGGACAGCATCCGTGTGGATGATCATCGCCATGTTTCTGCTGGTCGAAGGTGCCACATTTGTGCACAGCAAGTGGGCGGTGCTGCTGGCGGTTCCGGCGATCAGCTTTCCGGTTGGGTTCATCGTCGATCTGCACTTCTGGATGCGGACGTTTGGACTGAACCTCGACCCCGGCGCGCCGCTGTCTGCTTCGGTCAAACCTTTCGTGCCCACGGTGATCGGCGAGGGCGGCATCGGGCAATTCAAGACATTCGCCGAGTTTGGCGCGGGCTACTGGCTCGCGGTCGCGTGCGCCGCGCTGATAATCGTCGGATTCTACTTTCACCGGCGGGCGTATCGGCCACTGTATCTGAAGACGCGAATCGCCACGACGGGAGCGCCGGCGTGACCCGCTCGATTCAGCGAAGTCGGACGATTCTCGTGGCGCTCGCCGGTGTGTGCGCCGCGCTTACGGCGTTTGCCGCGCAGAGGGCCGGCGATCACTCCGTGCCAAAGGCAGCGATCCGCGGATCGGTCGCGACCACGCCAGGTGAGATCGGGCGGCGCCTCGCCGCAGCTCAACCCGGAGCTACGGTCACGATCGAAGCGGGCGTTTACTTCGAGCGCGTGCGGATCGAGCGGCCGATCCGGCTGATCGCGCGCGGGGCCGCGGTGATCGACGGTGGAGGCAGCGGCGACATCGTCGAGATCGTCGCACCGGACGTCACCTTGCAGGGTTTCACGATCCGCAATACCGGTATCGATCTGGATCAGGAGAACTGTGCCGTCCGCGCGCTCGCGCCGCGGGCAAACATTCTCGACAACGTGTTCGAAGACATCCTCTTCGGGGTCGATCTTCGCGACGCGCCCGACAGCCGCATCATCGGCAATCGCATTGGCGGCAAGAAGCTCGACATCGCCCGCCGCGGCGACGGCCTGAGGCTCTGGCGCGCCGATCGGACGCTGGTGGCGGGTAATACGATTCATGACGGGCGCGACGCCATTCTGTGGTACTCCTCCGGCGTGGTTGTCCGTGAGAACACCGGGTTTGACTGCCGTTATGGTCTGCACCTGATGTTCAGTGACAAGATCACAATTGCCAACAACACGTTCACGGAAAACTCGGTCGGCATCTATTTAATGTACAGCACCGGCGTTGAGCTTCTGGAGAACCGCTTGCTGCGAAACCGCGGTCCCAGCGGATACGGCATCGGCCTCAAGGAGACCGATCAGTTCCGAGTCGTAGGCAATCTGATCGCCGGTAACCGATCCGGCATTTACATCGACGGATCGCCGTTCACGCAGACCCGCCCAGGCGAGTTTGTGGACAACACAATCGCCTGCAACGACATTGGCATCACGTTCCTTCCGTCCGCCCGCGGCAATCAGCTCAGCGACAACAATTTCATTGACAACATCGACAGCGTCGTTGTGGCTGGGCGGGGTTCTCTGGAAGCAAACCAGTTCTGGAAAGGCGATCGCGGCAACTTCTGGAGCGATTACACCGGGTATGACCAGAACGCGGACGGCATCGGCGACTTCGTACACGAGTCTTACACGCTTTTCGAGAATTTGCTGGAGCGCGAGCCGATGCTGCGGCTGTTTCTGTTCAGCCCCGCTCAGCAGGCGATTGAGTTCGTGGGCCGGGCGATCCCGGCGGTCCGGCCGGAGCCCAAATTCACGGACGAGGTGCCGCTGATGCGTCCGCGTCCACTCGCGGCGCAGCTCGCGCCCGAGCCGTCAGGCGGCGCAGCGCTGCTCTTGAGCGGAATCGTGCTTCTGGGAATCGGCGGCTCGCTGATCTTCTCGATCACAAAGCCGCGCGAGCTGAGAATCGCTCGCGAGAGGGCCACGTGATCGCGATTCAGAATGTGACCAAGCGCTTCGGTCGCGCCACGGCAGTCGCGGACGTGTCGCTCACCCTCGAACCCGGCGACAGCCTGGCGCTCTGGGGAACCAACGGCGCCGGCAAGACGACGCTGCTGCGCTGCGTTCTGGGTTTGCTCAGGTTTCGCGGAACGATCACGGTCGGCGGGCGCGACATTCGCCGGCAGGGCAAAGCTGCGCGGCAGCTCGTCGGCTACGTTCCGCAAGAAATCGGCTTCTACGACGACCTGGGCGTCCGCGAGGCCATCGGCTTCTTCGCACGGCTCAAAGCGCTCCGCCGGATCGACGTCGGCGCTACGCTTGAACGCGTCGGCCTCGGCGGACACGCGCGAAAGCGGATTCGCGAGCTTTCGGGTGGTATGAAGCAGCGACTCGCGCTCGCGATCGCCCTTCTCGCAGAGCCGCCGGTGCTGCTGCTCGACGAAGTGACCGCCAGTCTCGACGCGGTCGGACGCGAGGAGTTCGTCGGGCTGCTGCAGCGGCTTTCGGGCTCGGGGCGCACACTGCTGTTCGCCTCGCATCGCTTGGAGGAGGTCGCGGTGCTCGCGCGACGCGTGGCGCAGCTCGAAAACGGCCGGCTCACGGCCCTGACGCCGTGCGGCGACTTTCTCAGCCGGGTCGGGCAGTGCGCGCAGCTTCACCTGGTCGTCGCCGCCGCCGATCGTCCGCGGGCGCTTGAGTCGCTGGCGGCGGGCGGGTTCGCGGCGCGGCTGAACGGGGTCGGGCTCATCGTTCCGGTCTTGCCCGAACGCAAGGCCGCGCCGTTCCGGCTGCTCGCCGATGCGCGGATTCCGGTGCAGGACTTCGAGCTGATTTCCGTGCCGTCCGGCGCCGCGGCGAGCGAGGCGCGCCGGGGAGGCTTGCGATGAGTTCGATCGACGCGACCGCATTCGCGGCCTGCAGACCTCCCGGCGTTGCGGCGAACGTGCTGACGATCGCGGGCCGCGAACTCCGCGAGGCCATTCGCAGCCGCTGGTTCGCGCTGTATACGCTGGCGTTTGCGGCCCTGGGTCTCGCCGTCTCGTATGTATCCGCGGCGGGCGGCGGCGGCACGGGATTGTCTGGATACGGTCGCACCAGCGCCGGACTGATCAACCTGGTCTTGCTGGTCGCACCGCTGATGGCGCTTACAGCCGGGGCGGCGTCGATCGCATCGGATCGCGAACGGGGAATGCTCTCCTATCTGCTTGCGCAGCCGGTGGCCCGCTTCGAGCTGCTGCTCGGAAAGTACTTCGGGCTTGCCGGCGCTCTGCTGGCTTGCCTGACGCTTGGGCTGGGCGCATCCGCGGTCGTGCTGGCGTTAAAGGGCCTGCGCACCAACCCGGCCAGCATCCTTTGGCTGTGCGCGCTCTCACTTCTGCTCGCGCTATCGATGCTCAGCGTCGGTCTGCTGATTTCGACGCTGGCCCGCAAGGCGTCCGTCGCGGTCGGAACCGCGATTTTCGTCTGGCTGAGCCTTGTTTTCGTCAGCGATCTGGCGCTGATGGCCGGCGCCGTCGCGCTGCGAATGCGGATCGAGACGCTCTTCGCGCTGTCGCTCGCGAATCCGCTTCAGGTATTCAAGATGTGGTCGCTGCAAGCGATCGATGCGAGCCTCGACGTGCTCGGGCCCGCCGGCCTTTACGCCACCGAGGAATATGGTGCGGCGCTGCACCTGCTTTTCGCGGGCTGCCTGGTCGTCTGGATCGTCCTGCCGCTGCTCGGCGCGGGCGTCGCGCTCTCGCGGAGGTCGCCGCTGTGACACGTCAGCGCATCCAGCTTCCCGCGGCGGCGATGCTAACGGCGCTCGCGCTGGCCGGCTGCGAAGGCAAGCCGCTCAGCGGCCCGCCGCCGCTCCGTCTCGGCCGCGATGAGTGCAGCGAATGTGGAATGCTGATCAGCGAAGAGCGAAGTTCGACGGCGCTTTTGCTCGAACGCGACGGCCGGCGCGAACACGCGCTGTTCGACGACCTTGGCTGCATGCTCGACCTGGAGCGCGAGAACCTCGAAGGCGGCGTCGTGGTCGCGCGGTTTGTACATGATTACCTCACCCGTCAGTGGGTCGACGCTTCGCACGCGACGTTCCTTCTCGCCGACCCGGACAGGCTGCCGACCCCAATGAGTTCCGGATTGGCGGCATTCGCGGATCGCAGCGCGGCGGAGAAAGCCCAAGCGGAGTTCGGCGGCGCGCTGCTCGACGAACGGGGTATCGCCGCGGCGCGGAAGTCCTGGCTAGACCGCCGCCGGCAGGCTGCTTCGCGTCCGGGCGGCGGAGGCTGATCGATCTGTGCCGCGATGGTGGAGCCGGCGATGCTCTCGCAGACCATCGAATACGCATTGCGAGCGTTGAGTCACATCGCTGTCAGCGAAGGTTTGCCGGCCACGTGCAAGTCCATCGCGCGCAGCACGCGCGTGCCGCGCAGCTACCTCTCCAAGATCCTGCGGGATCTCGTGAACGCGGGATTGCTGCAGTCGTTTCGCGGGCCGCACGGCGGCTTCACGCTGGCCCGCGACGCGACCTGCATCAGCGTGCTCGACATCATCAACGCGGTGGAGCCGATCCGTCACTTCGCGCGCTGTCCGCTCGAGCGCTCGTCCAAGCGTAGCGCGTGCACGCTGCATCAGTGCCTGGATGACGCCGTTACGCACTTGGAGCGCAGCTTGGGTCGGGCGACGCTGGCGGCGTGCCGCAGCGCGCGTCCGTGCCCGTGGGTTCGGCCGCCGGCCGACCAGGATCAAGGAGACCGCGCGTGAATCTGCCGGAAAAGGGTTCGTCGTCGCCGACCGCCGAACTGCGTGAAGAGCATCGAGTGATCGAGAAGGTGTTGCGAGTGCTCGATCGGCTGATCAATCCCGCCGCCGAGTTTGAAGCCGAAGCGCTGCGCGAGTGCGTCGAGTTCTTCCGGCTGTTCGCCGACGCCTGCCATCATGGAAAGGAAGAGGGCCTGCTCTTTCCTGCGCTCGAGCGCGGCGGCATGCCGCGCGAGGACGGCCCGATCAGCGTCATGCTGCACGAGCACACGATCGGCCGACGGCTGGTGGCAGCGATGGCGCAGGCGCTTCCCGCGGCGGGCGACGGCGACGTGAGCGCGCAGGCCGCGTTTCGTCAGACCGCGCGGGATTACATCGAAATGCTCACCGGGCATATCTGGAAAGAGGACAACGTCCTCTTTCGCATGGGCGAGCGGCTGTTGCACGGCCAGGTCGAGTCGGACTTGGGCCAGGATTTCTGCCGATTTCGCTGCCAGGCATTCGAAGGACAGCGGCGCGAACAACTGACGCAAACCGCCGATCGGCTGGCCGAGCGCTGGCTTTCGCCGTCGTGACTGGAGACACTTAGGTGGTTCAACCACAGTTTCGGACCGACACGGTCAATGTCGGGCGGCTGGACACGCTCGTCGAGCTGGTTTCAGCCGGGACCGTCAGCCGCAGTCTGATTGTCACGCCCGAGTTTCGGCAAGTGTTGTTCGCGATGGACGCCGGGCAGGAGATCAGCGAGCACCGCGCCCCGTTTCTTGCGATTGTGCACGTGCTTTCCGGCCGGCTGCGCATGGAGGTCGCTGGGGAGTCGCATTCGCTTGACGCGGCCGGCTGGTTGTCGATGCCGCCCAACGCGCCGCATGCGCTTCGCGCCGAAACGCCGACGCGGTTCCTTCTAACGATGCTGCGCATGCGAGGCGAGAGCCGCGACGCATCGTGACGGCGCGCTACCGGAGAGTTCCATTTGCGCGTCGCTTCACGGGCCGCGCGCGTCAAACGCGAGTTGCGAGTGCATTCAGGAGTCGTTCATGACAAGCGGAAAGCGCCGAATTTCCGACCGGCGGAGTCTCACGGCGTGCGCAATCGTGATCGCGCTCGTCGCGGCGGTTAATCCAGTGGCGCTCGGCCAGACCGCCGCGGCCTATGCGATCGAGCGCCTGCGCTTCGCGCTCGGCCGCGAGCTCGCGCGCAAGGGCC
>CAZHTF010000015.1:0-21299 GCA_964535305.1 uncultured Planctomycetales bacterium | reverse complement strand
ATCCAGTGGCGCTCGGCCAGACCGCCGCGACCCGGCCGGCCACCCAGCCGGCAACGGCCCCGATCGCGCCGGCGCACGAGCCGGCCGAGTCGATGGACAGTTATTACCTGCGCACCTGCGCGGTCTGCTCCGCCCTTCTCGGCGCCCGGGGCGACGCCGTCGCCCTGCTGAACGAGGGACGCCCGCTCCGCGTCTGCGGCGAAGCGTGCCGCGGCTCGTTCGAACGCGATCCGGCCGCGCGTCTGGCCGACCTCGACGCCGTCATGATCGCCGACCAATTGCCGCATTACCCGCTCAAGACTTCACTCTTCGACGAGCGCCCGCTCGGCGCGAAACCGCTGGACTTCATCTGGGGCAATCGGCTTTTCCGAGCGGTTGATGCGGCGGACCGCGAGCGGATTCTCGCCGACCCCGCCGCTGCAATTCGCCGGCTCGATCGCGCCGTCATCGCCGCCCAGACGCCGCTTTATGGGATGCCCGACAAATGCCCCGTGCAGGGCGACATTCTCCCGACCGACCGCAAGGTGGACGTCGTCGTGGCGAATCGGATGGTGCGCGTCTGCTGCGGCCGCTGTGCGCAGATGGTGCATGCCCGCCCGTATCAGTATCTCGCGATGGTCGAGTACGCCAACCGCGAGGCTGCGCGACGCAGGAAGCTCGACGAAGACGGCGAGCCGTGAGTTGCCAGCGCAGACAGCCTCGGCCGTCGGCTGGCCGCCGTTTTCACTGGCGCGCGGGTCATCACTTCGCCGCCGAACCGGCGGCGGCGGGTGCAGCGATCTACGGCCGCACCCGCCGAACGCGATTCGGCCGCGCCGACCGGCTGATCCGGATTTGCGGATACATTTATTGAGAACTAGCCCCCGCCGCGGCGGACAGCGGCGATCAGGAGCCGGCGAACGATGCTGTCCCAGACGGTCGAGTACGCGCTTCGCGCGATGGTACATCTCGCGGGTCTCGAGCCCGGCCACTCGGTTAATAGCCAGACGATCGCCGCGCAGGCCAAAATTCCGCACGGCTACCTGTCGAAGATTCTTCGCGATCTGGCTGTGGCGGAGTTGGTGCGCTCGCAACGCGGCCCAAGCGGCGGTTTTGCGCTGGCCTCGCCGCCGGCGAAGATCTCGCTGCTCGATGTGATCAACGCGGTCGATCCGATCGCGAGGATCGACAAGTGCCCGCTGGGCAACCCGGCCCATCTGCGGCTTTGTCCGCTGCACAGCCGCCTGGACCACGCCATCGCGCTGATCGAGCAGGAATTCCGGCAGACCACGCTAGCCGAGCTGCTGACGACGAGCGCGGCGGAAAGGACGGATTGTCGACTGCTCCAGCCGCGCAAGCCGGCCAAGTAGCCGAGGGGCGCATGGCTTGCTTGCAGAGCTCGCGCGGAGCTTGGGGAGCCCAACGAAAGCCTTTTCGGGGAAATACCGAGCCCGACGGGCGGTGCGATGCGGTGGAGCAGGTGGAACGGAGATTGGCCGTGTCGCGGCGCCGGGTTTGCAGGACCCTGGGGCAAGCGCGATCGACGCAGCACGATCGACCGCAGCGGCCCGAGCGCGATCGACCGCTGACCGGCGGATGCTGAAGCTGTGCGTCGTCACCCGCGCTACGTGGCCCTCGTGTTGACTCAATGTTCTTGCTTGCACAGTGGCACCATCTGCGGTCGCCTGATTCTGCGTTCCACCACCTTGCGAATCCACCTACTGCGATGCATGATTCAGGAGTCGCAGCCACCGCGACGGCTCAATGCCAATCAGGCATAGGAGCATCGCCATGAACTGGTCCCATTACTGCGTCCGAGCCCCTCGGCTGATCGCCGCGTGCCTCCTGCCAACCATGTTGCTTGCCGGCTGCGCGACTCAAGAGTCTCGACTCGCTCCGGAACTCGTTCAATGCGGCGGCATGCATGAGACAATCGGGCAGAAGCAGCATCAAGGTCGCGTCAATCTGGCGGACCTCACGAGGCGGCCACACTTCTACGGCGTCGGCGCCCTCGAAGGTCTGCGCGGCGAGGTCACCATAATGAACTCGGTGCCCGTCGTCACGGGCGTAGCGCCGGATGGACGGTCTCAGTCGCTCTCAGCCGAGAATGCACAGGCGACTCTCCTCGTCGGCCAGTCCATCGAGGAGTGGACAAGCGTTGCGCTCGACGAGGCCGTCGCGCCTGAGAGCTTTGACGAAATGATCGCGACCACCGCGGCCAGACTGGGCTTCGATGGCGCCAACCCCTTTATGTTCGTGGTCGAGGGCGAATTCACGGACGTGAGGCTGCACGTCATCAACGGCGCCTGCCCGATTCACGCCCGGATGAAGAAGGTGACGTTGCCTCCGAGTGAGCGACCATTCGAGATGGATTCAGAGCGACTGGCGGGCACACTGGTGGGCGTTTACGCAGTCGACTCCGTCGGCAAGCTGACGCACCCGGCGACCCGAACCCACGGGCACATCATCTACGAAGACCGTGCGACAGGCCAGCGCCTCACCGGACATCTTGAGCGGGTCGGTCTAGCGCCGGGCGCCGTCTTGAAGTTGCCGAAGTCCGGCAAGAACGGTTATCTGGCGGCTGCGCGATAGGCACCCAGCACTTGTGCGCGTGTCGGCCGGTAACGTGGCTTCAGCACGAACACATTCTTGAGCAACCCTGTCGGCTCCGGCCCGGTGAAGATCCGGGCCACGAGCCTTTGGACTTCGAGTTCTCGCTCGCGCTAGAGAACGCACCGACCGACCGTAACGTCACGGTGCTTGTGCGATGAATTCTGACTCGTGATCGGGGGCTATCGGGCGGGTGGACGCCGGTTGCGGCGTAGGGGCGGAACAGCGCACCGTGCGGCCGCGCCGCTTTCCTGACTTCGGGCCCTTCGCTTCGCTGGGATACCGGTTTACAATCCGTTCATCACCGCGGTCTTGAAGGACGGACGAATCGACTTGGCACGCGAACAAGCACCGAACCCGCCGACGCTCTTTCACCAGACGAAGCTGGGAGAGATGTACCTCGGCGACTCGCTCCGTGTGCTCGAAGATTCGGTGCGGCCCGGATCGGTCGATTTGATCGTCACAAGCCCGCCGTTCGGACTGGTACGGAAGAAGGACTACGGGAACGTCGATGCGGATAAGTACGTCGCGTGGTTCCGGCCCTTCGGAGAGCTCTTTCGTCGCGTGCTGAAACCGACCGGCTCGCTCGTCATCGACATCGGCGGGGCGTGGATTCCGGGGCAGCCGACGCGGAGCTTGTATCACTATGAGCTCGTTATCATGCTTTGTCGGAAGTGCGGTTTTCACTTGGCACAGGAATTCTTCTGGTGGAATCCCGCCAAGCTGCCGACGCCGGCCGAGTGGGTGACGGTTCGCCGCATTCGCGTAAAGGACGCCGCAAATTGCGTTTGGTGGCTCTCGCCCACGCCATGGCCGAAGGCGTGCAAGCAAATCGCCGCGTGACGATTGGAGCGCTCGCAGATGACCGCCGCGGAACGTCTGCGATACAACTGGAAGGATGATCTTCGCTCGTTGCTGGCAGATGCGCGTTGGTCTCTCGTCGTTTCGTCGCCATATGTGACAGAGCGCGGCGCGGATTTCGTTTTGGCCCATCTCTCGCACGACGTGAAGCCAACACTCTGTTTCTCCCTGCTTACTGACCTGTCCCCGCTAAACGTCGCGCAGGGTGCGACCGACCCTTCCGCAGTTAGAGACCTCGCGGCAGCGTTACCTCGGTCGCGTGTGTTCCACCTCCCTCGCGTGCACGCCAAGGTGTACGTGAAGGATGCCGAACGAGCGATCGTCACATCGGGAAACCTGACTGCCGGCGGTTTGGACGTCAACTACGAGTACGGCCTGAAGGTCCTCGATGCGCCAACGGCGGCGGCTATCGAGCGCGATATGACCGACTACGCCGGACTCGGCGCATCCGTGCCGCTGGACGTGCTCAACACCTACGGCGCGAAGGCGGCAGAATTGCGGGATCTGTTTACGGCGCAGCAGCGCGCCGTGCGCCGCGCCGGCACCCGACTGCGACAAGCGCTGACGGCAGCCGCAGATGAGTTAACTCGTTTGCGGCTGGCCGGCGGGCCGATGCACACGGTGTTTTCGGCGACCATTCTGTACCTACTCGACAAGCACGGGCCAATGCCAACGACCGAGTTGCATCCGCGCGTCGAGGCGTTGCACCCAGACCTGTGCGACAACTCCGTCGATAGGATCATTGACGGAAAGCGCTTCGGAAAGAAATGGAAGCACGCCGTCAGGACTGCTCAGCAGCAGTTGAAGAAACGTGGCCAGATTGAGCTCGTGGACGACAAGTGGACGCTGGTCGGTGAGCGTCTGCGATCCGATGGAGTGCGCACATGAGTGCAGGCACGTGCGAAGGCTGTGACGGGCACGGGGTTCGAGTCCCCGCCCTTCCCGCGTGCCATATCCGCGGCGCGCGCCGGCCGTGGATCGTGGTAGAGCGATGTGATACCTGCGAGTGCTTCAGCGACGATCTCTCTGCCGCGCTTTCGCTATACGAAGTGGCCGGCTGGTTCCAGTGCTGCGCCGGCGGTTGGCACGCTCTTGCAGATTCGCGGTCCCGCCAACGCGGCGGCCCGGATACGAGCCGAATCTGGACGTGTTCGCAGGCTTCGACCTTGGGCGACACCGCACGTTCACGACAGGCTCGCCGTCGGTGCAAATCGACATGACTGCTCTGCGGCAGGCGTTGCAGGACGGCTTCGCGTTCCATCGCAAGGACAACGCTGAAATCGCCGTGGCGTTCCGGCCGGATCACTTCATGCCGTACACGCGGAACGCTGACGAGCTTCATCGGCTCGGGCGACAGGCCCAGACCCTTGCTCTGCTGTTGCGAGCATCGGCCCGCGAACCGATCACCGCACCGGAGATTGAGCAACTCACCGCAAACCGACGGCGGATCGTCGAAACCGTAAGCCGCATGTCGCGGGCGTCGAACTTCCGTGAACAAGTGCTGAACGGCTACGGGAACCGCTGTGCCGTGACTCGGCTGCAACTACGGCTCGTGGAAGCGGCCCATATCTTGCCCGTCGCGGCCCCCGGAAGCTCCGACCATATCGTGAACGGAATCGCGCTCTCGCCGACGTATCATCGTGCGTTCGACTGCGGGCTGATCTACCTGGACGAACGCTACTTGATGCACTTCAACGCCGAACGGGAAGCCGAGCTTCACACACTCCAGCTGGACGGCGGCTTGGCCGACTTCAAGGCATCGCTCGGCCGGATTCACCTTCCCGCCGATCGTCGGCAGTGGCCGGACGCGCGCTTCATCCGCAAGGCAAATCGGTTTCGTCGCGTGCCGGCTGCATAGCCCCGGGGCGCGCCACCAAGGACGCCCCGTGCCGAATCGGTTCGGGCAAGATGCCCAAAGCGCTCGCCACACGAAACGCTGCCCGCGTGAAGGTACAATTCCGATAGCATGGCCCACGATTCGAACACGAACGGAAACCACGACGCCCGCGGGCGAGTCACGGCCGGGAACAAGGCCGGGCGGGGGAACCCGCATCATCGCCGCGTGGCCGAGCTGCGCGCGAAGATGCTTGAGCGCGTGACACCGGACGATATGGCGGCGGTGGTCGAAGCGCTCGTGGACAAGGCGAAGGCGGGCGACACCGCGGCAACGAAGCTGCTGTTCGATCGGGTTTTCGGCCGCATCGCCGACGAAATCCCGTGACTGAAGCGCACCGCCTCACGTCACCTACCGCGACGACTGCGTTGCAAGCGCGTCGTTTGGAACGACAATGACCTATGTCACAATCGAAAACGCGAACGGCGCGTAACCCTGCTCGAAGCCGGCTCGACGCAAAGTTCTGCAAGATCGCGCGGGCGTTGTGACATCTCAGCTCGGCGGATTTCGCGCCCTCCATTCGAGCCGCCACGCATACAATCTTTTGGTGCTCTGGCTGCTCCTTCTCTTCATGGCGCTCGTGGCAGGCGTGCTGTCGGCGGTTGTCGGCTTTGGCGGCTCCGCCCTCATGCTGCCGCTCATGCACGAGGGAGTCGGTGCTCGTGATGCCGTTGTTTCACTGACGGTCACACAAATCGTTGGCAACGCCAGCCGCGTGTGGTTCAACCGGCGCGAGATCGATCGCGCCGCGCTCACGTGGTACGTCACGGGCGGTGTGCCGATGGCCATCGTCGGCGGGCTGCTTTTCGTCGCGGCGTCGCCGCGCCACCTAAGCTGGATGCTCGGCGTCGCGCTGCTTGTATTGATCATTGGCCGTCGCCTGCTGGCGCAGCGCAGCGCCCCGCTCTCGACAAAGGCCCTGCTGCCCGTCGGCGCTGGCACCGGGCTGCTCTCGGCGCTGGCAGGTTTCGCCGGACCGCTCGTGGCACCCTTTTTCCTCGCTACAGGCCTGGTCCGTGGTGCCTACATCGGGACGGAAGCGGCGGCGGCGCTGATCGTGCACGCGGTCAAGCTTCCGATATACGGCCTCGGCGGCGCGGCTTCGCAGCGGGCCATCCTCGCGGGCGCAGCGCTCGCTCCGGCGTTGATCGCGGGCGCGTGGATTGGCAAGTGCATTGTCGATCGGGTCAGCGCGACGCTCTTCACCGCGCTAGTGGAGGCAGCCCTGATCGTGGCGGGAATTCGGATGATCATGCAATGCGACCAGCGCGTTGTAGCGCTGGCGGGCCTTGGGCGTGTGGTGCAAGCCCAGATAGAAGCGCCGGCCCGAATGCTCGACGTACGCCTGCTGCGTGAATTTGTGGATGCGGAACTTGGGTAGCCGTTGGGATTTCGCGGTCACGACCGTCTCCCAGAAGCGATCGTGTACACGACACGGATCGCGCCTCGCGTCACGGCCGCTCCGCCTCGCGCACGGGTCGTCGCAACTAGCGACGTCAGCGTCGTTTACGTCAAAAGCGGGCGATGGGATTCGAACCCACGACGTCCAGCTTGGGAAGCTGGCATTCTACCACTGAATTACGCCCGCGTAAAGTGTTTCTCCATAATGACTTACGGATCAGTTCGGAACCTGCATTCACAACTTAAGCCAGCAGCAACTTTGCGCAACTTCAGGTGCCTATCGTACCGAAACTGGCCTCCAGGACAAGCCTTACGAGCCGGAATCGGCAAGCCGCGCAGGACGGCCAGCTCGAAAAGCTGGCAGTCTCGCGCTCGGTGCCGGTTTCCAACGCGGGGCCGGCGCGTTGGGCGCGAACTCCGGGCGGTCCACGAACCGAGAGGGTTCAGTATTCGGCCGCACTCGCCGTTCGGCGACAGCGGGAGACTGCCGACGGTATCGGCAAGTTTCGCAACGGACTAACGTTATGCAGTGAGTACGGCTGAGGAGAACAGTCGATGAGCGCACGCGGATTCATCGGGCGCCTAGCCTGCCTAGCCTTGCTCTTTGGCGCGAATGCGATTGCACAGGAGCCCCCGCTGTTCGACCGCCTGGACCGCAACGGCGACGGGTTCGTGGATCGCGCAGAGTTCAGCCGTGCGGCGTTCGGTCAGCGCAACCCCGGTCTGTTCAATGAACTCGACGCCAACAAAGACGGCAAAGTCTCGCGTGAAGAGTCAAACCGTGTGAGAGGAGGACGACCGCAGGGGTTGGAGGACCTGCCGCCTGCGCGGGAGGTGCCGGCGGCTGACATCCCCAAGCCCGAGCGCCCGGGCGAACCGGCGCGCAAGAGCCTCGGCGACTTCGATGCGGTGCGTGATGCCGCGGGACGCGGACAGATGTTCGAGGCAGCGCATGCGGCGGGCTTCACAAACCTGCAAGAGTCGACCAACGGCATCGCCATGGTGGACATCAACCGCGACGGGTGGGTAGACATTGTTGCCACATACTCTCCCCGCCGGGGCACTGCGCGCAAGGGCGGGGTCGAACGGCTGCGCGTCCTGCTCAACGACGGAAACTGGAACTTCCGCGAGCACGCGATCACGCTGAAGAACTCCAGAGTCGCGCTAGACGACTTCGCCCGCGGCCAGGTGCCCGTGCTCGCCGACTTCAACCGCGACGGCTTCCTCGACCTGTTCGTCACGCGCAACGCCGCCTTCACCGGCGGTCGAAATCTCTCCGGGCGCTACTCCCACGGCAACTCGCTGTTCATCTCCGACAGCGCGTGGGACGTCTTCCGCGACGTGTCGGACCGGATGGGCATCCGCAACGAGGAGGCGTACAACCGCCAGCCCAGCATCGGCGACGTGAACAAGGACGGCTGGCTCGACATCGCCATCGGCTGCGACAACATCGGCAACGCCATGGGCGGCGTGCCGCACAGCCGGCTCTACATCTTCCAGCCCAAGGGCGACCGCTTCGAAGACGGCACGTTCAAGGACATCGGCGGCACGGACCTCGTGCCCGACTTCGGCGGGTTCTATCACGACAGCGCCAAGGACAAGGCCGGTCCCAACATCGTGCTGCGCGACGCAGACAACGACGGCGACCTTGACCTGTTCCAGAGCTTCCACGTCGACGTGCGCGAGCCGCTCCTGCCCTACTCACCGGGCGAGTACCGACAGGGCGTCTTCTGCTGGAAGAACCTGCTCGCGGAGACCGGCACGCTGCGGTTCGAGAAGGTGACGGGCAACGGGCTCGCGGTCGAGGCGCGGCTGCGCTACAACCGCGATAAGCAGGTCTATGAGCCCGCGACCGAGGCCCGGGCCCCGGGGCTGCCGTATCTGTTCCTGGCGGACGTCGACAACGACGGTCTGCAGGACGTGTTCGCCACAGGACCAAGCGACACGACTTGGTCGCCGCGGAGCGAGTACGTTGGCGGGCGGTTCTGGAAGAATCTCGGTGGCTTCCGATTTAAGGAGGCAGCGCAGGCGGCGGGGCTGAGCGCAATCAACAACACCTATCGACAGTGGTACGAGTTCTTCGACCTGCCTGTCAGCGCCTTCCATCGCAACTTCCGCCCGCGCGAACCCAGCGTGCTCGGGCAGCCGGGCATGACGCCCCCGAACCCAATCGACAACCGTCCCTACTACGCCGACGCCGTCTTCGCCGACTACAACAACGACGGCTGGCAGGACCTAGTCGTGCTCGACCGGCGGAACCCGGGACGCATCGAAACGCGAGCGGTCCTGTTCATGAACAAGGGTGACGGCACCTTCGACGTCAAGCCCACCACGTTCAGCGGCATCGATGCGGGCGGCATCGCGGGCGAGGCCCCGGACCTGAACAACGACGGGCTGCTCGATCTGGTCTTCGCCGCCGACCCTGACAACAGCGGCATCGCCACCGACACCTCGCAGTACGAGAGCCGCGTCTACTGGAACACCGGTGAGCACGGCGGGAAGCAGAACCACTGGCTGCGGATGCGCTTCGCGGGCGTGACGGACGCCCAGCTCATCGGAGCCCGCGTGGAAGCCGCGGCCGATGGGCGGAAGCAGTACCGCTGGATCACCACCAGCCAGTCGTACAAGAGCGGCGGTGCACTGGAAGCCCACTTCGGTCTTGCGGATTCGAAGTCGGCCGACATCAACGTCACGCTCCTGGACGGGCGAACGATCACCCTCCCGGGCGTCGCTGCGGATCGGTACGTCGAAATTGACTTGACCAAGAAAACGGTGACGCCGGTGCAGACAACGCGGCCCGCGGCCATCAAGGTCGCCCCTGCCGCCGCGCCCCAGCCCGCGCACAAACTCGACATCGCCGACACGGTCTTCGAGTTGGTCGTGCGCGATCCAATCACCATCACAGAGTTCTATCGCGACGGTCTGGGCATGCGCGAGGTCGAGCCCGCTGACCCCAAGACCGGCGCGCTGCTGGAGTGGGCCGGTTCGCACCTGAAGATCCGGCCCGTCGCGGGCCCGGCCCCGGCCGCGCCGCCTCGCAACCCGATCCGCCAGATGATCGCCAGCAACGGCTACCGCTGGTTCTCGCTGTGGGACAGCAACCCCGAGGCCATGAGCGAGCGCCTCGTGCAGCAGGGCTACCCCGCCCCCTCCAAGTTCACCAACGTCTGGATGACGCGCGACCCCGAGGGCAACCTCGTCGAGCTCATGGGCATCCCGCGCGAGGCGACCGCCGAGACGCTCTCATGGGGCATGACGGTGAGCGACAATGACGCGGCCCGCGCGTTCTGGCGAGACGTGCTTGGGCTGAAGGAGTACCGCCCGTGGACGCTGCCGGGCGTTCCCAAGACCTCGGGCGGCGACGGGGCCTCGTCGATGATGATGTACGTCTTCCAAGGCGGGCCGGGCGTGGTGAAGTTCTCGTCTCCGGCGGGTGAGCGCGTCAGTGAAGCCGCCGACGGACCCGACGCCCCGGGCCTGCGCAGCGTGACGCTGCGGGTGCGGAACCTCGACGCGGTGCGGCCGATGCTCGAAGCCCGCGGCGCGAAAACCGTTGGCAAGGGCCGGTGGCTGCTGACCGACCCGGATGGGAACAGGGTGGTGGTCGAGGGGGTTTCTCCACCAACGGAAACGAGCCGCCGACAAACGGAGACGCGCCCGTGACAGTTCGCGAGCGCACGTTCATTTTCCTCTGGTGGGTCGCGTGCTTGGCGTCAATCGCGTACGCGCAACCGGGGCAAACTCCCACCGAATCGCGTTCGCCAGCCGTCGAGTGGGTCACGCGCGAGGTCCAAGCCCCGCGCGTCTCCTTCCACACCTTCGACAGCGCGTCCGCCAAGGCCAAGGTCAGTTACCACCTTAACACGCCCGCGGCGTACGAGCGTGAGCCGCAGCGGCGGTTCCCCGTTGTGTATTGGCTGCACGGCTCCGGCGGCGGGCTTGCGGGCATCCCGCAGGTCGCGCGGCACTTCGACGTCGCCATCGAGGCCGGCAAGACGCCGCCGTGTCTTGTCGTGTTCGTCAGCGGCATGATCGGCGGCTTTGAAGGCATGTATGTCGACTGGAAGGACGGCACCGCGCCGCTGGAGACGGTGTTCGTCAAGGAACTCGTGCCGCACATTGATGCGACATACCGCACCATCGCCACGCGCGAGGGTCGGATGCTCGATGGGTTCAGCATGGGCGGGTATGGCGCGGCCCGGCTGGGCTTCAAGTTCCCGGAGATGTTCCGGGCCGTGTCGATCGTCGGCGCGGGGCCGATGCAGGAAGAACTCGTGCAGACGCCGCGGGCTGGACGACCGCGTGCCGCCGAAGTGCTCGCGCGGGTCTACGGCGGCGATCAGACGTACTTCCGCGCCGTCAGCCCGCGCACGCTCGCCGAGCAGAACGCTGCGGCGATCACCGCGGGCTCGCTGGTGCGCATCGTCATCGGCGACACGGACGAGACTTTCGAGAACAACCGGCTGTTCCACGAGCACGTTGCGAGCCTCAAGATCCCGCACACGTGGACCGTGCTCCCCGGCGTGGCCCATGACCCGTTGGGCGTGCTGCGCGCGCTGGGCGATGAGAACTGGGCGTTCTATCGCGCGGCGTTTGGAGCGGACGCCGCGCCCGCCGCTGACACTAGCGCGGCGACGGACGCGCCGCAAGCACACAACGCGGCCGCGATTGATGTCGCCGGGCTAAACCCGGATGTGCTGAGCCGTCTCGACCTCGCCATGCAGCAGGCAGTGAGGAACAAGGAAGTCGCGGGCGTCGTCGGGCTGGTCTATCGCAACGGCCATCGCGGGTAC
Organism: uncultured Planctomycetales bacterium; assembly: GCA_964535305.1. Taxonomy (GTDB): domain Bacteria; phylum Planctomycetota; class Phycisphaerae; order UBA1845; family Fen-1342; genus CAZHTF01. The sequence continues at coordinate 9,761 of CAZHTF010000015.1, read as the reverse complement.
TTCCGCGCGTTCGGTAAGCAGGACATCGAGGCGGGCAGGCTCATGCCCAAGGACGCGATCTTCCGGCTGCAGAGCATGAGCAAGCCGGTGGTGACAGTGGCCGCGCTCACGCTGCTGGACGAGGGGCGGTTCACGCTCGATGAGCCGATCTCCAAGCACCTGCCCGAGTGGGCCGAGCCCAGGGTGCTGGAGGATGGCAAACTCGTTCCCGCCAAGGCGCCAATCACGCCGCGGATGCTCATGAGCCACAGCAGCGGGCTGTACTACGGCAACCTACCGGGCGCGGCGCGGGATGGCGGCGTGAACCGCGATGCCCGCACCACGCTGGAGAGTTACTCCAAGGACCTCGCCGCGCGGCCGCTGAAGTTCCACCCCGGCGAGGGCTACTCGTACGGCACCAGCATCGACGTGCTCGGGCGGTACGTCGAGGCCGTCGCGGGCAAACCGCTGGATGAGGTGCTGCGCGAGCGGATCTTCGCTCCGCTGAAGATGAGCGACACCGACTTCTGGGTGCCCGAGGGCAAGGCCGGCCGCATCGCCCAGCTCTACCGCCAGGTGCGGCCGGGCGAACTGGCCCGCGGGCGCGAGGCGTCGCAACTCACCACCAAGCCTTCGCTGTTCATGGGCGGGCAGGGGCTGTGCTCAACCGCCGAGGACTACGAGCGGTTCTGCCGCATGATCCTCAACCGGGGCGAACTCGACGGCGTGCGTGTGCTCAAGCCCGAGACCGTTGACCTCCTGTTCGAGAACCACCTCAAGGCCGGCGGGCAGCGCTACGGCCTCGGCGGCGCGGTCGACGAACGCGGCGGCTACTCCTGGGGTGGCGCGAACGGCACGCAGTTCTGGATCGACCGCACAAACCAGATGTTCGCGATCTTCATGGTGCAGACGCAGCGCTATCGCGCCCCGACGTACAACACGTTCCGTCGACTCGTGAATGAAGCCGCGGGTGTGACCTCGCGCGAAGGAGGGCTTGACGGACCGCTCGGTGATCAGCCCGCGGGCGAAGCACCTGAGCGCGGTGTTGGTCTAACCGCCGGTGCGCGCTCGCGTCAGGCCTTCAACCGACTCGACGCGGATGCGAACGGCTCGCTCTCCAAGCAGGAGTATAACGGCTCACCCCTGGCCGACCGTGCGGACTTTGCCACCGCCGACGCGGATGGCAACGGCGTGGTCTCATTCGAAGAGGCCCTGGCGGTCCTGCCGCGGCGATAACCCGTTCCTGAGCCGATGAACTTCATGGTCGCGAGCGGTCGGGTCGGCAATACGGCTCCGACACTGTCGTTTACCTTCCGTACGCACTGCGCAACGTCGGAGTCCTCGATGAAGCACGCCCGTGAATGGATCTTGACAGGTTTGATCGTGGCAGCCGCCGCCAGCGCGTTCGGTGCGGGGCTGATGCAACCCACACCTCTGACCAAGCCGGGCGGCAGCGTGATCGCCCCGCCCTCGCCGCGTGATGCCCGGGATCTGGGCATCGGCCGCTACGTCGCCGACGCCAGCGGCACGGAACTGAGCGGCAAGACGCTGTCGTGGCGCACTGGCCGCGGCGAGAAACTCACCGTCATCGCGCTCACGAGCGTCACCTGCCCCCTGTGCAAGAAGTTCGCGCCGTCGCTGGCCCGCATCGAGGCCGCCTACGCGAGCAAGGGCGTCAAGTTCGTCTACGTCAACGTTAGCGGCACGGACACCGCCGACGAAATGCGCGAGCAGGTCAAAGACCAGGGCTTCAAGGGCCTGTACCTCAACGACAAGAGTCAGTCCTTCGTGGCGATGCTCGGGGCCAAGACGACGACCGAGGTCTTCGTCGTCGACGCGGGCAACACGCTCGTGTACCGCGGCGCGGTGAGCGACCAGTACGGCGTGGGCTTCTCGCACAACGCCCCGCGGCAGCGGTTCCTCGAAGCCGCACTCGACGCCGCCCTGTCGGGAAACTCTCCCGCAATCAGCGCGACGTCCTCGCCCGGCTGCGCCATCGAGCTGCCTTCCAAGGAGGCTGGCGAGGCCGCCGCGCCCCAGCCCGCACCCATCGCCTACACCCGTGACATCGCCCGCATCTTGCAGAACAACTGCATCGAGTGCCACCGCGCCGGCGGCGTCGCGCCCTTCAGCCTGGAGACGTTCGAGGCCGTCTCCCGCCGCGCGTTGATGATCCGCACGGTGACGCAGGAAGGCATCATGCCGCCGTGGTTCGCGGTCGAGCCAAAGGCCGACGCCGATGACAATTCGAACAGCAAGGCCGTGCACACCGAAAGCCCGTGGGCCAACGACCGCTCGCTCAGCCAGGCGGAGAAGGACACGATCGCCGCGTGGATCGCCGCCGGCAAACCCAGGGGCGACGACAAAGATTTGCCTCTGCCTCGCACGTTCGCCAAGAGCGAGTGGACCATCGGCACGCCCGACGCGATCTTCCAGATCCCCAAGCCCATCGCCATCAAGGCCGACGGCACGATGCCGTACCAGAACGTGATGGTGCCGACGCGTCTCACCGAGGAAAAGTGGGTCCGAGCGATGCAGATCATCCCGACCGACAAGTCGGTGGTGCACCACGTGCTGGTCTTTGTGCTGCCCGAGGCCGCGTTGAACGATCCGGCGCTCCGCCGCCAATCGGCCATCGACGAGTCCCGCGGCTACTGGGCCGCGTACGTCCCCGGCAACGACTCGGTCGTCTTCCCCGAAGGCATGGCCAAGCGCCTGCCCAAGGGCGCGGTGTTGATGTTCCAGATCCACTACACCCCCAACGGCAAGGCCACCAACGACCAGATCAAGATCGGCGTGGTCTACGGCACCGAGACCCCCAAGCACATCGTCCGCACAGCGGCGGTCGCCGACCGCCGCATCGAGATCCCGCCCGGCGCGAACAACCACGAGGAGACGGCCAGCGTGCGGCTGCCCGCCGACGCGCGCCTGCTGGCCTTCATGCCGCACATGCACGTCCGCGGCAAGGCGTACCGCTACGAACTCCAGCGGCCTGGCGAGTCTGAACCGACCGTCGTCCTCGACATCCCACGATATGACTTCAACTGGCAGTTGCGATACACGCTCTGCGAACCGCTCGACGCCCCCGCGGGCTCGACGCTCATCGGCACCGCTTGGTACGACAACAGCGCCGAGAACCCCGCCAACCCCGACCCCACCAAGACCGTCCGCTGGGGCCCGCAGACGTATGACGAAATGATGCTTGGCTACGTCGAGTACTACCTCGTGAACGAAGACCCGGCCCACCCGGAGGAGTTGCCCGCGGGCAGCACGCCCGGCCGCCGACGCGGAAGGGGCGGTGCTGCTGGCGCGGGCGGCCGTGGCCTCTTGCTCGAGAACCTGCTCACGCGGTTCGACGCCAACAAGGACGGCAAGATCGAGAAGAAGGAAGTCCCCGAGAACCTGCACCGCCAGTTCGACCGCCTGGACCGCAGCAAGGACGGCGTGCTGACGAAGGACGACTTCGGGCGGTAACCGATCGTCGCGGGGATCGCGAAGGCACTTGTGTGAGCGGCGTGCGCCGCCTCCGCGACGCGACATATACCCCGGCGATGCCGCCTGGTCGGTCGGCAGACGCGATCATCGGACCATCAGCCGCGACAATTCAGTCGGCGGACTCGACAACGAAGATATCGCACGCGACAGGCGCGTTGGCGGACGCGATAGGTCATCCGTCGCGTGCGGCGGGTCAGTCGGCGGGCGCGACAAGTGAGTCGACAGACGCAACGGACAGCGCTTCAATCGCCAGGGGCCACCCGTCAGCCAGCGGCGCGGGTGCACTCCGGCCCGAAGCGTCTCTGCGCGGGCATGCCGAGCGTGTGCTGACGCACCGACCCTGCCCGCGGTTTACCAGAGCATCCGCATCGCGTAGGCGAGCGTGCACGCCGCGAGAATGACGCCCGCCGCCAGCAGCATGCGCCGCCCTTGACGTCGCTTGAACCTCTCCCACGCGACGGCGTCGAACCACCAGCGGTCGCCGCCGGCGGGCACGAACACGCCCCGTGAACTCATGCGCGAGAACATGAAGCTCGGCTCGACGCCGATCTCGCTCAGCGACTTGGCCGCGCCCGCCGAGGTCGCCCCCGCGTCGCGGAAGCGGTCGACCAGGTCGCGCTGACGGTTCATGATGATGAGGGCCGCGCTCATGCGAGATTATACGCCGGTGCCGACCATTGGGGATCGGAGTTGGCCGCGCCAGAAAACAAAAAGCGATTAACTCCTCCTCCTGTACAGAAAAGGTGCCGACCATTGGGGATCGGAGTTGGCCGCGCCCGCGAGGGATCAAGCGGTGGTGATGGGGGGCGGCAGGCCCCGGTATTGCCGGCGCTTGGCTTGGAAAGCACCGTTATAGTTCTGTGCTGGATGAACGTCGAATCCACAAACTTGTACGAGTTCTACATCGTCATTTCATTGACAGACTGGGTTTCGCTGATTTGCTCCTGCCCCCAAAAGGACAAACTGAGAGTGGTGTCGTCCTGCGCGGCTGCCGCTTTGGCAGTCTTTATGCGTTCGGGACCGCCGGTGGCATACCCGCCCGCTCCATCCACAAGCGCTGGTACCGTCCAAAGGCCGTTTTGAGGCCGCACTGTCGCCGCTCGGGTGTTCTCGGGCGAGTGGCACGTCGGTTGCTACCCTCCGCTGAATCCGCACGAGGGGTGCGGCTTCGTGGAGATCACAATGACGCAGACCGCACCGCCCGCCGCCGATACGAAGAGCCCCTTGGACGCCGCCCAGAAGATTGTCGCGGAGTTGAAGGGCATGACCCCGGAGAACCAGTCGCTGGCGTTGCAGTTCGCAATGCAGACGCTTCGGCTCACGCCGCTGACCACTCATTCCGCGGCAGCGGCCGCGACAGCGCACCTCCACGCTGCTCATACCCATGCCGCGGCGACCGCGCCGGGGCAGGCAACCGACATCAGGTCCTTCACGGCGGCGAAAGCGCCACAGAGCGATCAGCAGTTCACGGCTGTCGTCGCGTACTATTACCAGTTCGAGGCGAAGCCGTCCGAACGAAAGGACGCCATCGATGCCGAGACCATGAGGGAGGCGGCTCGATTGGCTGGCAGGAAGCAGGTCAATCGTTGGGCAATGACGCTGAACAACGCCAAGAACGCCGGCTATCTCGACCCAGCAGGAGACGGAAAGTTCATGCTCAGCTCAGTCGGCGAGAACCTCGTCGCCATCACGTTGCCCGGCAACGGGGCAACAAGCGGAGGGAACGGCGGCGGTACGGGCAGGAAGCCAGCCAAGAAGAAGGCCGTGACCAAGAAGACGACCAAGAAGGGCGGCTGATGCGCGACATCCGATTTGCGAAAGGAGTCCGCGCTCATGCCAACCGTTCACAAGGCCATTGATGCGGCCATCCGCGAAGTCACAAAGGCCCGAGAGCGGGTGAGCGCGATCACGGCCAGGCAGGTGAAGAACGTTGATGCTGTAGCAAGCCTGAGGGCCACAGCCCAGACCTGGTTCCACACCCACAAGCCCGTCGTTGTGGAGGCGGCCCCGGGCCTTGACCTCGCGGCGGTGGACCAGCACTACACCAAGGTCCTCAACTCGACAGCAAAGCACGCTGCGAAGCAGACTTACTTGGACGCCTTGAAGGCTGCGAAGACGGCGTTGATCGCTGCACGCACCGCCGCGTTGGTCGCACCGGTAGCGGCACCAGTGGCGAACACGGACGATCTCGCGCCGGACTTCTCGCCCTTGGTCGGAAACCAAGAGATGCGCGACATTCTCATCCGCCGGTGGCACGAGTGCGCGAAGTGCGTCAAGGCGGATGCGCACCTCGCGGCGATCGTGATGATGGGCGGCCTGCTCGAAGCTCTGTTCGTCGCGCGGGCGAACAAGATGACCGACAAGGCCCCTCTCACGAACGCGGCAAACGCGCCCAAGGACAAGGCAACGGGCAAGACGACCAACTACCAGGAGTGGATGCTGGATTCGTACATCAAGGTCGGCTGCGAGTTGAGATGGATCACGGAGTCGGCGAAGGACGTGGCGGACAAGTTGAAGGAGTACCGCAACTTCGTCCACCCGGCAAAGGAACTGCGGTACGGCGTCACGCTCGGATTCAACGACTCTTTGATGTTCTGGCAAGTCACTAAGGCATTGGCTCGGCAACTGCTTCTCAGCGCCTGATTAGAAACCTATCGGGTCGCACACGGCGAGGGCGGCCGCCCCCCGGCACCCCCACTCAGAAATACCCGCTCGCCAGCCTCGCATCGGCTGCGTTCGGCGTGCAATAGGGCCGCGTCGAATTCGTTTCACTCCGCATGGAGATTCCGCGCATGCTCGACTCCGCCCGATTGATAGTGCTCTGGATCGTCCTTATCGCCATCGGCGCGTCCGTCTGCGTGGCTCGGGCGGATGAGCCGCCGGTTGGTGCGGCGAGCTCGCGCAAGCCCAACATCATCGTCATCCTCGCCGACGATCTCGGCTACGGCGACCTGGGCGTCTACGGCGGCACCGAGATCCCCACGCCCAACCTCGACGCGCTCGCCCGCGGCGGCGTGCGCTTCACCGATGGCTACGTCACCTGCCCCATCTGCGCGCCCACCCGCGCGGCCCTGCTCAGCGGGCGGTATCAGCAGCGGTTCGGCTTCGAGCACAACCCCGGGCCCGAGGCCCAGGCCTCGCCCCGCTTCGGCCTGCCACGCACCGAGCGCACGCTCGCCGAGAAACTCAAGGATGCGGGCTACGCCACCGGCATGTTCGGCAAGTGGCACATCGGATACAAGGATGAACTCCAGCCGCACCGACGCGGCTTCGATGAGTTCTTCGGGTTCCTCTCCGGGGCGCACACGTACATGCCCGGCGAGGGACGCGGGCGTCGTGGCGCAGGGTACAACGAAGGCATCGTCCGCAACGGCACGCCGGTCGAGGAGAAGGAGTACCTCACCGACGCCTTCGCCCGCGAGGCCGTGGCGTTCATCAGCAAGCACGCGGCGGCGCAGCGCGAGGGCAAGGCCCCGCCCTACTTCGTGTACCTGCCCTTCAACGCCGTACACGGGCCGATGGAGGCGACCAAGAAGTACACCGACCGCTTCGCGCGCATCACCGACGCCAACCGCCGCACCTACGCGGGCATGCTCACCGCGCTCGACGAGGCCGTCGGCCGCGTGCTCGCGGTGGTGAAGGAGTCGGGTCAGGAGGCCAACACGCTGGTCTTCTTCTTCTCCGACAACGGCGGGCCGACGCCGCAGACCACGTCGAGCAACAAGCCGCTGAGCGGGTACAAGGGGCAGGTGCTCGAAGGCGGGGTGCGTGTGCCGTTCCTGATGAAGTGGCCGGCCGGTGGAGTGCCCGCGGGGAAGGTCTACGAACTGCCCGTGATGTCGCTGGACGTGCACGCGACCGTGCTCGCCGCGGCGGGGCATGTTGTGTGGGACCTCAACGCTCCGGCCAGCCGTCAACACACGGACCATCCCCAGCCCGGCATGCTCGAAGGCCGCGACCTCTTGCCATTCGTGACCGCCAAGGGTGATCGAGCCAAGGTCGGCCCGCACGAAGCGCTCTTCTGGCGCATGGGCAACCAGTGGGCCGTGCGCAAGGGCGACTGGAAACTGCTGTCTCAAGCGAGAGCCAACGCCAGGCAGCCGGGTGAGGTGCGGCTCTACAACCTGCGTGAGGACATCGGCGAGACCAACGACCTGGCCGCCAAGATGCCCGAGAAGGTCGCGGAACTGCGAGCGGCGTACAAAGCGTGGAACGCGGGTAACATTGACGCGCTCTGGCGGCGGTCGGAAGGCCGTGGCGGCGGGGGCGGCAGCGATGACGAAGCGAATCCTGCCCCGGGGAACCAGCCCGAAGCGAGGCCGGCGGACCGCGGAGCTGGGGGGGTCGGTCGAGCGGGAGGCCGCATCCGCGAGGCGTTCAACCGTCTCGACACCAACAAGGACGGCTCGCTAACCGCCGAGGAGTACAACGCCGACGCCGCCATCTCGGCCCGGCGTCCCTTCGCCGAGATCGACGCCAACAAGGACGGCAAGGCCTCGTACGAAGAAGTCGCCGCGGCGTTCCGCGCGCAACGCAGGGGCGCGGGGGGCGGCGGCGGAGGCTGAGCCGTGCCCTTCACCTCGCTGCGATGCACCGTCGGCACGATCACGGTGGCGACCTCGGTGCTCTTGCTCGTATCGTGCGCTTCGCGCCCCGCGGCATCTCCGACGGCCAAAACCGACGACGGCATGGTCGCCATCTCCGGCGGCACGTTCCTGATGGGCAGCAACGACGGCTATCCCGAGGAGCGGCCGGTGCGTGAGATCACCGTTGCGCCCTTCCGCATCGATCGCACCGAGGTCACCAACCGCCAGTTCACGGCCTTCGTCGCCGCCACGGGCTACCTTACGCTCGCCGAGCGAACGCCCGACGCGGAGGACTATCCCGGCGCGGATCCGGCATTGCTGGTACCCGGGTCGGCCGTCTTCACGCCACCTGCATCCGATGGACCTGCGGCCGATGGGACATGGTGGCGTTACATCCCCGGCGCGTGCTGGAAGCACCCGGAGGGGCCCGGCTCGTCGATTGCCGACTGCATGGACCACCCCGTCGTGCATGTCGCGTATGAGGATGCCGCGGCCTACGCCACATGGGCCGGCAAGCGCCTGCCGACCGAAGCCGAGTGGGAGTTCGCGGCCCGGGGTGGCTTGGTCAACGCGACCTACGCATGGGGCGACGAGTTCACGCCCGGCGGTCGGTACATGGCCAACACCTGGCAGGGCTCGTTCCCGCGCTCCAACACCGGCCAGGACGGCTTTGCGGGCATCGCCCCGGTCGGGCAGTATCCGCCGAACGGTTTCGGCCTGCTCGACATGGCCGGTAACGCGTGGGAGTGGACCGCAACGGAAGCTGCGAACTCCACGCGAATCACCAAGGGCGGGTCATACCTCTGCGCGCCGAACTACTGCCAGCGTTACCGCCCCGCTGCACGGTCCCCGGTCTCGGTTGACACAAGCACGAGCCACATCGGGTTCCGATGCGTTCGCTGATCGCGCGTGAGGTTGGGAGGGGCGTAGTCGAGAACGATCCGTCCTCGCATGGTCGCGGGCCCGTCCTTGTGAATGGCCGCACAGTCTCGGAAGGCGGGACGAGTTACCCTTCGGCTGAGCGCAGCGTGGCGAGCCCACTTCAATCCGGGGGTTGCTTGTGATGGGATTGGCCGCAGCTCTACTTAGGCAGAAGTGGGTGCTGTTCGCCGCCGCCGGGTACAACCTGATCTGGGGCGGATGGGTGGTGCGCTTCCCGTCAATGGGATTCGAGCTGGTGAGTCTGACGCCACCGCACTACCCGCAAATCGAGCGGTGCGTCAGCATGATCGTGGGTATTTGCGCTGTCGGTTACGCCCTCGCAGCGCTGCATCCGATACCGCACTGGCCGATCGTGCTCGTGGGATTGCCGGGCTAAATTCTAGAACCGATAGCATTCCTGGATGCGGCGGTGCGTGGCATGCTGCCCTGGGCGGGCGGCTGGACGATCCTCACGAACGACCTAACCTGGTGCGTGCTGTTCGGGCTGATCCGTGCCCGAGCGTTGCAAGGGCGCGTTTCCGTAGCGGGAGAGCGCCGCGGATCGGTGCGCTGACGTTTCGTGCGCTTATAATCGAGCATGGTCAGCAACAGTGAAGCCGCCGAGGTTCGGGGCCAAATCTGACCTGCCCCCGATTTATGTACCAGTCCTTATGAGAGTCGGGTTCCATTTCGAGTCCGGCTCCCCTCTTTCCGTGGAGGGGAAGAAGCCGGGGTCCAGGGGCAGAGCCCCTGGCGGGGGTCTGGGGGCGGAGCCCCCAA